>JABXIJ010000017.1 GCA_013373105.1 Flavobacteriaceae bacterium | reverse complement strand
TGAAGAAGAAATGGCAGAAGCAATTAAATTTGCTCATGAAGCTATTAAAGTTCAGTGCGAAGCTCAAGTAAAATTAGCTGAAGCTTTTGGTAAAAAAGAAACTCGTGAATATGAGCCTGAAGCAGAAGACGAAGAATTAGCTAAAAAAATAAACGATTTAGTTTACGACAAAACTTACGAAGTAGCAAAAGCTGGTTCATCTAAACAAGAGAGAAGTGCAGCTTTTAGTGAAATAAAAGACGAAGTAATTAGCTCATTTTCTGAAGAAGAACAAGTAGAATTAGGCAAACTAATTCATAAATATATTGCTAAATCTCAGAAAAATGCAATTCGTGATTTAACATTAAACGAAGGTTTACGTTTAGATGGACGTAAAACTACAGAGATAAGACCTATTTGGTGTGAGGTAGATTATTTACCTTCAACACATGGTTCATCAATATTTACAAGAGGTGAAACTCAAGCATTAGCTACAGTAACATTAGGTACTTCAAGAGAAGCAAATGTAATAGATATGCCATCTTTTGAAGGTGAAGAAAAATTTTATTTACACTACAACTTCCCTCCTTTTTCAACTGGAGAAGCAAGGCCTTTAAGAGGAACTTCTAGACGTGAAGTTGGTCATGGAAACTTAGCTCAAAGAGCATTAAAAGGCATGATTCCTAGTGACTGTCCATACACTGTAAGAGTAGTTTCTGAAGTTTTAGAATCTAATGGGTCTTCTTCTATGGCAACTGTTTGTGCTGGAACAATGGCAATTATGGATGCTGGTGTGCAAATGAAAAAACCAGTCTCTGGTATTGCTATGGGGCTAATTTCTGACGGTGATAAATATGCAGTTTTATCTGATATTTTAGGTGATGAAGATCACTTAGGAGATATGGACTTTAAAGTTACTGGTACTGCAGATGGTATCACTGCTTGTCAAATGGATATTAAAATTAAAGGACTTTCTTACGAAATTTTAGTAAATGCTTTACAGCAAGCTAGAGAAGGACGTTTACATATTTTAAGTAAATTAACTGATACTATTAGTTCACCAAATGCAGATGTAAAAGGTCATGCTCCAAAAATGATTACTAAGAGAATTCCTAATGATTTAATTGGTGCATTTATTGGTCCTGGTGGAAAAACAATTCAAGAATTGCAAAAAGAAACAGGCACAACTATTGTAATTAATGAGGACCCTGTAACTGAAGAAGGTGTAGTAGAAATTTTAGGAACCAATCAAACAGGTATAGATGCTGTGATTGCTAAAATTGAAGCTATGTTATTTAAGCCTGAAAAAGGTTCTGTTTACGAAGTAAAAGTAATAAAAATGTTAGATTTTGGTGCAGTTGTAGAATACACAGAAGCACCTGGAAATGAAGTTTTATTACACGTTAGTGAATTGGCTTGGGAACGTACAGATAATGTTTCTGATGTTGTAAAATTAGGAGATATTCTTGATGTAAAATATTTTGGAATTGACCCTAAGACACGTAAAGAAAAGGTTTCTAGAAAAGCTATTTTACCAAAACCAGAAGGTTGGGAAGATAGACCTAAAAGAGACAATAACAATAGAGGTAACTCAAATCATAAAGGACGTGATAACAGAAAACCTAGACATGAACGTAAAAACGATTAAGAGTCTTTAAATAAAAATAAAAAAAGCCTGTTTCAAATTTGAAACAGGCTTTTTTTATGAAAAATATTTTCAAAAAAATGATTAAAAACAACTCCTACCTTATTAGTTATAAATAAGTTAAATTTTTAATCTTATAACTTAAATGTAATAAATTTGTTATGAATAAATTCAATCTATAAAGTTTGTAAATGAACAAGTATAACTTTCTTTTTTGCATTCTTATTTTCTTGCTGTCTTGCGAATCTGAAGACAGTTCTCAAACAGAAGTAATGCAACCAGTTGATTCAAATGAAAATATTACTTATAATTTAACTATTGATATTCAAGGACAAGGAAGTGTATTGCAAGAAGACAAAAACTCTAACAATGGACCTGATTATTCTGAGGGATCTTTTGTAAAACTAACAGCTATACCATCTGATGGATGGGTGTTTAGTACTTGGCAAGGGGATGTAGTGCTAAATGAAAATCCAATAGAAATAGTAATGAATAGTTCTAAAAATTTAACTGCAATATTTGAACTTACTGATGATGATTCTGATGATGACCCACCAACACAAGGAGAGCTTATCTATTTAGATTCAAATGGATTAACAATTAAAGCCAATTCCAATGCAAAACCTGGTGATATAGCTACCTTAAATGGGGTTGAATACCTTATTGTAGATAATGACCTACTTAGAGAAATTATTGTAGACGAAACAGAAGATCTTTCTAAACTTGTAACAACCTTTGTTACAGATATGAGCAGCATGTTTAGAAATAAACAAACCCTTACTCCAGATATTACAGCTTGGGATACAAGTAATGTAACAGACATGAGTTACATGTTTTTTAATGCTTCACTATATAATGGAGATCTTAGTCTTTGGGATACTGGTAAGGTTACAAATATGACCTATATGTTTGCAGAAACAGGAGTTTTTAATAGAGATATTGGAGACTGGAATACCATAAATGTTGAAAATATGATTGGAATGTTTAATAAAGCTAATTCTTTTAACCAAGATTTAAGTAGATGGTGTGTTCCACTTATACCAACCAGACCTGCAGTATTTTCTAATGATTCAAATCTTTCTGAAAACTTTATTCCAAAATGGGGTACTTGCCCTGACTAATATTAAATTTTCACTTTCATTCTGCAGAACTTATATAAACTTTTATAACAAATCTGCAGAATTGAACAAAACAAAATCTTACAGTGTTTTTATTTAAGAAATCATTAGATTGTTTATAAATCGTTTATTGACTATGACTGTTTTTTTATGGTTTTTTGTTTCTTTGTCTTTCTCATGAAAACAGAAAGAATTACATATCTTTCTTTAGGTACAAACCAAGGAAATAAAGCTGAAAACCTACAGAATGCAATTCAACAAATTGCAGATAAAGCTGGTACAATTCAGAAAATATCATCTATTTACAAAACTACTGCTTGGGGATTTGAAGGTGATGACTTTTTTAATATTTGTTTAGCTTTAACTACACATTTTTCTGCAGAAAAATTGATGGAAGTTTTGCTTAATATCGAGCTTAACGTAGGAAGAGTTAGAAAAGATTCTAATAATTATTCAGATAGAGTTATTGACATAGACATCCTTTTATTTGAAGATGAAATCATCTTTTCTAAAACACTAATTGTACCTCATCCAAAAATGTTGTTGCGAAATTTTGTCTTAATACCTTTAGCTGAAATTGCTGGGGATATTTATCATCCAGTAGAGAAAAGACAAATTGCTACATATTTACAAAATTCAACAGATTCTAGTGAAGTTTTATTGATTGATAAACGCTTAGAAATGCCAAAAACTATTGCTGAAAAGTATAATTATATTGCAATAGAAGGAAATATTGGTGCAGGTAAAACCTCTTTAGCTAAATTAATTTCAGATGAACTAAATGCAAAATTAGTTTTAGAACGCTTTGCTGATAATCCCTTTTTGCCAAAGTTTTATGAAGATCAAGAGCGATATGCTTTTCCTCTTGAAATGAGTTTTTTAGCAGATAGATATCAACAACTTTCAGATGATTTAGCTCAACTAGATTTATTTAAAAACTTTGTAGTTTCTGATTATCATATTTTTAAATCGTTAATTTTTGCTCAAATAACTTTGCAAAAAGAAGAATATATCTTGTACAGAAAAATGTTCGACATTATGTACAAAGAAATTACTAAACCAGATTTATATGTATACTTGTATCAAAATACTCTAGGTTTATTAGAAAATATAAAGAAAAGAGGTAGAGATTATGAGCAAAATATTAAAGGCGATTACCTACAAAAAATTCACGAAGGTTATAAAAACTTTATAACTACTCATAAAGATTTAAAAGTTTTAATTATAGACGTTTCATATTTAGACTTTGTTGCTAATAATGAAGATTATAGAAAAATATTAGCACAAATTACAAATGCTTAACTTATTTTTTTAATTCTAATTTTTCTGCAAAATAATCACAAAAATCACGCATAGTAGCACTCATTTTAGTATCTGCTGTAGCACGTTCAAAAGTATCTGCCATAGAAACCAATGTTTGGTGATAAAATTGTTTCATTTCATCTACAGGCATATCTTTAGTCCATAAATCCATTCGTAAGGTATCTTTCTGATTGTGATCCCAAACAGAAATCATTACAGCTTTAGAATATTCGTTAGCTACACCACCATCTTCTGCTGTCCAAGAAATTTCTTCTGGAACTTTATTCTCATCTAAACCAATATTAAATTTAACTTCAGAGTTATGTTTTACAGCCATTATCTTTTGGGTTTATATTTTGCGTTCTTAAAAATTTCTTGTGTATCTTTTGCTAAGAATTCTTGCAAAGATACATCATTATTTTGCATGTAAGCCTTAGCAATTTGCCATCCTATAAATACACCTATTCTACCTGGTGATAAATTGTCATGAGCTTGGTAAAACTTGGAAAAAGGTGCATTTTCTATAAAGCGTTTATTTAGTTTTGTATCTGTGCTAAACAAAAGTTTTTTATCGATAAAATACATCCATATTTGCTCTTCATTTTCTTTAGCCCAAGCTAACTTTTCTAAACTGTAACCTATTTTAATATGCTCATTTATTTGGGGTAAATATCTGTCTAACAAATACAACTTTTTACCCTCAAAAATAATTTTATCAATAAAAGCTCTTTTGAATTCTTGTGGTATTTGATTGTTTATAAAAGCGTTAGCTACATCAACTACTAGATGGTTTTTAGTATTGGTTTCCTTAACATATTTTGGAAAATCGTTATAAAATTTATGCTCTTTACCTAAATAAGCGTCTAAAGAAATTAATAAAAGACTATCTGTTAAAATAATTCTATTAGCATAATCTATATTAGAGGTAAGTGTAACAACTTTTGGTGTTGTAAATTTTGGGTAATAATATTTAATATGTTTAAAAAGTAAAGTTAACTCTCCTGTAAGAAACTTATCATTTGGGAAAACCAATTCAGTTTCCTCATAAAGTTCTTGTTCTTCTTTACTTTTTATTTTTTGTAAAGCTAAACTATCTGAAAAAGACTCAGGAAATAAATATGGATACTCCTTTTTTATATTTTGCAAGGACGATGAATCTGATTTGTAGAAATCTTTTTCAAATCTTTTTAAAGTAAATTTGATTTCAACACCTGAAACATCTACATCATTTTTTTCTGTTTTACATGAAAAAATTGTTATTAAAACCAATAAAAAAAACAGGTAAAACCTCATAAACTTTGTATCTTAGTGTACTTATTATAACGCATAAAAATACTAAAATTGTTTAGCAATGAATACAGAAAAAGTAGCAGATTATATTGTAAATTGGCTAAAAGAATATGTTTCTAATGCAAACTTAAATGGCTTTGTTATTGGTGTGTCAGGTGGAATTGATTCTGCTGTAACCTCAACTCTTTGTGCAGAAACTGGTTATCCTTTATTGTGTCTAGAAATGCCAATACATCAATCTAAAAATCAAGTAACAAGGGCAGATAATCATATAGATTGGCTTCAAAAAAACTACTCAAATGTTTCAAGAATTGAAGTTAATTTAACGCCAGTATTCGATAGTTTAATTGCAGCATTACCAAAGGTAGAAAATGAAGAAAGCAGGTTTATGTCTTTAGCTAATACAAGAGCTAGATTAAGAATGACTAGCTTGTATTATTTTGCTGCATTACAAGGTTTATTAGTTGCTGGAACAGGAAATAAAGTAGAAGATTTTGGGGTAGGTTTTTACACAAAATATGGTGATGGTGGTGTAGATTTGAGTCCTATTGCAGATTTAATGAAGTCAGAAGTTTATGAAATAGCAAAGTATTTTGGAGTAAATCAAGAAATAATTAATGCTGCTCCAACAGATGGGCTTTGGGGTGATGATAGAACAGATGAAGATCAAATTGGAGCTACTTATGATGAGCTTGAATGGGCAATGCATATGCAAGATGCCAATAAAAAGGTTGATGATTTTTCTGGTAGAGAAAAAGAAGTTTATGAAATATATTTAAGCTTGAATAAACTAAACCAACATAAAATGAATCCTATTCCTGTTTGTGAAATACCAAAGGAATTAAAGTAATTCAAATAAAAAAAGCCATGAAAAATCATGGCTTTTTTTATATTTTAAAAATTTCTGTGCTACAAAATATTTGCAGCTACCATCATTTTCTTTAGTCTTACGTACGCCTTTCTTTTTGAACCTTTAGATATTTCAAATGGTAAGGCAATAAACAAGAAGATAATCTTAAAAATTTGTAAAATTTTTTTCATAACTCAATTCTTTTTCTTTTTTGATTACAAATATACAAAAAACCATTTAATTTCTTGTTGAAACTGTAAGACAACACTAAACTTTACAATTTTATAATATTAGATTCTTTATTCTATTATAAAATTAATACCCTAAACCACTCTATTAAGTTTATCAAACAAACGCATTTTTAGGCTAGTATAATCTTTAACGATTTCTAAGTCTATTTGATGTTTATTTTGCTCTTTTGCTTCTGAAATTAGCTCTTTAATTTTTTTAGCTATTAAAACCCTTCTTAGGTTAAATATTGAATCGTTAACTGCTTTTTTTAATACTTCTACAGCAGATGTAACAAATATGTTTTTCTTTTCCCAATTGCTAAGTTGATGTTTTTCTTCATCCATTAAAATTGAGGTTACAGCTTGAGCAATATTTGTGTTGTCATGATTTACTAATTTTTCAATTTCTAATTTTTCAGACTGATTTAACTGATAAATAATTTCATTATAAATCTCTTGAAAAGTTTCATTAGTAAACTCTATTTCATCGTCTTGAAGATGTAAATAAATCTCAGATGACACAGTATTTTTATACTTTCTATTTGTTATAGTTACTTTACCATCTTCATCTGTATTTATAATTTCTTCAATAAAATCTACTTCTTCATTACCATACAACAACAATAAACGTATGATTTCTTTTTCTAAAATAGATAATTGATTAACCTCTTTAAGTTGAACTTCTTGTTTTTTTACTATTTCGAAATTTCTTTTCTCAGTTTGATTTTTTTGAAAATCATTTTTCGATTTTTTAGATAAAAGTTGTGCCATTTCAGTAAACAACACTTGTTCTGAAATTTCCATTATTCGTGCACATTCTTGAATGTAAACTTCACGTTGAATAGAATCTGGGATTTTAGAAATACTAGTTACAATATCGCGTATTAAACTAGCTTTTTTTACAGGATCTTGCTGAGCATCTTCTAACAATAAAGACACTTTAAAATTTATAAAATCTTGTGCAGAATTATCTAAATATTCTTTTAACTCTTTATCTGAGTTACTTTTAGCAAAACTATCTGGATCTTCACCATCAGGAAATTGAACAACTTTTACATTCATTCCTTGTTCAAGAATTAAGTCAATTCCACGAATTGAGGCTCTAATTCCTGCTGCATCACCATCAAAAAGAACTGTAATGTTTTTGGTTAATCTATTAATTAAGCGAATTTGCTCAGGTGTTAAAGCTGTACCAGAAGAGGCAACTACATTTTCAATTCCAGATTGATGAAAAGAAATTACATCTGTATAACCTTCTACTAAAAAACAATTATTTTGTTTTGCAATTTCTTTTTTTGCCTGATAAATTCCATATAAAATTTTACTCTTATGGTAAATTTCACTTTCAGGTGAATTAAGGTATTTTGCTGCTTTTTTATCGTTCGTTAAAATTCTACCACCAAAACCTAAAATTCTTCCAGACATAGAGTGAATTGGAAAAATTACACGCCCTTTAAACCTGTCAAACTGCTTATTCTCTTTTACAATTGTTAGGCCAGTTTTATCAAGATATTTTAAATGATATCCTTTTTCTAGAGCTCTTTTGGTAAATGCATCCCATTCATCTAAACAATACCCTAAATCAAATTTTTTAATTATATCTTCCCTAAATCCTCTTTCTTTAAAATAGCTTAAACCAATAGCTTTACCTTGGTTGGTATTTAGCATAATATCATGAAAATAATCTTTAGCATATTTAGACACCAAAAACATACTTTCACGTTCGTTTATTTGTTCTTTTTCTTTACTGGTTTGTTCAGTTTCTTCAATTTCTATATTATACTTATTGGCTAACCATTTAATTGCTTCTGGATAGGTGTAATGTTCATGCTCCATTAAAAAAGAAATGGCATTACCACCTTTACCTGTAGAAAAGTCTTTCCAAATTTGTTTTACTGGAGACACCATAAATGATGGTGTTTTTTCATCGGTAAAAGGACTTAAACCTTTAAAGTTACTTCCAGCTTTTTTAAGTTGCACAAACTCACCAATTACCTCTTCTACTCTTGCAGATTCAAAAACGCGGTCTATAGTACTTCTAGAAATCATTTGGAATAATTGTGTAACAAATATAAAAAGACCTCATAGGTTTTAAAGTTTATGAGGTCTATAAATTACTCTTTTTTTCTTAGGAAGCTGCCCTTAATTTCTTTAAAGTAGAATTGGTTAATTTAGCTTCTGCATATTTTTTGGTTACATTAAATTCTTTATCATCTTTACTTGGCAATTCAAACATAGCATCTGTAAAAATAGCTTCGCATAAAGAACGTAAACCTCTTGCTCCTAATTTATATTCAACTGCCTTACTTACAATATAACCTAAAGCTTCATCATCTATTGTAAACTCAACATCATCCATACCAAATAACTTAGTATACTGCTTAATAATTGAGTTTTTTGGCTCAGTTAAAATAGCTCTTAAAGTTGTAGCATCTAAAGGATTCATATAACTCAATACTGGTAAACGACCTATAATTTCAGGAATCAATCCAAAAGATTTTAAATCTAAAGGTGTAATGTATTGCAACAGGTTGTTGTGATCTATGGCATCTTCTTCTAAAGAAGCTCCAAAACCAACAGCTTGCATATTTAAACGTTTGCTGATATTTTTTTCTATACCAGAAAACGCACCACCAGCAATAAATAAAATGTCTTTAGTATTAACTTCTATAAATTTTTGTTCTGGATGTTTTCTACCACCTTTTGGTGCAACATTTACAACTGCGCCTTCTAAGAGTTTAAGTAAAGCTTGCTGAACTCCTTCACCAGAAACATCTCTTGTGATTGATGGATTATCACCTTTTCTAGCAATTTTATCAATCTCATCTATAAAAACAATACCTCTCTCTGCTTTTTCAACATTATAGTCTGCAGCTTGTAATAAACGACTTAAAATACTTTCTACATCTTCACCTACATAACCTGCTTGAGTGAGTACTGTAGCATCTACAATCGCAAATGGTACATTTAACATTCTAGCAATTGTTCTTGCTACTAAAGTTTTACCTGTACCTGTTTCACCAACTAAAACAATATTGCTTTTTTCAATTTCTACTTCGTCTTTGTCTTTACTTTGTAATAATCTTTTGTAGTGATTATATACAGCTACAGACATGGCTTTCTTAGTTTCATCTTGACCAATTATATATTGATCTAAAAACTCTTTAATCTCTTTTGGTTTTTTTAAGATTAAGTCTTTAGATAAGCTTGTAGATTTTGCTTCAGAAATTTCTTCTTCAACAATTCCATGAGCTTGTTCAATACATTTATCGCAAATGTGTGCATCCATTCCTGCAATAAGCAAGTCTGTTTCAGCCTTTTTACGACCACAAAATGAACATTCTAAGTTTTCTTCTTTTGACATTTTGATTTAGTTTTTAGCTGCTTTAAAACAACTACTTTTTCTATTTTATTTTCTTTCTAAAACTTCATCAATCATACCATAATCTTTGGCTTCATTGGCTTTCATCCAATAATCTCTATCTGAATCATTATGTACTTTTTCTACAGTTTGACCAGAGTGATTTGCAATAATTTGATACAACTCATCTTTCAATTTTAGTATTTCTCGAGCTGTAATTTCTATATCTGAAGCTTGCCCTTGAGCACCTCCTAAAGGTTGATGAATCATTATTCTAGAATGAGGTAATGCAGATCGTTTTCCTTTTTCTCCTGCACACATTAATACAGCACCCATAGAAGCAGCCATACCTGTACAAATTGTAGCAACATCTGGCTTAATAAATTGCATGGTATCGTAAATTCCTAAACCTGCATATACTCCTCCTCCTGGAGAATTTATGTATATAGAAATATCCTTTGTAGCATCTACACTCTCTAAAAATAATAATTGAGCTTGTATGATATTAGCAACTTGATCGTTAATTGCTGTACCTAAAAAGATAATTCTATCCATCATTAATCTAGAAAAAACATCCATTTGAGTAATGTTCATTTGACGTTCTTCCATTATATAAGGAGTTAAACTACTTGTAATTTGATTGTAATAAGTACTGCTTATACCACGATGTTTTGTTGCGTATTTTTCAAATTCTTTTGCGTAATTCATTCTTTAATTTCTTTTAAAACTAATTATTATGTAAAGATAAGAACTATTTTCTTAGGATTTTGTAACCTTATGTAAACAAAAGAAGCTTGAATGTATAACTCAAGCTTCTTAAATTTTAAAAATAAAATTATTACTTATAAACTTCTTTAATAAAGTCTTCGTAAGAAACTTCTTTAGTTTTAAAAGTCATGTTTTCTTTAAAGAAAGTTAATAACTTCTGACTAATTAATTGCGATTGTAATTTTTGAGCTTCTTCTTGATTTTGTAATATTCTACCAGCAATATCGTTCAACTCTTTTTCTTCAGGATTCATGTTACCAAACTGAGCCATTTGATTTCTGATAAATCCTTTAGCGTAGTCAATTAACTCTGCATAATCAACTTTTATGTCGTTATCTTTCATGATTTTACCTTCAATTAACTGATAACGTAAACCTTTTTCTGACTTTTCATATTCAGAAGCTGCTTCATCTGCAGAAAGTTCTTTTTCTCCAGCAGTTTGTAGCCACTTTTGTAAGAATTCAGATGGTAAATCGAATTTTGTATTTTCAACTAAATACTCAGTTACAGCATTTAATAATTGTTGATCTGCTTGTTGTTGAAATTGCTTTTCAGCATCTTCTTTAATTTTATCTTTTAATTCAGTAACTGTTTTTACAGAACCATCTGCAAATAATTTATCGAATAATTCTTGGTCTAATTCAGCTGGTTCAGTTTTGGTAATTTCTTCTATAGTTAAAGTTACTTTTATGTCTAAATCTTTAGCATCTTCAGCAGAAACTCCTAAAACAAAATGTAATTTATTATTGTCTTCGAATAATTTTTTAGTGTCTAATTCTATAACATCACCAACTTTAGCACCTATAAATTTCTTCTCGTTTTTCTTACCTTTTAAATCACTTACTAAAAAAGTAGATTTTTTATTGATTTCTTTTTCTTCGTTAACAAAAGTACCAGTAATATTTGCTTCTTCTGTTGCCTCATCTAAAGAGCTCATTTTTCCATAACGAGATTGTATGTTTTTTATCTCTTCGTCTATTAATTCATCTGTAGCAACTACATTATATTGTGTAATTTTTTTCTTAGGATTTAAGTTTACATCAAATTCTGGTGCTAAGCCTAATTCAAATTCGAAAGTAAAAGTATCTGCATCCCAATTAAAATCTTCTTGCATTTTTGGTAATGGATTACCTAAAATATCTAATTTTTCTTCAGTAATAAATTTGTTTAATGAATCTTGTAAAAGCTTGTTTACTTCATCTATCATTACAGATTTACCATATTGTTTTTTAACCATTCCCATTGGCACATGCCCTTTTCTAAAACCAGGTATGTTAGCTTTCTTTCTGTAATCGTTTAATACTTGTGTTACTTTTTCTTGATAATCTTCAGTAACAATATCAACTTTTACTACTGCATTTAATGCATCAATGTTTTCTCTTGTAATATTCATTATATACTATTTCTATTTCTAAAAAATTGAGTGCAAAATTACGGAAATAAATTAAGCTGACAAAGCTTTAATACATTCTATTTCAGATAGTTTTATTTCTGTAAAAAATTAAAAATCAAAAGCATAGTATTTAAAAAGAAGAAAGAAAAAAATTACTTAATTTTGCGCAACATCAATTATTAAAATTGAGCAACAAACGAAACTAAAAGATGCAATACAAAAGAATTCTTCTAAAGCTTAGTGGAGAAGCTTTAATGGGTGAAAGACAATATGGAATTGACCCAAAAAGATTAGCAGAATATGCTAAAGAAATTAAACAAGTTGTCGAAAAAGGAATTGAAGTTGCTATAGTAATTGGTGGTGGAAATATTTTTAGAGGTGTAGCTGGCGCAAGTAATGGTATGGATCGTGTTCAGGGAGATCATATGGGAATGCTTGCTACTTGTATAAATGGTTTAGCTTTACAAAGCGCACTTGAAGATGAAAATGTACATACTCGTTTACAAACTGCTTTAGAAATAAAGGAAGTTGCTGAGCCATACATCAAGAGAAAAGCCATTCGTCATTTAGAAAAAGGGAGAGTTGTAATATTTGGTGCTGGTACAGGAAATCCTTATTTTACAACAGATACAGCTGCAGTTTTAAGAGCAATAGAAATTAATGCTGATGCAATTTTAAAAGGCACAAGAGTTGATGGTGTTTATAACGAAGACCCAGAAAAAAATAACAATGCTGTAAAGTTCGATTCTATTTCTTTTAAAGATGTAATTGAAAAAGGTTTAAAAGTGATGGATATGACAGCATTTACTTTAAGTGAAGAAAATAAATTACCTATTATTATATTTGACATGAATAAAAAAGGAAATCTAATTAAATTGATCTCTGGTGAAAAAGTAGGTACAATTGTAGATGTATAACAAAAATCTTTAAAGAATAAAAAGATGGATGAAGAAATAGAGTTTATTTTAGATACTGCCAAAGAGGCAATGAACAAAGCCATATCTCATTTAGAAAAAGAATTGGTATCTATTAGAGCTGGTAGAGCAACTCCTGCTATGTTAAGCACAGTTATGGTAGAGTATTATGGTTCACAAACACCATTATCTCAAGTTGCAAATGTTAACACACCAGATGCAAGAACTTTAAGCATACAGCCTTGGGAAAAGTCTATGTTGCCAGAAATTGAAAAAGCAATTCAGCTAGCAAATTTAGGATTTAACCCTATGAATAATGGCGATTTAATTATGATTAATGTTCCTCCATTAACAGAGGAAAGAAGAAAAGGTCTTGCTAAACAAGCTAAAGCAGAAGCAGAAGACGCTAAAGTTGGTGTTAGAAATGCAAGAAAAGAAGCCAATAACGAATTAAAAAAGTTAGACATCTCTGAAGATTTATTAAAAAACACAGAAGATGATGTACAACAACTAACAGATAGTTATGTAAAAACTATTGAAGATAAATTAGCAGTTAAAGAAAAAGAAATAATGACTGTCTAGTTTTCTTAAAAACATCACAAAAATAAAGAGCGTTTTAAAACGCTCTTTTTTATTTCCAAAAACACCTAATAAATTGACTACCTTTGCAAAAAATTTAATTCCATGAATTTCTGGACTAAAGTTGCAGGATTAATTTTAAGAAACCGCTACTTAGTATTAATAGGTATTGCTATTATTACTGGACTTTTGGCTACACAAATGAAGTATATGAAATTTTCGTATACAGAAGCTAATTTACTTCCAGAAAATCATGAAGCCAATATAGAGTACAATAAGTTTCTTGAAATTTTTGGCGAAGAAGGAAATCTAGTAATTCTTGGTATTAAAGATTCAACTATTTTCGAACCAAAGAAATTTAATGCTTGGAATAATCTTGTAAAAGAATTTGAAAATTTAGAAGAAATTGCCTTTACTATTTCTATTTCCGATGTTCAAAAACTTGAAAAAGATACTAAAAATAGAAGATTTGTTCTAGAACCTTTATTTGAGAAAAATCCAACATCTACTGCAGAAGTCAATGCAATAAAAAAACAGCTTTTTGAAAAGCTTCCTTTTTATGATAATTTGCTATATAATAAAGAAACAGGTACTTTACAAACTGCCATTTATATTAAAAAGGATATTATAAACACTCCAAGTAGAAGAGATTTTATCTTTAATAACCTTATACCAATTGTAGAAAAATTTGAGAAAGAAAACAATGTAAATGTTCGTATTTCAGGCATGCCTTACATTAGAACTTTAAATTCTCAAAATATTCAAGATGAAATTTTACTGTTTGTAGTTGGTGCTTTATTAATAACAGCTATTATTTTCTTTTTCTTTTTTAGATCGTTTAGAGCAACTTTTATAACATTACTTGTTGTAATAATTGGCGTTACTTGGGCATTTGGTTTTATAGGTTGGTTTAGGTACGAAATTACTGTACTTTCTGCGCTAATACCTCCTTTAATTATTGTAATT
Organism: Flavobacteriaceae bacterium; assembly: GCA_013373105.1. Lineage (GTDB taxonomy): Bacteria > Bacteroidota > Bacteroidia > Flavobacteriales > Flavobacteriaceae > Polaribacter. Next base: position 79,144 of record JABXIJ010000017.1, on the reverse strand, counting down.
GGTGTACCAAACGCTGTATTCTTGATTAACAAATATCAACAAGAAATTAAAAAGCATGGAAACCAGGCCAAGTCATTACAAAGAGTAATTTCTAAAGTTGGTAATGCAACTTTAATGACCAACATTACAACAGCTTCTGGATTTGCAACTTTTGTTTTTGTAAAAAGTAATTTATTACGAGAGTTTGGAATTCTAGCCTCTGTTAATATTATAAGCATTTTTATTCTAGCATTATTAATTATTCCAATTATTTACAGTTTTATGCCTTTACCCAAGAAAAAACATTTAAATCATCTTGAAAAAAGATGGATTGAAAGTGTGGTAAATTGGATGGAGAAAACTGTTAAAGAACAACGAATAGGAATATATTTTGCTACTGTTTTCCTTATAATATTTGGTATTATAGGAATCTATCAAATTCGTGTTTCTGGAAGTTTAATTGAAGATATGCCAAAGAGTTTAGAGTTTTATAAAGACATAAAATTCTTTGAAAATGAGTTTGGAGGCATTATGCCATTAGAGATTTTAATTGATACTAAAAAAGATAAAGGTGTCATGAAATTATCTACTCTAAAAAAAATGGAAAAGATTAATGAAACTATAGAAAGTTTTTCAGAATTATCGAAATCTGTTTCCATAACAAATCTAGTAAAATACTCTAAGCAAGCATATTACAAGGGTAATCCTAAATACTATCAATTACCAACGAGTCAAGAAGAAAGCTATATATTTTCGTACACTAAAAATTCTAACAGTAATTCTAGTATGTTAAACTCATATGTAGATTCGACTGGACGTTATGCTAGATTAACTACGTTTATGAAAGATGTAGGTTCAGATAAAATGGATGTTATTCAAGAACGTTTAAAAAATGTAATTCATAAAGAATTTCCATCAGACAAATATGAAGTTTCAGTTACTGGTAAAGCTTTAATTTTTATCAAAGGAACGAATTATCTTATTAAAAACTTAGTGTTTTCACTTTCGTTAGCAATTGTTTTAATATCGCTATTTATGGCTTGGATGTTTAGATCACCACAAATGATATTAATATCATTATTACCAAACATGTTACCTTTATTAATTACAGCTGGTTTAATGGGGTTTTTTGATATACCAATAAAGCCCTCAACTATTTTAGTGTTTAGTATTGCTTTTGGTATTTCTGTTGATGACACCATTCATTTCTTAGCAAAATATAGACAAGAATTAATTGCTAACAAATGGCGCATAAAACCTTCTGTTTATGCAGCATTAAGAGAAACAGGAGTTAGTATGTTTTATACTTCAATTGTATTATTCTTTGGATTTTTAGTATTTACATTATCAAGTTTTGGTGGTACAATTGCATTAGGTGGTTTGGTTTCTGTAACCTTATTATTGGCAATGGTTTCTAACTTATTATTGTTGCCTTCTTTACTTTTAACTTTCGAAAAGAAAATTGCCAATAAAAAAGTATTTAAAGAACCTGCAATTAAGATTATACCTACTGAAGAGAAAGCAAACAAAAAGTAACTTTTTAATTACTTTTTAAATTGTTCTTAATTGCTCATCTTATTGCAAAAAGGTATCTTTACAACCGAAATTTAATAGGTTAAAAACTAATAATACACAAGTTATCATTATGACTAAAACTGTTAATGAAATCTTACAATCAGATTTACTTTTACAAGAAGTTGAATTAAAAGGATGGGTTAGAACTTTTAGAAGCAATAGGTTTATTGCATTAAATGATGGTTCTACTTTAAATAATATTCAGTGTGTAATTGATTTTGAAAACACTTCTGAAGAACTTTTAAAAAGAATTACCACAGGTGCTGCTATTCATGTAAAGGGAACCTTGGTTGAGAGTCAAGGAAAAGGACAAACAGTTGAAATTCAGGTTAGTGAAATTAATATTTTAGGAGACTCAAATCCAGAAGAATATCCTATTCAACCTAAAAAACATAGCTTTGAATTTTTACGTGAAAATGCGCATTTAAGAACACGTACCAATACATTTAGTGCTGTAATGCGTGTACGTTCTAAATTGTCTTTTGCTGTACACAAGTACTTTCAAGAAAATGGTTTTAACTATGTGCATACACCAATTATAACCGGTTCTGATGCGGAAGGTGCTGGAGAAATGTTTAAAGTTAGTACTTTCGAAACTAATAAAGCTCCACTTACTGAAGATGGTAAGATAGATTATTCCAAAGATTTTTTCGGAAAAGAAACAAACCTAACAGTTTCTGGTCAATTAGAAGTAGAAACCTATGCTATGTCTTTAGGTAAAGCTTATACATTTGGACCTACTTTTAGAGCAGAAAACTCAAATACAACTCGTCATTTAGCAGAATTTTGGATGATTGAACCAGAAGTTGCCTTTATGGATCTAGATGGCAACATGGACTTAGCTGAAGATTTTATAAAATATGTTTTAAGAGATGTTTTAGAAACTTGTAAAGAAGATTTAGCATTCTTAGATCAAAGATTTACTCAAGAAGAAAAAAGCAAGCCACAAGCTGAAAGAAGTGAAATGAGTTTGTTAGAAAAACTTCATTTTGTAGTAGACAACAACTTTAAAAGAGTATCTTATACTGAAGCTATAGAAATTTTAAGAAACTCTAAACCAAATAAGAAGAAAAAATTTCAATTTCCTATTAGTGAATGGGGAGCAGATTTACAGTCTGAACATGAACGTTTTTTAGTAGAAAAACACTTTAAATGCCCTGTAATTTTATTTGATTACCCAGCAAATATTAAAGCATTTTATATGCGTTTAAATGAAGATGGCAAAACAGTAAGAGCTATGGATGTTTTATTTCCTGGAATTGGAGAAATTGTAGGTGGTTCTCAAAGAGAAGAACGCTATGATGTACTAATTGAAAAAATGAAAGCTTTAGACATTGAAGAAGAAGAATTATGGTGGTATTTAGACTTAAGAAAATTTGGTACAGCAGTACATTCAGGTTTTGGTTTAGGTTTTGAAAGGTTGGTTCAATTTACAACAGGAATGGGTAATATTAGAGATGTAATTCCTTTTCCAAGAACACCACAAAATGCTGAATTCTAACATAAATATTGTATATTAAACCTAATGTTAAAACAAAGTTTACAGCAAAAATTACTACAAAAATTATCTCCTCAGCAAATTCAGTTGATGAAGCTAATTCAATTGCCTACACAAGCTTTTGAAGAACGTTTAAAACAAGAAATTGAGGAAAATCCTGCCTTAGACACAGGTAAGGAAGAAAGTGATAATTTTGAAGATGATTATGCTAATGACTTTGATGATACTGGTACAGAAAAAATTGATGCAGAAGACATAAATATAGATGAATATTTGAGTGATGATGAAATACCATCTTATAAAACTCAAACAAATAATTATTCAGCAGACGATGATGATAAAAATGTGCCTTATGCAGCTGGTACAACGTTTCACCAATCTTTAAAAAATCAATTAAATACATTTAATATTAATGAAGAAGAGCGAGCAATTGCTGAGTTTTTAGTTGGTAGTATAGATGATAGTGGCTACATTAGAAGAGATATTTTAGACTTAGTAGATGACCTTGCGTTTACTGCAAATGTTTTTACAACAGAAGAAAAAGTTGAAGAAATACTAACTAAAGTCGTCCAAAAATTAGATCCAATTGGTGTTGGAGCAAGAAATTTACAAGAGTGTTTAATTATACAATTAAAAACCAAAGAAAAAACAAAAAATAGAGTCTTAGCAATTGATATTTTAGAGCGCGCTTTTGATCATTTTGTAAAAAAACACTTCAAAAAATTATTAGAAAAATTTAATATTTCTGAAGATGAACTTAAAGAAGTTAATCAAGAAATCTCTAAATTAAATCCAAAACCTGGTAGTGCATATTCTGGCAACAACAGAATTGTTGAGCAAATTGTACCTGACTTTTCAATTAAGATTATTGATGGTGAATTAGACTTAACATTAAACTCAAGAAACGCCCCAGAATTACATATTTCTAAAGCATATAGTAATATGCTTAAAGGATATCAAGAATCGAATACAAAAAGTAAATCTCAAAAAGATGCAGTCTTTTTTATTAAACAGAAATTAGACGCTGCAAAGTGGTTTATAGATGCTATTAAACAGCGTCAACAAACACTTTTGGTTACTATGAATTCTATAATGCATTATCAATATGATTATTTTTTAACTGGTGATGAACGAAAGTTAAAACCAATGATTCTTAAAGATATTGCAGACCAAATAAATATGGATGTCTCTACAGTTTCTAGAGTTGCAAATAGTAAATATGTTTCTACACCATATGGAACAAAGCTTATAAAAGAGTTCTTTTCAGAATCTATGAAAAATGATCAAGGAGAAGATGTTTCTACAAGAGAAATTAAAAAAATATTAGAAACTGTTATCGCTGAAGAAAACAAAAAGAAGCCACTAACAGATGAAAAATTATCTATAATTTTAAAAGATAAAGGATACCCAATTGCAAGGAGAACTGTTGCAAAGTACAGAGAACAATTAGACATTCCAGTAGCTAGATTACGTAAAGAAATTTAGTGTTATTCTATAAATACATATCTATAATATTGCATCCTGTTGTAATTCCAACAATAGGTGTTATGTTGTACTTTCTAGTAATTCCAGGAACTTATTTTTCTAACCAAAAATTTACCATTTTAAGCTATGTATTTATACTAACCTATTTGATTCCGCTTTTTATGATGATTTTTTTAAAAAGGTTAAAACTTATAAAAAGTTATAGAACAGAAAGTGTAAATGAACGTAAGCTACCAGTAATATTAATGATATTTTTATTTTATATATTGGCAAATTCGCTTGAATCTATTTTATTATTAAAAGATTTAAGTCTTTTATTTTATGCAAGTTCATTTGGTTTAGCAATGCTATTTATTTTTCTTTTTAGAGATTTTAAAATGAGCATTCATCTTCTAGCTTTAGGAATATCTACTGGATTTTTTATTGCGCTATCAGACAAATATGGGCAATCATTTTTACTTGTAATTATGGCATTAATTATAATCTCTGGCTTTCTTGCAAGTGCAAGGTTACATTTAAAAGCACATTCTGTAAAAGAAGTTTTTAGTGGTTTTTTTACAGGAATATTAGCTGTAATGGCTATATACTTATTTTTATAAAATATAGAAGATTAAACCAAATTTTAGTATCCCTGTATTAAGTTCTTCATTACTAAAAGTAGCATTTTCAAATAAGGGTGTTAAACTATAAAATACATTTAAATTAAATGCATCGTATCCTGTAGATAATGTTAAACCATATTGCAGCTTTTTATAAGCTGACACATTTGAAAATGAAAAGGAGTTATTATTTTCTGTATAATCAAAATGATTAGATAGATTATAGATAAATTTTATACCAGTGTAAATACGCCAAAACTTATACTTTTTTGCTGTAGAAGTTCTCCACCTTATTTCTATTGGAAACTCTAAGTTATGAGATTTAAAAACATTTGAATTTAAAGAATTGCCATTATTAAATACAGTTGTACCATTTAATTCTTCAACTTTTAATTGATGATTAAAAAAGTCGAAACCATAACCAAACCCTAAAGCAAATGAAAAATTTCCTTGTTTATTTAAAGTTATATCTTTCATAAAACCAACAGACAAACCATAAGAAAAACTACTTTTAGTTATTGCATTTGGTTGTTTAAAAAACTGTGCATAATTAATAGATAAGTACAATTGGTCTTCAGAATATCTATCACCCAACTGTAAGGAGTCTTTTTGAGCAAAAGAAAACAGAGTGAAAAATAAAATAAAAATGAAAGTGACTGTATTTTTCATAACTATTTAACGTAAGTTAAATATACAATATTTTAGTCTTCTTTAAATATAGCCAATAAAAAAGAGCAACCTTTTATAGATTGCTCTTATATATTTTAATAATGCTATTTATTATTGGTTAGATCCCTTTTGTGTAGAGTAACTAATTTTTAAAGCATTAACATCTCTAAGCTTTAATCTAATATCTGTAATTGTACCTACATTAGATTCTTTATCTGCTTTTATAGAAGTTGTCATAAAAGGATGCATAGCTTCAGCAAGTTTATCTCTTTTACTAAAAATAAAAGCAGGTACTTGATCCGCAGACGCAATCTTATCGTTTAACTGAATTTTATTATAGCCAACTCCATCTCTTTCTGGATCTTTAGACTTACCAACATAAATTGTACTCACTAAACTTTTATCTTCTAGCTTTTTAATTTCAGTTGCACTTGGTAACCTAGGATTTTCAATTCTTAAGTCAGTTTCTCTCATGGTAGTAGTAACCATGAAAAAGAACAATAACATAAAAACGATATCAGGTAATGCAGCTGTGTTTACGGCTGGTAATCCTTTTTTCTTCTTTTTAAATTTAGACATAATTGTTAAATTTTTTTAGATTAAGATGATGTTGGTTCTGCATCAGAAATAATTTGAGGATAAGATATTTTTATATCTTCAACTTTCTTTCTTAATTCATCAACTCTACCTTTTAATTCAGCACTCTTTTTAGCATCTTGAAATTGTTGTTCTAACTCATCATAACTAACTCCATAACGTTCCTTAGAAAGTCTATTTCTTAGTTCTGAATAAGCTCTTAACAATTCATTTTGTACTGTAATGTATGTACCATATTCTGTACCTCTATCACTTTGTACTGATATAATTGCTTTGTTAGGATGATCTGAAGAAGCTTCACTTTTTTCACCTTTACAATAATCACATGGTTTACCTGGTGAACCATCTTCTCCTGGTTTACCTACACCACCACCATTGTCAATGAATTTTTTAGCAAGTTCTTTTAGATCTTTAAGCTCTGTACGCTCATTTTCTACTAACAGCTCATTATTTCTGTTAATTACAACTTCAAGAATATTTTTCTCTTTAATTACTGGTGGAACGTAGTCTTGAGGCGGTTTCTCTGACAACTTTTTAGAAATTCCAGAATCTACATTCATTGTAGTGGTCACTAAAAAGAAAATCAGCAACAGAAAGGCAATGTCTGCCATTGATCCTGCGTTAATTTCTGGGTTTTCTCTTCTTGCCATCTGTTTTGTTTTTTATGATTTAATTAATCCTTTTACTAAATCAATTACAAAAAATGTTCCAGCGATAATTAATAGTATAGTACTATACCAAATACCAGTTCCTACCCATTTATTTGTAGAAGATCCTTCTTCCCCTCCTTCTAAGATACTTAAACCATTAGCATCGTAGACTGCAGCAGTATCTGATAAGAAATATGCTATAGCTAAAATTACTGCTAATACTCCTAAGCCTCCTAAAGTTTTCTTTAAGTTTTCTGGGTTTTTTATTATACTCCATAGCGATAATACAATCGCTGTAACTACAGTAGCAATAAACAACCAAAAAGAGTATGAGATAATAGGACTTACAACTGTATTCTGTAAGTCATCTACATTATCTTTTATAGCTTGTTCATCTTGCATAAGTACTCTAACAAATAGAATACCTCCTACTACAGCTACTAGAGTAATAATTATATTTAATATTTTATTACTTTTCATGCTTTGTATTATTTTTTATATTTTACTAATAAATCTACTAAAGAGATAGATGCATCTTCCATATTATTTACAATGCTATCAATTTTTGCAACAATGTAGTTATAGAAGATTTGTAAAATAATTGCAACAATAAGACCAAATACAGTTGTTAATAAGGCAACTTTAATACCACCTGCAACTACTGCTGGAGAAATATCGTTTGCAACTGCAATGTCGTTGAAGGCTCCAATCATACCAATTACTGTACCCATGAAACCTAACATTGGTGCTAAAGCAATAAATAAAGAAATCCAAGATACGTTTTTCTCTAATTGCCCCATTTGTACACCTCCATAAGCAACAACTGCTTTTTCAGCTTCTTCTACACCTTCATCAACTCTATCTAAACCTTGATAGAAAATAGAGGCAACAGGACCTTTTGTATTTCTACATACTTCTTTTGCAGCTTCTACACCACCAGAACTTAATGCATCATCTACATTGGCTAATAATTTTTTAGTATTAGTTGTAGCCATGTTTAAATAAATAATTCTTTCGATAGCTATAGCTAAACCTAAGATTAAAGCTACTAATACAATTCCCATAAATCCTGGACCACCATCAATAAAGTTTTGCTTTAATATTTGGTGAAACGTTTTTGCTTCTGTTGCAGTTTCTTGAGCGAATGTAGATTGAACAGCTCCAAAAAACACAAATCCTATTACAGATAAGACATTTACTACTTTTTTCATCTTTGTTATAAATTAATTTTAATAGTTAACGGGTTAAAGATATGAATTTCATCTCAAAAAAAGTAAAATGAAAGATACTTTCTATTTGTGATATTAAACCATATCTTAAATGATTCATTTTAAAGAACGGCAAGTAACAAAAAATGTTAGGTTTAAAAAAATTTTTTTTATTGATTTCGTTTAAAATAGTCCTTCTTTTAACCAATTTTTTAGTTAAAAGTTAAGGCTTAACATTTTCTTTACATTCTAAGTGGTTATTTCTCCTCTTAAAGGTGTTTCATAATATTTTCGAAATTCTTTTTCGGTTAAGTCTTCTGCAAGCAAATACATTAATTTAGCAATTGCAGTTTCTGTTGTAATATCATTACCACTAATAACGCCAATCTTTTTTAAGTTAAAACTTGTTTCATAATGTCCTTGTTGAACACTCCCTCCTGCACATTGTGTTACATTAACTATTTTAATTCCAGATTTTATAGCTTTTTCTAATAGATTTAAAAACCATGATGCAGTTGGCGCATTACCAGATCCGTAACTTTCTAATACAACACCTTTAAGATTTGGTATGGCTAACATATTTTTTATTGTGTTTTCTGTTATGCCAGGGAATAGTTTTAAAACAACTACATCTGTAACTAAGTTTTTTCTTACAATTAAGTTAGATTTTGTTTTTGAGTACTTCTTTAAATAATGAGTATTAAAATCTAATTTTACTCCACTTTCTGCTAAAGGTGGATAATTCATAGAAGTAAACGCTTCAAATTGATCTGCATTAATCTTGGTAGTTCTATTTGCCCTATATAATTTATATTCGAAATATAAACATACTTCTTGTACAACTGGCACTCCTTTTTTTTGTGCACAAGCAATTTCTATAGATGTAATTATGTTCTCTTTAGCATCTGTTCTTAAATCTCCAATTGGTAATTGAGATCCTGTAAAAATTACAGGTTTGCATAAGTTTTCGAACATAAAACTTAAAGCAGATGAAATATAAGACATGGTATCTGAACCTGTTAATACCACAAAACCATCAAAAGAATTATAGTTCTGTTCTATAATTTCTGCAATGTTTACATAAAAAGCAGTATTCATATTAGAAGAGTCTATAGGTTCTTCAAATGAAATACTTTCTAAAACACAATTTAATTGTGCTATTTCTGGAATTTTTTGAATGATTTGACTAAAATCAAAAGCTTTTAAAGCTTTTGTTTTATAATCTTTAACCATTCCTATGGTTCCACCTGTGTAAACAATTAATATCCTTGGTTTATTTGTCATTTTGACATTAGAATGAGATTCCAAATTTTAAAAGTGATAAGATTTACTGACAAAAGTTAAATTTTATATAATTGAAATAAATTGGAATAATTTATGTTGTAAATTTATCAAACAAAAATGACATACAATTTTTAAAAGACTATAAATTATGATGGGATTTTATATTTTAATTGGCGTAATTTCTCTTGGAAGTTGGCTAATTAGTAATACTTTAAAAAGAAAGTTCGAAAAGTACTCAAAAGTTAGCTTAAGAAATGGCATGAGTGGCGCTGAAATTGCTGAAAAAATGCTAGCAGATAATGGCATTTACGATGTTAAAGTAATTTCTACTCCTGGTAGATTAACAGACCATTACAATCCTAAAGATAAAACCGTGAACTTAAGTGAAGCTGTTTACAATCAAAGAAATGCTGCAGCAGCTGCAGTAGCAGCTCATGAAGTTGGACACGCTGTTCAACATGCAACTGCATACGATTGGTTAACTATGCGTTCTAAATTAGTGCCTGTAGTAAGTGTATCATCACAATTTTCTCAATGGTTAGTTATTGGTGGTTTAATTTTAGGTGCTGCATCTGGTGCAATAGGTTTTGGTTTTTATTTAGCTGTAACAGGGTTAGTATTTATGGCGTTAGCAACCTTATTTAGCTTTATAACTTTACCTGTAGAATATGATGCAAGTAACAGAGCTTTAGCTTGGTTAAAAAATAAAAACATGGTATCTCAACAAGAGTTTGAAGGATCAAAAGATGCTTTAAAATGGGCTGCAAGAACCTATCTAGTAGCAGCTTTAGGTTCTTTAGCTATGTTATTGTATTGGGGTTTACAAGTTTTAGGAAGTAGAGACTGATATTCAAAAAAAAATAAATACATAAAAAAAATCCAGAATTATCTTCTGGATTTTTTTTGTTTATCTAATTTCTAAGATTAAAGTTTAATCATTCAATTTTAGTACTGCCATAAATGCCTGTTGTGGAATTTCTACATTCCCAACTTGACGCATTCTCTTTTTTCCTTTTTTCTGTTTTTCTAAAAGTTTACGTTTACGAGAAATATCACCTCCATAACATTTAGCAGTTACATCTTTACGTAAGGCTTTTACAGTTTCTCTTGCAATAATTTTTGCACCTATAGCTGCCTGAATAGGAATATCAAACTGTTGTCTTGGTATTAATTCTTTTAACTTTTCACAAATACGTTTTCCAACAGAATAAGCATTATCTGCATGTAAAAGTGCAGAAAGAGCATCAACAGAATTACCATTTAATAACATATCTACTCTAACTAATTTTGATTCTTTCATACCAATTGGATGATAATCAAAAGAAGCATACCCTTTTGAAACCGTTTTTAATCGATCATAAAAATCGAATACAATTTCAGCTAATGGCATTTCAAAAATAAGTTCTACTCTCTCTGGTGTTAAGTAAGTCTGATTAACAATTTGGCCTCTTTTATCGATACACAAACTCATAACTTGCCCAACAAAATCTGCTTTTGTTATAATTGATGCTTTTATATATGGTTCTTCTACTCTTGATAATTTTGAGGGATCTGGTAAATCTGATGGATTATTTACAATAATTACTTCATCTGGTTCTTTATTCGTGTAAGCATGATACGATACGTTTGGTACTGTTGTAATTACAGTCATATCAAACTCACGTTCTAGACGTTCTTGAATAATTTCCATGTGTAACATCCCTAAGAATCCACATCTAAAACCAAAACCTAAAGCAGCAGAACTTTCTGGTTGAAAAACCAAAGAAGCATCATTTAATTGAAGTTTTTCCATTGAGTTTCTTAACTCTTCATAGTCTTCTGTATCTACAGGATAAATACCTGCAAAAACCATTGGTTTTACATCTTCAAAACCTTCAATTCTTTTGGCAGTTGGATTAGCAAAATCTGTAATTGTATCTCCTACTTTTACTTCTTTAGCTGCTTTAATACCTGTAATTAAATACCCAACATCACCAGTTTTAATTTCCTTTTTAACTACTTGACTTAATTTTAAAGTTCCTATTTCATCTGCTCCATATTGCTTAGCTGTAGCCATAAATTTTATTTGCTGATTCTTTTTAATGGAACCATCAATAACTCTAAAATAGGTTTCTACACCTCTATAAGAATTGTAAACTGAATCAAAAATCAAGGCTTTTAATGGCGCATTTGGATCTCCTTGTGGCGCTGGAACTCGCTCAATAATTGCCTTTAAAATATTATCTACTCCAAAACCAGTTTTACCGCTTGCAGGAATAACGTCTTCTGGATCGCAACCTAATAAATCTACAATATCATCTGTAACCTCTTCTGGATTTGCACTTGGTAAATCTACCTTATTAAGTACAGGAATAATTTCTAAGTCGTTTTCTAAAGCTAAATACAAATTAGAAATGGTTTGTGCCTGTATACTTTGTGCAGCATCTACAATTAATAATGCACCTTCACAAGCAGCAATTGACCTAGAAACTTCGTAAGAAAAATCTACGTGACCTGGAGTATCAATTAGGTTTAAAGTATATTCTTCACCTTCATAAACATAATCCATTTGAATTGCATGTGACTTAATGGTAATTCCACGTTCACGCTCTAAATCCATATTATCTAGCAACTGATCTTGTTTTTCGCGTTCTGTTACAGAACCCGTAAAATCTAATAATCGATCAGCAAGTGTGCTTTTACCATGATCTATATGTGCAATAATGCAAAAGTTTCTTATGTTCTTCATCTACAAAAAATCAGCTTTTAAAGATTGCAAAGATAATGTTTTAAAAAGCTTGACAAACAAAAAAATAACAGCTTAATTTTAAGTGTTTCTTCCTTTTTCATTTGGATATAATTCAGGTAAATTATCACTTTGAAAAAAGGCCTTTGTTTTTACATTCAAAGCAGTAATTTTACCTGTAAAAGCTGCACCAGTATCAACATTCCAAACATTCACTGCATTCATAGGTTTTATTTCTCCATAATTTATTGTTGGTGTATGACCAATATATATTTCTTTATAATGCCTTAATCTTTTTGGATACATCTGATGGTTTAAATCTATTTTTTTATCCATCACCAAAGCCATTTCCCACAAAGTTCTGTCTGTACAAAATTTATGTGTATAAGTTTCCTTATCAACACCATGCATAGAAGTGAAACCTGCATGTAAAAACAATCTATTTTCATTATCTAAATAATAAAGAGGCATTTTTTGAAAGAATTGATAATGTTGATTTTTTTCTTCTTTAGAAACCCCCTCATAACTGGCTATAATTTCAGCACCTCCATGCATATACCAAGCTGAGTTTACATCAGATTCATCTTTTAACCAATTTTCACACCAAACATCATGATTACCTTTTATAAAAACACAGTTTATTTTTGCTGACAGGTTAATTAAAAAAGAAATTACTTGGGCAGATTCACTCCAACCATCTACATAATCGCCAACAAAAATTAGTTTGTCTTCTTCAGTAATTTCTAATTTATTCAAAACTTGAAGTAAGCCTTTTAATCCTCCATGAATATCTCCAATAACGAATGTTCTCATATAAATTATTCTTTCAATAAATTTTAAGGTTTCATTAAAACTATTAACCTGATTTACCTTGTTTTAATATTTGAAAAAAATGAAATTTTAATTGGCGTACAATTCTTTTAACAACTTTTCTGAAGGTTTGTTTTGAGGAGTAAATCTGTTGTTATTTTCACCACCAACTCTATTGTGTTTTACAAACCATTTCCATACATAACCTCCAGCAAACCATTCTTCTTTCCAAAATTGATTGTGTATTGCTTTTAATGCGTTAGTTTGTGCTATTAAATTTACATTACCTTCCATTCTGTCTGTTTTCCAAGGCTCTTTTCCTGTAAAATCTACACTTCTGTAACCAAACTCAGTAAATAAAACTGGTTTTTTGTACTTATCTTTTAATGTAATTATAGTTTTTTTATGCTCTTGCCAACCTTGTTCTAAATCACTTATTGATGGTGTTTTTTTATCTGATAATGGAAAATATGCATCTACACCTATAAAATCTAGAACATCCCAAAAAGGAACTCTTTTAAATTCATCCCAATTGGCAGCATACGTTAATTTGCCTTTATATACTTTTCTAATTTTACTAATTAAGTTTCTCCAGTAATCTGGTCTGTTTAAAATAAATTTTTCTAATTCTGTACCTATACAAAATATTTCAGCGTTAATATCGGCTGCAATTTTTGCAAAAAGTAGAATAAAATCTGCATATGAATTTTCTAATGTTTTCCAATCTTCTTCATTCTTCATTTCTATATAGCCAGTAAATTCTCCTCTTGACACCCAAAGCTGAGGCTTTAACATTATACTAATATTTTTAGCATTAAATGCTTTTGCATATTGTATTATTCCATTTGGAGTTTCTCCAAACCATTGTCTTTGTTGACTATAAATAACATTAGGACTATTAACACCTCTAACAAATGCAAATGGCATTAAGGCTACTGTGTTTGTATTGGTGGCAAGTAATGGTTTTATTGTTTCATGAGAAATTGTATCTCTAGATGCAACAAAACTAACACCGTTAAGTTTTCTATTTTGACTTTTACAAGAAAACTGGAATAGCAGCAGTGCTAAAAAAAAGAATCTTATTGCTTTCATAAAAAAATTGTAAATTAAACTTTTTATCTAAAATAAAGCTCTTAAACCTTTGTTAAAGATTTGTTTGTAATATTATAGAAATCAAGCTTGTATAATTTATCTTTAAACTTTATCAATAACATAAATTAAGTTCTTAACTTTAACTTCGACAGAATTAGAAGAATCGACTACTAAATTCATTTATGGAACATATAGTTATTATTGGAAATGGAATCTCAGGAGTTACTACTGCAAGACATATTAGAAAAAATTCTAATAAAAGAATTACCATAGTTTCTGCCGAAACAAAATACTTTTTCTCAAGAACTGCCCTAATGTATGTGTATATGGGGCATATGAAATTCGAACATACACAACCTTATGAAAACTGGTTTTGGAAAAAGAATAATATTGAATTAAAAGAAGGTTTAGTAAAATCAGTTAATACTGACACTAAAACACTCCTTTTTGATGATAATTCAGATTTGAAATATGATAAATTAATAATTGCTACAGGTTCTAAACCAAATAAATTTGACTGGCCAGGTCAAGAATTAAATGGTGTAACGGGATTATACCACAAACAAGATTTAGAGACTTTAGAAAAATATGCACCAGATAATAAAATATGTAAAAGGGCAGTAATAGTTGGTGGTGGATTAATTGGTATTGAACTTGCTGAAATGCTTAGAAGTAGAAAAATACCTGTTACTTTTTTAGTACGTGAGACTAGTTTTTGGAATGGAGTTTTACCTGCTCAAGAATCAGAAATGATTAACAAACATATATTAAAACATCATATTGATTTACGCTTATCAACCAATTTAAAAGAAATTATAAGTGATGAAAATGGCAAAGTAAAATCTGTAATTATTGAAGAAACTGGTGAAGAAATTCTATGTGATGTTGTTGGCCTAACTGCAGGAGTGAGTCCAAATATAGATTTTTTAAAAAACGCTAAAATTAAGACAAACAAAGGAGTTTTAGTTAATAGATTTTTAGAAACTAATATTACAGATGTTTATGCCATTGGTGATTGTGCTGAACAACAAAAAGCTATTGATTTTAGAAGACCTATTGAAGCTGTATGGTATACAGGAAGAATGATGGGAGAAACTGTTGCGCAAACAATTTGTGGTTCTAAAAGAGAATATAAACCTGGACATTGGTTTAATTCTGCTAAGTTTTTAGATATTGAATATCAGACCTATGGTTGGGTTTTTAGTGAAAGAAATAAAAAAGACTACGAAGCTTATTTTCAATGGAAACATAAAAAAGAAAATAAATGCATAACGATTTCTTACCATAAAGATTCTCATAAATTTTTAGGAATAAATACTTTTGGTATTAGAATGCGACATGAAGTTTTTGATAAATGGTTAACTGCTGAAGAATCAATAGAACATGTCTTAAAACACTTAGCAGACGCTAATTTTGATCCTGAATTTTATAAACTTCATGAACCAGAAATAATTGCCAAGTTTAACAAAGAACATAATAGTGCAATTAAATTACAAAAAAGAAGTTGGAAACGAATATTTACTAAAGCATAAAAGATTATGAAATCAATAAAACATATAGGTTTAGTAATCTTTTTATTGGGTCTAGTAATTTTTACTAGCACAATATTTTTGGGTTCATTTGGCATGAGTGAAAAAGAGTTAGACGACTACATTTCTCAAAAAGATTATAAAAGTGAAATAATAAAACAAGAACTATCTATCGCAATAGTTGGTAAAGAATTAAATATTTTTGAGTTTTCTGCTGCTGTTAGGAATGCGTTTGAAACTTCTAACCAATATTATGACAAACTTATTGCTAAATACAATGCAGAAAAAAATTGGAAGAAAAAAGGTGAACAATACCAATATAAAATATTTGGTAACCCTCACACATTAAGCTACGAAATTGCAAAAAAATCTGGTAATGGTTTAGTTAAAGGGAACTCAGGTTTATTTTGGCTACTAACCTTTGGTTTAGGTATACTTGGAGCACTATTATATATTTTACCTAATGTAATTTTATTAGGAAAACCAGGTATTAAAAACGATCATATTTATCATAAATCTGCTACAAATAGAGGTTTAATAGCTTGGTTAGTTCTTGTCTATTTAGTGGTTTTTTACCTTGTTTTGTATTTTATGCCAGATTATGTAGTTAACTGGACATATATTTTAGATCCAATAAGTAAATCCTTAAATGGAGGAGAAGCTTCTCAATGGTTTGTTTATGGATTTTTATATTGTGTTATAATGCTGGTAATGGGTGTTAGAATGTATATTAAATACAGACACAATAAGTATCAAATTGTAAGAACAACTTCAGTTTTATTTTTTCAAATTGTTTTTGCCTTTCTTATTCCAGAAATAATGGTAAGTTTAGGTAAACCTGGTTACGATTTTAAAAACGCATTTCCACTAGATTATGATTTTTTCTTTGAGTGGAATTTAAAAAGCTTAACTGAATCTGGTTCAATTGGAATTTTCATTTTGGTTTGGGGTACTTTATTAACTTTAGTTATAGTTCCTGTAATGGTGTACTTCTTTGGAAAAAGATGGTACTGTTCTTGGGTTTGTGGTTGTGGTGGTTTAGCTGAAACTTTAGGTGACCCTTACAGACAACATTCAGATAAAAGTTTAAATGCTTGGAAATTAGAAAGGTGGCTAATACATAGTGTATTACTCTTTTCTTTAATAATGACTATTGTAACCTTATATTGCTATTTTTCTGGTGCAAATTCTTTTTTGGGTATAAATTCTCAATGGATAAAAGACACTTATAGTTTCTTAATTGGTGCTTGGTTTGCTGGTGTAATTGGTACAGGGTTTTATCCAATTTTTGGAAACAGAGTATGGTGTAGATTTGGTTGCCCATTAGCAGCCTATTTAGGCTTAGTACAACGTTTTAAAAGTAGATTTAGAATTACAACTAATGGTGGCCAATGTATTTCTTGTGGAAACTGCTCTACTTATTGTGAGCAAGGTATTGATGTAAGAGCTTATGCTCAGAAAGGTGAGAATATTGTACGCTCTAGTTGTGTTGGTTGTGGTATATGTTCTGCAGTATGCCCAAGAGGAGTTTTAAAGCTAGAAAATGGCCCTGAATCTGGTAGAATTAATTCTAAAGAAATATTATTAGGTAATGATGTTGATTTGATGCAACTTTTAAATAAATAAGAAAATAGAAAACTAAAGAAGGATATTTTACGTATAAATTAATAGTACTTTTGCATCCCAAAACTGTTAAAAAACTTAATGATTAATCAATCAGAAAAAACAATAATTAAAGTCATTATTCCTGCTTTTAATGAACAAGATTCTATTACAAATGTTATTCAAGATATTCCAAAAAGTGTTCATGAAATAATTGTAGTAAGTAATAACTCAACAGACAATACAGAACTTAATGCTAAAAAAGCAGGAGCAACTGTATTACAAGAAAATAAAAAAGGTTATGGTTATGCTTGTTTAAAAGGAATGAGCTATATAGCTAATCAAGAGAAAAAACCAGATATAATAGTTTTTTTAGATGGTGATTATTCAGATTTCCCTGAACAACTTTCCGAAATTGTAGAGCCTATTTTAAAAAATGATATCGATTTTGTCTTAGGTTCTAGAGTTAAAAAGTTAAGAGAGTCAGGAGCTATGACTCCTCAACAAGTTTTTGGAAATTGGTTAGCTACATTTTTAATGAAATTGTTTTTTAATGCAAAATTCACTGATTTAGGTCCATTTAGAGCAATAAAATATAATAAACTTTTAGCTCTACAAATGGAAGACAAAACATATGGTTGGACAGTTGAAATGCAATTAAAAGTATTAAAACAAAAGATGACTTATAAAGAAATTCCAGTAAAATACAGAAACAGAATAGGCGTTTCAAAAGTTTCAGGTACAGTAAAAGGTACTATCTTTGCCGGAGTTAAAATTCTAACTTGGATTTTTAAATATAGTTTTAAGTAGTGGTATTAGAATATTTAATCATAATTGTATACTCAGTTTGTTTGCTTCTCATATTTATGTATGCGTTAGCACAACTAAATCTATTATCTAATTATTTACGTTATAGAAATAAAAAAGACGATTCACCAAAATTCGATTTATCTAATCCAGATGAAATTCCATATGTAACCATACAACTTCCAGTTTATAACGAGCTGTATGTTATGAAAAGATTACTTAAGAATATTGCAAAAATTGAGTATCCAAAAGACAAATTAGAAATACAAGTTTTAGACGATTCTACAGATGAATCTGTAGAAGTTACTGCTAAACATATAAAAAAACTTCAAGAAAAAGGGATTGATATTCATCATCTTAGAAGAACCAATAGACAAGGTTTTAAAGCTGGTGCTTTAAAAGAGGGCTTAGCAGTTGCTAAAGGAGAATTCATTGCTATTTTTGATGCAGATTTCTTACCAAAAAAAGATTGGCTATTACAAACTGTACCTTATTTTAAAGATCCTGAAGTTGGTGTTGTACAAGCTAGATGGGGACATATTAATAGAAACTATTCTACACTTACAAGAATTCAAGCTTTTATGCTAGATGCTCATTTTACCTTAGAGCAAGTTGGTAGAAATAGTAAAGGTCATTTTATTAATTTTAATGGAACTGCTGGAATTTGGCGAAAAGAAACCATTATAGATGCAGGTAACTGGCAAGGTGATACCTTAACTGAAGATATTGACCTAAGTTATAGAGCTCAACTCAAAAAATGGAAATTTAAATACTTAGAACATGTAGAAACTCCTGCTGAGCTTCCTGTAATAATAAGTGCAGCAAGATCTCAACAATTTAGGTGGAATAAAGGTGGTGCAGAGAATTTTCAGAAAATGATTCGAAAAATTATAAGTTCTAAAAACATCAGTACAAAAACAAAGGTACATGGTATTTTACATTTATTAAACAGCTCTATGTTTACTTGTATTTTTTTAGTTGCAGTATTAAGTATTCCTATGTTGTATATAAAAAATGAATATGAACATTTAAAGAATTACTTTTATGTAATGAGTTTTTTTGTGTTAAGCTCAATCATATTTTTTATTTGTTATTGGCATATGTATAAAAATATTTATGGTGGAGGTATTAAAAAATTCTTTAAATATATAGGTGCTTTCTTTACTTTTTTCTCTGTAGCTATGGGCTTTTCATTACACAATACCATTGCAGTTTTAGAAGGTCATTTTGGCAAGAAAAGTGAATTTGTTAGAACACCAAAATTTAACATAAAAACCATAAAAGATGGTTGGCGTAACAATAAATACATTAAGAAAAAGCCTTCTGTTCATGTAATTTTAGAAGGTCTTTTAGCTGTCTACTTTATTTTTGGAATGTACAGTGCTTTCATTGTAGGAGACCAAGGAGGAGATTTTGGTTTATTTCCTTTTCACCTAATGCTATTTATTGGTTTTGCATATGTGTTTTTTAAGTCTATCTTTTCAAAGTCTTAATGTCTATTTTAACAAAATACAAAACACTCTTTGTTACAATAGGTAGTATATTTTGTTACTTCTATTTTGCTTATTTTCTAGATAGAACAAATTTTTACAGTTTATTAATTTTATGGATTTTACTTTTTAGTTTTTTCTATATTTTAATAAAAGACAAACAAAATACTTATTCGAATTTAGTAGGATTTGCAATACTTTTTAGGGTAATTTTTCTTTTTACTACACCAAATTTATCACAAGATTTTTACAGGTTTATTTGGGATGGTAGAATGCTATTAGAAGGCTTTAATCCATATTTATCATTGCCAGAAACGTTTATTAACAATGGACTAAAACCAATTTCTGATGCAAATCTATTGTATGATAATATGGGAGAATTAAATGGTAGTCATTATACAAATTATCCTCCATTAAATCAGCTTAGTTTTTTAATTGCAGCATTAGTTGCAAAGAGTAATATTTTCTTTTCTATTATAGTTTTAAGAATGCAAATTATTTTTGCTGATTTAGGCATTTTATACTTTGGTAAAAAGCTCCTAGAAAATTTAAATCTTAACAAAAAAGCTATATTTCTATATATGCTAAATCCTTTTATAATTGTTGAGATGACAGGTAATTTACATTTTGAACCTGTTATGTTATTTTTCTTCATTAGTGGTATTTATTTACTTCAACAACAAAAGTGGTTGTTTGCATCATTGTTAATAGCTTGTTCTATTTCTGTGAAATTACTTCCATTACTATTACTACCATTTTTAATAAAATTCATTTTTAATAGAGAAAAAACTTTTTCCCAAAGTTTTAGAAAAGCTTTCAAATTTATTGCAATAGTTTTACTCTTAAACTTACTTTTTTTCTTACCATTTTACTCATCAGAATTAATTAACAATTACACGAACTCTGTTGGTTTATGGTTTAGAAAATTTGAGTTTAACGCTAGCTTTTACTACCTATTTAGAGAAATTGGATATTTATTTAGAGGCTATAACGAAATTTGGATTCTTGGTAAGCTAAGTATAGTTGTAACATTATTGTACTTATGCTATGTATTCTTTTTCAAAAAAATAGAAGATTTAAAAAAACTAATTCTTGTTATTTTAATTCTAATTTGTGTGTATTATTTTACCTCTACAACAATACATCCTTGGTATTTAGCAACCCCATTATTACTTTCAATTTTTACAAGATTTAGATTTATTTTAATTTGGTCTTTTACAATAATTTTAAGTTACAATGCTTATGCAAATAATCCTTGGCAAGAAAACTTACTTTTAACAACTATTGAATATTTAGTAGTTTTTGGCTTTTTATTTTATGAAATAAAATACAACAAGTTAAAATTATTAAAAACTTAATAATTACTTAAAAAAACTACCTCTAATTTTTTATATCTTAGTACATAATTTATTTTATGAAAAAACTAACCATAAAAGATATTGCTAAACAGTTTAATGTTTCTATTTCTACCGTATCTAAAGCATTAAATGATAGTTATGAAATTAGTGAATCAACCAAAGAGAAAATTCAAAAATTCGCTAAAGAAAACAATTATAAACCCAACTTTAATGCTCTTAGTTTAAAAAACAGAAGTACTAAAACTATTGGAGTTATTATTCCTACAATGCTCAACTATTTCTTTGCTCAAGTATTTAAAGGAATCGAAAAAACAGCTTTAGATAAAGGTTATAAAGTTATTACTTGTATTTCTAATCAATCATTTGAAAAAGAACAAGAAATTATTGAAATGCTTTCTAATGGTAGTATAGATGGTTTTTTATTATCTATGGCTAAAGAAACTGAGTTAAATAAAGATTATGAACATTTCCAAAACTCCATAGAAAATGGAACACCAATTGTAATGTTCGATAGAGTAGCCAAAAATATTACTTGTGATAAGGTAATTACAGATGATTTAAATGGAGCCAAAGAAACAGTTGAATTTCTTTACAAAAAAGGTCATAAAAAAATAGCATTTGTATCTACAGTTAGCGATTTAGAAATTGGTAGACAACGTTTATTAGGATACAAAACTGGCTTAGAATCTGTAGGAATACCTTTTGATGAAAGTCTTGTCTTAAACATTAAAGAAAGAGACTATAAAAAATATGGAAATGATTTAAAACCATTCTTTAAAGCAAATAATGTAGATGCTGTTATTGCAACAGGTGAATCTGTAGCAATTTCTGCAATGAAAACTCTAAAAAAGAAAGGTAAAAAAATACCCAAAGATGTTTCTGTAGTAGCATTTTCAAACGGAATTTTATCAAGACATTCTAGCCCTAAAATGACAACTATTAGTCAACATGGTGAACAAATGGGAGAAATAGCAGCTAAAATTCTCATCAATAAGTTAGAAAACAAAACCAAAGAAGTAATTATAGAAGTTATTAAAACAGATTTAGTTATAAGAGATTCTACTCGTTAATGGTTGATTTATCTAAAGTTAAATTAGTAGTTTCTGATATGGATGGTACACTTCTTAACTCAAAAGGAGAAGTAAGCCTAGAATTCTTTTCATTATATCAACAACTAAAAAAAAATAATATTCATTTTTGTGCAGCAAGTGGTAGGCAACATAATAGTATTGCCGATAAACTTGCTAGAATTACAAATGAAATTCACATAATTGCAGAAAATGGTGGTATTCTAAAAAAGGGAAACTCAACCTTACTCACCAACTTTTTAAGCAAAGAATACGTTTTAGACTATATTCCAAAAATAAGAGCTATTGACAGAACTAATTTTGTTTTATGTGGGAATAATTGTGCTTTTATAGAAAGCAAAGACCAACATTTTATAGATCTTTTCCAAGAATATTATCACAGTTTTGAGCAAGTAAACGATTTATTAAAAGTTGCTAGCACAATTCCTATTTTTAAAATTGCAGTTTACCATTTTGATTCTTCAGAACAATATATTTATCCAATTGTACAGAATTTTCATAAAGATGTTTTGTTTAAAATTTCAGGTAAACATTGGTTAGATATTTCCGACCAAAAAGCTAATAAAGGAAATGCTTTAAAGGCCGTTCAACATCAATTAGGTATCACAAAAAACGAAACTTTAGTAATTGGCGATTACCATAATGATATTGAAATGATGCAAGAAGCAAAGTTTAGTTTTGCTATGGAAAATGCCCACGACGACATTAAAAAAATTGCAAATTACAGCACAAAAAGTAACGATAATTTTGGTGTAGAGCTTGTGTTAAAACAATTATTAAACGCCAAAAGCAGAAAGCACTAACTTTCTAGAACCACCAATATTTCTGTGTTCACACAAATAAATTCCTTGCCAAGTACCCAAATTTATTTTACCATTTGTTATAGGTACCTCAACTGTACTACCTAATATAGAAGATTTTAAATGAGCAGGCATATCATCACTCCCTTCATAAGTATGTACAAAATACGATTGATTTTCTGGTACTAAAAAGTTAAAATGACTTTCAAAATCTACTCGAACACTAGGATCTGCATCTTCATTTATGGTTAAGCTTGCTGAAGTATGTTTAATAAAAACTTTAAAAAAACCTTTTTCTATGGTACTAATTTCTGGAAAGGCATCTATTAGCTCTTTTGTAATGGAATGAAAACCTCTTTTGAAAGGTGAAAGTTGTATTTCTTTTTGATGGAATATCATAATAAATCATCAAAAGATACAGTACTTTGTCGTTCTCTATTTACATGTAACTTAGTTACATCTGGCCTACTATAATGACCAACTGCATCAAAATTTTGACGCTCTTCTAATACTCTATTAAAATCTATAGTTTCAATTATTAAACCTTCTTTGTGTAAAACTGGTTCTATAATCCATTCACCATCAGGTCCTGCTATACAAGATCCTCCATTTGCTAAAGTTTCTGGTGCCTTTGCAATAAGTTCTTGATAAAAAGGAGTTTCTTTTGGAAAATCTGACCTTTTCATTAAAGCAGATACAGATATTACAAAAGAACGAGATTCTCTGGCAATAAAACGTGTAATATCTTTGGTATTATGTTCACTTCCTGGCCAAACTGCTATATGTAAATTCTCACCTAAACCATACAAAGCTGTTCTAGGTAATGGCATCCAATTTTCCCAACAATTTAAGCCACCTAAAGTAAAGTCTTTTAAGGAATGTACTTGTAAACCATTGCCATCTCCAGGAGCCCAAGTTAAACGCTCATCGTAAGTTGGTTGTAGTTTTCTATGCACAGATTTTATTTCTCCATATTGATTTACATACACTAAACTCGCGTAAATACTATGACCTCCTCTGTTAGCAGCACGTTCTATAATACCTAAATAAATAGCAATTTTATGCTTTTTAGCTAAAGAACAAATAGTATCTAATTCTCCATTTTCTATAGTAATAGCATTTCGCACATAATGAGCATGAAATTCTTTATTAACTTTTGTATTCCACTCTGCACCACCAGTTAAAGCCAACCAAAAAGGATAACCAGGTAATAGTGCTTCACCAAAAACAATAAGCTCGCAGTTTTCTTTGGCTGCATCTTCTATAGATTTTTCAATCTTTAAAATGGTCTTTTCTTTGTTTAACCAAACTGGAGATATTTGAGCAAGAGCTACTTTTAAGAGGTTTGTATTCATTTTTTTTAAAATTGTAATTCAACAACTAAACCTTCATTACTTCTAACATTAAATACAGTTTCGTCTTCGAAAATAAAATACTGCCCTTTAATACCTACTAACTTTCCAGTATATGTTTTAGACTTTTCTAAGTTTAAACTCTTAGGCTTTTCTGGGTATTTTTCCACTGGAAAAGTCAAATTTGTTTCTGAGTTATTGGCTATATAATATTCAGCTGCTTCATCAGGAATATACTCTTTTAAACGCTCTCGCCATTCTACAAGATTTTCATCTTCAATATCATTCTTTAGCATTTTGCGCCAATTGGTTTTGTCTGATATATGCTCTTTTAGTGCTACTTCAGTAATTCCTGCTAGGTATCTATTAGGAACTTCAACTATTTCTATAGCTTCATGCGCTCCTTGATCTATCCATCTTGTGGGCACTTGCTGCTTTCGAGTAACTCCAACTTTTACATTACTTGAATTGGCTAAATACACTATATGAGGCTGTAACTGCACTTGTTTTTCATAAGCCAAATCTCTATCTTCAATATCTAAATGAGCCTTACTTAGCTCTGGTTTCATAATCCAATCTGCAGCTTGAGGTATATCAAAAAAACAAGACCTACAAAAACCTTGTCTATAAATAGGTTTGTTTAAATGACAGTTTAAACACTCATATCCTTTAAAGGTTAAGGTTATTTCTTTGTTTAATAACAGATTCATATTCAAAAAATCTGTCTTCATATCTAGATAATATTGAATAACATCTAAATTCTCTGTCTTCATTTTTTTTAAAACTCCTTGATACTGCATGACCAAATTTTATTATTTTTAGACTCTAACAAACTTACGAAAAACCGAACTTTATATATGCCCTTTCCAATAGTAAATTCTATTATCTCATGGTTTTTAAAAAAAAGAAAACATCAGATTGAGTTATTTTTAAAATATCCTGAAGATGTTCAAAAAGAACTATTATCAAAACTAATTCTAAGAGCTAAAAAAACTGAAATTGGTATTCAGCACGATTTTCAATCTATAAAAAGTTATGAAGATTTTGCAAAAAGAGTGCCTATTCAAAAATACGAAAGTATAGAGCCTTTAATAGAAAGAACAAGAAATGGAGAGCAAAATATTTTTTGGCCATCACAAATTAAATGGTTTGCAAAAAGTAGTGGAACCACCAATGCTAAAAGTAAATTTATACCTGTAAGTGATGAAGCTTTAGAATACTGTCATTTAAAAGCAGGTAAAGACATGCTTTGTTTGTATATTAATAATAACGAAGACACAAAACTTTTTACTGGTAAGGGATTACGTTTAGGAGGAAGTTCTGAAGTATATAAAGACAATGATTCTTACTTTGGCGATTTGTCTGCTATTATTATAGAAAACATGCCATTTTGGGCTGATTTTAGTTCATCTCCAAGTCAACAAGTAGCGCTTATGAGCGAATGGGAAACTAAAATGGAAGCTATAATTGATGAAACCATAAAAGAAGATATTACCAGTTTAGTTGGTGTACCTAGTTGGATGTTAGTATTACTTAACAGAGTTTTAGAAAGAACAGGAAAAGATAATATTTTAGAGGTTTGGCCCAATTTAGAAGTCTATTTTCATGGAGGTGTTAACTTTAATCCATACAGAGAGCAGTACAAGAAATTAATTCCAAAAGCTAATTTTAAATATTACGAAACCTACAATGCTTCTGAAGGTTTTTTTGCAATTCAAGATAGAAATGGTTCTAAAGAATTATTACTTATGTTAGACTATGGTATTTTTTACGAGTTTATACCTATGTCTGAATATAAGGGTGAAAATTCAAAGGCAATACCTTTATCAGAAGTAAAAAAAGGAATAGATTATGCTTTGGTAATTACTACGAATACTGGTTTATGGCGTTATTTAATTGGAGACACTATACGATTTACTTCACTAGATCCATATAGAATTAAAATTACAGGCAGAACAAAGCATTATATAAATGTATTTGGTGAGGAATTAAATATTGAAAATGTTGAAGATGCATTAAAAATGACCTGTGAAAAAACCAATGCTTTAGTTAAAGATTATACAGTAGCGCCAATTTTTATGAAAGATAAAAATAGTGGAGGTCATGAGTGGGTTATAGAATTTGCAAAAGCACCAAAAAGCATGAGTTACTTTACAGAAATATTAGATAATGCTCTAAAAGCAATTAACTCTGATTACGAAGCCAAACGTTATAACAATATGACCTTAAACATGCCTAAAATTCATGTGGCAAAAGAAGGTTTATTTTACGATTGGTTAAAGAAAAATGGAAAGTTAGGTGGGCAACATAAAGTACCAAGGTTATCGAATGAAAGAGATATATTAGAAGATATTTTAACAACCTAAACATTACGCTCAACTACATAGTCTATCATTTGTAAAAGCGATTCTTTGTAAGAAGATTCTGGGTAACTTTCGAGAATTGTTAGTGCTTTATTCTTATAGTCGTTCATCATAGATATAGTGTATTCTATACCCCCATTTTCTTTTACAAAAGCAATAACTTCCTTAACTCTAGTTTTATCTTTATTATATTTTTTAATGGAATTTATAATCCAAGATTTGTCTTTATTTGAGCAGTTATTTAAGGTATAAATCAATGGTAAGGTCATTTTTTGTTCTTTAATATCTATACCTGTGGGTTTACCAATTTTTTCATCAGTATAATCGAACAAATCGTCTTTAATTTGAAAGGCAATCCCAATATATTCTCCAAACTTTCGCATTTGCTGTACCACTTCATTAGAAGCCCCTACAGAAGCAGCTCCAATTCCACAACATGCTGCTATAAGGGTTGCTGTTTTTTGACGAATTATATCAAAATAAACATCTTCAGTTATATCTAATTTTCTTGCTTTTTCTATTTGTAAAAGTTCACCTTCACTCATTTCACGAACAGCAATAGAAATAAGCTTTAATAAATCGAAATCTTCGTTATCTATAGATAGTAATAAACCTTTAGATAATAAGTAGTCGCCTACTAAAACAGCAATTTTATTTTTCCACAAGGCGTTTATAGAAAAGAAACCTCTACGTCTATTGCTATCATCTACCACATCATCATGAACCAAAGTTGCTGTGTGGATTAATTCTACTACTGAAGCTCCTCTATATGTTCTCTCATCAAAACCACCATCAGACACCATTTTTGCTACCAAAAACACAAACATTGGTCGCATTTGCTTTCCTTTTCTACGTACAATGTAATAGGTAATTCTGTTTAAGAGTGGAACTTTTGAAATCATAGAATCTTTGAATTTGCGTTCAAAAAGATCCATCTCTTTTTTAATTGGAAGTTTTATGAGTTCTACAGGCTTCATTTAGCTGATTTCTTTTGGAAATCTGATATCAAAAATAATTAATATTTTTGGTTTTTATACTTTATATAAACGTAAACCAAAGATGTTTAAAACTATTTTAACTTGTATTGCAATTGTTTTTACAATTTCTATGAATTCTCAAAGCAATTCATTAGATTTTTTAACCAAAGTAGCTGGAGTTTATAAAGGTGATTTAACAATAACAAACACTAAGGGTACTCAAAAAATTCCCATGGAATTTCATCTTTTAAAAACTAACGACTCATTAAAATTTAATTATAGGTTAGTATATAATAGTGCACCAAGAAACTATACTTTAATTGTTAAAGATGTAGAAAACGGAATTTTAGAAGTCGATGAAAATAATGGTATTATTTTACCTACAAAGCATTACAACAATACCTTATTTAGTTTTTTTGAAGTTCAGGAAAACTTATTAAGTACTAGAATTGAGTTTGCAGATAAAAAACTCGTTTTCGAAATACTTTTTACAAACACAAAAAATAAAACTACTACTGGTGGTAAATCTAAAGAGATTCCTGAGGTTTTTGGTTACCCAATTACAACTATACAAAATGCTACTTTAGAAAAACAAAACTAAGCTTAAGCTACTTTTTCTTGTCTTATTTTTCTAATACTTTTCATTCTAGACCAAGCAGTTTTGTGTCTTAATTTATAAAAAAACAAACAGCCTAAATCTAATCCAAAGTAAAAAAAGCTAATTCCAGAAGGTGGGTTTGCGCTAGTTATGAAATCTACTTTACCAAACCAAGTTGGTGGCCAAAACCAACATTCGTAATAAGTACCAATTAATTCTAAACAAGCTATAGCAAAATACATTGCTAAATAAAACAAACGTTCACGAGGTTTTTTAGTTACAAAATAAAAAGTAATAACAGTTAGTGAAAAACCTAAAATATCATTTTTAAAAATTAGAAAATAGGTAGCAAAAAGACCGTTAATTAGATAAAAAGCTATTTCTAAAGCTTTCTTATTGATGACTATTTTTGGCTGTCAAACAAAATAATTAACTCCTAAATACATAATAGCGTGACCTGGAGGAACGTAGTGTGGTACATTATTTAATCTATATGAATACATACCAAATCCTAAACAAAAAAGATATTCTCCTATTATACCAATTAAAACCGCATAAATAATATGTTCTCGAGTTCTTTTGTTTGCTCTATAATAAAGAATTAGTAGTGTTGTAATAAAGACAATTATGGCAAATTCTTGGCCATGAAGACTATATTCTAAAAAGAATTTACTGTCTAAAAAAAGAAAAACAGCCATGAATAAAACCAATAATCCTATGGTTTTAAAAAACTGAAAAGTAAGGGTGTTTTTTAGGTTCATTTAAGACTTGTTTGCTAACTGTCCACAAGCAGCATCTATATCTTTACCTCTACTGCGTCTAACATTAACAGTAATATCATTCATCTCTAAATTAGAAATGTAATTGTTTATAGCTGCTGGATTTGCTTGTTGAAACTGACCATCATCTATTGGGTTGTATTCAATTAAATTTACTTTACAAGGCACATATTTACAAAAATCTACCAATGCTTTTATATCTTCTTTTCGATCATTAATTCCATTCCAAACAACATATTCATAAGTAATTTTGCGTTTAGTTTTGGCATACCAATACTCTAGAGATTCTCGTAAATCTTTTAGAGGAAATGTTGAGTTAAAAGGCATAATTGATGTTCTAACCTCATCTATTGCTGAATGTAAAGACACTGCTAAATTGAACTTTACCTCTTCATCTGCCATTTTTTTAATCATTTTTGGCACACCAGAAGTTGAAACAGTAATTCTCTTAGAAGACATACCCAAACCTTCTGGAGATGTAATTTTTTCTATGGCTTTTAAAACATTTTTGTAATTCATGAGAGGTTCTCCCATTCCCATAAATACAATATTGGTAAGTTTTTTATTGTGATATAACTGACTTTGTTGATCGATAACGACTACTTGATCGTAAATTTCATCAGGATTTAAATTTCGCATTCGTTTTAAACGAGCTGTAGCACAAAATTTACAATCTAAACTACAACCTACCTGACTAGAAACACAAGCTGTTGTTCTTTTAGGTGTTGGTATTAATACAGATTCTACTACTAAACCATCATGTAGTTTTATTCCGTTCTTAATAGTACCATCTGAACTTTTTTGCATACTATCTACCTTAATATGATTAATGACAAAGTTTTCTTGTAACATTTCTCTAGTTTCTTTAGAAATGTTTGTCATATCGTCAAAAGAATGCAAAGACTTACTCCAAAGCCAATCATATACTTGATTTCCTCTAAAAGCTTTATCGCCATTTTCTACAAAAAAATTACGAAGTTGCTCTTTAGTTAATGCTCTTATATCTTTCTTAATAGGTTTCATTAATGCCGAACTTATTTCAGTATTATATGCAAAAATATGCATAAAAAAACTGGTACTTAAAAGTACCAGTTTTAAATATAGTTTTGTGTGTACTTAGATGATTAACATAGCATCTCCATACGAATAAAATCTGTATCCTTCTTTTACAGCTTCTTTGTAAGCTTTCATTGTAAAATCGTAACCAGCAAATGCAGCTACCATCATTAATAAAGTAGATTTTGGTGTATGAAAATTCGTTATCATTGAATTTGCTATACTAAAATCGTAAGGAGGAAAAATAAATTTATTTGTCCAACCTTCATAAGGATTTAGCATTAAATTAGCAGATACAGATGATTCTACAGTACGCATTACAGTAGTACCTACAGCGCAAATTCTTCTTTTCTCGTTCTTAGCTTTGTTAATTCTATCTGCTGCAGCTTGAGGAACAATAATCTGTTCAGAATCCATTTTATGCTTCGATAAATCTTCTACTTCAACAGGATTAAAGGTACCTAAACCAACATGTAATGTCATTTCAGCAAAATCTACTCCTTTAATTTCTAAACGTTTTAGTAAATGTTTAGAAAAGTGTAAACCTGCTGTTGGAGCAGCTACAGCACCTTCGTGTTTTGCATAAATAGTTTGATAACGTTCTTCATCTGAAGGCTCTACCTCTCTATTGATGTATTTTGGTAAAGGTGTTTCACCAAGTTCTAATAATTTTTCTCTAAAAGCTTCATAACTTCCATCAAATAAGAATCGTAAAGTTCTACCTCTTGAAGTTGTGTTATCTATAACTTCTGCAACTAAGCTATCATCATCACCAAAAAACAACTTATTACCAATTCTTATTTTTCTTGCAGGATCTACTAAAACATCCCATAATCTATTTTCAGCATTTAGTTCTCTTAATAAAAATACTTCTATTCTAGCTCCTGTTTTTTCTTTATTTCCGTACATTCTTGCAGGAAAAACTTTAGTGTTGTTTAACATCATTACATCACCTTCTTCAAAGTAATTAATAACGTCTTTAAACAGCTTATGTTCAATGGTTTGTTCTTTTCTGTTTAAAACCATTAAACGAGATTCATCTCTGTGTTCTGCAGGGTATTCTGCTAGTAATTCTTCTGGTAAGTCAAAATCGAAGTTTGATAATTTCATAAGTGTATTCTTTTACAAAAGTTGCAAAGATACAATCTCATAATAGGGGTTGTCAAGTGTTTGGGTGTTTAATTTAAATTTTCTTGATGTTAAACCCAATTTGTGCCATATCATCCCAAAACTTTTGATACGATTTGGTTACTACTTCTGCAACTTTTATTTGAATTGGAACTCTTAAAGCTAAAGGCGCAAATGCCATTGCCATTCTATGGTCGTTATAGGTTTCAATAGCTACATTTGGTTTAATACTTTCTGATTTACTTAAATGTAAACTTTCATTAGTTACATTTATTGATGCCCCAAGTTTTGTTAATTCATCATGTAACGCTAGTAAACGATCTGTTTCTTTAATTTTTAAAGTATGAAGTCCTGTTAAATTGCATGCTATACCCTCTGCAAAACAAGTAACCGCAATGGTTTGTGCAATATCTGGTGCGTTTTTTAAATCGATAGTTAAATCAGAATTTATAGTTTTTTTTACTTTTTTTAATGTGATTGTATTATTGCTAAATCTTGTTTCAACACCAAAATGTTTATAGATTTCCACCAAACAAGAATCACCTTGTAAACTATTTTTTTTATAAGCAGATAGTTTAATTTGAGAGCCAATATCAGATAAGGCAATTATTGAATAAAAGTAACTCGCAGAAGACCAATCAGATTCTACAACAACTGTTTGCTTTTCTATTCTTTTTATAGGTAAAACTTGTATTATATTTTCTTGGAATGTAGTTTTTATTCCAATTTGATTGAGCAAACTTAATGTCATTTTTATATAAGGCACTGAAGTTATTTCCCCTATTAATTCTATAGTTAATCCTTGCTCTAATTTTGATGCAATTAGCAATAAAGATGAAATGTATTGACTGCTTACATTTCCATTTATCTGAACTTTATTTGCAATTAATTTATTTCCTTTAATTCGAATTGGAGGATAGCCCTCTTTAGCTTCATAAGTAATTTCTGCACCTAATTCTTTTAACGCGTCAACCAATATTTGTATAGGTCTGTTCTGCATTCTTTCTGAACCTGTTAGAACTACTTCTCTATCTTTTTGAACAGCAAAAAAAGAAGTTAAAAAACGCATTGCAGTTCCTGCATGACCAATATTTATTAATTTTTCATCAGTACTAAGTGCTTGTTGCATGTGAACAGAATCATCTGAATCTGATAAATTTTCAATTGTAATTTCTGGAAATATTTTTTTAAGTATTAGCAATCTATTAGATTCACTTTTAGAACCAGAAATTGTAATTTCTTTTGATATTTTTTTGTCACCTACAACATTTAACAATAAGTCCATTACTATTATTTAATTTAAATTCTTATTTTTAAGCACACTTTAATTAACTAACCTAACATGAAAAAAATCATATTACTTTTTATTGGTCTTTTGGTGTTTGAAAACACCAAAGTTAATGCACAAAACAAATCTGACAAAGTTTCAGAAGAATATTTTAGCGCTGTAGAATGGCGTAATATTGGCCCATTTAGAGGAGGAAGATCTGCAGCTGTAACTGGTGTATCTGGAAAAGCAAATTTATTTTATATGGGTGCTACTGGTGGTGGAGTTTGGAAAACTACAGATGCTGGTAATACTTGGCAAAATATTTCAGATGGTTTCTTTGGAGGCTCAGTTGGAGCTGTTGCTGTTTCAGAATCAGACAACAATGTAATGTATGTTGGTATGGGAGAAAAAACAGTTCGTGGAAATGTTTCATCTGGAGATGGAATGTGGAAATCTGTAAATGCAGGTAAGACTTGGACACATGTTGGTTTAAAAAATTCAAGACACATTCCAAGAGTTCGTATTCACCCTAAAAATCCAGATGTTGTTTATGCTGGTGTTTTAGGTGATTTATATAAACCTACACAAGATAGAGGTGTTTATAAATCTACAGATGGTGGTGAAACTTGGCGTAAAGTTTTATTTTCTAATGAAAATGCTGGAGTTATTGATTTAATTATAGACCCTAACAACCCTAGGATTTTATATGCTACTACTTGGAATGTAAGAAGAACACCATATAGTTTATCTTCTGGTGGTGAAGGATCAGGAATTTGGAAAAGTACAGATGAAGGAGAAACTTGGACAAATATTTCTACCAATAAAGGATTACCAGGTGGTGTTTGGGGAATTACTGGTATATCTGTTTCACCAGTAAATTCTGATATTGTTTATGCTTTAATTGAAAATAATAAAGGCGGTGTTTATAAATCTGTAGATGCTGGTAAAACTTGGCGTTTAATTAATTCTGAACGTAAATTAAGACAACGTGCTTGGTATTACACAAGAATTTATGCTGACACTCAAGACGAAGATATTGTATATGTTCTAAACGTGCGTTACCACAAATCTACAGATGGAGGTAGAACTTACAGTACCTACAATGCTCCACATGGAGACCATCATGATTTATGGATTGCACCAGAAGATAACCAACGAATGATTATTGGTGATGATGGTGGTGCACAAATTTCTTTTGATGCAGGTGAAAACTGGAGTACCTATATGAATCAACCAACATCTCAATTCTATAGAGTTACTACAGATAATCATTTTCCATATAGAATCTTAGCTGCTCAGCAAGACAACTCTACAGTTAGAATTTCTCATAGAACTTCTGGTAGATTTATTACAGAGTCAGATTGGGTTTCTACAGCTGGTGGAGAAAGTGCACATTTAGCAGCAGATCCTTTAAACCCAGATATTGTTTATGGTGGTAGTTATGGTGGTTTATTAACAAGAGTAAATCATAAAACTAACGAAACAAGAGCCATAAATGTTTGGCCAGATGATCCTATGGGTCATGGTGCAGAAGATTTTAAATATCGTTTCCAATGGAACTTCCCTATCTTCTTTTCGCCAAATAACAAAAAGCGCTTATATGCTGCATCTAATCACTTACATATTACAGAAGATGAAGGACAAAGTTGGAAAATTATTAGTCCAGATTTAACTAGAAACGATCCTAAAACATTAGGCCCTTCAGGAGGACCAATCACTAAAGATAATACAGGTGTTGAATATTATGGAACCATTTTCGCAGCTACAGAATCTGCTTATGAACCAGGGTTAATTTGGACTGGTTCAGATGATGGTTTAGTACATGTTTCTAGAAATAATGGTGGAAATTGGGAAAATGTAACCCCTAAAAAAATGCCAGAGTGGATGATGATTAACTGCATAGAAGTTGATCCATTCACAAAAGGAGGTGCTTATATTGTAGGTACCAAATACAAATCTGGAGATTATTCACCTTATATCTACAAAACAGAAAACTATGGTAAATCTTGGAAACTAATAACAGATGGTATTGCTTCAGAAGATTTTACAAGAGCCTTAAGAGCAGATCCAAAACGTAAAGGTTTATTATATGCTGGTACAGAAAAAGGAATGTATATTTCTTTTGATGATGGTAAAAACTGGCAATCATTTCAACAAAATTTACCTATAGTTCCTATAACAGACTTAACTATAAAAGACGATAATTTAATTGCTGCTACTCAAGGTAGAGCTCTTTGGATTATTGACGACTTAACTCCACTTCATCAATTAACATCATCTGTACTAAAAGAAGAAGTTGTATTATACAAACCAAAAGATGCTTATAACATGAGTGGTGGAGGTGGAAGAGCATCAAGAACTGCTGGAACAAATCATCCAGGAGGTGTTGCTGTTAATTTTTACATTAAAGAAAAAGGTGAAAAAGAGGTAGTTTCTTTATCGTTTTATGACAAAATTGGTAATCATATAAAAACCTTTAGTACGAAACCAAATAGCGAAAAAAGTGAAGGTAGATTATCTGTAGAAGATGGAAATAATATTTTTTACTGGAATATGATGTACGATGGTGCTGAACGTGTGCCAGGTATGATTTTATGGTGGGCATCTCTAAGTGGGCCAATGGCTTTACCTGGAGAATATAAAGTAGAATTAAAAGTTGGCGATATTAAAATAAGTAAACCATTTACTATTCTAAGAAACCCAATGTCTGAAGCTACTGAAAGTGACATGAAAGCTCAATTTGACTTTATCAACGATATTAATGCTAAAATGACTGAGATTCATAAAGCATTGAAAAATGTGAAAAAAATTAGAAGTCAAGTTGGTTTACTAAAAAAATCTGTTAAAGACAAAAAGAAGCACAAAGAGTTATTAGATTTTGCAGATACGTTAGTAAAAGATATGACTGTTGTTGAAGAAGCTTTATATCAAACTAAATCTAAGAGTGGTCAAGATCCTTTAAATTATCCTATTCGTTTAAACAACAAATTGGCTCATTTAAACTCTTTAACCAGAATTGGTAATTATGCTCCAACAAATCAAGCTGTTGAATTTAAAAAGGAAATTACTGCAGCAATTGATGTAGAGTTAGCAAAACTATATGCAATCTTTAACAATCAAGTTAAAGAATTAAATAAGAAAGTTAAAGAAAGTGATATTGAATTAATTCAAATTGACAATTAAGGATTTTTTTCAAATCTTTAAATTCAAAAGAAACAATAAAAAAACGACTTAATCGTCGTTTTTTTTAAGTTAAAAATGAAAGTTTTTCTTTCAATGACAATTGTCATATTATTCATGTCAAGTACCTATTACCTTTAAGGCATAACCGAATGCAATTAAAATGATCTTTGCATTCAAAAAAATTTATTTTATGAAATCAATTATTTTAAGATTATTTGCTTTGTTATTTGCTTCTTCTTTAATGGCGCAAACCGGCCATATTTTGCAAGGAATTGGAGCAAAAAACCTTTCAATGGGTGGTGCCGCTACTGGTAATCCTATTGATATTTCTGGGGCAATTCATTGGAACCCAGCTGCATTGAGTAATTTCGAAACCAATCAATTAAAAATTGATGTTGGTTTCTTCTTTTCTGCACCAGAATTGAGTTCTACAGTTCCTACCCAACAAGGAATTTTTTCTGGAACCACAGCTGATGATAGAGGTGTTTCTGTTATGCCAAACATTGCATACACTTGGGGAAAAGAAGGAAGTAAAAGTAGATTCGCTGTTTCCGCATTTGGAATTAGTGGATTTGGGGTAACCTTCCCAGAGAGCACAACGAATCCTATTAACATGCCACAAAACATGGGAGGTTTTGGTCGAATTCAATCCGATTATGCTTTATTGCAAATGGCACTTACTTGGAGTTATAAAATCACCGATAAATTATCGTTCGGTATTGCTCCTTCATTGAACTATGCAACCTTAGAGTTGATGCCAAATCCTACGGCTAATCCAACCCAAGCTGGTTATCCTTCAACGAATAAAGCCTCAACCATTGGTATTGGTGGCCATTTTGCACTTTTTTATGATTCAAAAACTGGATTCACTTCAGGGGTTTCTTACAAATCGACTACTAATTTTAAGGCTTTTAATTTCAATAACACCTATTTAGATAATTCAACTAGTACGAATTCATTTGATATTGATTATCCTGCCATTCTTTCTCTTGGTATTGGATATTCTAAAGAAAAATTTGATGTTGCCCTTGACTACCGTTCTATAAATTATGAGAATACGAATGGATTTAATGGTTCAGGCTGGACACAAACATATTCAGTAGCTGGTTTTGGTTGGAAAAATGTAAGTGTAATTTCATTAGGTGTTCAGTACAAGGGATTTGAAAACCTACCCTTAAGAGTTGGTTATACATATAGTTCTAATCCTATAAACAGTGATGTAGCTTTCTTTAACATTCCTGCAACTGCAATTATTAAAAATGCTTACCAATTCGGATTTAGTCGCAGATTCGGTGAAAGAGTTGAATTGGATTTTGTATATCATCACGGAACCAGTAGTGGAGATACATCAGGACCAGTTAACAATCCAATGATGATTAGTGGAACAAACCCTTATGGGGCAATTCCAGGAAGTCAAGTTTCCTATAATATGACAACAGACATGATAATGTTTGGTTTTTCATATGATTTCTAAATAGCATTGAAAACAATAAAAAAGCGGCAAAAGCCGCTTTTTTTAATTATGCCTATTCTTCCAATTATCCTGAATAAGATTCCTTAACTTATGAAAGATTCTAAAAAAAATTGCAAAACAACTTGCTTGAAAAGTAATACTTATCCAATTAAATTGAAAATTAGATAAAAGTATTGCTATATTGTTTATAATGTTAAATATTTAGAAAAGTATAGGAATATAAATCAACAAATATTTACAAAAAATACAAGGTATTAATTAATTCCGTTTCTTCGTTTATATTCTTATTTAACTTGTTACTTATTTTTTTTATACAAACTCTTAATGTTTTTGTTAGCCATGTATAAACCATATAGTGTACTTAAAAATAGCTTTGGAGCAAAAAAAACTTTCCATTTCCCTTCTGTAAAATTTTGCTTAAAAACTTCAGAAAATTCTCCTGAAAAAATTGATGAACTACTATTAATAAATAAAGAAAAAATAATAACAAAAAGAAAAAAAGGAATCGCGAAGTTTATAAACATTTTCCAAAATTTTGGTTGTTTTACATTGTCTAAAAAAGCCATATTATTTTAATTTTTGGTTATTATGATGCCTATCGTGATCACGTTTTGTTTTAATGTCTAACTTTTTATTAAAAGCATCTTCTAAATTAACCCCTGTTTGATTTGCTAAACACAAAACTACAAACAATACATCTGCTAATTCTTCACCTAAATCTTTGTCTTTATCAGAATCTTTTTCACTCTGTTCACCATATCTACGTGCAATAATTCTAGCCACTTCACCAACTTCTTCTGTTAGCTGAGCCATATTCGTAAGTTCATTAAAATAACGAACTCCATGAGTTTTAATCCAATTATCTACTTGTTCTTGGGCACTTTTAATATCCATATATATTCTTCTTAAAATAGTCTTATCAAAGATACAAGTTCCTTAAAAATTAAAAACTATCTTGTTTTAATAACCATTTAATTTCTTAGTTTAAAGATAATAGTAATTTAATTAAAGTAAATTTTGGTGTAATAGCTTCTTGAAACCAAAATAGTTGGTTCTTGTTCATACTGCACAGTAACTCATAAATTATTGACTGGCACAGACTTTAAAGCTTTAGATTAACTTTTTAAAAAATCACAAACTTCAGAATAAAAATCATCTGGATTTTCGGCATGTAACCAATGACCTGCTTTTTTAATTTCCACAATTTTATGATTTGGAAAATGAGGCGCAATAAATAACGATTCATTTTCTGTTATATAACCAGACTTTTCACCTTTTAAAAACAAAGTATTTTTAATAAATGTTTTACCTTTTTCTAAGGCTTTACCAACTTCAGAATTGTTATCGGTAATTGATTTTAAATTGAACCTAAAATCTAAAACACCTTTCTCTTTCCAGTAAACGTTTTTCATTAAAAATTGACGAATACCTAATTCTGGTATATATTTTTGCAATTGTTCGTCTACTAATTTTCTTGAGTTTTGTTTGGTGAAATCGACAGAATTTAATCCTGCTAAAATTGCATTATGATGAGGAGCATATTCTTTTGGTGATATATCTACAACTACAAGTTTAGAAACCAAATCTGGGTAATTAACAGCAAAATTCATAGCTGTTTTTCCACCCATAGAATGCCCAATTAAACATACTTGCTTTAAGTTGTAATGCTCTATATATTTTTTAAGATCATCTGCTAAAACTTCGTAGGTAAATTCTTCTGCATGAAAACTTCTACCATGATTTCTTTGATCTATTAAATGAACTTCAAAATCATCAGCAAATCTATTTCCAAGTGTTCGCCAATTATCGCTCATTCCAAAATAACCATGCAATATTAATAATGGTTTACCTTCTCCTAGTATTTGTGAATGTAAGATTTTCATACTATTGCAATCTGTGTAAATACATATTTACAACATTCTGCAAACCAAGGTATAAACTCTCAGCAATTAAGGCATGCCCAATAGAAACCTCAGCCAAATTTGGAATGTTGTCTTTAAAATATTTTATGTTTTCTAAATTTAAATCATGACCTGCATTTATTCCTAAACCCAATTCATGAGCTAAAACTGCAGCATCTGTATATTTCTTTACAGCAATTTTATTTCCTTTAGCAAATTCTGAAGCAAAATGTTCTGTATACAATTCAATTCTATCTGTACCAGTGGTTGCTGCAGCTTCCATTAATTTTAAATCTGTATCAATAAAGATTGACGTTCTAATACCGTTATTTTTAAATTCTTTAATAACCTCTTTAAGAAAATCTTGATGCTTTATTGTATCCCAACCTGCATCAGACGTAATTGCATCTACTGCATCTGGCACTAAAGTTACTTGAGTAGGCTTTACTTCTAAAACCAAATCCATAAAAGATTGAATTGGATTCCCTTCTATATTAAATTCAGTTGTTACTACATCTTTTAAATCTCTAGCATCTTGATATCGAATATGTCTTTCATCTGGTCTTGGATGAATAGTAATACCTTCTCCACCAAAATTTTGCATATCTTTTGCAACTTCTAATAAATTAGGCACATTTCCACCTCTAGAATTACGTAAAGTTGCAATTTTGTTAATATTTACACTTAACTTTGTCATAAATTTAAATTAAAGTGCAAAGGTAATTCATTAAAACATTTTATCCTATATTAGTAAATCATGAACATTACAGATTACATACTAAATGAAATTAAACCTCTTAGCTTAAAAAGTAATGTTGAGCAAGCCATAGATTTGTTTAATAATTTTCCTATAACCCATTTTCCTGTTGTAGAAGAAAACAAATTATTAGGCTCTTTTGCAGAAGATGAAATGCATACTGCTATAGATGTAAAAAGTGAATTAATTAGTCATGCACATTTGTTAAATTCATTTTTTGCAGATGAAAAGGCTACTACCCTAGAATTACTAAAAATATTTGCCGATAACGATACCAATATCATTCCTGTTTTAAACGATTCTAAAAACTATATTGGTTATTATGATTTACGAGATGTGTTAGATGTATTTTCTACAAGTCCTTTTATGATTGAAGAAAGTGAAACTTTAATTATAGAACACACTGTAAATGATTATTCTATGAGTGAAGTAGCTCAAATAGTTGAATCGAATAATGGTAAGTTAATTGGAGTATATATATCTGACAAGAATAATGATTTTATACAACTTACTTTAAAAATTATCTCTAATGACATTCATGAAATAATGCATACCTTTAGGAGATATGAGTATAAAATAATTTCTATGCACGATAACGATATTTATTTAGAAGACTTAAAAAATAGGTCAGATTATTTACAGAAATACTTAGAAATGTAAATTACTAATATGAATAAAGTTGCTATTTATGGTCAATCTTACTCTATTTCTGCTGAAAAAGAAATTCAGTTGTTAATTAGTGTTTTAGAAGAGCACAATATTGCTTGTTTTATAGAAAGCAAGTTTTTTGATTTATTAATTAAACACAACATTTTAACTAAAAAATTTAAGACTTTTTCTAAACCTAAGGAACTAGATAATTCTTTCGACGTTATGTTTACTCTAGGTGGAGATGGCACTATTTTAAGAGCAGTAACCTATATAAGAGATGCTAATATTCCAATATTAGGAATTAATACTGGTAGGCTTGGTTTTTTAGCTACAATCAATAAAGAATGTATAAAAAATAGTGTTGAGTTAATTATAAATGGTGAATACTCAATTCAAAAAAGAACTTTACTTTCTGTAGAAACTACACCAAAAAACAAAGCAATTTCAGAAATTAACTTTGCATTAAACGAAGTTACCATAGCAAGAAAAAACACTACTTCTATGATAGGTGTTAAAACTAGTTTAAACCAAGAATACCTAACCAATTATTGGGCAGATGGTTTAATAATTTCAACACCAACAGGTTCTACTGGTTATTCCTTAAGTTGTAATGGCCCAGTAATATCTCCAGAATCTAAAAGTTTAGTAATAACGCCTATTGCACCACATAATTTAAATGCTAGGCCAATGGTAATTTCTGATGTCACAAGTAT
Source organism: Flavobacteriaceae bacterium (assembly GCA_013373105.1). Classification (GTDB taxonomy): domain Bacteria; phylum Bacteroidota; class Bacteroidia; order Flavobacteriales; family Flavobacteriaceae; genus Polaribacter. The sequence goes on along the minus strand of JABXIJ010000017.1, from coordinate 38,097 downwards.
TTCTTTAGAGGTCGATTCTAGAGAAAAAGAATTTTTAATTTCATTAGATTCAAGAATAGCATCAGTACCAAAAAACACTCAAGTTAACATTAGTAAAGCCCCATTTACTATTAAAAGTATTATCCCCAAAAATCAATCATTTTTAAAGACACTTCGCAGCAAATTATTATGGGGTGAAGACACTAGAAATGAGAATAATATTTAGAAAATAATTACAATAAAAAAGGCTAAAAAGTTGTTATTCAAAAAAGACTGAATATTAACTTTATTAAGCAAATTGAAATCCCTATATTTGCTCGCTATTTTTTAAGATGAAGAAAAGTATTTTATTATTAGTTTTCATGTATTTTACAACAATTTCGTTAGCTCAAGTATATGAAACTGGTATTACAATTGGAGGCTCTAATTATGTTGGTGATATTGGTAGAACCAATTATATCTATCCTAATAAAATTGCTGGAGCTGCTTTTTTTAAATACAATTGGAATCCAAGAATAGCACTAAGAGCAACCTTTAGTTATATACCAATAGAAGGAAATGACTTTGATGATGACACAGATTATAGAAGAACTAGAGGAATAAATTTTACAAATACCATTCACGAATTGGCTATTGGTTTAGAATATAACTTTTATGAATATAATTTGTCTGAAGTTGGCAAAACTTGGACACCTTATATAATTTTAGAAATTGCAGGTTTTAATTATCAATATGTAATAAATGAAACTGCACCTGGTCAATATGAATTTGGTAGTAAAAATTCATTTGCAATTCCGTTTGGTGTAGGTATAAAATCAAAACTAACAGGTTCTTTAGCTATTGCATTAGAATCTAGAGTACGTTACACCTTTGATGATGATTTAGATTATACAACAAATAGTATACCTGCATTAGATTTTGGTAGTAATAATAGCGATTGGTATATGTTTACAGGTGTTTCTATAATTTACACTTTTGGTAGACCTCCATGTTTTAAAAATGGATTATAATCTATGAATAAAAAACTACTTATAGACCCAAATAGAGTTCCAAAACACGTTGCCATAATTATGGATGGTAATGGGCGTTGGGCAAAAAGTAAGGGTATGAATCGTGTTTTTGGCCATAGAAATGCACTAACAGCAGTTAGACAATCTATTGAAGCTGCTGCAGAAATTGGTACACAAGCTATTACTTTATATGCTTTTTCTACAGAAAATTGGAGCAGACCAAAAACAGAAGTAAAGGCCTTAATGGCGCTTCTAATTAACTCATTAAACAATGAGCTAAAAACATTTCAAGAAAATCAAGTAAAAGTTAATGCTATTGGTAACATTAAAAGCTTACCAAAAAAAGCCCAAGAGACTCTTGCAAGTGTAATTGACAAAACAAAAAATAACGATAGAATTGTACTAACTCTAGCATTAAGTTATGGCGCAAGAGAAGAAATTGTTAACGCTATCAAAAACATATCTAAAAAAGTTGTTAATAACGAACTAGATTTAGAAAAAATTGACGAAAATACTATTAATAACCATTTATATACGTTTAATTTGCCTAATGTCGATTTAATGATAAGGACTAGTGGTGAACAACGTATTAGTAACTTTTTATTATGGCAAATGGCATATACTGAACTGTATTTTACAGATGTGCTTTGGCCAGATTTTAGACAAGAACATTTCTATGACGCTGTTATAGATTATCAGAATAGAGAACGAAGATTTGGAAAAACAAGTGAACAACTTACAGAATAAGTTTAATATAAAATCAATATCAACTGTTGTAGTGCTTATTGCACTATTTTTTAGTTTTAGCACTAATGCTCAAACTCAACAAAACGATACCATTAAAAAAAATAACTTTTCTTTTGAAAGAGGTAAAGAATATATTCTTGGTGGTATTTCTGTAACTGGTTTAAAAAAGTTTAGCGAAGAAACAGTTAAGGTCTTTACAGGACTTAGAAATGGCCAAACAATTAAATTACCTGGCGATAAACTAACAAGTGCAATAAAAAAACTATACGAAAGTAAACAGTTTAGTAATGTAGATGTGTATTTGTCTAGAATAGATGGTAACACAGTATATCTTCAGTTTGATGTTCAAGAATTACCACAGTTAAATCAAGTTAAAATTGCTGGTATCCGAAAAAGTAAAGCTAAAGAACTCATAAGAGAAGCTGAGTTAAAAACAGGAACAATGGTTACCGATAACTTAATTGTTACCACTAAAAATTACTTTACAAAAAAATATACAGACAAAGGTTTTCTTAAAGCTAAGGTTAACTTAGACATAATAAAAGATACAACAGACTTAAATGCTGTAAACATGAAAGTGTTTATAGATAGAGGCAAAAAAATTAAAGTAAAAAACATAATTTTTAATGGTAATGAGAAGATTTCTGACAAGAAATTAAGAGGTGCCATGTCTAATACTAAAAGAAAATTTTTTGGTAGATTCTGGAAAACATCAAAATATATTGAAGAAGATTATCAAGAAGATTTAGAAAGTATTTTAGATAAATATAGCAGACAAGGTTTTAGAGATGCGAGAATATTAGACGATAGAATTACTTGGAATGATGATAATACCATTAATATAGAAATAGATCTAGAAGAAGGTAAACAATATCGATTTGCAGACATCATTTTTGTTGGAAACAAAGAATTTACAGACGAAGATTTAGAACAAGTATTAAGAATTGATAAAGGAGATGTTTATAATGGTGCTGTCTTAAAAGAAAGAGTAAAAGGAGATGGAACACCAACTTCAGAAGATTTAACAACACTTTATCAAGATAATGGTTTCTTATTCTCGCAAGTAAATGCTGTTGAAACTAAAGTAAAAAACGATTCTATTACTGTAGAAATTAGAATACGCGAAGATGAAAAAGCAAGAATTAGAAAAGTAACAGTATCAGGAAACGACAAGACAAATGACCATGTTATTTTTAGAGAACTAAGAGTTAAACCTGGAGATTTATTTAGTAGATCTAACATTATACGTTCTATTCGTGAAATTGGTCAATTAGGATTTTTTGATCAAAATGTGGTACCAGATGTTGTACCAGATTACAATAACAAAACTGCTGATATAAACTTTGCTGTAACAGAAAGAGGTGGTAGTCAAGTAGAATTACAAGGTGGTTATGGTGGTGGTGCCTTTATTGGTACTTTAGGATTATCGTTCAACAACTTTTCGATTAGAAACCTTTTTAATAAAGAAGCTTATAAGCCTTTACCTATGGGAGATGGGCAAAGTTTATCGTTAAGATTACAAACAAGTAGAACTTTTAGTACCTATAGTTTATCATTTACAGAACCTTGGTTAGGAGGTAAAACTCCACAATCCTTATCGTTTTCAATTTATACATCAAATCAATTTCAAATAAACCCTCAAACTTTTGATGTAGATAAAAGTAGAAGTTTAGGAATTGTTGGTGCCTCAATTGGTTTAGGTAAGCGTTTAAAATGGCCAGATGATTATTTTCAATTGTCTCAAACTATTGCATACCAAAGTTTTAGATTAAATAATTATGGATTTAGAGTAGGTAGAGATATTTTAAATAATGGTACTTTAAACAACTTATCTTATAATGTTGTTTTAACTAGAAATTCTGCAGGTCCAACACCTATTTTTCCAACATATGGTTCTCAATTTATTTTAGGGTTAAAAGCAACTTTTCCATACTCATTATTTAATGATAGAGATTACACACAATTAGATCCATCAGAAAAATACAAATGGTTAGAATATTACAAAATTAAAGCTCAAGGAAAATGGTATACATCATTTACAGATAAATTAGTTTTAATGACCAACGCGGAAATGGGGTTCTTAGGTTTTTATAACTCAGATATAGGATTATCGCCATTTGAAAGATTTTTTGTTGGTGGAGATGGAATTGCCGTATTTCAATTAGATGGTAGAGAAGTAATTGGTTTAAGAGGTTATGAAAACAATAGATTATCTTCTGTAGATGGTGGCTCTATTTATAATAAATTTCAATTAGAACTTAGGTATTCGATTACAGATTCACCAGCAGCATCTATTTATACCTTAGGATTTTTAGAAGCTGGTAACTCTTATGACAATTTTGAGTCATTTAATCCGTTTGAATTAAAACGTTCAGCTGGATTAGGGATAAGAATATTTATGCCTGCATTTGGTTTACTAGGTATAGACTTTGCGCATGGTTTTGATCCATTACCAGGCGCTTTGGTTAAATCTGGCTGGCAAACACATTTTATTATTGGTAGACAGTTCTAAGAAAAATGTACATTTGTAGTGTGTTTTTTTTATGGCACGGTTTTTTCTAAACTCTTTATACAGATGAAAAAAATATTTTTATTCGCAGTTCTTTTACTTAATGTAGTTAATATTTGGTCGCAAAGAAATCAATTAATTGCTTATATAGATATGGAATATATTTTAGAAAATGTTCCAGAATATATTCAAGCACAGAATACTCTTGATGCAAAAGTTACTAAATGGCGTAAAAAATTAGATGAACAAGCAAGATATATAGAAGTTTTAAAAACTGATCTTGCAAATGAAAAAGCCATTTTAACTAAAGATTTAATAGAAGAAAAAGAAGAAGAAATAAGTTTAAAACAACAAGAACTTAGAAGATTAGAAGCAATATACTTTGGCCCAAATGGCGATATGTTTTTGGTAAGAAAGCAATTAGTAAAGCCAATTCAAGATCAAGTATACAATGCAATACAAAGTATTGCAGCAAGGAAAAAATATGATTTTGTTTTTGAGAAATCTAGTGACTTAATCATGCTATATTCCAATAAAAAATACGATATTAGCGACCTTGTTTTATCTACTATAGATAGAACACGTTTAGCAGACAAAAAGAAAGATGAACGCCAGAAGAAAATAGAAGCTTCTAAAACACCAAATAAACAATTAACTGTTAAACAAAAAGAAACTATTGCTAAGAAAAATGCTGCTGAAGAAAAGAAAAACGATGCTTTAGAAAAAAAAGAAGCTGATAAAGAAGTTAAACGAAAAGCAATAGAAGAAAAAAGAAAAAAGTTGTTAGAACAAAGAGCTGAAAAAAGAAAAATATTAAAAAGAAAAAAAGATTCTTTACGTAAAATTAAAGAACAAGAAAGAAAAGAAAAACAAAAGAAAAAAGGAGATAATTAAACAAAAAACTAGAATATTAATTAAATGAAAATCGGGATGAGAAATTTAAAATCGTTACTATTAATTGCTGTATTTACTTTAGGATTAGGTGGAGTTGCAAATGCACAAAAAATAGGTCATATAGACTTTGAAAAGTTAGTTGCAGAAATGCCAGCTACAAAAAAGTTAAAAGCAGATATGGATAAGCTTAGTAAGACTTACCAAGATGAAATTGAAGGTTTAGCTAAAAAATTAGATGCTAAAATGAAAAAATATACTGCTGAGCAAAACACGCAAAGTAAAGAGATTAACGAAATGAGAGCTAAAGAAGTTCAAGGAGATAATCAAAGGTATGAAGCAGCTAGACAAGAGGCTTACCAAACTATGCAAAAAAAGCAAGCAGAAGGTTTACAGCCAATTATCGAAAAAGCACAAAAAGCTATAGAAGATGTTGCAGCTGAAAAAGGAATACTTTATGTATTAGACGCTTCTGTTGGTAAAGGACTATTAGTTAAAAAAGGAGAAGACTTATATGCAGCTGTTAAAGCTAAATTAGGATTCTAATATTTTACCTAACTTATATAAAAAAAACCTACTCTTCAGTAGGTTTTTTTTATTTTTACAATTAAGATGAGCATAAATAATTCACCCATAGGTATTTTCGATTCAGGTGTTGGAGGAACTTCTATTTGGAAAGAAATCATAAAAAAACTACCCGAAGAAAATACTATATACTTATCTGATAGTAAAAATGCTCCTTATGGCGAAAAAAGTAAAGCCGATATTATTGCACTTGCCAAAAAAAACACAGATTATTTAATAGCTAAAGGAGCTAAAGTTATAGTAGTTGCATGCAATACTGCTACTACAAATGGTATAAAGATTTTAAGAGATAGTTATAACATTCCATTTATTGGTATAGAACCAGCTATTAAACCAGCTTCATTACATACACAAACTAATGTTATAGGTATTTTAGCCACAAAAGGCACACTATCAAGTGAGTTATTTGAAAAAACATCTAGTAGTATAAGAGAAACTAAAACTATTAAAGAAGTTGTTGGAAAAGGTTTAGTAGAGCTTATAGAAAAAGGCAAAGGTGAATCTGAAGAAATGCATTCGTTACTACAATCTTATTTACATCCTTTATTGCAAGATAATATAGATTGTTTAGTATTGGGCTGTACACATTACCCGTACCTAATCCCACAAATAAAAAAAATTGTGGGTAAAAACGTTCAGATAATCGATTCTGGTGAAGCAGTAGCAAGACAAACAAAAGCTATTTTAACAAAGAACAACTTACTTAATTTTAAAAATTCAGCTGTAAAACATGAATTTTTTATAAATACAAATAAGACGGTTTTAGAACAATTAGTAAAAAATAATGGGGCTAATATTGTAGTTACAGAACAAGATTTTTAAAATCTTCCGAAAGCTGAATTAATATTAGGACAAGCTGCAGCTCTAGGCTCTCTAGTCCAAAGATTTATACCTAATGACACTTGATGAAATCCAGAATTGGTTAATACTACATCATTGATTTGATTGGTATAAGTGTAAGAGAACATCCAATTTTTATAATTTATTCCTAAAACAGGACTTATAAATTCTGCGTTTTGAATAGCAGTAGCATCAAAAGTTCTACGATAAGATAAAGCAGCCCAAATTTGTGATTCAGAAACATTTTTGTATACTTTCATATTTAAATCTGCAATTCGTTCTCCTGTTCCTTCTCTAAATTGTAACATTATAGAAGGTTCAAACTGTACAAATAAATCTTCACCAAAATAATATCCTGCAGAAAAAATATAGTTTTTTAAATCTAAGTTTTCTTGAACGTTTAAATTGTTCTTTGCAGTTAGTAATAAGTTTTTAATTGTAAAATAAGAAGATAACCCACCATAATGATATGCAACTCCAAAATCGGCATTGTAATAACTTGTACTTTGTACAATAGCTGCTACAGCTTTATCTCCAGTAAATGTTCTTTGATCTGATTGATTTTGTACAAATGTAAACGATAAACCAAAACTTAACTGATTAAAAAACTTCCCATTTCCCATTTGTAAATGATAGGCATAAGTTGCTTGAACACCTTGCTGAGAATGAAATCCATTTTTATCATTAAATAAAATTAATCCATAACCAGCATTAGAATACTCATTAAATCTTGTGTGAAAACTTAACGTTTGTAAAGCTGGTGCATTTGGTATTCCTGCCCACTGTTGTCTTGCTGTTAATCGTAACTTGCTAGAATTACCAATACCTGCTGCAGATGGATGCACTAAATACACATTATCTGACAAATAATCTTTATAAATAGGTAATGTTTCTTGTGAAATACCTTTAAATGAAAATGTTAATACAACAAAAAGGAGTAATCTTGAAAAAAAGTTCATTTAAAGGTTTAATTTTTAGAAAATCAAAGTTATTGATTTTACTACAATCTTTTATTTTAAATTTTAAGTTTTAAGTTTTAAGTTTTAACATACTTATTAACTCAAAAACACTGTAAATATTGTTTTCTAGCTTTATTATAAAATTTTTAAAAATTCATCAAAAGCCACATAATAAGGCTGATCTTTAAAAACTGGACTTTCTACACTTTCAGCATTGGCAATTCCAACACCAGCAAACCATACTTTTGCATTATTTTTTTTAGCATGATTTTTAAAAGTTTCCATCCAAATTGTATCGTATTCATTTGGATTCTGAAGATTATTGGTTGCTTTAACTAAGACAAAAATAGTTGGCTCTCCTTTTTTAAACAATACAAACTGTGGATGTTTTTTTAGCTGAGAATTTATGGCTTGAAACTCATATCCCATCTTTTCTAACTTCTCACCTACTATATTCATTGCCAAATTATGTAATTCTTGTGCCGTTAAAATCTGCATTTATATTATTTTTTTTACAAAAATAACGAGTTTTTTACTTTTTGAAATAGTAGTTTTGCTAAAGAAATTTATGAAGAATGATTACAGATACACACACACATCTTTATTCAGAACAGTTTGATGATGATAGGCAAAAAATAATTTCTAGAGCCAAAAAATTAGGGGTTTCTCGTTTTTTTATACCTGCTATAGATTCAACTTACTCAGAACGTATGTTTCAGTTAGAAAAAGATTTCCCTAATGATGTTTTTTTAATGATGGGTTTACACCCAACCTCTGTAAAAGAAAATTATAAAGAAGAACTAGCTATTGTGAAATCGTATATAGAAAAACGAAACTTTTATGCAATTGGTGAAATTGGTATTGATTTATATTGGGATAAATCTTTTTTAAAACAACAACAAGAAACTTTTAAAACTCAAATTCAGTGGGCAAAAGAAAAAGATTTGCCAATTGTAATTCATTGTAGAGATGCTTTTGATGAAATTTTTGAAGTATTAGAAACAGAAAAAGATGAGAAACTAAGAGGAATTTTTCATTGTTTTACAGGTACAATAGAACAAGCTAAAAGAGCTTTATCATATAACATGAAACTTGGCATTGGAGGTGTTGTAACCTTTAAGAATGGTAAAATAGATAAATTTCTTCATGAAATTGATTTAAAAGAAATTGTCTTAGAAACAGATGCGCCATATTTAGCACCCACGCCTTATAGAGGTAAGAGAAATGAATCTTCTTATATTACAAATGTTATAGATAAACTCGTAGATATTTATAAGATACCGTTTAATGAAATTGCAAAAATTACTACACAAAATTCTAAAGAAGTTTTTGGTATTTAATGAATAAAGAAACTGCATTTTTAAAAACACCAATTGGAACTTTAGAAATTTCTGGTAATGACAAAGGAATACAAACAGTTACTATTTTAAAAGATGATAAAGAAACTTCAAAATATATTCCTGAAATTCTTAAAGTTTGTGTAGCTCAACTTCAAGAATATTTTGAAGGCAAAAGGACTAACTTTACACTAAAATTGAACCCAAAAGGAACAACTTTTCAACAAAAAGTTTGGGAAGAATTACAAAATATTCCTTTTGCTAAAACCATTACTTATAAAGAACAGTCTAAAACTTTAGGTAATCTAAAAGCTATAAGAGCAGTTGCTTCTGCTAATGGTAAAAACCCAATTTTAATTATTATACCATGCCATAGAGTTGTTGGTTCTAATGGTTCACTAACAGGTTTTTCTGCTGGTCTTTGGCGAAAAAAATGGTTGTTAGATCATGAAAAACCTACAAAACAAAAATCTCTCTTTTAAAATTAAGTCCTATAAAACATAAAAACATATTTTTACGTTTGTAGTAGAGACTTTATGTACAAAAAACTTCTTTTTTTTACACTTCTATTAATTGGAGTTTCTATCCAATCTCAAAATCTATCAACTGATTTTAGAAAGAAAATTATTGAATTAAAAAAAGATACTATTCAAATAGATTCTATAGCTATAAATCCTTTAAGTTTTAAAGTAATAAATCAGTTTGGATTAGAAGTTTCTAAAAATGAATATCAGATAAATTTCACAAAAGCAATTTTAGTTATAGATGCTAAAAAATACTCAAAAATTACAGTTGAATACTTTAGATATCCTGAATTTTTAACCAAAACATATGCTCCTTTTAATGATAAACTAATATTACAAAACAGAACAAATTCTTCTACTTTATACAGTTTAACCACAAATAAAAAACCATCAGAAATTAAAATTTTTAATGGTTTAGAAACAAAAGGATTTATTACTAGAGGAGTAACATCTGGTACCAATCAGAATGCAGTTACAAATTCATCTTTAGACCTAGAAATTTCAGGTAAGCTATCAGAAAACGTAATACTTAGAGCAAATATTTTTGATACTAATATTCCAATTCAAGACAATGGCTTATCACAAAATTTAACTGATTTTGATAGAATTTTTGTTGAAATTGAGCATAAAAATTGGCGGGTAAAAGCTGGTGATTTATCATTAAAAAACAGGGAAACTTTTTTCTTTCCTTTTGAAAAACAAGTTTCTGGTTTAGAAGTTGAAGCTAAAGTAAACGATAATTTTAAAGTTGGTGCTTCTGGTGCTATTGTTAGAGGAAAATTTGCTTTGTATAGATTTACTGCAGTTGAAGGAAATCAAGGACCTTATAAGGTATTTGGCTCTAATAATGAACCTGTATTCTTAATGATTGAAGGTGCTGAACGTGTTTATGTTAATGGCAGTCTTCTTAAGCGAGGAGAAAACGAAGATTATACCATAAATTATAATTTAGGGGAAATAACTTTTAACACTACTTTTCCTATAACAAACGATATGCGAATCTGGATAGAATACCAATATGCAGATAGAAACTATACTCGTTTTATAACTTATGAAAAAGCAGAATATACAAGTGAAAAATTAAATATTGCTGGATATTTTTATTCAGAAAATGATGCTAAAAATCAACCTATACAACAAAGCTTAACTACAGATCAACAAGAAATTTTAGCAAATGCTGGTGATGATTTAAGCAAAATGGTTGCAGAAAGTGCTTTTCCAGATACTTTAGGTGAAAATAAAATTTTATATAAAAAAGTAACAAACAATCAAACTGAGTATTTTGAATATTCTGAGAATGCCCAAGAACAATTGTTTAATGTGAGCTTTACTAATGTAGGCGTAAATCAAGGAGATTATATTCTAGATAGAGTTACTGCTGTTGGAAATATTTACGAATATGTGGGTACTAATTTAGGCGAATATAGCCCAATAATACGTTTAGTTGCGCCAACAAAATCTCAAATGTTTGTTGTAAAATCTGATTACAATCCAACTGAAAAAACAGTTATAAATACAGAGGTAGCTGTTAGTAATAGAGATGAAAACTTGTTTTCTTCAATAGATGATAGCCAAAACGCTGCACTAGCAGCAAAAGTAGAATGGCAACAAAAATTAATTGATAAAAAATGGAAATTACAAACTAATATTAACCATGAATATGCAAATAAAAATTTCTATTCTGAGCAAATTTGGGAAGGTGTAGAGTTTAATAGAGATTGGAATATTACTACAAATAATGCCACAAAAAACTTCTTTCAATCTGCATTAACTTTAGAAAAAAACTCAGCTAATTTTATAAAATACAACTATGGTAACTTGAGTTACGACAATGGTTTTAAAGCAAATAAACATAAATTACTTTCTAACTTTAAAACAGGTAAAACTACTTTTTCAACAAAAATTAGTTTATTAGACAATAACTCTCCTGAAGAAATAACTACTTTTTTTAGAGCTATTGGTAAAGTAAATCATCAATTTAAAAATTCTTGGATAGGTGCTAAAATTAATTTAGAAACCAATTCAAGAAAAAATGTAATTAGCAATCAATTTATAAATACAAGTCATAAATACAAAGATTATGAAATGTTTTTAGGTGTGGGCGATAGCACTAAAATCTATGCAAAATTTGGCTATAATTTTAGAACTAATGACAGTATTCGCTCTAACAGTTTTACCGAAATAAACAATAGAAACACCTTTTATGTTCAGAGTAATCTTATTAAAAACAAACGTACCAACTTAAGTATTTTTGCTAATTATAGAATTACTGAAAACGCCTTTACAGACAATGAAAAAACACTAAATTCTAGAGTAGTTTACAATCAGAAGTTTTTTAATAATTTTTTAAATTTAGGTACTGTTTATGAAACTTCATCAGGCAATATAGCTAGGCAAGATTTTGTATATATTAGAGTAGAACAAGGTTTGGGATATTATACTTGGATAGACTACAATAATGATGGTATTGAAGATTTTAACGAATTTGAAATTGCTGTATTTCAAGACCAAGCTAACTACTTAAGATTACCAAAACCAAACTTACGTTTTATAGCAACTCAAAGAGCCAAAATACAACAAACCATAACTTTAAATCCAAGAGTTTGGGCAGATAAAAAAGGAATACAAAAATTAATTTCAAAATTTTACAATCAAACTTATTTAACTGTAGAGAACGAACAAGAAAGACAAGGAAATACTTTTCAATTAAATCCTTTTGATTTTAATGAAAACTCACTAATTAGTTTAAATTACAATATTCGAAATTCTTTGTATTACAACAAAAATTTAAACAATCATAGTGTAATTTACAGTTATGGAAACTCTCAAATAAAACAACAATTATTTATAGGTACTCAAGAAAATAAAATAAACTTACATCAGTTAGATTATGCGCATAAATTCGCAACATTTTGGTTGGTTAATCTTATGGGAAAAATATCTGTAAATACTTTATCTACAGAAAATTTTAACGATAGAAACTTCGAAATTAATGCCTTTGAAATACAACCTAAAGTAACGTTTTTATATAATTCAGATAATCGTTTTTCTGTATTCTACCATTACAAAGAAAAAGAGAATAAGATTCAAAATTTTGAGCAATTAAACCAACAAAAATTCGGTGTTGAATATTTTTATATAAGTAAAAAACAAAATCAAATTTCAGCAAATTTTAATTACTTTATTAATGATTTTGTTGGATCTGCAAACTCACCAGTTGCCTACCAAATGTTAGAAGGTTTACAAGCTGGAGATAACTTTACTTGGAATGTAATTTTTAGTCAAAAACTAAATTCTTTCTTAAATTTAAATTTGAGTTATTTGGGAAGAAAAAGTGAAAACTCTACAGCAATTCATACAGGAAGCATTCAATTACGTGCTAATTTCTAATTATTTATCAAAAAAATTCATACTTTTATAATAATGATTAGGTTGATTGCCATATTATTATCTCAGCTAGTATTACTTCAAAGTATTAATTTCAAAATAACTGATTTTAAAAATATTGAGGTTTTCTTGACTCATGCTAAATTTCATCAAGAAAAATATGGTGATAGTTTTTTAGAGTTTTTTATAGAGCATTATGCAGATAGTGAAAACACTAACTATGAAAAACATGAAGAACATAAAAATTTACCATTTAAAAATGAATTGAACTTTACCAATTTAACTCAAGTAGTTATAAATCTTTGTATAGATATAGATACTACAACAAAACCTTTAAAGAGCACTAAAGAAAAATCTAACTTTTACTACAAAGAACCTTACTCAGATACTGTAAAAAAATCTATTTTTCAGCCTCCAAAATATTCATAAAACTATTAAGTAAGTTTTAAAACTTTAATAATATTTTTTATGAATTATGTTAGAAAAAATAATCAAATTTAGTTTAAACAATAAGCTAATAATTTTATTGCTTGTTGGCTTTACTGTAGCTTTTGGCGTTTATTCAATATTTAAAATTCGAATTGGTGCAGTTCCAGATATTACAAATAATCAGGTTCAAGTTATTACAACTTCTAGAAACCTTTCTACAGAAGATATAGAGCAATTTATCACTTATCCTGTTGAGCTTGAAATGGCAAATTTACCAGGTGTAAAAGAAATACGTTCTATTTCTAAATTTGGCTTATCTGTAGTTACAATTGTATTTGAAGATGATTTAGGTACTTATTTGCCAAGGCAATTAATAGCTGAGAAAATCAAAATAGCTTCAGAAAAAATCCCAAAAGAATTTGGCACGCCAGAAATGGGGCCAATCACTACAGGTTTAGGAGAAATATATCAATATATATTAGATGTTAAACCAGAACATAAACATAAATATTCTACAACAGACTTAAGAACAATTCAAGATTGGATTGTAAAACGCCAATTATCTGGAATTCCTGGTGTAGTAGAAATAAATACTTGGGGAGGTTATTTAAAGCAATATGAAGTTGCAATTAATTCTAACAAATTAAAAGCAATGAATATTAAAATTTCTGATGTTTTTAGTGCGTTAGAAAAAAATAATAGTATAGCTGGAGGAAGTTATATTGAAAAAAATAATACTTCTTATTTTATAAGAGGAGAAGGATTAATAAAGTCTTTAGAAGACATCAATAATATTGTTGTAAAAACCAATGAAACAACAATTTACATAAGAGATATTGCAAAAGTTGATTTTGGAAGCGCAGTTAGGTTTGGCGCTATTACTGGAAATTCAGAAGGAGAAAAAGTTTTAGGTCAAGTAATGATGTTAAAAGACCAAAACTCGTTAAAAGTAATTAATTCTGTAAAAGAAAGAGTTTCCGAAATTCAAAAGACTTTACCAGAAGGAGTTTATATAAATGGATTTTTAGACAGAACAGAGCTCATAAACAAAACAACTTATACCATAACAGAAAATCTACTTTTAGGTTCATTAATTGTAATTTTTATTGTAGTTCTTTTACTTGGCAATATTAGGTCTGGTTTAGTTATAGCATCAGTAATTCCATTAAGTTTATTATTCGCAATTTCATTAATGTCTATTTTTAAAATAGATGCAAACTTGATGAGTTTAGGTGCTATAGATTTTGGAATTATTATAGATGGCGCAGTAATTATTGTAGAATTTATCTCCTTTAAATTAATGTCTAATGTTACTAAAGCAAGCAACTTAGAACAAAAGCAAATAGATAATATTACTTTAAAAAGTGCTTCAAAAATGATGAATTCTGCCATTTTCGGCCAGTTAATCATCATTATTGTATTTATACCAATTTTATCTTTAAAAGGTATAGAAGGTAAAATGTTTACACCTATGGCAATTGCCTTTAGTTTTGCATTAATTGGTGCTATGCTATTATGTTTAACATATGTTCCTGTAGTCTCATCTTTATTCTTAAATTCAAAGAAAAGTAATTCTTTAAAAGTCTCAACAAAGCTTATAACAGGTTTAAAAAGGATTTATAAACCATCACTAGAATTAGCATTAAACAATAAAAATATTGTGCTTAGTGCAGCTAGTGTTCTTTTGTTTTTATCATTTTTTATTTTTAATAAAATGGGAGGTGAATTTGTTCCAACACTTGATGAGGGAGACTTTGTAATTCAACCAGTTTTAAAAACTGGCACATCATTAGAGAAAACCATAGAAATTACTACTAAAATTGAAGAAATCTTATTGAATACTTTAGAAGAAGTAGAGCAAGTGGTAAGTAGAATTGGTGCTGCTGAAGTACCAACAGATCCTATGTCTATGGAAGAAAGTGATGTAATAATAAAACTTAAACCTAAAAACACTTGGGTAAATGCAAAATCTAAAGATGAACTTGCAGATAAAATTAAACAAGCTCTAAGTGTTATACCAAATATGGAAATTGAGTTCACTCAGCCTATTGAAATGCGCTTTAATGAACTAATAACTGGTGTAAGAGCAGATGTAGCTATTAAAGTATTTGGAGAAGATTTAAATATGCTCGCTAAAATTGCTGAAAACATAAAAAATGAAATATCAGATACTGAAGGCGCTGCAGATATTATTGTAGAAAAAATTGAAGGTTTACCTCAAATGAATGTATCTTTTAATAGAAGTAAAATTGCACGATATGGATTAAACATTTCTGATATCAACAAAATTATTACTATGGGATTTTCTGGAGCTGTAGTTGGTGATGTCTATGAAGGAGAAAAAAGGTTTAATTTAGTTTTACGTTATCAAAAAGATAAAAGGAACTCTATACAAGATTTAAGCAATTTATTAATAGATACCCCTTTTGGATACAAAATACCACTACATGAAGTTGCTAAAATATCTTACACACAAGGTCCTGCTAAAATATCTAGAGATAATACCAAGAGAAGAGCTGTTGTTGGTATAAATGTTAGAAATAAAGATTTACAATCTGTTGTAAACGAAGTACAATCAAAAATTAATAATTCAATTAAATTACCAACAGGTTATTCAATAACATACAGTGGCCAATTTGAAAACTTACAAAATGCTAAAGAAAGATTATATGTTGCAGTTCCAATTGCTTTAGCACTCATATTTTTACTATTATATTTTGCATTTAATTCTGTAAAAGAAGCATTATTAGTTTACTCTGCAATACCTCTTGCTACAGTTGGTGGTATTCTTTTATTATGGTTTAGAGATTTACCTTTTAGTATTTCTGCAGGAATAGGATTTATAGCACTTTTTGGAATAGCTGTATTAAATGGTATTGTCTTAATAGAACATTATAAAGACATTATGCAAAAAAACACCAATGACTTTAAAACAATAATTATTGAAGGAACATCAGAAAGATTAAGACCTGTTTTGTTAACTGCTCTAGCTGCTGCATTTGGATTTTTACCAATGGCTATATCTACAAGTGCAGGAGCAGAAGTACAAAGACCACTTGCAACTGTTGTTATAGGTGGATTAATTTCTTCTACAATTCTAACTCTTTATGTTTTACCAATTTTATACCATTGGTTAGTTAAAAGAAAAGCTAATAAAAGAAGTTTAAAAGGTGCTAAAACTTTACTTTTCATTTTATTAGCAACACAAATTAACGCTCAAACAAAACTAAATTATAATGAAACATTAGCATTAGCAGAAAAAAATAATGCAAAAATAAAAGCATCTAAACTTAAAGTTGATGAGAAAGAAGAACTCATAAATAATGCTTTTAGTCTAGAAAAAACTAATATTTATTACAGTTTTGATGAGAATAATTTAGCAATAAATAATTTACCCATTAGAGTTTTTGGTATTTCTCAAGATTTTAAATTTCCCACTTTTTATTCTGCAAATAAAAAAGTTAAACAAGCCGAATTTAACATTGAAAAAACCAACTATTATATTAATCTTCAAAAGCTAAAAGAAGCTGTAAGCGCTAAGTATTATGAGTTATCATTTAAAAAAAATGAAAATACATTGTACAAATATCTAGACAGTATTTTTTTACAATATGCAACTAATGCAGAAAAAAAATATAAAATTGGAGAGATAAGTTACTTAGATTGGCTAACTGCAAAATCTAAATACAGGTATTTTTCACTATTATACAAACAGTCTAATGAAGATGTAAAAATTGCTAGACAAAAATTAAAAAGTTTAGTGCAAGTTGAGAATTTAAAAACCATAGATGAACCTCTAGAAAAATTGATATTAGAAAAGAATGGTTTAGAAAAACACTTGGGTGTTAAACTACTAGATAATGTAAAAAATCTAGAAGAAAACTTATATAACTTAGACAGGCAAAACTACTTACCAGATATTAATCTCGAATATTTTCAAGGAACAAATTCTCAATTGAATAGATCGTTAAGAGGTTATCAAATAGGATTAAAAATTCCTTTGTTTATATCAAAAAACACAACAAAAATAAAAGCTAGAAAATTAGCTATAATGTCTATAGATTATGAGCGTATTAATTACAACTATGTTCTAAAAAACAAGGAAAAGGAATTACTATCTAATTTAGAAAAACATAAAGAAGCTATTGATTATTATGAAACTGAGGGAAGAATTTTAAAAAATGAAATTTTAAAAACAGCAAAAAAGAATTTAAATATTGGAGAGATAGACTTTTTAGATTATGCAAAAAATATAGAAACTGCAATGCAAATAGATTTGGAGTATTTAAGAAACTTAAATCAGTATAACCAAATTGTAATTCAAATCAACTATCAAACATTTAATCTTAATTAAATCATGAAATATAAAATTATAATACTATTTCTTTTAATTACCGCTTCTTGTACAAATAAGAAGGAAGAAATAAAAATTGAAAATGAATTAAGTGGAAATGAACTAAGTATTTCAAATCAACAATTTATAAATGAAAACATGAAACTTGGTAAAGTTGTTTCACATAATTTTTTAAAAACTATTACCACAAATGGTTTAATAGAAGTTCCACCAAATAATGTAGCAAATATTAGTTCTTATAAAAATGGTTATGTAAATAATGTAGCTGTTTTAGTTGGTGATTATGTTAAAAAAGGAGATATTTTAGTAAATTTAAGTAGTCCAGAATATATAAGTTTACAAGAAGAATTTTTAGAAAAATCTGCAAAACTATCGTTTTTAGAAAAAGATTTTAATAGAAAAAAACAACTATTTCAAGATAATTTAATTTCTAAAAAAAACTACTTAAAAGTTGAGAATGATTATAAATCAACATTAATTAATGTAAATGGATTAACAGAAAAATTAAAGCTCTTAAACATAAATATAGCTAATTTAAAAAGTGGTAAAATAGCTTCATTTATACCAATACAAGCAACAATAAGTGGTTATATTTCAGAGATTAACATTACCAAAGGTAGTTATGTTACAAGTGCCACTAAAATGATAGAGATTATTAATACAGATCATATACACATAGAACTAAAAGTGTTCGAAAAAGATGTTATGGATGTTAAAAAAGGGCAGCAAATTCTGTTTAAAGTTCCTGAATCTTCGAATAAAACTTTTAAAGCCAAAATAACTGTAGTTGGTAATACAATTAAAAACAATAGAACTGTTAAAGTACATGCGCATATAGAAGAGGAAGGGTTAAAGTTTATTGCAGGTATGTTTATAGAAGCTGAAATTATTGTAGATTCTAAAACATCTCTAAGCTTACCTAACTCATCAATTTACAAAGAAAATGATTCAACTTATATTTTAGTATTAAAAGAGAAAAACAAAGACAATTATATTTTTAAAAAACTACCTATTAAACTAGGTTTAAAAGATGATGAATTTTCTGAAGTATTAGGCATTAAGGATATTGAAGCAAAAAATATTTTAATTGCAGGTAATTATATGTTGTAACTTTAAAAAAATTAAATTCGATTATAGTTTTTGTATGTTTGTATTCAATATAATATTTAGCTTAAAAACAAAGCAATGAAAAAATTTATCATAGTTTTTACTTTATTTATAACTAGTTTTAGCTTTTCTCAAAATGAAATAAAATTAGATGTAGCAGATGCCTTAGTAATAAGAAGTTTAGAGGTTTCTTACGAGAAATACACTTCAGATAATTCATCATTTGGTGTATCTGCACTTTTTAATTTAGCCAAACAAGATGTTAGCTTTAGGTACAATGAAAATTTGATGATTACTCCTTTTTATCGTCATTATTTTACCACAGAAGCTCATTGGAACTTTTTTGGAGAAGGATTTCTAGGCATAAATTCTGGAAAAGAAGAATCTGTTAATGGTTCAGGAAATTACGATGTAAAATATACAGATGGTGCTTTAGGATTAGCTGTTGGATTAAAATATGTTTCAACAAGTGGCTTAGTTATTGATGTTCATGCAGGAATTGGTAGAAATTTATTTGGATCAGATTCTCCTGTTTTAGTGCCAAGACTAGGTGTAAATGTTGGTTGGAGATTATAAACTTAAACTCATAAAAAAAGCCTGTAAAATTAAATTTTACAGGCTTTTTTAGTTTATGAAATATACTAAGCTTCCATTTTTTGTAGCCAATTTTTTACATCAACTTCCTTTTTAATTATGGTACTTAATTCATCTATTTTTACACGTTTTTGATCCATAGAATCTCTATGTCTTATTGTAACAGAATTGTCTTCTAATGTATCATGATCAACTGTTATACAAAATGGTGTACCTGCTGCATCTTGTCTTCTGTAACGTTTACCAACAGCATCCTTTTCATCATAAAAAACATTAAAGTCCCATTTTAAATCATCTACAATTTTTCGCGCAATTTCTGGTAAACCATCTTTTTTAACTAATGGTAAAACTGCTGCTTTGTATGGTGCTAAAACTGCTGGTAACTTTAAAACTGTTCTTGTAGTTCCATTCTCTAATTCTTCATCTTGTAAAGCATTAGAAAATACAGCTAAAAACATTCTATCTAACCCAATAGAAGTTTCTACTACATAAGGCACATAACTTTTATTTTCTTCAGGATCAAAGTATTGTAATTTTTTTCCTGAATATTCTTCATGAGCTTTAAGATCAAAGTCAGTTCTAGAATGTATACCTTCTAACTCTTTAAACCCAAAGGGAAATTGAAACTCAATATCTGCTGCTGCATCTGCATAATGAGCTAACTTTTCATGATCGTGAAAACGATAATTTTCTTTTCCTAAACCTAAACTCAAATGCCATTGTAAACGAGTTTCTTTCCACTTTTCATACCATTCTTTTTGAGTTCCTGGTTTTACAAAAAACTGCATTTCCATTTGTTCAAACTCACGCATTCTAAAAATAAATTGTCTTGCTACAATTTCATTTCTAAATGCCTTACCAGTTTGAGCGATTCCAAATGGAATTTTCATACGCCCTGTTTTTTGAACATTTAAAAAGTTTACAAAAATACCTTGAGCAGTTTCAGGTCTTAAATATACTTGTGTAGAATTTTCAGCTGAAGCACCAATTTGAGTACCAAACATTAAATTAAACTGTTTGACTTCTGTCCAATTTTTAGAACCAGTTAATGGATCTGCAATACCCAATTCTTCAATTAATGCTTTAACATCTGCTAAATCTTCATTTTCTAAAGATTTAGCCATTCTAGATAAAATGCTATTAATCTTTTCTTGATATCCTAACACTCTACCATTTGTTGCTAAAAACTGTTGTTTATCAAAAGATTCTCCAAAACGTTTTTCAGCTTTAGTTACTTCTTTGTCAATTTTTGCTTCAATTTTAGCACAATAATCTTCAATTAAAACATCAGCCCTATATCTTTTTTTAGAGTCTTTATTGTCTATTAATGGGTCATTAAATGCATCTACATGACCAGATGCTTTCCAAGTAGTAGGATGCATTAAAATTGCAGCATCAATTCCTACAATATTTTCATGCATTTGCACCATTGCTTTCCACCAATAATCTCTAATATTTTTCTTAAGCTCAACTCCATTTTGAGCATAATCATACACAGCACTTAAGCCATCATATATTTCAGATGATTGAAATACATAACCATACTCTTTTGCGTGAGATAAAACCTTTTTAAACTGATCTTCTTGTTTTGCCATAATGAACGCAAAGATAATTGTTTAGTGATTTTTATCAACTAAATTTTAGCTATATTTAAACAAAAAAATTGAGGTATTAGATGTCTGTTTTCAGTGATCTTTTTCACATATTTTATCCTAAACTTTGTGCTGGCTGTAATCAAAAACTCACCAAAAACGAATTTGTTGTTTGTACAATTTGTAGAAATGATTTACCTCAAACCAATATTAAAGATTTCAAAAACAATAAAATTATTGACGCTTTCTATGGCAAAGTATTAATTGAAAAAGCGTACGCTTTATTGTTTTATAGAAAAGAAAATGTTACTAAAAAACTCATTCAAGAATTAAAATATAAAGGCAATGAGGATATTGGTGTTTTCTTAGGCAATTGGTTAGGTGAGTTTTTAAAAGAACAAAAAGAATTTAACGAAATAGATGTTATTGTTCCTGTACCTCTTCATAAAAAAAGATTAAAAAGTAGAGGGTATAATCAAGTAATCAAATTTGGAGAACGTATTAGTTTTTATATAAATAGACCTCTTGTATCAGACAAATTGGTAAGAGTTTCTGCAACCAAAACTCAAACTTTAAAATCTAGATTCGAACGTTTTACTAACTTAGATACTAAATTTATGCTTTATGATCATCGGTTTTTTATTGGAAAACATGTTTTATTAGTAGATGATGTAATTACAACTGGTGCAACTTTAGAAGCATGTGCTAAAGAATTCAGTAATATAAAAGCCTGTAAAGTAAGTGTAGTTACAATGGCTTATACAGATTAAACTTTATGATTTTTTTCAAAAAATTAATCGTTAATTTGTATCAAAATTTAGTTTAGTGAAAAAAACTTCGAGACTTTTATTTTTTTTAACAACAACATTTTTACTAGTGTATTGTGCTAGAACAGGAAGACCTGATGGTGGTCCTAAAGACGAAGAAGCTCCTTTATTTGTTACTGCAAATCCACCTTATAAAAGCACAAAATTTGATGAAAAGGAAATAAAAATAAACTTTGATGAATTTATAAGACTTAAAAATTTAAATAAGCAATTGGTGGTTTCACCACCATTAAAAAATCCTCCTATAATTACTCCTCAAGGAACACCAAGCAAGTATATAAAAATTGAAATTTTAGATACTTTACAACCCAATTCTACCTATATTTTTAATTTTGGAAATGCAGTTGAAGACAATAATGAAGGTAATAAATTAGAAAACTTTAAATATGTTTTTTCTACTGGTGATTATATAGATTCTTTAACTATTGCTGGTAATACTAAAGACGCCAAATTACCAAAAGGAGAAAAAAACATTAATGTACTCTTGTATAAAATAGACAGTTCGTATAACGATTCTATAGTATATAAATCGAAACCTAATTATATTACGAGCACTTTAGATTCTACACTTTTTAATTTTACCAATTTAAGAAAAGGGAAATATTTAATGATTGCTTTAAAAGAAACCAATAGTGATTATATATTTAATCCTGTTACCGACAAAATTGGGTTTTTAAAAGACACCATTGAACTTCCAAGAGATTCTATTATTAATGAACCCTTAGTTTTATTTAACGAAGATTTACCTTTTGAATATAAAAGAGCAAAAGAAGTTACAAAAGGAAAAATTGAGTTTGGCTTTAGTGGTAATAAAAAGAATTTTAAGGTAGAACTTTTATCAAAAGTTACTGATACCTTTAAGAGTGTTTCAAAATTTATGATTGATAAAGACACTTTAAATTATTGGTACACTCCAGTAGATGTAGATTCTTTAAATTTTATTGTAAAGAATAATGATTTTTTAGATACAGTAACTGTTAAGCTTAGAAAAAAAGAAATTGATTCGTTAAAAATTGACGTTTCTACTAAAAGGATTTTACATTTAAAAGATACCTTTTTAATTCAAACCAATAACCCAATTGTAAAGATTGATACTTCAAAAATATCTTTATTTGATAAAGATACATTAGCGGTAAAATTTAGTATAACATCTTCTTTAAAAGAGAATAAAATCGCATTAATTTTTGATAAAAAACCAAACGATAGTTATAGGTTTACTGCACTACCAGAAGCTTTTACAGACGTTTATAATATTAAAAATGATACTATAAAACACTCACTAATTACCAGAGATATTGAAGATTATGGTAGAATAACATTAAATGTAAACAATCCAAATAATAGATCTGTAATTGTTGATTTATTAAGTGGTAGTAAACAAGATGTTATTGTAGAACGTAAAATTATAAATACTACATCTCAACTTATTTTTGATTTACTTCAGCCAAAAAAATATACCATTAGAGCTATTATAGACGATAACAAAAATGGTAAGTGGGATACAGGAAACTTTTTAAAACGAGTATTACCAGAAAAAATTATCTATCATCCTCAAATAAATAATGCAGCTTTAAGGGCTAATTATTACTTAGAAGACAATTTACTTATAGAATAAAAAAGAGAGCTCATAGCTCTCTTTTTGTTTTATAAATTTAATGCCTTGTCTAAATCTTGCAGCAAATCATCTTCATCTTCAATACCAACACTTAAACGTATTAAAGAATCTGTAATACCTATTTTTAATCGTTCTACTTCTGGTATAGACGCATGTGTCATAGTTGAAGGATGATTCACCAAACTCTCTACACCTCCTAAAGATTCTGCTAGTGTAAACACATGGGTGTTTTCTAAAAACTTAAAGGCTGCTTCTTTGCTTTTATCTTTTAATCGAAATGAAACCATTCCTCCAAAGTCTTTCATTTGTTTTTTAGCGATATTATGATTTGGATGTTCTTCTAAACCTGGATAATATACCTCATCAACTTTTGAATGATTTTTTAAAAAGTTCGCTACTGCTCTTCCATTTTCACTGTGTCTTTGCATTCTAATATGCAATGTTTTAACACCTCTTAATGCTAAAAAAGAATCCATAGGTCCTGCAACTGCACCAGCTGCAAACTGTATAAAATGTAAATCTTCTGCTAATTTTGCATTATTTACCATTAAAGCACCCATAACTAAATCTGAATGACCTCCTAAATATTTTGTTGCAGAATGCATTACAATATCAGCTCCTAAACTTAAAGGTTGTTGTAAATATGGCGTTGCAAAAGTATTGTCTACAGCTACTAAAATTGAATCATCTACATCTTTCACAGCAGCAGTAATTACTTGAATATCTGCAATTTTCATTAACGGATTTGTAGGTGTTTCTAACCAAACCAATTTAGTTTTTTCTGTAATTTTATCTGTTACATTAGCAACATCGTTCATATCAACAAAAGAAAATTCTAAACCATATTTTTTAAATAATCTTGTAAACATTCTATAGGTTCCACCATATAAATCATCGCCTGCAATAATTTCATCTCCAGGATTTAACAAACGTAACACGCAATCTATTGCTGACAAACCAGATGAAAAGGCAAAACCATGAGAACCTCCTTCAATAGCTGCAAAACTATTTTCTAATGCAGTTCTTGTTGGGTTTGCTCCTCTAGAATATTCATATCCTTTGTGTTGCCCAGGACTAGATTGTGCATAGGTTGATGTAAAAAATACAGGAGGCATTACTGCACCAGTTGCTTCTTCATGTTGTTGACCTCCGTGAATTGTTTTTGTGTTAAATTTCATAAATAAAATGTTTCTATTTTAGGTCTATTTTTAGTTAGTTTCTTTACAGAAATTTCTTTATTGATCTTATAATTCCATAATGAATACCTTCATGAAAATTGTTAAATGCAATAGCATCATCAATTGAAGTAATTACATATCCTGTACTTGTTGGGTATTCAGTAAAATTTTCAAAAATACCTGCTTCATAATCTTCTTCTAAAGTATTTGGTAAACCTAACAAAAGGTCTTTTACCTCTTCAAATTCTTGAGTTGTAAATTGTTTATTTGCAGATGTTCCTTTTTTATAGTTTTCGATTAACTCATCTGAACACAAACAATCTAAACCAGATAATTTGTAATGTAACAATTGTTGTGTTACTACTAAATGAGCTGCATTCCACGCAATATTATTTTTAAATCCATTAGGAATTAAATGCATCTGCTCAAGTGAAAGACCTTCTAATTCTTTACAAACCAATTCTCTAGATTTTATTAGAATATTAAACTGCGTTTTCATGATTATCATTAATTTTGATGACAACAAATATACCTATTAAATATGAAGAAAGTTTATTATTTAAAAACTTGTGACACCTGTCGAAGAATTTTAAATGAGGTGAATTTAGAGGGCTTTGAGCAACAAGAAATAAAGTCGAATCCAGTTACTGAAAGTCAATTAGCAGAAATGTACAATTTCACAAAAAGTTATGAAGCGCTTTTTAATAAAAGAGCTAGGCTATATAAGTCTATGGGTTTAAAAAGTAAGGGACTCTCTGAAAAAGATTATAAAAATTATTTACTAGAAGAATATACCTTTTTAAAAAGGCCTGTTTTTATTGTAGAGGATGAAATTTTTGTAGGAAACAGTAAAAAAGAAATCGAAAAATTAAAAGAGAAGATTGGATAAATCTTCTCTTTTAATTTTCTAATTATTTGAAATTTTTAGATTTGAATTAGACATCATCTCTGCTAATTCATCTGTAGTTAAATTAGTTTTTAAACCAAATAAAACCAATTTGTCATCATCACTATTTGCTCTTAGAATAATCTCTTTTACGATATCATTTTCTTCTAAAATATAAAAAGCGGCTTTGCTATTATCGCTTTTTACACGAGCCATAGTCTTTAATTTATTTTTTCTAAGATATTTTTTAAAATCTTTAGAAACAGAAGCATCATCATTATTAAATACCATTAATTTAAAATCAGCAGATTTTTTTAATAGCTTTTTTAAATCTTTATCTTCATCATCACTTAAAAAAGAACCTGCTAAAGATGCATTTAAGTTGATTGAAAAAGCTGACATATCTGAATGAGATTTGTAAAATTTTTTGAAAGTTGTTTCTTGTGCTGATAAGTTAATTGCAAATAATGCAAAAAATAAAATAGTTAATCGTTTAATGTTACTTGGTTTTCTTTTGAGACGATTAACTATTTGGTTTGTTACAAAAAGTATTTTTTTTAGAAAGACATTATTATGCCTAATGAAGTACCTTTTATGTTTAAATCGAAGCTTGGATTAAAATGATAAGCTCCTGAAGTAACATCATTATTATAAAGCTCTACTGCTTTTTTAGTTTTATTATTAAAGCCTTTTACAATAGGAATTGAAGCTACAATTAAAGCAGCACCAACACCTGCTAATGCCCATTCTGGATCTCCACCACCAATTGCTGTACCTATAGGAAAACCAACTAATACACCTCCTGCTGTTCCTAAAATCATACCCCAGGTTTTATTAGATTTTGCAGACTGTACTAAATCATATGCTTCTTGATTACTTTTCATAATTTCTTGCATATCATTTAAAGATAAACTTTTTCCATCTTGAGTGAATTGATATCCACCCCAAACTTTATTCATCTCAATTTTTTGAGCATTTAAGGTAATTGATGTAAATAATATTGCTGCAAAAACAAATACTAATTTTTTCATTGAATTGATTTTTTATTAATTAAGTTTATAAATATTTACTAGTTTTTTGGCTTCTTTTTCGGCGGCCCAATTTAATATAATTTCTTTTCTAGCTTCTTTGCCTAAGTAAGAATTTTCATTTTTAACACAATTTTCTAAAAGCTCTTGTAATTCGTTTATTTTTCCTGCTTCAAATAAATATCCGTTTTTTTTATGTGTTATTAATTCTGAATGTACTCCAACGTTTTTTGTAGCAATAACTGTACATTCACAACTCATAGCTTCTGCAGTTACTAATGAAAATCCTTCAGAAAAACTTGGTGCAATTGCTATTTTAGCTGCTTGATAAAAAGGGACAATATCTCTAGTTTCATTAAAAAAATAAACTTGATCTTCAATATTTCTACCTTTGGCTATATGTCTTAACTCTTTTAAATACTCAGGTTTATCAACCTTACCAACAATAACTAGTGCCCAATTTTTATAATTTTGTAATATTTTCGAAGATTGTAATAATGTTGTTTGTCCTTTTGCTTTTCTTACTCTACCAGCATTCAAAATAATATTCTCTTGAGAAACTCCTGCTATTTTTACATTAATTTTTGGCTCAAATTTATTGACATCTACTCCATGACTTACAATCTCATTTTTGATACCTAAATTTGCACTCATACTTTTTATTAGAGTGATTACAACATCTGCTTTTTTTAATAAAAACAAGGTAAGTTTAGAAGGTTTACTTTCTGCATGT
The DNA here is from genome assembly GCA_013373105.1 of Flavobacteriaceae bacterium. GTDB lineage: Bacteria > Bacteroidota > Bacteroidia > Flavobacteriales > Flavobacteriaceae > Polaribacter. The sequence continues at coordinate 10,986 of JABXIJ010000017.1, read as the reverse complement.
CTAGTTGCTACTAATTTAAATTTTGCGCCTAAAAAGCGATAAAATAAAAATCTTATTATTTCATTATTTCTATGACAATGCACAATAGTTTTTCGATCTGAAAATAAAATTGATTTTAGTTGTTTAGTAGAAATGTGTTGCCCATCTATATTTGAACCATAGACATAGGTTTCAAAATCTTCATCAAAAAAAGGCAGTACATTTTCTATACTTCTAGTAACCCCAGTTTTTCGTTTGTGAAAATGTGTATGGATTAATATTGATTTCAAAAAAAGTGATTAAGAAAATTTACGAGAAACAATATCCATAAAACGTTCTTCTAAATCTTCATGTTCATCCCAATTATAATCTGGCTTTACCATTTTATTGATAAACTTTTTTGCTTCTTTCTCTGTTTTAAAAGTGTTTAGTTGAGAAATTACTCTATTGTAATTTTCTTGTTCGCCATTAAATAAGTTTTTCACAAAAGTTATTCTGTCATTTAACCCAATCTGAATATTATTTAATAACCTATCGTTTAAAGATTTAGGTTGTACATTTTCAAATAAATCTGCCATAACATCAACAGATATAGTATCTTCTAACTCTTCTTCAAGTGAAACTACTTTTTTTGAAGTTGTTTCTTTTGAAGTTTGCTTTGGTTCCTGTAAATTCTCTGGAGGAAACATTAGTGACTCTAACTCATCAAAAGGCTGTTCTAATGGTTCAGTTTTTGCAACAATTTCTTCTTCAACTTTTTCTTCTGCATTAGACGCTTCATCAACAGTCAAAGTAGTTTCCTTTTTTGGTGTCTCCTCTTCAATTGTATTTTTATCAACTGTATCTTCTACTAAATCGTAAATTATTTTTTCTTCTTCTTTTTCAGCAGCTTCTATAATTTGTTCACCTTCATTTTTAGTTTCTGATACTGTATTTTCTTTAGCATCAAAAGCCTCTTTTAATTCCTCAATAAGGTCTTCTTTAGTGGTATCTAAATTTGGATTTGTATTCACATATTCTTCTACAAATGCTAGCATTGAAAGCTTTTCATAAACTTTTTGAGACATCTCTTTAAGCGCAAAAACATCATGCTTATTTTTCATTTGTAAAATACGATGCGCTAAACTCACTAAATCTGCTTCTAATTTTTTGTGCATAAGTTGTAGTTTGAAGTTAAATTAAAAGGTCAAATATTTATAAATTTGTAAACGTTATAATTTATTTAAAAATTGTAACATCTTAAAGTTTAAAAGTACAAAATGTTTCTTGAAAATACAGTAAATCATACAGAACAATTTGGGTGGATAGAAGTGATTTGTGGTTCTATGTTTTCAGGAAAAACAGAAGAATTAATTAGACGCCTAAAAAGAGCGCAATTTGCCAAACAACGTGTTGAAATTTTTAAACCAGCTGTAGACACACGTTATGATGATGATGAAGTGGTTTCGCATAACGATTCTAGAATACGCTCTACACCTGTACCTGCATCTTCTAACATTCGATTACTAGCTACAGAAGTTGATGTTGTTGGTATAGATGAAGCACAATTTTTTGATGATGAAATTGTAGCTGTTTGTAACGATTTAGCAAATAGTGGAATTCGTGTAATTGTTGCTGGTTTAGATATGGATTTTAAAGGAAATCCTTTTGGCCCAATGCCAGCTTTAATGGCTACTGCAGAGTATGTTACTAAAGTTCATGCTGTATGTACTAGAACTGGTAATTTAGCTAATTATAGTTTTAGAAAAACTCTCAACGACGATTTAGTAATGTTGGGTGAAACCCAAGAATATGAACCATTAAGTAGAGCTGCTTATTACAGAGCAATGCAAAAAGAACGCAACAAAAATAACCAAACACAAATCTTGTCTTCAGAAGATTCTGAATCAAGTTCAGAATAGTATGAATAATCATGTAACTGTTTTAGAAATTGATGGAAATGCACTAGATCATAACCTCAATTATTTTAAAAATAAACTAGAGCCTAAAACTAAAATCTTAGCTGTTGTTAAAGCATTTGGTTATGGAAGTGATGGTGTAAAAATTGCACAACATTTACAACATAAGGTCGATTATTTTGCTGTGGCTTACGCACATGAAGGTATAGCTTTGCGTGAAGCAGGAGTAGAAACTCCTATTTTGGTGTTGCACCCTCAAATACCAAATTTACAAGCCATCATTGATTTTAAGTTAGAACCTAATCTTTATAACTTTAAAATTTTTAATGCTTTTTTAGCACTAGCAAACAATAAGTTATTATTGAATTATCCTGTACACATTAAGTTCAACACAGGTTTAAATAGGTTAGGATTTTGGCATACAGATATTCCTAAAATATTAGCCAGTTTACATGAAAATAATCATGTAAAAGTTGTGTCGTTATTTTCTCATTTGGCAGCCAGTGAAGATTTAGAAGAAAAAGAATTTACTACCAATCAACTTAATAATTTTGCATACATCGCTAAACAGTTTTACCAACATTTAGCTTATGAACCAATGTTGCATATTTTAAATACTTCAGGAGTTATAAATTATGCAAAAGCACAGTTTGATATGGTTAGAATTGGTATTGGTTTGTATGGTTTTGGCAATGATGCAAATGAAACTGCTCAGCTAAAAAATACCCATAACTTAAAATCTATCATTTCTCAAATTCACTTAATAAAACCAGGAGAAACAGTAGGTTATAACAGAGCTTTTGTAGCTAAAAAACCTTCTAAAACAGCAACTATTCCTGTAGGTCATGCAGATGGTTTATCAAGAAAATTAGGCAACAAAAAACATTATGTTTTAATAAACAATAAAAAAGCACCAATTATTGGTAATGTGTGTATGGATATGATTATGGTTGATGTTACACACATTGATTGTAAAGAAGGTGATGAAGTAATTGTATTTAACCGTCAAGAAATGATTCAAAAGATGGCAAATGCTGCTGAAACTATTGTTTATGAAACCTTAACTGCCATTTCTCAACGTGTAAAAAAAGAACTTATCAATTAATTTGTTTTATTTACATTAGCTTAACTAACTAATTAAAAACAACTTAATATGGGAATGCTAAAAGAATTTAAAGATTTTGCCATGAAGGGCAATCTTATAGACATTGCAGTAGGTTTTGTAATGGGTGCTGCTTTTAAGCAAGTAGTAACCTCGTTTACAGGAGGTATTGTTTCACCTTTAGTTGGTTTAATTTTTAAAGCTGATTTTAAAGATTTAAAATTAATTGTTAAAGAAGGTGTTGCAGATGAATCTGGTAAAATGGCTGGTGAAGTAGCTGTATTGTATGGCGATTTTATTACCAATGTTATCGATTTTATAATTGTAGCTTTTGTAATGTTTATGATTGTAAAAGCAGTAAATGCAACTAAGAAAAAAGAAGAGCCAAAACCAGAGCCACCAAAAGGACCAAGTCAAGAAGACCTATTAGCAGAAATTAGAGATTTATTGGCTAAAAAATAATTTTTATAACGCTTAAAATGTAAAAAACCTAAACATGTGTTTGGGTTTTTTATCTTTACCAAAGTTTTAAAATCATAAAAAATAATCTTTTAAGAATACTACATACATGCCAGACTCCATGAAACCTTGCCCACAATGTAACTCTCCTTATGGTTACGCATTAAATGAAAACTTATATGCATGTCCAGAATGTTTTTTTGAATGGAACCCAAACAAAAAATTGAAGAGGAAACTGAAAAGATTCTAGACGCTAATGGTAATGAATTAAACGATGGCGATACTGTAATTGTTATAAAAGATTTACCTGTAAAAGGTGCACCAAAACCTGTAAAAGCAGGTACTAAAGTTAAAAATATTAGGCTCACAGATGGCGATCACAACATAAGTTGTAAAATAGATGGTTTTGGCGCAATGGGATTAAAATCTGAGTTTGTTAGAAAAGCTTAAAACTTTTAAATGGCAAGAATATTTGGAACAATAGAATCTCTTAAATCATTAAAGTCTGAATTAGACAGTCATGGAATTTCTAGGTTTAATTCTGTAAAAGAAATAAATGAATTTCTCACAAATTTTAATGATGAAAAACTTGCCATTCTTAATGATGAAACTAAAAAACTGGAAATAGAGTATCAAGAAACATGTACAAATCTTATAAAGAGTAAAAAACTTAGAAAAGAAATAATCAATTTAGAATCTAAAAAAATTGAAACAAAAATTTGTGATTTACAATCAAAAATTAATTTGATAGAAACTAAGAATACAAACTTTTTAAAAAGGCTGATATCATCGATTAAGTTAAGATCATTGAAAAGACAATTAAATTATTACTTTAAGAATAAAACTACAATAGTAAATACTTCAGTTCAAAATCTTAATTACAAGATTGAAAAAGATGAAATTTTTATAAAAGAATATAAAACTGGAAAACAAAAAATAGTCGATGATAGAGCAAAACCTAAAATTAGGAAGTTGGAATACATAAAGAGAGTTTTAGAAAATTCTAAAAATTTAATATCAGGTGCAATTGGTGAAAATCTAGTTGTAAAAGAAGTAAAAAAACTTTCTGATGATTATGTATTAATTAATGACTTCAACCTTAATTTTTCTAGCCCAATCTTTTATAAGAAATATAATCAAAGAATTAACTCAATTCAAATAGATCATCTATTAATTTCTAAATCAGGTATTTTTATTATTGAAACAAAAAATTGGAGTAAATCATCTGTTAACTCAATTAGTTTAAGGTCACCTATTCAACAAATTGAAAGGTCTAGTTTTGGACTATATATATACATATCAGAAAATATAACATTAAATGACCATCATTGGGGAGTACAAACTATTCCAATTCGTAACCTAATAGTTATGATTAATAATAAACCTAAAGGTCAATTTAAATACGTAAGTATTAAACTATTGAGAGAGTTAAATGATTATATTAAATATTTTGAACCAGTTTTAACTGATAAACAATTTAATAGAATTGTTACAGAATTAGTATAAAAACTAACTCTTCAATATCTTCAAAAACAAATCTCTATCAATTTCTTTAGCGCCTAAACTTGCCAAATGGTCGTTGTAAATTTGGCAGTCTATTATCTTATAATTTCCTTTTTGTACTAAATGAATAAACGCTAATTTAGAAGTATTCGATACTTTACTAAACATGCTTTCTCCACAAAAAATGCCGTTAATTTCTATGCCATATAAACCACCAACCAATTCTTTATTTAACCAAACTTCAATAGATTTGGCTACTCCTTTTTTGAGTAAACTTATGTAAGCTTGCTCCATTTCATTGGTAATCCAAGTGCCAAAACCATCATTTCTATCAATAGTTTTGCAGTTATAAATAACCTCTTCAAAAGCTTTATTTTCAGTTATCGTAAAGTTTTTGTCTCGTAAAACTTTACGCATAGATTTCGAAATTTTTAAATCTGTAGGAAACAACACCATTCGTTCTGGAGGACAATACCATATAATAGGCTCACTTTCTGAATACCAAGGGAAAATTCCATTTTTATAAGCATGTATTAAACGCTCTGTAGATAAATCTCCACCAATAGCAATGATGCCTTCTTGGGTTGCATATTCATAAGGTGGAAATTCAATTTTATCTGATAGCCAATACATTTTAAATAAGTAATAAACCTAAAATATAAATAACACTTGCAACAACCATGGCTATTAAAGTATATGGTAAAATTTCTTTCGCTTTTAATTTGGTGATGCCTAATAATGGTAATGCCCAAAATGGTTGTAACATATTGGTAATTTGATCTCCATAAGATAACGCCATTATAGCTTTGGGTAAAGGAACCCCTAATTGCAAAGCAGATTCTACCACAATTGGTCCTTGCACAACCCATTGACCTCCACCACTTGGCACAAAAATATTGACCAAACCAGCACTAAAAAATGTAAAAATTGGTAAAGTTGTTGCATTGGAAATCGATACAAAAAAGTCGGAAATTTGAGTAACCAATCCAGATTGATTCATAATTCCCATAATTCCAAAGTACAGTGGAAACTGAACTAAAATTCCAGAAATATCTGTAATAGATTCATGAACTGCGTTACCAAATTTTTTAAAACTACCATGCAGAATAATACCTAAACCTAACATAAAAAAATTGATAAGATTTGGGGTTATTTTTAAAGCTGTAATATCACTAGCATAAGAATAGGCAAAAGCAATCATAATAATTAGTCCAAATGAAATGGCTAAAACTTTAGAACTATCTAACTTTTCAGATTTAGTATTTACTTCTTCATCTCCGCTAAACTTATATTCAGATAATTCAATTTTAGTAGGTTTTGCTTTTTTACCTAAATTGTAGAAAAGCATAGTAATTACTAAAAGAACAATGGTAAATATGAGTAAATTCCACCAACTAAAAATAGTTTCTGCATACGTTATGTTTGCAGGTATTTGACTTAAAATAGATTCGTTTCCACTATTTTGAAGCAAGCTTTTTATGTGGCCATCTTCATTAATTTTTATAGGTGCAGAACCAGAAATACCACCATGCCAAACCATTAAACCTAAATACCCTGCAGCACCAATTATTGGGTAGTTTATGGCAATATTATTTCTTTGAGCATGTTCAGCAACTTTTCTAGCTAATAAAGCACCAAATATTAAACCCAAACCCCAATTAAAAAAAGCTACAATCATGGTAAAAAAAGCTACAATAGCAGCGCTATTGGCTGTGTTTGTGCAGAAATTTGTTGCTTTTAAAATTAAATTACTTATGGGTTTACTTAACACTAAAACATGTCCTAAAACTAGAATTAACATCATTTGGTAAGCAAAAACCAAAAGACTATCAGACCAAATTCCATCTTGCCAAAACTGTAAAATTGATGTGCTATAATCTAAAATAGAACTTTCTATAGGTTTAGTTAATAGTAACGCTAAACCAAAAGTGAATAAGGTTAATAAAATAGCTATTGTAAGTGGTGAAGGTAAATAGTTTTTAAATACATTTTCTATAATTTTGGTTACCCTCATTTCTATTGAATTTATTAGCTAAAATACTAAATTATTAAAAATGAGTTAAGTTATAAAGTTTATGCTGTTAGCAAATTTTTTGTCCTTATTTTAGCATTCTGTTTTTAATATAAAATGCCAAAAAAATTAAAAAAATCGAAAAGACAACGAGCAAGGTTAGTTCATAAATATTATAAGAGAACTGGCTTTTATCTTTTTGTTTGGGAAAGTATTCGAAGAGCCTTTATTCCCATTGTATTAGTTATTTTAGCTATTATACTATTCAATAAATACGTTTACAATATAAATGAAGGTTTACGTTATTTTACAGAAACTTTTTCTAGGCTTTCTGTATTAACAGTTTTCTTTATTTCTGAAACCATTTTAGGTTTAATTCCTCCAGAAATTTTTATTGCTTGGTCTAAAAAGACAAGTACACCTATTCTTAACCTATCTATTTTAGCAGTACTATCTTATATTGGTGGTTTACTCTCTTATTTTATTGGTAGAATGACCTTAAGAATTGAGGCTATAAAAATCTATTTAGAAATTAAAATGGCCGAAAACTTAAAAAACACAAAAAAATGGGGTGGCATTTTAATTTTAGTTGGCGCTTTATTACCTCTGCCTTTTTCAATTGCTTGTATGACTGCTGGAATGATAAAATATCCATTTAGAAATGTTGTTGTTTTAGGATTATTTAGATTAGCAAGATTCGCTTTATATGCTTGGGCAATTTTTAATGTTGTAAGTTAGCAGTATGGGATTAACTAATAATGATATTTTTAAAAAACTACGAGTTGCACATAAACTTCGCGACACAGATATTATAGATATTTGTGCGTTGGTAGATTTTAAAGTAACCAAAGGAGAAATTGGTGCAATTTTTAGAAAAGAAGATCATCCAAAATATATGGAATGTGGAGATCAGTTTTTACGTAATTTTTTAAACGGTTTAATAATTCATTTACGTGGTCCAATGCCAAAAAATGAAATCAAGAAATAAGTTTACTTATAAATTTTATGTTTCTGAAATTAAATACTGAGTTACTTTTTAAAATTTTCAGATAGAATTAAATAAAATAAAAAAGCCACGCAAATTGCGAGGCTTTTTTATTGCTATAATCTTTTCTTAAAAAGGTAAATCATCTGGTTCTTCGTCTGTTAAATCTGATGCAGGTTGAAATTGATCTACAGGAGGTAAATTTTGTCCTTGAGAAGCTTGACTTAAATTTTCTATTCTCCAACCTTGAATAGAGTTAAAATACTTTGCTTCACCTTGTGGGTTAATCCATTCTCTACCTCTTAAGTTAATAGATACTTTTACATCTTGACCTACAGAAAAATTGTTTAACAAGTCTGTTTTGTCTTGTACAAATTCTATCATTATCATTTGAGGATATTGCTCATCTGTAGTAACTACTAGTTCTCTTTTTCTAAAACCATTGCTACCAAAAGTTTGCACATCTCCTATCAATTTTATTTTACCTATTACTTCCATAATTTATTATTTTAATAAAAGTACTTTCCAAGCACTTTCTACATCGTTTTTTTCTAAATAATCTTTAGCAAATGTATGTTTTTTTGTGAGTTCTAACCCAATAAATTCAGGGTGTACTTTTCCAAAGTTATTAACACTTTCCTCAGATGGTATTTCGTTTACATTGCCTAACATGCCTAAATTATTTCCTGTTAGAATAGTGCTATTTTTTATTTCATCAGGAATACTATCTACACCAATTCCTAAAGTTGATATTGGCTTTGGAATTTCAAAAAACCCATCTCTAGCCCTTGAATAAAAACTACCTCCTGCTCTAGCAACTAAATCAATTTTATACTGATCTATACTACCATCTTCAGACAATACATCTTCAGAAATATGCATTTTTACAACCTCACAAATAATTAAATTTCCTGCTCCACCTTCTGGACCTGTATAAATTATGTTGGTTACTTTACACTCTAATTGAACTGGAGATTCTGCAACGCGAAAAGGTTTCACCACATCAGATTTTAACATGGTTAAGCCAGATTTTTCAAACTCATTAACTCCTTTTGGATACATAGTACTACTTAAAGACATCTGTTGCACAATGTCATAATTTACCACATTTATAACCACTTCTTTGGTTTGCTCAGCATTATCTAACGTATGTTTTGTTGTATTATCTCTAACACTTCTTGCTGGCGAAAATATTAATGTAGGAGGATTAGCACCAAATACATTAAAAAAACTAAATGGTGATAAATTTGGTTTACCATCTGCGTCTATTGTACTTGCAAAAGCAATTGGTCTTGGTGCAATGGAACCTAATAAATAGCCGTGTAATTTTCCTGTTGATATTTCTTTTGGATCTATAGAAAGCATATTTTAGTTTTTTGAAATGTAAAGATACTATCTAAACTTCAAATGAGTTATATACAAGAAATCATATATTTGTTTACATGAACTTTTTCTCTAACACAGTTCTTTTTAAGCGAGTTTCAATTATAGTTTCTTTTGTAATTGTTTCGCTAATTCTATGGAATACTTATGTGTTCTTTCAAAAGTTTAAAGAAGAAGAACGCATAAAAATGGAAATTTTGGCTGAAGCTCAAAAAGAGTTAGGTTCTAATACAGATTTAAATGCTAGTGTTACTTTACCTTTAAAAGTAATTGAAAACAACAGCAGTATTCCAATGATTTTGGTTGATGAAAAAGGGGCAATTATTTACACTCAAAACTTAGATTCAATAAAATCATTAAATCCAAAATATATAGAAAAACAATTGGATTTAATGAAAGCTCAAAATAACCCAATTACTATATCTTATAATGGTAAAAACAAGCAGTTTATATATTACAAAGATTCTGATTTATTAAACAAACTTACCTATTATCCAATAGCGTTAATCTTAATTTTAGTACTTTTTCTTACGGTAATTTATCAATTTTATAGTTCAAACAAGGCTGCAGAAACCAATAAACTTTGGACAGGAATGGCTAAAGAAACTGCACATCAAATTGGCACTCCACTTTCTTCATTATTAGGTTGGATTGCCATTTTAAAACAAGAAAAAGTTGATGAAACTTATGTTGATGAGATTGAAAAAGATGTGCATAGATTAAATACCATTGCCAATCGTTTTTCTAAAATAGGCTCTACTCCAGAGCTTAAAAAAGAAAATATTGTAAGTGTAACCAAGCAAGCTTTTGATTATTTGGAATCTAGAAGTTCTAAACAAATTTCATTTAGTTTTACAACTGAACAAGAAGAAATAAATGCCAACGTAAATATTGAACTTTTTGGCTGGGTAATTGAGAATTTAGTTAAGAATGCCATAGATGCAATGCAAGGTAAAGGCAGTGTATCTTTAGCTATAACAGCAAACCAAAAATTTATTAAAATTATAGTTAGAGATACAGGTAAAGGAATTTCTAAAAAACTATTCAAGCAAATTTTTAAACCAGGTTTTACCACTAAAAAAAGAGGTTGGGGTTTAGGGTTATCGCTTTCTAAAAGAATAGTTGAAGATTACCACAAAGGGAAAATTTTTGTAAAAAAATCTGAGTTAGGTAAAGGAACTACTTTTCAAATTACCTTAAACAAGGTTTAAGCTAAATAGTCTTATTCGAAGTTATCGGAAATTTGTTTTGCAATTGCTATAAACTCATCTGTAGTAAGCTTTTCTTTTTTCATAAACTGCATGTCTGCCATTTGTTGAATTGGAATTAAATGTACATGAACATGAGGTACTTCTAACCCAATTACACTCATACCAATTCGTTTACAATCAATAGTTTTTTCTAGAGCTTTGGCAACTCTATAAGAAAAATCCATAAGTGCTGAATATTCTTCTTTAGATAAATCAAATAGTTTATTTTCTTCTTTTTTAGGCACTACTAACGTGTGTCCTTTTACATTTGGATTAATATCTAAAAATGCTATAAAATTATCGTTTTCAGCAATTTTATAACTTGGTATTTCACCGTTAATGATTTTAGTAAAAATGCTCATAACTAGCAATTATTTAAATGTTTTGTTTAGTAAATATATAAAAAAGAATTCGGG
>JABXIJ010000041.1 GCA_013373105.1 Flavobacteriaceae bacterium | reverse complement strand
AATTTACAACGAAAATCCGTTAGAAGTTGCTAAACAATTTGAAGATGCTGGTATACAATATTTACATGTTGTAGATTTAGATGGTGCTAAAGCAAGCAGAATTATAAACTATAAAGTTTTGGAACAGATTGCAACTAATACTAATTTAAAAATTGATTTTGGTGGTGGTTTAAAATCAGATAAAGATTTAGAAATAGCTTTTAATTCTGGCGCAAATCAAATAACAGGAGGAAGTATAGCTGTTAAAAACCCTAAGACATTTGAAAGTTGGATTACTAAGTTCAGTAGTGAAAAAATTATTTTAGGGGCCGATTTTAACCCAACTAATTCTGGCGATAAAATTGCTATAAGTGGTTGGCAAGAGGAAAGTGATTTAGAATTAATTCCATTTATTTTTAATTTTCAAAACAAAGGTATTTCTTGTGTAATTTGTACAGATATTTCAAAAGATGGTATGTTACAAGGGCCTAGTTTTAATACTTATCAAAACATTTTAGAATCTACAAAAAATTTAAATCTAATTGCCTCTGGAGGAATATCTAGATTTGAAGAACTACCAAAGCTATCAGAAATAGGTTGTGAAGGAGTTATTATTGGTAAAGCTATTTATGAAAATAAAATCACACTAAAGCAATTAGAGAACTTTATAATTAATAATTAAATGCTGACTAAAAGAATAATTCCTTGTTTAGATATTAAAAATGGTAGAACTGTAAAAGGTGTCAATTTTATTAATTTAATAGATGCTGGTGATCCTGTAGTATTAGCTAAACAATATGCAGAACTTGGAGCTGATGAATTAGTGTTTTTAGATATTGCAGCAACCATAGAAAACAGAGGCACAACTTTAGAAATGGTTTTAAAAGTTGCAGAACAAGTAAATATTCCATTTACTGTTGGTGGAGGAATATCTTCTGTAGAACATGTTGATGCCTTATTAAAAAGTGGAGCAGATAAGGTCTCTATAAATTCTTCTGCTGTAAAAAGACCTGAATTAATTAACGAATTGGCAGATAAATTTGGGAGTCAATGTGTTGTTGTTGCAATAGATGCAAAACAAATAAATGGGGGTTGGTTTGTGCATTTGGCTGGAGGCACAATTCCAACTGAAATAAAATTATTTGAATGGGCAAAAGAGGTGGAAACAAGAGGAGCAGGAGAGATTTTATTTACTTCTATGAATCATGATGGTACAAAAGGTGGGTTTGCAAATGAGGCATTAGCAAAATTATCAGAATTAGTAAACATCCCTATAATAGCTTCTGGTGGCGCAGGAAATATGCAGCACTTTACAGATACCTTTATTTATGGAAAATCTGATGCTGCTTTAGCTGCAAGTGTATTTCATTTTGGAGAAATACCAATAAAAGATTTAAAAGAATATTTAAAAAACAAAAACATTCCAGTGCGTTTATAAAAAACATACAATATTATGAAAATCGATTTTACAAAAAATAATGATGGTTTAGTACCAGCTATAATTCAAGATATAACCACGAAAAATGTTTTAATGTTAGGCTACATGAATGAGGAAGCTTATGATAAAACTATATCAACAAAAAAAGTTACTTTTTTTAGCAGAACTAAAAATCGTTTATGGACAAAAGGAGAGGAGAGTGGTAATTTTTTAAACCTTGTAGATATTAAAATTGACTGTGATAATGATACTTTATTAATAAAAGTGAATCCTGTTGGTCCTACATGTCATAAAGGTACAGACACATGTTGGAATGAAGAGAATAGTCAAAATTATGGGTTTTTAAGTAAGTTAGAAAAAACGATTACAGAGAGAATTGAAAATGCTGATGCTCAAAAATCCTATGTAGCATCACTTTTTAAAAAAGGAATTAATAAAGTTGCTCAAAAAGTAGGCGAAGAAGCTGTAGAAGTTGTTATTGAAGCTAAAGATAGTAATGATGAATTATTCTTAAATGAAAGTGCAGACTTGTTGTTTCATTATTTGATGTTATTACAAGCAAAAGGCTATAAATTAAATGATGTTGTTTCTATTTTAAAAAGTAGAGAGAAATAAAAAAAGCTTCGTTTAACGAAGCTTTTTTATTTTATAAGAGTAATGTTTTAAACACCACCTTTTAATAAACCTTGCCATTTTGCAAGTTCTTCCCATTGATTTTGATCTGCTAATTTTGCTTGAGCTGGCCAAGTTAAGGCTAAATGTCTATGTGCATAAAATGCTGGTCCACCATCTTCTATAATTGATTCTAACTCATCTTGACTTGAATTAGATAAATTACTGTAGCTATTAATATTTTTAGCATACAATAAATCTTGAATTTTTGGTCCTATTCCTTCAATTTTAGTTAAATCTTGTTTTGCACCACCTTTACTAGTATCATTACATTTGCAAGGTTTTAATAACCAAGCTAAAATAAATCCTAATATAAATGCAGCAATTAACCATAATAACCATGTAAAGAATACATCAGATCCATCACATGCTGTTGTTTGTATAAATAAAGATTTCATAATTTTTTAATTTGTTAAGTTGGGTTAAATTATTCTATAATGTGTATAATAACTCTTCTGTTTTTTTGTCTCCCTTCAGGAGTAGTATTAGTGGTAGCTGGTTCAGATTTTCCCTTAGAAAAAACCGAAATTTGACTTTGAGGAACATTATTATCTAATAAATGTTGTTTTTTTATTAAAAATAATAGGTTTATTCAACGTATTTTTACTCCATATTTTTTTAAGTGAAAAACAACAAAGTACTCATTGTTTTAGCGTTTATTTCCATTTATGTAGTATGGGGTTCTACATATATGTTTAATAAAATTGCTGTTGGTCAATTATCGCCTTTATATTTAGCAGCAATTCGTTTTTTTTCTGCTGGAATGCTAATGTTTTTATATCTCATTATTCGTAAAAAATCGTTGAGAATAACAAAAAAACAGCTTATTAATTCAAGTATAGCATCGTTCTTTTTTTTAATCTATGGTAATGGAGTTTATGTTTGGGCTTTAAAATATGTAGATAGTGGTTTTGGGGCATTAATAGCATCTACTCAACCATTATTTGTGTTATTTTTATTACGATTAATCGATAGAAAACCATTTCAAAAAAAGTCAATTATAGGAGTTGTTTTAGGTATGTTAGGTATGTATCTCTTAGTAAATCAAAAAGATTTAGTTACTTCTGAAGATACTTTACTTGGAATTTTTATGATGTTAACTTGTGTTTTGAGTTGGAGTTATGGTAGTGTTTTTGTTTCTAAAGCAGACTTACCAAAAAGTTTTATTGTTACTACTGCTTATCAAATGACTATTGCAAGTGTTTTACTTATGTTAATAAGTTTGAGTTTTCACGAGGCTTGGCTTCTACCAAATCAATGGAATTCAGATGTTATTGGGTCAATAGTATTTTTAATTGTATTTGGCGGTATAGTAGCTTTTACTTCATTTAATTACTTATTAAAGAATGTATCAACAGAAAAAGTATCTACTTCTGCTTATGTAAATCCTGTTATTGCATTATTTCTAGGGTGGTACTTCTTAGGTGAAACGTTGTCTTTACAATCTATAATTTCTTCAATTATTTTGTTATCAGGAGTTTACTTTATTACTTCTAGAAAAAGTAAATGATTGTTTTTTTTAGAAAAGTTGCATTGTCTATGAAAAAAAAATATATTTGAAACATAATTTTAATTTAACCCCTATGAAATCCCTAAAATTAACACCCGAAGAAAATTCGGTTTTACAAGCCGTACAAAAAGAACACCTAACTAGCGTGTAGATTATGTATCTATGATACTATCTTTATATAACGTTTTAGATGAACTTAGCAATAAAGGTGTTGTTAAATCTTACATTAAGAAGATAAAAAATATTACGCAGCTAATATTATTACTTCAAGAAAATTAAGCCATTTATCGATATTAAACTTCGGTAAATGGCTTTTTTATGTTTCATTTTCTAATTATCTACAGCATTTTACCATTTAAAAGGTAAAACAACCTATTAGTCTAATATTTTCAAATAGATTAATTATCTGTTGTAATTTTGATGTGTAATTAAAAATAATACATTAATTACTAAGAAGTTCAATGACAAACCCTAGAAATAAATAAAGTAATCTTAATCCCTAAATATTATTAGATTTTTAATAATAAAGTTCAATTAAGTAATTAAAAGCTTTAAAAAAGTTCAATCCCTAAAAAGGACTTTTTTAAAGTTTTTTTTTGCCTTAAACTGTACATATTAGTTCATCGATACTTATTATCGGTGAAATTCTTCTAAAGGATAGTAAAATACAATTTATCTAAGGTTTACATTGTTTTACACAACAAACCTTTCAGTTTAACTAAAATAAAATTCTATCATTTATAATTCGAGTAATTTTACACTGTATTTAAGAAAAGAATATTAAACCCTAAAATATAAAGCTAATAAAACCCCTATAAATTAAAAGTTTTTTTCATTGTAATAAGTTATTTGAGTTATTAGAAAAGCTTTAAGATTGTTCAACTCCCTAATAGAACCTTCTTAGAGCTTTTCTTTTTTATTTACTTTTTTTGAAGTTTAATTTCTAAATTTTAGGATTTTAAAATCCCTTTTTTTTTGAGTTATCTATGTGTTATAATTTATATTATGTTAAATAGAATTATTGGAAAAATAATTGCATGTCCCCTGTAAAATAATTATATTATTTTAAAATTGTGTGAAAATTAAATCTCTGTATCTTTTATGAATAGAAAATGAATAATGTTTCATGAATCAATCATTAAAATCTAAAGTATTCCAAACTCCAGTATAGGAAATCCCAGATCTTGCATTACTGTTAAGAATCATAAAAGCTTTTTTATTAGGAAATAAGGTAAGGTTTACCCAACAACTTTCTTGGTTGTTTTTAAACCAAAACTTAAGCTCATAAGTTTTCTTTTTAGTATTATATTGTAATTCTTCCTTATTAAATTTTCCTTTAAAATTTATTGTATTATCTTTTTCATTATAATGTTCAACAAGATGTCTTTCACCAAAATATTGAAGATCTATACTTAGAGAATCTCTAATAATTTTAAAATAATTTATGTTACCAATAATACTAATATTACCAGATCTTCTACCAACAGGTAATAATGTATTTATTGCATTAAGAGAAGAACTAGAATAAGGGTTTGCACTTTCGAAATTTAATTCAAATTCTTTAGAAGAAACTGCATTTTTTAAATTATAAATTTCTTGTTTTGAGTAATTATTAGAAGCACATGCACCTAATAATACTAATAAAAAAAGCATAAGTAGTTGTTGTGGCTTCATAAGTTTTGTTTTAATAAATACATCAATTTTAATACCAAACATTACATTTGTATAATTAATATCAACCTAAAAATACGCAAAATATTAATGAGTTTAGAGATTATTTTTGAAGATGAATTTATAGTTGCAGCAAATAAACCAAACAATGTAGTGGTGCATCATGCTAAACTATCAAGAAATGTAGCAGATGAAAGCTCTCTACTTCAATTAATTGAAAATCAATTAAAAATACAAACTTTTCCTATTCATAGATTAGATAGAAAAACATCTGGTATTATTTTGCTTGCAAAGAAAAAAGAGCAAGTTTCAATATTTCAGGAATTATTTACAACAAATAAAATTCAAAAAACATATTATGGAGTTGTAAGAGGATTTTCACCTGAAACTAAAACAATTGATGTACCTGTAAAAGGAAGAGATGCAAAGGTTCATAAAGATGCTTTAACCCATTTAAAAACGTTACAAAATATTACAGTTGAAATAGCTGTTAAACCTTATGATTCATCAAGATATAGTTTAGTTGAATTGTCACCTAAAACTGGAAGAATGCATCAATTAAGAATTCATTTGAATAAAATATCACATCCATTAATTGGAGATCCAAAGTATGGTGATAACAATCATAACAACATGTTTATAGAAAAATTTGGTTGGGAAACTCTTTTTTTACATGCAGGTATTTTAGTATTTAAACATCCAATTACAAATGAAGTTATTGAATTAAAAGCTGCATTTCCTAAAAATTGGAAAGAGCTGTTTAGTAAGTTTAATTGGAAAAACCCCTTAAGTTTTTAAAATTGATGTTAATCAACTTTTATGTCAAACTATTGTTCTAATGAATTACTTTCAAAACTTATTAATTCATTATTTTCAAATGATAGTGAAACCTCAATTGGATTACAACAAACTTCACAATCTTCAATATATTTTTGATGAGGAACACTAACATCTAAAAGCATAGATATTTCTTGCCAGCAATAAGGGCATTGAAAAAAATGTTCCACTACTCTACTCTTCTAAAACCTTTAAAACTAATTTACCTTTTTTGTTACCAGTAAACAATCTGTTGTATGTTTCATGAAAATTTTCAATTCCCTCAAAAATATCTTCTTTAGATTTAAGTTTACCTTCTTGCATCCAAATACCCATTTGTTTAGCTGCTTCGCCAAATTTCTTTGTATAATCCATTACAACCATTCCTTGCATTGTTGAACGTGTTACTAATAACGACAAATAATTACTTGGACCATCAATTCTAGATTTTTGATTGTATTGAGAAATAGCACCACAAATAACAACTCTTGCATGCATTCTTAATTTACTAAGTGCAGCATCTAAAATTTTACCACCTACATTATCAAAATACACATCAACTCCATTTGGACATTTGGTTTTTAAAGCTGTATATAAATTTTCTGATTTGTAATCGATAGCAGCATCAAAACCTAATTCTTCTACAATATAATCGCATTTTTCTTTACCTCCTGCAATTCCTACAACTGTACAACCTTTTATTTTTGCAATTTGCCCTACAACACTACCTACTGCACCTGCTGCACCAGAAACTAAAACAATATCTCCTTCTTTTATTTTACCAACTTCTAAAATTCCAAAGTAAGCTGTCATTCCAGGCATTCCTAAAACACCAATATATTTTGGCATTGGAGCTATACGTGTATCAACTTTATACCAAGCTTCTCCATTACTAATAGCATATTGTTGAACTCCTCCCCAACTTGTTACAACATCACCAACCTCGAATTTTGGGTTTCCATTATTCTTTATAACCTTACCAATAGAACCAGCTCTCATTACATCATTTATTGCTACTGGTGGTATATAAGATTTAGTATCATTCATCCAACCACGCATAGCAGGATCTAATGATATGTAATGATGCTGTATTAAAATTTCTCCTTCTTTTAATTCTGGAACTGGGTTTACTTCTAGTTCCCAAGTATCTTTGTCTGGCGTACCAATTGGACGCTTTTTAAATATGATTTGTTTATTTAGCATATATTAAATTTTATTCCTTTAAAGGTACTTAATAATTCATTATTTTTTTAATTACTGATGTTAAGTTTGATTGAGGTAAATATTGATTTTCAAGGTCTTTTTGAAAAGGAATAGGAGTTTCTAAACTTGCTAATCTTTGCACAGGTGCATCTAAAAACTCAAAACAATTTTCATTGATTAATGCTGATAAATCACTAGCTATACCTCCAAATAATGAATCTTCTTGAACAATTAAAACTTTTCCAGTCTTTTTTACTGAGGTATAAACTGTATCTACATCTAAAGGCTGCAAAGTCCTTAAATCAATGATTTCTATACTAATATTTGGCATTTCTTTAGCAGAAGCTAAACTCCAATGTACAGAAGCTCCATATCCAATTAAAGTAATATGATTACCAGATTGTAAAACATTGGCCTTACCAATTTCTGTGGTGTAATAATCTGTTGGCACATCTTGATATATAGATCTATATAAAGCTTTGTGCTCAAAAAATAAAACAGGATTAGGATCATTTATAGCTTCTGCTAATAAACCTTTTGCGTCTTCTGGGAATGCAGGGTACACAACTTTTAATCCTGGAGTTTTGGTAAACCAAGCTTCATTAGTTTGACTATGAAAAGGACCTGCTCCAACTCCTGCACCACAAGGCATTCGTATTACAACATCTGCAGATTGATTCCATCTGTAATTTGATTTTGCTAGAAGATTAACTATTGGGTTAAATCCTGAAGAAACAAAATCTGCGAATTGCATTTCAACTACAACTTTCATTTCATTTATGGCTAATCCATAAGCAGTAGAAATTATTGCAGACTCACAAATTGGTGTATTTCTTATTCTTTCTTTTCCAAATTGGTTTATAAATCCATCTGTTATTTTAAAAACCCCACCATACTCAGCAATATCTTGCCCCATAAGAACAAGGTTCTTGTATTTTTGCAATGATTGATATAATGCTTCTGAAATAGCATCTACAAAACGAATGTTCTTTTTTTCTGAATTTGCTTTAACTACTTTAAAAATATGATTTGCATAAACATCTGCAAGTTCAGTTTGAATATTTGGCACAATGGGTTCTTCATCAAAAGCCATTTGTAAATGCTCATTAATTTCATGAACAATATTTTCTTTTAAATCAACTTCAGTTTCATCAGTTAAAATTCCCTTATTTTTTAAAAATTCTTGAAAATTTTCAATAGGGTCTTTAGAAGCCCAGAAATCCATTAGATCTTGAGGTACATATTTAGTGCCACTTGCTTCTTCATGACCTCTCATTCTAAAGGTTTTAAACTCTAATAAGATAGGTCTTGGATTTTTTCTTACATCTTGTGCAATTTCAAAAACCTTAGTATATACTTCAATAATGTTATTTCCATTAATTATATGGCTTTCCATACCATAACCTAATCCTCTATCTGCTAAGTTTTCACAATTAAATTGTTCATTGGTTGGTGTTGATAAACCATAACCGTTATTCTCAACACAAAATAACACTGGTAAACTCCAAACAGAAGCTACATTTAAAGCTTCATGAAAATCACCCTCACTTGTTCCACCTTCACCAGTAAATACAGCACACAGCTTTTTTTCATTTCGTAATTTATGTGCTAAAGCTATTCCATCTGCAACACCCATTTGTGGTCCCAAATGAGAAATCATTCCTATAATATTATAATCTTGCGTACCAAAATGAAAGCTTCTGTCTCTACCTTTTGTAAAGCCATTCATTTTGCCTTGCCATTGAGAAAAAAGTCTATTTAATGGTATTTCTCTTGTAGTAAATACACCTAAATTTCTATGCATAGGTAAGATGTATTCATCTTTTTCTAGAGCAGCTGTAACTCCAACTGAAATAGCTTCTTGACCTATTCCTGAAAACCATTTAGATATTTTTCCTTGTCTGAGTAAAACCAACATTTTTTCTTCTATTAAACGAGGTTTTAACATGAGTTTATACAACTCTAAAAGTATATTGTTACCTAAGGAAGTATTTGACGTATATTCAATTTTTGATAGCATTAATTGATGATTTCGTAACCTTAAACAAACATAACTATTAAGAATTGTTTTCCATAAAAAAATCCTTATCATTTTATGATAAGGATTTATAAAGTTTGTTATAATTAAAATTACATTTCTGCAAAAATAGCATGCATCATACGTTTTTTATCATTAATACTTTCTTCTAAAGCAATCATAGTTTCTGTTCTATTTACTCCAGGAATATCATCAATTCTATAGATAATATCTTTTGCATCATGAGTTCCTTTTGCTCTTACTTTACAGAAAATATTGTATTTTCCTGCTGTAACGTATGCTACAGTTACATTTGGTATTTTTCTTAAATCTTCTATTACAGATTGTGTCATTGATGTTTTTTCTAAAAATACACCAACATGAGCTATAAAAGAATATCCCATCTTTTCATAATTCAATGTTAATGTAGAGCCTTGAATTATGCCTTCATCTTCCATTTTTTTTACTCTAACATGAATTGTTCCTGCAGAAACTAAAAGTTGTTTAGCAATATCTGTAAATGGAGTTCTTGCATTTTCTATTAAGATGTCTAAGATTTGATGATCTATTTCGTCTAATATAAATTTTTTCATATTTTAAATTTAATTCAAATTCTATCGCAAATTTATGAATAAAATTTAATATAAATCAATAAAAAATGAGAAATACTTAATTTTTTAAGCTTTCGAAAACGATTTCGATATGACCTTTCTTGGTATTCAAATCATTATCTTCTACCAATTCTAAAAAAGAAACTAATTTGTTGTCTAAAATTTTATCAACATACAAATAAGCAGAACTTTTTTTAGTGTCAGAAAACCTATGAATTACATCGTAAAATGATTTTACATTATTGGGTATAGTAAAATACCCATCAAAATTTGAAAAATCATTAGTTTTTGAAATATGAAGAAGTCCTTCTAAAATTGCATAAAAAGTATATTCTCTCGAAATTTCTCTATTGTAATCTTTTGGAAAATGGCCAGATTCTATTAAAATAGTATTGTATCCTAGTTTTTGAAAATTATCTCCTGTAGCAGTTGGGTAGAATTCATCTGTATACCTGCCTACACAGTTTGGAATCATTTCTTGAAGTACTGTATTCATAGCTACAATTACATTCATTGTTTCTTTTCTTCCTTCAGTTACTTTTCTAGTTATTTCCTCTGAAGGTGCTAAAAATGATATAGTTGCAGGATTTTCAGTGCCTTCTACTCCAAAAATTGTTCTTTGATCGTGAAGATTAAAACAAAATTGAGGTTTAAAAGAATCTAACACTTTTCTTAAAACATTACTTTCAACAGCTTTTTTGTCAACAGCATCTCTGTTTAAGTCAATATTATTTGCATTAACTCTAGTGTATGCTTGAGCTCCATCAGGATTTAACATTGGAATAAAAACAAGAGTGCAATTATTAAGAATTATGTTAAGTTTCTCTTTGTCTTTTATAAAACAATTAAAAAGATCGAATAAAGCTTTGGTTCCTGTACTTTCATTTCCATGCATTTGCGACCAAAGCAAAACTCTTTTTTTTCCTGTACCAATTGTTAAACTATAGATTGATGTGTTTAATTCAGATTTTCCAATTTCTGTTACAGTGAAATCTTTTGAGTATTTATTTAGAAGTTTTTGAATATCATTAAAAGTAATCCATTTTCCAAAAAGTGAATCTTCTTTATTTTCTGAAAAAAGTGTCTTAAGAAAGGCTATATGGTCTGTACTCAATTGCTAAAATTTACCTTACAAAGATAGCCAAAGAATTATGTTTTACAATTTATACTTTACAAATGTAAATCTTATGAATGTTACATTTATAAAAAGCTTTTCTATTCAAAATATTAACTTTTGTAAACGAGCGTGAAGTTGGTTTACAAAAATAAAAACCTGTCGTATAAGAATTAATTATAAATAATATTTAAATTATACTATATAGTTTTTTATCAGATATTTATGTAGTTTAATTAAACTATATATTTAATTATTACACAAACCTTTTTTATTTCTTTTATATTAAAATTATAATATGAATAAATAAAAAATTACATTTGTAATAAGATAATATTTTACAATGGTAAACAGTGTTGATTTTACAAATAGAATCAAAAAAGTGATAGATTATTACGACTTTTCTGCTTCTTCTTTTGCTGATAAAATAGGTGTTCAGCGTTCGAGTATTTCACATATTTTATCTGGTAGAAATAAACCAAGTTTAGATTTTATTTTAAAAATTACATCAACTTTTAAAGAAGTAGATATTCATTGGTTAATTAATGGAAAGGGAGTTTTTCCAAAAACTGCTGTTGAAGATATTGAGAGCTCCACTACTCCAACATTCAATCAAAATGAAAATAGCTCCAAATCTATTCAAAGAATTGTAGTGTTTTATAACGATGGTACTTTTGATGAATATAAGAAATAAAAAAACCAGCTATAAAGCTGGTTTAAATATTATCTAAAATCAATTTTTCGCATTCGTAAACTTGCTGGAGTTACTTCTAAATATTCATCTTCTCGAATATACTCCATACATTCCTCTAGAGAGAAATCAATTTTTGGAGCAATTTTTACACCTTCATCAGAACCAGAAGCTCTAACATTTGTTAGTTTTTTACCTTTTATTAAGTTTACCGCTAAATCTGTGTCTTTACTGTTTTCACCTACAACTTGTCCTTTATAAATCTCTTGATTAGGATCTATGAAAAAACGACCTCTATCTTGTAGTCTATCTATAGCATAAGCAGTTGCTTTACCAGTTTCAGAAGAAACAATTGCACCTTTAAGGTCTTCAGTAAAATCACCTTTATAAGGTCCGTATTCAGAAAAACGATGATTAATAATAGCTTGACCTGCTGTTGCAGTTAATATTTTATTACGCAAACCAATTAAACCTCTAGATGGAATGGTAAACTCTAAATGCTGTAAATCACCTTTTGGCTCCATAACTAATAAGTCTCCTTTTCTTAAAGAAACTAAATTGATTGCTTTTGAAGAAACATCTTCTGGAACATCAATTGTTAATGTTTCATATGGTTCAGATTTTACACCATCAATTTCTTTAATTATTACTTGAGGACGACCTACTTGTAGTTCATATCCTTCTCTACGCATCGTTTCAATTAATACTGATAAGTGTAAAACTCCACGACCAAAGACATTAAATTTATCTTCAGTATCAGTTTCATCAACTCTTAAAGCTAAGTTTTTCTCCATCTCTTTAAATAATCTATCACGTAAATGACGAGATGTAACAAATTTACCTTCTTTACCAAAGAATGGAGAGTTATTAATTGTAAACAACATACTCATTGTTGGTTGATCTACTTCAATTCTAGGTAAGGCTTCAGGGTTTTCTAAATCTGCTATTGTATCACCAATTTCAAAATCTTCTATCCCAGTAATTGCACAAATGTCACCACTTCTTACTTTAGCAACTTTAGCTTTACCCATTCCTTCAAAAACATGCAATTCTTTAATTCTAACCTTTTTAGTAGAACCATCTGCTTTACAAAGCATGTAATCTTTATTTTCTTCTAAATCTCCTCTATATACTCTACCAATAGCTATTCTACCTGTAAAAGAAGAAAAATCTAATGAAGTAATTTGCATTTGAGGTGTACCTTGTCTGTAAGGAGCTTCTGGAATAGACTCAATAACAGCATCTAACAATGGTATAATATTTTCTGTTGGTTGTTGCCAGTCTTCACTCATCCAACCATTTTTAGCAGAACCATAAATAGTTGTAAAATCTAATTGATCTTCTGTAGCATCTAAAGCAAACATAAGGTCAAAAACTTTTTCGTGAACTAAATCTGGTGTACAGTTTTCTTTATCAACTTTATTAACCACAACTATTGGTGTTAAGCCTAATTCTATAGCTTTACCTAAAACAAAACGAGTTTGTGGCATAGGACCTTCGAATGCATCTACTAACAATAATACTCCATCTGCCATTTTTAAAACACGCTCTACTTCTCCACCAAAATCTGCGTGACCAGGAGTATCAATAACGTTTATTTTTACATCTTTATAATTAACAGATACGTTTTTAGAAAGAATAGTAATTCCTCTTTCACGTTCTAAATCGTTGTTATCTAATAACAAATCTGTACGTTCTTTACGTTCATCTAATATTTTAGCTTGATCGATAATCTTATCTACTAATGTAGTTTTACCATGATCTACGTGTGCTATAATAGCAATATTTCTAATGGATTGCATATACCCTTTTTAAATTTCGTGCAAAAGTAGTTGATTATTAATGAATTTCACCAATAGTATTAATTATTTATTAACTAAAAAGGTGAATTTTATGTAGTATCATCATCAACTTGAAATGCTGATGGTAAAATATCTGGTATTAGCTTGATTAATAAGGGGAGTAATATTGCGCCTCCTGGCAATAAAAAAACTGCTAAAGCTGGTATAGACTTACAAATATCTATCAACTGAATTTTAATTTTTTCTTTTTCTTCCTCAGTAAGTTTACTGTGTGTAGATTTTTTGATAAGAAACATTGCTTCTTTACTCTGACTTAACTCCTTTTGTAATAGTTTTTTATTTTTTAAAAGCAGTTCTTTTAATTCTTCTGCAGTCTTCATGATAGTTTCCTACGCTTACGCTCTGTTTTAAGTAAATTAAGCTCTCTACTCGTTTGTCCTGCTACAGAGGTATTTTCTTCTGCTCTTCTAATTAAATAAGGCATCACATCTCTTACTGGTCCAAAAGGTAAGTACTTAGCTACATTGTAACCTTCTTTAGCAAGATTAAAACTAATATGATCACTCATACCATAAAGTTGACCAAACCAAAGACGTTTATCGTCTTTTTCTATGTTGTAGTTTTTAGCTAAATCCATTAATAAATAGGAACTTTTTTCGTTATGGGTTCCTGCAAAAAGTGCCATTTTTTGATGTTCCATCATATAGCGAATTGCAGAATCATAATTATCATCTGTAGCTTTTTTGTTTTCACAAATTGGAGATGGATATCCTTTTTCTTCTGCTCTTTCTCGTTCTTTCTCCATATAAGCACCTCTTACCACTTTCATACCAATATGAAAGCCTTTTTGATGTGCTTTTTGATGTAGTTGCTTTAAATATGCCATTCTATCATGTCTATACATTTGTAACGTATTAAACACAACAGCTTTTTCTGTATTGTATTTTTCCATTAAATCTTCAATTAACCAATCAGCAGCATCTTGCATCCAGCTTTCTTCTGCATCAATTAACACAGGTACATTTTTCTCTTTGGCTAAAGAACATATTTTGTGATAACGCTCTACTACTCTATTCCACTCTTCTTTTTCTGCTGCAGTTAGAACTTTTTTTTCTGATATTTTTTGATAAAGTGCAAATCTGCCAAATCCTGTTGGTTTAAAAACAATATAAGGTATTGACTTTTTCTCTTCACAAAATTTAATTACTTCTACAGTTTTGTTAAAAGCATGATCAAAACTTGCTTCTTCTGCTTTACCTTCTACAGAATAATCTAGAATACTATATACATTTCCTTCATCATACATTTTATCAATCACAGGCATACAGTCTACCTCTGTTACTCCTCCACAAAAATGGTCGAAAACGGTAGAACGTATTAAACCTTCAACAGGTAAGTGTGCTTTTAAAGCAAAATTAGTAACAGCTGTACCTATTCTAACCATAGGCTCATTCTGTATCATTCTAAATAAAAAATATGCTCTTTCTAGCTGAGAATCTGTCTTAAGTGAAAAAGCAACTTCAGTATTATCAAAAAGATTCATTAACTTTAATTTGTCATACACAAAGATAGTTTAAGACTACTAATAATTCAATAAAAACTATGTATTTTGCAGGGTAGTAAATTTTACCAATGAAAAGTATACAATCTTTAAATTATTCAGTTGTATTTAATAAAGAAGGACATCAAGAACTCTCAAGTTTACTGAGTTCTAACTCATACTCTAAGGTGTTTATTTTAGTAGATAAAAACACAAAAAAATATTGTCTACAAAAATTTAAAACTAAATTGAATTTAGATTTCACTTACGAGTTAATTGAAATTAATTCTGGTGAAATCAATAAAAATTTAGAAACATGTATTCAGGTTTGGAACCATATTACAAATTTAGGTGGCGATAGAAAAAGTGTATTAATTACCTTAGGTGGTGGAGTTATAACTGATCTTGGTGGTTTTGTTGCTTCATGTTTTAAACGTGGAATTGATTTTATTAACATACCCACTACTCTACTTTCAATGGTTGATGCTTCTGTGGGAGGAAAAACAGGAGTTGATTTAGGAGTGTTAAAAAATCAAATTGGGTTGTTTGCAAATCCTAAAATGGTTGTAGTTGATGAAGATTATCTAGAAACACTTGCTGAACGTGAGATTAAGTCTGGTACTGCTGAAATTATAAAATACGGCCTTACTTACGATAAAAGTTTGTTTGATGAAATTTCTACCAACAATTACAAAAACATTAATACACTAATTTATAGGTCTATTGAAATAAAAAATGAAGTAGTTTTAATGGATCCAAAAGAAAATTATTTACGTAAAGTTTTAAATTTTGGGCATACGCTTGGCCATGCAATAGAATCGTATTTTCTAGAATCTACTAAAGTTAAAAGCTTAACTCATGGAGAAGCTATTGCAATAGGAATGGTATGTGAAAGTTATCTTTCTACCAAAATTTTTGATTTATCGATTGAAAAGTTAAAACTAATTAAAAAAACAATTTTAGAAATTTATACTAAAGTTGATATCTCAAAAAACTACTACCCTGAAATCTTATCTTTACTTAAGCACGATAAGAAAAATGTAAATGGTCAAATAAACTTTGTCTTGCTTAATGATTTTGAAGATTATAAAATTGATTGTAAAGTCTCTGAAGATTTAATTTTAGAAAGTTTAGACTTTTATAATTCTTAACTTAGTTAGCTTTTGTATTTATAAATTGTTAAAAAAAAGCTAAATAATTAGTTAACTATCATTTATGATAGTAATACTATTATATTTGCAAATAAATTATTTAATATGAAAGATTTACTATCAGTTCTTAAAATAACTGTACCAGATAAGATTTATATTAAAGATCCTGAGACCTCAGATTTAGGTAAAAGGATTATAGAGAACAGTATTATTTTAATTAATGAAATTGGTTTTGAAAGTTTTACTTTCAAAAAGTTAGGTACTAAAATTGGCTCTAATGAAAGCTCTATTTACAGATATTTTGAAAGTAAACATAAATTATTATTGTATTTATCTTCTTGGTATTGGGCCTGGTTAGAATACCAATTAGTAATTGAAACATTTAGTATTTCTGATGTTAATGAAAAGCTTGATAAAGCAATATCAATAGTAACTAGAACTGTAGAAGAAGACTCAACATATTCTCACATAAATGAGGTTTTATTGTATAAAATTATAGTTAATGAAAGCTCTAAATCATTTTTAACTAAAGAAGTAGATAAAGACAACAAAGAAGGTTATTTCGAAATCTACAAACGTTTAATTACTAGAATTCAAGAAATGATTTCTGCTGTAAACCCATCGTTTAACTTTGCATTAAGTTTAGCAAGTACAATAGTAGAAGGTAGTTTGCATCAACATTATTTAAATGAGCATTTTCCTTCGCTTACCAACTGTAAAAACGGAGAAACACCAACAAATTTCTTTCAACAATTAGTTTTTAATTCATTACACAATGGAAAATAAAGATTTAACTCCTTGGCAACGTTTTGTAGGCTTAGTTAATCTAGAGAAAAAAGATATATACCAAATATTTTATTATGCAATTTTTGGTGGAATTATATCGCTTTCTCTACCTCTTGGTATTCAGGCAATAATTAACCTAATTCAAGGTGCACAAGTTTCTACATCTTGGGTTGTATTAGTAATTTTAGTGACTTTAGGTGTTGTTTTTTCTGGAGTTTTACAATTAATGCAACTTCGTATTATTGAAACTTTACAACAGCGTATTTTTGCAAGATCGTCTTTTGAATTAAGCTATCGTTTTCCAAAGATAAAGACTACTGAATTACGTAATTTTTATCCACCAGAGTTAGCAAATAGGTTTTTTGATACATTATCAATTCAAAAAGGATTATCTAAAATTTTAATAGATGTACCAACAGCATTTTTACAAATAATATTTGCTTTAATTCTGTTATCTTTTTATCATCCTTTCTTTATTGTTTTTGGTGTTCTTTTAATGTTACTAATATACATTGTGTTTAAATTCACAGCAAAAAGAGGATTAGAAACAAGTTTATTAGAATCAAAAAATAAATATAAAGTTGCTCATTGGATTCAAGAAGTAGCTAGAACTTTGGTGAGTTTTAAATTATCTGGCAATACTCAACTTGCCATGAATAAAAATGATAAACTAGTTAGTAAATATTTAGAAGCTAGAGAAAATCACTTTAGAATTTTAATTATACAATACAGCCAAATGATTGGTTTTAAAGTTGTTGTAACTGCAAGTTTATTATTAATTGGTGGTATTTTAGTATTAAATCAAGAGATGAACATTGGTCAGTTTGTTGCTGCTGAAATTATAATTCTTTTAGTAATTACATCAGTAGAAAAACTAATTGTAGGCTTAGAGTCTTTGTATGATGTATTAACTTCTATTGAAAAAATAGGTCAAGTTGTTGATAAAGATTTAGAATCACAAGAAGGTGATAAACCCTTGTATAATGGTGAGTTTAAAATACAATTAGAAGATGTTACTTATGAAGTTTCAGACAAGTCTAAGCCTATTATTAACAATATTAATTTAACAATAGATACAAAAAGTAGAATTTTAATAAAAGGAGAAAGTGGTTCAGGAAAATCGACCTTATTAAATTTAATAGCTGGAGTTATTCCACCAAGCTCAGGAAATATTTTTATAAATAATTTATCATTATCTAGTTTAAATTTAAGTCACTATAGAGCTCAATTAGGTTTATCTCTTTCAGATGAATCTCCATTTGAGGGAACCATTAGAGAAAACTTAGTATTTGATACCAAAACTGCTAGTGACGAAGAAATTTTAAAAGTATTAAAAATTGTTGGCTTAGAAAGGTTTATAAAAGAGCAAGTTAATGGTTTAGATACAGAACTTAAACCTGAAGGTAAACAAATTCCTTTAACATTATCTAAGAAAATAATATTAGCTAGAGCTATTCTAAAACAACCAAAAGTAATCATACTTGAAGATGCATTAGATCAATTTAATTTAAGTGAAACTACAGATATTATTAAGTATTTAACAAACCCTAAACAACCATGGGCTTTAATAGTAGTAAGTAGTAGTAGAGAATGGGAAACTGAGTGTTCTAAGGTAATTACATTAGAACAAGGTAAAATTATTAATTCGTAATAGCCATGTTAAATATATCTAAAAATCCATTACATGAAAAAGTTGACTTAAGGGATTATAAGTCTTCAAAAAATATATTTAAAGATGAATATTATAAGTACTTAAACAAGTTCTTAAAGGGATTTGCAATTTTTTTGCTTATCATTTTATTCCTACCATGGACTCAAAATATTACAGGAAATGGTTTGGTAACTACATTAACTCCAGATCAAAGACCACAAACTATTCAATCTCAAATTCCTGGAAGAATTGAACAGTGGTATGTAAAGGAAGGTGATTATGTAGAAAAAGGAGATAATATTTTAAGAATTTCTGAAGTAAAAAGTGAATATTTTGATGATAGCTTAATTGTTAGAACAAATCAACAAATTAATGCAAAAGCAGCATCTGTATTCGCTTACAAAAAGAAGTTTGAAGCTTTAGATAATCAAATAATTGCCTTACAAGAAGAAAGAGACTTAAAATTAGAAATGGCAAGAAACAAGTTAATGCAATCTAAATTAAAAGTTGAAAGTGATAGCATAAAGTTTGAAGCTGCTAAAACTAATTTAAGTATTGCAAAAAGACAATATGTTCGTGATTCTACCCTAAATATAGAAGGTTTAAAGGCAGTTAAAGATGTTGAAGAGAAAAAATTGAAGTTGCAAAAAACAGAAGCAGATCTTATAGATAGAGAAAACTTACTCTTAGCCTCAAAAAATAATGTCTTAAATGCGAAGGTAGAAATTGGTAGACTAAAAGCAGAGTATATAGATAAAATATCTAAAGCACAAAGTGATCAGTTTACAGCACGTTCTAATCAGTTTGATGCTGAAGCTCAGGTTTCTAAATTAGAAAACACTAATAGTAACTACAGAGTTAGAAATAACTTATTATTTATAAAAGCTCCACAAAGTGGTTACATTAATAGAGCTATAAAAGGTGGTATAGGAATTACTTTTAAAGAAGGTGAAGAATTGGTAAGTATTATGCCAGCAAAAATAGATTTAGCCGTAGAAACTTACGTAAGACCAATTGATTTACCTCTAATTCATATAGGTGAAAAAGTACGTATTCAGTTTGATGGTTGGCCTGCAATAGTTTTTAGTGGTTGGCCAAACGTTTCTTATGGTACTTATGGTGCAAAAGTTGTTGCAATAGAACGTTTCATTAGTACTAATGGTAAATATAGAGTTTTATTAGCGCCAGATGAAGAAGACCATGAATGGCCAGAAGATATTAGAGCTGGTTCAGGAGCAAAAACAATTGCGTTATTAGAAGATGTACCAATTTGGTTTGAGTTATGGAGACAGTTAAACAGCTTCCCTCCTAACTATTATCAACCAGAAGCTATTAAAAAAGAAAAAGCAGCAAAAAAAGAAAAAAAATAAAATCAGTTAAACTAGATTTTAATTAATATGAAAAAAGGAATTTTCTTATTCTTTATACTTATTACACTAAAAGGTTTTTCACAAGAACAGCCTAATGCTGTAATGACACTGTCTGAATATCTAGGATATGTAAAACGTTTTCATCCTATTGTAAAACAAGCTAATTTAGTTATAAACAATAGTGAAGCAAAATTGTTGAAAGCTAGAGGTGCTTTTGATCCTAAAGTTGAAATAGATTTCGATAGTAAGCAGTTTAAAGACACTGAGTATTATGATAAGTTAAATGGAACATTTAAAATTCCAACTTATTATGGTTTAGAGTTTAAAGCAAATTTTGAAAATAATGAGGGGGCTTACTTAAACCCAGAAATGACAGTTCCTACAGATGGTTTATATACAGCAGGAATATCAGCTTCTTTATTAAATGGATTGTTGATTAATAAAAGAATGGCTTCTTTAAAACAAGCTAAATTTTTTGTTAATCAAGCTAAAGAAGACCAGCAAATTTTAGTTAACCAAATATTATATGATGCATCTATTGCCTACTTTAAATGGCTAATGTTTTATAAAGAAAAACTAGTTTATGAAAACTTTTTAGAAAATGCAGATTTTAGATTTACAAGTACTAAAAGAGCTTATAAGGTTGGCGATAAACCTGCTATAGATACACTAGAAGCAGGTATTACTCTAAATAATAGAAAACTAAATTTAGAAAAAGCTAGAATTAAATTAGTTAAAGCATCACTTGAATTATCTAATTTTTTATGGCTAGCAGAAAATACACCTGTAGAATTACAAGAAAATGTTATTCCAGATTTAAACACCCTAAATAGTGTTGATTTAACTTTTAATATAGCTTTATTTAATGATGAGAATTTTGATATTAATAATCATCCAAAAATTCGCTCTTTGGAGTTTAAAATTAAAAGTTTAAATATTGACAGAAAGCTAAAAATGAACAATCTACTTCCAAAATTAGATGTTCAGTATAACTTTTTAACAGAAAGACCCACAAAAATTAATTCATTAAATGTAGATAATTATAAGGCTGGTATAAAATTTAGACTTCCTCTATTTTTAAGAAAAGAAAGAGGTGATTTAAAATTAGCTAAAATAAAACTACAAGATGCAGAGTTTGAAAATGAAGCTACAAAGGTTTCTATACGCAACAAAGTTAATGCTATACAACAAGAAATATCTTCTTTTCAAGTGCAAAGTAACTATTTAGCAAATATTGTAATAGATTACGATGTGCTTTTAAAAGCAGAAGAACGTAAATTTTTCTTAGGAGAAAGCTCATTATTTTTAGTTAATTCTAGAGAAACAAAACTTATAGAATCAAAATTAAAAGCTATTGAATTAGAAAATCAATTCTTTAAATCTAAAGCAAACTTATTTAAAACAGCAGTTATATCAATAGCTGAATAATTGATTTTATTATTCCAAGTAGAAATTCTACTAGCATAAGAATAAAATTAATCATCTTTATCTAATGTAAAGATTTCATTTACAGTTATATTAAATACTTCTGATAACTTTAAAGCAAGCACTGTAGATGGTACATACCTATTCTTTTCTATAGAGTTTATAGTTTGCCTAGACACTCCTATTTTATTTGCTAAATCTTCTTGAGTCAAATCTAAAATAGCTCTCTGAACTTTAATCGAATTTTTCATATTAGCTATTTAATCTTTTTAGTTGCTCAAAAAACATAACTTGTATTAAAAGCATTAGAATTAAAACTTGAAAATAGCTAAACGCGTCAATTGCATCTTTAGGACTTTTTTCTAAAACAAACCTAACTGCATTCTCTACATGAGGTTGAATTAATGAATATAAAACTCCTATTATAAAAGCTAATCTGTAGGATTGTGACCTAAGTTTATCTATAAATTCATCCTCTAATTTTTCTTTAGATAAAGACACAATTAGAAGTCCTAAAATAATAGTATGTCTTAATAAAAAGCGTAACCACACTTCTTCAGTAATTAATTTTCTGGCAAATAATAAAATGATTGAAACGCCAAAAATTATCCAACCAATCTTTTTCCACTTACTAGGTAATTGAAATTTATTTAATTTTTCTATTCTTTTTCTTTCTTTTTCACAAAATGAATCATTTTTCATAATAAATTATTTTTACATTAAGACAAACATACTATATATTATGACAAATATACTTTACATTTTTTTAATTAACAAATTTAATTATCTTTAAACATCAATTAACCAAACTTTATTACCATGACAACAACAAAACCTACTACTCCTTTCTGGATAATTGGAATCTTAGCTTTAATTTGGAATTTATTAGGTGTTGCAGCTTATTTGTTTCAAGCTTTTATAACAGATGAAATGATTGCTCAATTACCAGAAGAACAACAAGCAGAGTTTTTAATAAAGCATCCTGCATGGTTTACAGCAATTTTTGCTATTGCAGTATTTGGTGGTTCTTTAGCATGTATTTTCTTATTATTAAGAAAAAAAATAGCCTATTACTTATTCATTTTATCAGGTGTTTGTGCCATAGTTCAACAAGTCTATTTATTTATGAATGTTGAAATGTCTAGTATTGTTATGCCAATAATGATTATTATATTCTGTTTATTTTTAATATGGTATTCTAAAAAGGCTGCTGATGACGGAATTTTAGCCTAACAAAATTAAAATTGGAAAAACAAGCTGCTATAATTAGTTGCTTGTTTTTTTAGTTTTAATATTAAAATTATAACTAATCTCTTTAACTAAAATA
The DNA here is from genome assembly GCA_013373105.1 of Flavobacteriaceae bacterium. GTDB lineage: Bacteria > Bacteroidota > Bacteroidia > Flavobacteriales > Flavobacteriaceae > Polaribacter. Next base: position 14,409 of record JABXIJ010000041.1, on the reverse strand, counting down.
ATATGCAAATTCAAAAACAAAAACCAGTTTTAATTAAATTTAGGTTTATTCTTTTACTCTTTTCAGTTTTATTATCAATAAACACATTAGCACAAGAAAAGGATTCTTTATCAGGTCAAGAAAAATTTAAAGATTTACCCCTAGAAAGTGGTAGAATGATAAAGTTTAACACCAAAGAAGGTACTTGGCTTTCTTTAGATATTCATCCAAAAGACAAAACAATTATCTTTAGTATGCTAGGTGATTTGTACACCATTCCATTTACAGGTGGAACTGCAACAAAACTCACAGATGGTTTAGCATTAGATACTAAACCAACCTTTAGTCCTGATGGAAAAAGTATAGCTTTTGCTTCTGATAGAAGTGGAAATGATAACATTTGGATTATGAATTTAGAGACAAAAGAAACAAGACAAGTAACCAAAGACAGAAGAGGTTCTGTTGAATCTATAGCTTGGTCTCCAGATGGAGAGTATATTGTTGCATCAAAAGGTAAAAGAAATTTAAAATTATATTTATATCATAAAGATGCTGGTAGTGGAATGCAATTAATAAAAGCTCCTGCTAGTTTAAAAACAGTTGAACCAGCGTTTAGCCATGATAATAAATACATTTATTACTCAACTAGAAATGGAGGCTGGAATTACAACGCACAATTACCTCAATATCAAATATCTAGATACGATTTAGAAACTGGTGAATCATCAAGAGTTACTTCTAGATATGGTTCAGCTTTTACACCAACACTTTCTAGTGATGGAAAATATATGGTTTATGGTTCTAGATATGAAGAAAAAACAGGTTTAGTTTTAAGAGATTTAGAGACTGGAGATGAAAAATGGTTAGCTTATCCTGTGCAAAGAGATGAACAAGAATCAGTAGCTTCTTTGGGTGTTTTACCAGCAATGACATTTACTCCAGACAATAAAGAAGTATTAGCTTCTTATGGTGGCAAAATTTACAGAATACCAATTTCTGGTGATGCTGCAATTGAAATTCCTTTTGAAGTAAATGTAGAATTAGCTATAGGTCCAAAATTAGATTTTAAATATCCTATTTCTGATGATCCAAATATGTTTGCAAATCAAATTAGAAATGCAAAACCTTCTCCAGATGGAAAACATATTGTATTTAATGCTTTAAATAAGCTTTATGTAATGAAACTTCCAAATGGTAAACCTAAAAGGTTAACAAAAATGGATATTATAGAAACTCAGCCTAGTTGGTCTCCAGATGGAAAAGAAATTGTGTATACAACTTGGTCAGATGAAGATGGAGGTCATTTATATAAAGTTAGTTCAAATGGTGGTAAACCAACTAAATTAACAAATGCTTCTGCTATATATAACACTCCAGTTTGGGATGCAAAAACTAGTAGAATTGTTTTTACAAAAGGATCTGCTCAAAGTTTTAGAAATGCGTATTTAAGAGGAGCTTTCTCTGGTGAAGAGGATTTAGCTTGGATTTCTAGTGATGGTGGAGATGTAAACTTCATTACAAAAACAAATGGTAGAAGAAATCCACATTTTGTTAAAAATGATAATAGAATTTATTTAAGTAATGGATCTGGATTAAGCTCAATTCGTTGGGATGGAACAGATGAAAAGAAAATTGTAAGTATTACAGGTATTGTAACTTTTGGTAGTTCTCATAAAGATGATGTGGATTTTGGGCATTTAGATGATGATGTTGTGGAAGAAAGAAACAATGCATCTAGACCAGTTGAAGTTTACATGGCTCCTGAAGGTGATAAAGCTATGGCATTAATAACAAACGATGTTTATGTTGTAACTGTACCAAAGTATGGACAAACGCCTAATATTTCAGTGTCAAATCCAAATTCAGCTGCATTTCCTTCTTGGAAACTAACTACTTTCGGAGGTGAATTTCCAACTTGGTCAAATGATGGTAAATCAGTGCATTGGTCTTTAGGAAAAGCTTTTTTTAGTTATAATCTAGAAGATGCTAAAAAACTTGAAAAAGAAATAGAAGACAAAAAGAAAGCAAGAAAAGAAGAACTTTCTAAAATGTCTGATGAAAAAAGAAAGGAAGAGGAAAAGAAAGATAAAGAAGCTGCAAAAAAGAATAAAGATACAGAAACATATTCTCCTGTAGAATTAGATATTAATGTTGCTATAAAAAGAGATATTCCAGAAGGTACTGCCTTATTACAAGGTGCTAGAATAATTACTATGAATGGTGATGAAGTTATTGAAAATGGAGACATCTTAGTTGTAAATAATAGAATTAAAGCAATTGGCAAATCAGGTAGTTTAGAAGTTCCAAGAAAAGCTGAGATAATTAATGTTAGTGGAAAAACTATTATTCCTGGTTTTGTAGATACGCATTCGCATTTAAGAACTTTTTCAGATATTCATAAAAAGCAAGTATTTTCTTATGCTGCCAATTTAGCTTATGGAGTTACTGCTTCAAGAGACCCACAAACTGGTACTACTGATGTTTTAACTTATTTTGACTTAGTTAAAACTGGTGAAATGTTAGGGCCTAGAGCTTATTCTACAGGACCAGGTTTAGGATACTGGGCTTATAATTTAAAAAGCTACGAAGACACTAAAAAAGCGATTAAAAAATACAGTAAGTATTACAATACCAACACTATAAAAATGTATATTGTTGGAAACAGACAACATAGACAATGGGTAATTAAAGCTTCAAAGGAGCAACAATTAATGCCAACAACAGAAGGCGCTTTAGATTTTAAATTAAATCTTACAGAAATTTTAGATGGTTATCCTGGTCATGAACATTCATATCCTATAACTCCTTTATATAAAGATATTATTCAGTCTGTTGCTGAATCTCAAATAGCTTATACTCCTACCCTATTAGTATCTTATGGTGGACCATGGGCTGAGAATTATTTCTATTCAAGAGAAAATCCATATCATGATAAAAAGCTACAATATTTTACACCTTACACAGATTTAGCTAGTAAAGCTAGAAGAAGACCAGGTTGGTTTATGGATGAGGAACATATTTTTACAAAACATGCAAAATTTGTAGAAGAATTAGTTAATGCAGGAGGTTTAACAGGTGTTGGTAGCCATGGACAATTACAAGGTTTAGGTTACCATTGGGAATTATGGGCAACTGCTTCTGGAACTAGTAAAATGAATGCACTAAAAGCAGCTACAATTCTAGGTGCTAAATCTATTGGCTTAGATGGAGATATTGGTTCTTTAGAAGTTGGTAAACTTGCAGATTTTATAATTCTAGATAAAAACCCATTAGAAGATATCAGAAATACAAATACTATTTTACAAGTAATGAAAAATGGTCGTTTATACGATGGTAATACATTAGATGAAGTTTATCCAAGAAAAAAGAAAGCGCCAAATTTTTGGTGGCATCAAAAAAAACCAAAAGGATTACCAGGTTTAAAAAAATAACCATTAAAGTAAAAGCTCTCATTTAAATAATGAGAGTTTTTTTTATAAATATTATTCAAAAAGTGCAGCTAAAAACTCTGCTACACAAGCTGGTTTTTCTTGGCCTTTTATTTCTATAGTACAATTGAAAGTAATTTTTATTCCATTGTTTGCAAAGTCTTCTATATTCTTAACACTACTTAGCATTCTTAGTTCACTATTAACAGGAACTGGGTTTGGAAAACGTACTTTGTTTAGTCCGTAATTCAAGCCCATTTTTACACTTTTCACTAAAAACATTTCTTCTAACATCTTAGAAATCATTGAAACAGACATAAAACCATGAGCTACAGTACTTTTAAATGGACTTTCTTTTGCAGCTCTTTCCTCATCAACATGTATCCATTGTTTATCTAGAGTGGCATTAGCAAAATCATTAATCATTTGTTGAGTAATTGTATACCACTCTCCTTTTGGTAAATCTTTACCTTTAAAGGACTTGAATTCAGATAAGTTTTCGAACACTAATGGATGCATATTATTTGTTTTTAGTGAAAAGATCTTCTTTAATTTTTGGTAATTCTAAATGATATTTTACAGCAACTAAACGTATTGTAATAATAATTGATGCTGAAATAATAAAATTATAGTCTCTAAATAAAGCAAACTGATCTAAGATAAAATAACTTATTCCTCCTGCTAAACATGCAGAGGCATATATTTCTTTTTCGAAAATCAATGGTATTTTATTAGTAAGCACATCTCTTAAAACACCACCAAAAACAGCAGAAATCATACCCATTATTAAAGCTATCATTGGATGCAAATCAAAAGTTAAACCTTTTTGTAGGCCTAATAAAGTAAATACAGATATTCCAACAGTATCAAATAAAAACATGGTTTTACTTAATGGTAAAATTTTACTTTTAAATAAAAAGGTAAGTACAACAGCAATAAATATTGTGTAGAGGTAATTTAAGTCACCAATCCAATTAATAGGATGAGCGTTTATTAATACATCACGTAACTTACCACCACCAACAGCTGTAACAAAAGCAATTATAATTACACCAAATAAATCTAATTTTTGTTCTGAGGCTACTAAAGCACCACTTACTGCAAAAGCAAATGTTCCTAAAATATCTAAAACGTAAATGAAATCCATTATAGGCTAACTTCAGTAAATTTAATATTTAACTCTTTTTGAATATGATGAATTTTTTCTATCTCAGATGGCAAAACAAAAGCCAAAGAAGTACCAGATTTTCCTGCCCTAGCTGTTCTACCACTTCTATGCGTGTAGTATTCCAGTTGTTCGGGTAATTGATGATGAATAACAAACTCTAATTCTTTTACATCAATTCCTCTTGCAGAAACATCTGTAGAAATTAAGTATTGTAAACTTTCATTTTTAAATGCACGCATAACTTTATCTCTTTCTTTTTGTTGCATATCTCCCTCTAAAGCTGCAGCAGAAAAACCTTCTTCAATTAGTTGTTTAGCTATGTTTTGTGCGCCAGCTTTAGTTCTGCAGAAAATAATACCTCTTTGAGATTGTCTTTTTTCTAGAAAAGTAATAATATCATCTATTTTAGTCTTTAATGTAGTTCTTGTAAATTGATGCCTAATATTAGCATTTACAAGTGCATTTTTATTTACCTCAATTCTTGGCGCGTTTGCATCCATATAGGTTTTTATAATACGCTTTATTTCATCTGGCATTGTTGCAGAAAACAACCAGGTTTTTCTATCTGATTTTGTTGTGAATTTTAAAATTCGATTTAAATCTTGTTTAAAACCCATACTTAACATTTCATCAGCTTCGTCTAAAATTACAGTTTTAACATGACTAATATCTACTGCACCTCTTTCTATTAAATCTATTAATCTACCAGGAGTTGCAACTATAATATGAGTAGTTCTTTTTAAGTTAATTATTTGTCTATCTATCTTTTCTCCACCAAAAACAGCTTCTACAAAAATGCGTTCTTTGTTGTATTTAGTAAATTTAAATAATTGCTTTTTTATTTGTTGAACAAGCTCTCTAGTAGGTGATAAAATTAATGCTTGTATATGATCTGATTTTGTATCTATCTCTTGTAAAACAGGCAAACCAAATGCAGCAGTTTTTCCTGTTCCTGTTTGTGCTAAACCAATAAAATCAGTTTTTGAATTGAGTAAAACTGGTATTGTTTTCTCTTGAATTTCTGTTGGTTCTATTATACCAATTTCTTTAATTGATTTTATGTAATCTTTTGAAATGCCTAACTCTGCAAATTTTGACATGTTATCTAATTTTTTGCAAAGATATACTTATTTACTAGGTTCTAAGACTTTAAGTATGTTTTCTCTAATTCTTGTTGGTTTAAAAGTTTTAGCATCTAATAGTACCCAAATAGTTTTAGATTTTGCTAATAAAATATCATTTTTATAGAAGGTAATAAAACGTTCTGAAGTTACACCTTTAGTTTCTCCTACCCAAGTTTTAGCAGTAATCTCATCTCCAAAAACAGCTTCATTTTTATAATCAATTTCGTGTCTACTTACTACCCAAATATAATTTACTAAATCATGATTTATAGATAGCTCTTGCCAATGAGATTGTGCTACAAAATCCATCCATTTCACATAAACTGCATTATTAACATGATTTAATGCATCTATATCTTCCTTTTTAACCTTAAAGTTTATCTTAAATTTAGCACTCATTATAAAATTGATTCGCCATTTAAATTGGTTGTTAAAATATCACTAAACAAATAAAAGAAAGGCCTTAAAGCTTGATAACTTTCATCAACTAATTCTGTAAAGTCTAATGATAATACTTCATTATCTGTAAAATTTTTAACAGCTATAAACCCTTTTTTTCGTAACAAATCTACATCTGGATGTTCTTTATCAAAACCTCTTGGTGCAGTTTTTAGTTCACCAAAACTTTCAAACTTACCTCTAAAATGTTTTATGTAATTTTCATCTTTTAAAATTCCTCTAATTTCAGAAGCGTCTTGCTCTATTTCTTTACGAATTCTAAATAAATCCTCTTTGTTAGGTTCCCAAAAACCTCCTGCAAGCATAGATTCACCTGGTTTAATTCGAATAAAGTAACCACCTCTTAATGCTGCACCTAATCTAGAAAATGAATTTGCAAAATGTGGTTTATAGGGTGTTTTATCATTAGAAAAACGAACATCTCTATAGATACGCATCATTTTAGATTTCTCAATCAAATCATGCTTTTCTAAATTTTTGTGGATTTGAGCAAAAACATTTTTCGCGTTTTTTTGAGCCTTTGTGTACCTATTTTTATGTTCTGCAAACCATTCTCTGTTATTGTTTTCTTTCAGTTCATTTAAAAACTGAAATGTACTTTTTTCTACTTGCATAAAAGAAATTTTAAAATCATGAAGTTACAAAATAGATTTGTAAATTAGTTTTAGTAATGCATCAGAAACAAAAAGATTTACAAAAACGATTTGAAGGATTATTACAAACTCCAAGTTTATGGAAAGGGAAAGATTTATTTAATCTTCAACAATTTTATTTACCATCAATAATCTCAAAGATTTCAATCAATATCAATGAAAAACAACGTCTTGGAAAATATGTTGAACAATTGGTTTTTTATCAGTTAAAACAAAACAATATAACTGTTCTTTTAGAAAATGTTCAAATTCAAAAAAACAAGAGAACTTTAGGAGAAATTGATTGTATAATACAAAAGAATAATTTAACTATACACTTAGAAATTGTCTATAAATTTTATTTGTATGATGATAAAGTTGGTGATAATGAAATTGAACACCTTATTGGCCCTAATAGAAAAGATGCTTTGGTTGAAAAGCTTCATAAACTTAAAAACAAACAATTGCCATTTCTCTATTCTACAGAGAGTAAAAATCTATTAAATAGCCATAATATATCTGTGATTGATATAGAACAACAGGTTTGTTTTAAAGCACAGCTTTTTTTACCATATAATAATAATGTGACTCTAAACAAATTAAATACTAGTTGTATTTCAGGGTTTTACATCTATAAATATCAACTAAAAGAGTTTCTTGATTGTAAATTTTACTTGCCAAATAAAAAAGATTGGCTAATTACTCCACACAAAAATGTAGATTGGCAAAACTTCAATATTTTTAAATTGAATATTGAAGAATATTTAGAAAGAAAGTTTTCTCCTATGGTTTGGATAAAACAACAAAATGGCGAACTATTGAAGTGTTTTATAGTTTGGTGGTAAAAAAAATGAGCCCAATTAAATTGAGCTCATTATAATTATTTTGATTTAAATCTTAGTTGTTTTTGTCTTTATTATCCTTAGAAGTTTTATTCCAAATTTTAATTTCATCATTTTCAGAAATACCCTCTAAAACTTGAACATTAACACCATCTGATGTACCAAGTTTTAAAGTTCTTTTCTCAAACGTTTCTTCACCTGTTTTAACTTCTACATAAGGCTCTTCAGTTTTCTGATCGAACTTTAACAATGCTTCTTTAATAGCTAAAACATCTTCCTTTTTCTCTAAAACAATATCTGCATTGGCACTATAGCCAGCTCTAATAAAATATTTGTCGTCTAAAGACATGTCAGCTTTTATCTTAAATTGAACAGCACCTGCCTCTTCTGTACCTTTTGGTGCAATAAAGTTTAATTTTGCAGGAAACTTTATACCTTCAATTGCTCCAATTGAAACATCTATAGCAGTTCCTTTAACAAGTTTACCAACTTCAGATTCATCAACTTTTCCTTCAAAAATCATCTTGCTCATATCAGCTATTGAAGCAATAGTTGTACCTGCATTAAAGTTGTTAGATTGAATTACCTGATCTCCTTCTTTCACAGGAATTTCTAAGATTGTTCCTGAAATTTGTGCAATAATATTTGTGTTTGCAGAACCTCCAGATCCAGCTGAACCTCTTTTTATAATTAGTAAATCGTTCTCTGCATTCTTTAAGTCTTGTTTTGTTGAATTATACGTTAATTCAAAACGCTCAAATTCTGCTCTAGATATAACGCCTTTATCGAATAACTTTTTATTTCTATCGTAAGCTATTTTAGCATTTTTTAAGCTAATTTTTATATTATTAACTCTACCTTGAGCACTAATTAATGCTTGCTCATTAGGTACAACTCTTACAGTTGCAATTAAGTCTCCTTTTTTAACTTTAGATCCTTCTAAAAGTAAAATTTTGTCAATAATACCTGTAATTTGAGGTTTTATTTCAATTTCTTCTAATGGTGTAACTATACCAGTTGCAACCGTTTTTTTAACAATTGTTGTTTTAAATGGTTTCTCAGTTTCATATTGAATTACAGCTGCTTTGTTTTTCTTACCAAACCAGATAAGTGCTGCAATAAATAATACTGTAATTACACCTAAAATAATTTTTGCTCTTTTACTCATGATTATGTCAATTGATTTTTCTTATTCTTCTCTTAATGCTTCAATAGGTTTTACTATAGTTGCCATGTGTGCTGGAATTAAACCTATTAAAGTTCCTAGCACAATTAATGTTGCAAATGCTACAAATATTATTGGAATGTTTACTGTTGGATTCACTAATGCTGCGTCTTCTCCAGAACCTACTGTAGAGTCTATAATGTATAGAATTAGGCTACCAAATACAATTCCTAGCATACCTGCTACAGTTGTCAAAAAAACTGCTTCTAAAATAATTTGTTGACGTATACTTTTTGGTGTTGCACCAAGTGCTCTTCGTATACCAATTTCTTTTGTACGCTCTTTAACCGTTATTAAAAGGATGTTTCCAATAGCAAAAACACCTGCTATTAATGTTGCAATACCAACAAACCAAGTTAAGAATTGCATACCTTTTAAAAAGCCCATAAACTTTTCTATTTGTGTACCAAGATTAAAAGAACCAAACGCTCTTTCATCTTCTGGATGTACTTTATGTAAGCTTTTTAGCGTTAGTAATACATCACTTTCTAATTGCTCTATATCTATACCTTCAGCACCTGTAATTACCATCCAGTCTATTTTATTAGCTCTGTTATATACTTTTCTAAATGTTGAAAATGGTATGTAGGCTGTATCACCATCTAAGTCAATTCCATTACTAGGACCATAAACACCAATTACTTTATAATTGATAGCATTAATTTTAATGTATTGCCCAATTGCCACCTCTCCCTTATCAAATAACTGTTTGTACATATCTTCAGATATTACAGTTACTTTTCCATAAGAAAGTATATCGTTTTGATTGATGAATCTTCCAGAGATTAACTTCTTTTTCTGAATTTGATCTAAAACAGGATAATCTCCACTTACTTGAAAGTCTCCAGATTTAAAATTGTGAACTATTAAGTTATTAGTTTGATTTCTTGGGGCTAATAATTTAATTTCATCTTTATATTCAGATTTTAGCGCCTCAATATCATTCATGTTAAGCCTAAATCTTCTTCCTTTTTGAAATCCTTTAAATGGTGTATCAGTTCTTTGAGTCCAAACAAAAACACTATTGGTTGCAAAATCACCAAAAACCTTTTTAAAACCATTTTCCATTCCTCTTGCAGCACCTAATAATACTACCAATAAGAATATACCCCAAAGTACTCCTATAATGGTAATTATAGTTCTAGTTTTGTTTTTACGAATACTTCCGTAAATTTCTTGCCAAGTATCTGAATCGAATAAGAATTTCATAATTAATCTGCTCTTAAGGCAACTATTGGTTTAATGTTTGCTGCTTTTTTTGCTGGTAAGTATCCTGCAATTAATCCTGCTAGAATTAATACAATTGTTGCACCCATTACAATTCCTGGGCTTACATCTGGGTCTTTAATAAAGTACTCTTCTAAAACTTCTCTTAACCATTCTGCTTTTAAAAGTACAGTACCTAAAGTAAGTCCTAAATAACCTGCAATTGTAGTAATTATTACAGACTCTAAAACAACCATAGTTACTATAGATGATGGTTTTGCTCCAATTGCTTTTCTAATTCCAAATTCTTTAGTACGCTCTTTTATTACAAAAATCATAATATTAGAAATACCTATAATACCAGCAATTAGCGTTCCTGAACCAACAATAATAACAATAAAGTATAAGACAAACATAAATTGACCAACATTCTGGTTGGCTTCTGCCATATTTCTTACAGATAATGCACTTTGATCATCTGGGTGTATATTAAGTTTATTACGTAAATCTTTTTCTAATCTATTACCAAAAGTTATGGCTGCATCTAAACTTAAATTTGGATCATATCCTAAGTTTATCTGACTTATATAGTCGTTATTACCATAAAGCATTTGTGCGGTTGTAACAGGTATATAAGCAAGTCTTTCTTCGTTATCACCACCATCATCTGAGAAAATTCCAACAATTAAATATGAAATGCCGTTAACATTTAAACGTTTCATTAAGGCTGGCTTTTCACCAAATAAATCTCTTTTAATTAACCTACCAATTACAATAACTTTAGATCGTTCTTTTAAGTCTCTTGCATTTAAATATCTACCCTCTTCAATTACTGTTTTCTCTAAAAATTGATGATCTGGATGCACAGCTCTTACACTATAAGAATCTGCATTATTTTTATATTTTAAGTTGAAGTTTTTGTAAATTCTTGCTGATTGATATTGAATTTTACTTGCATACTCATCAGTTACGTAATCAAAATCGTTATTTCTAAGTTGTATTCTTCTTCCTAGTTGAAGCCCTTTATATGGTTTAGTTGTTTTCCAAACTCTAACAAACATTGAGTTTTGAGCATCATCTGCAAAAGCATCTTTAAAAAAGTTACTTAAACCACTAACAACCCCAAATAAAAGTGTAAATAATAAAATTGCAAAGGCAACTGTAAAACCTGACATTACAGAACGTAACCTGTTTTTATTAATACTTTGAAAAATTTCTCGCCAACGATCTAAATCGAACATAATTATACTGCTTTTGCTGCTTTAGTATATTCGTCGCTAATTATTACACCATCTTTAAGACGAACTATTCGTTTAGTTTGCTCTGCTACTTCTTCTTCGTGAGTAATTACAAAAACAGTCATTCCCTCATCGTTAATATCTTTTAAAAGATCCATAACAGAATCTGTAGTTGTAGAATCTAAAGCACCAGTTGGCTCATCTGCCAAAACAACTTTTGGTTTTGTAACCAAAGCTCTTGCAATAGCAACACGTTGTTTTTGACCACCTGAAAGTTCATTAGGTAAATGGTTTGCCCATTCTTTTAAACCTACTTTTTCTAAATATTCAAGTGCAACTTTTAAACGCTCTTTTCTATTCATTCCTTTGTAATACAAAGGTAAAGCAACGTTTTCTAATGCTGTTTTGTATGATATTAAATTGAATGATTGAAACACGAATCCTAAAAACTTATTTCTTAAAATTGCTGCTTTCTTTTCATTCATATCTTTTATTAATTGTCCATTTAAATAGTATTCACCTTCATCATGAACATCTAATAAACCAACAATATTTAATAGTGTAGATTTACCAGAACCAGAAGAACCCATAATAGAAACAAATTCTCCTTCTTTTATATGTAAATCAATTCCTTTTAAAACGTGAAGTGAATCTTTACCTATTGGGTAAGATTTGTGAAGTTTTTTAATTTCAATCATTTGTTGGTTAATTTTTCAACGAAAGTATAGAATGCTACCTTTTACCGATATTAATTTTATGTTAAAAGGCTCTAATATTCCATTTACATTTATAAGACGCATGAATAAAAAAAATGTTACAGCAATTTTCTAAAAAGTTTGTAGTATTTTTATAAAAGTATTTATATTAAAATGTTAGAGTTACCAAAACATAAAAAAATTATTCTTTTTGATGGTGTTTGCAACTTGTGTAATAGCTTTGTAAATAAGATTATTGAAAAGGATAAAAAAAATATTTTTGTGTTTGCAGCAATTGAATCTGAAATAGGCAACAAAATAACAGATTATTTAAAAATTGATACCACAAAAATAGAATCTATAATTTTATATGAACCTAACGTTTCATATGATTTAAAATCTACAGCAGCCTTAAAAATCATGAAAGAATTTGGTGGATTCTGGTGTTTTGTACAAATTAGCTATATTCTACCTGAATTTTTTAGAGACGCAATTTATGATGTTGTTGCTAAAAATCGGTATAAATGGTTTGGTAAGAAAGATAGTTGTATGATACCAATACCAGAATTAAAAGCGAAATTCTTAAGTTAACATAATCCATTCCCCATGAAAAAATTAAATTTCAAAACCGACCTAAAATTTAGATTCCATATTGCTTTAATTGCCTTACTTGTTCTTATAGGTATTTTAAGTTATCAATTTTAAAGTGATAATTTTTATATTATATCATCTATTATAGGTATTCTTATTCTTATTGCTGTTATTCTATCTGTAATTGGTTTAATGCGTTCTATAAAAACTTTAAAAGGACCAAAAACAAAAAGAAGAATGTTTTCCCTCTTTTTTACAGGTTTTATAATTTGTGTATTATTGTATTTAATTGTTGATAATATTATTGACGCCATACAATACTTAACTTAATTAATGAATTTTCCAAAAGAAGTTTCTTGTGTAATTTTTGATATGGATGGAGTTATTATAGACTCCGAAGCTATTCATAAAAAAGCTTACTATGAAACCTTTGAGTCTTTAGATGTAGAGGTTTCTGAAGACTTATACAAAACACTTACTGGTGCTTCTACCCTAAATGCTTTTCAAAAGTTAGTAGACCATTTTAATTTAGATAAAAAACCTGAAGATTTAGTTTTAGCTAAAAGAAAACGCTATGTTAATTATTTTGAAAACGACAATTCATTACAATTAGTAAATGGTGTAGAAGATTTAATAAAATATTTATTCGAAAAAGGAAAAACTTTAGTTTTAGCCTCTTCATCTGCAATGGTTAATATCAATAGGGTTTTTAATAGGTTTAATTTAAACCCTTACTTTAGTGCAAAAATTAGTGGTGCAGACTTAAAGGCCTCTAAACCACATCCAGAAATATTTTTAAAAGCAGCAAAATTAGGAAACACATCAACTAAAAATTGTATAATTATTGAAGATTCTGATAATGGCGTTAAAGCTGCAAATTATGCAGGAATCTTTGTTTTTGGTTATAGAAATCCGTTAGCTGCAGATCAAACTTTAGCGAATGCTAATAGAACTATTAACAAATTTGAGGAGATTAAAAAATTTATTTAACTGATAGACTTGACATTAAATAATTTTTTAATAATTCTATAAAAAAAAATTGAAATGACAATAAAAATAGCATTATTGGTGTTTTTATTTTCTGCTAATTTATTTGGACTACTAGCATTACTCTCCCACTTTTTTAATTTATCCTTTAAAGCTTTTTTTGGTTATACAAATAAAAGAACAGGAAATAAAAAATTGCATTGGATTGGACACATAATTTTAGTGTTACTATTGTTTTACTTTTGGACAGAATTTGTTTCAGTTACACCTAGTTTATTATGGTTGCTCTTTTGGTATTTCCCTCAATTCTTTCTGTATTAATGGGTAAAAAGTTTGAAGATTATGTGTTTTTTGGTGACAAAATTTATATACCAATTAACGCAAAATTAGCTTTTGCTTGGAATTTAGTCATCATTTATTTGATTGGCTTATTCTTTGACCAGTTTAATTTTGTATGGTGGTAAATATCATACTATAAATTGTTTTATAGCAACTTTGCCATTGCTGTCTTAATAATAGCAATGTTTTTCTCCTTATTTGAGATTTCAGATTTCTTTTGATCAGAAATCATATCACGCATAAGGTTTATAACAACTTTGTCAAAATTAAAGCCTTTATACTGTTTTCCTTTTACAACCATATCATCAACAACATTTTGAATTGCCTCTACATTATTGCTTTCTGATATCTGTTTAAATGCTTTTTTAAATAAATCTTTAGTTACTTCATCATTTGATAAAAACATACCTGTAATTACATTTTTAGCAATAAAAGGTAACTCAGTATCATCTTTTTCTTCAATAAAAATTCGAGTTAAAGGGGTAGCTAAAATTTT
>JABXIJ010000060.1 GCA_013373105.1 Flavobacteriaceae bacterium | reverse complement strand
TTTGCTCACTTAGATGCAACTACAGTATTGTCTCGTAAAATTGCCGAGTTAGGTATTTATCCAGCGGTAGACCCATTAGATTCTACATCAAGAATTTTAACAGCTGATATTTTAGGAGAAGAGCACTACAACTGTGCAACAAGAGTAAAAGAGTTGTTACAACGTTATAAAGAATTACAAGATATTATTGCTATTTTAGGTATGGAAGAATTGTCTGAAGAAGATAAGTTAGCTGTACATAGAGCAAGACGTGTACAACGTTTCTTATCTCAACCATTCCACGTAGCTGAGCAATTTACAGGAATCCCAGGTGTTTTAGTAGATATTAAAGACACAATCAAAGGATTTAATATGATTATGGATGGTGAATTAGATAAATATCCTGAAGCAGCATTTAACTTAAGAGGATCAATTCAAGATGCAATTGATGCTGGGGAGAAAATGTTAGCGGAAGCTTAATACACTAAAAATATGTATTTAGAAATAGTTAGTCCTGAAGCAATTTTGTTTTCATCAGAAGTAGATTATATTACACTCCCTGGTGTAAATGGAGAGTTTCAAATATTAAACAATCACGCGCCAATTGTATCAGTTCTAAAAGAAGGTACTATTTATATTCATATACACACACAAGATCATCTTGAATTAGAAGATTTACGTGGTAAATTTGAAGTTCATCATGATGATGATAAAGTTTTAGTATTACCTATAAATTCTGGTACTTTAGAAATGAATGATAATAAAGCTATAATCTTAGCAGATTAGAAGCTGAAAATTATAATTTAAAATCTCAAAGTTTTATTCTATTACTTTGAGATTTTTTTTGCTTTAATATTACTATATAAAATATTGTAAATTTGTATTATGGAAGAATCAAATAGACAAAGAAAAATAGCTACTGTATTACAAAAAGATATTGTTGATGTATTACAAAAAGCCGCTCAAGATGGTATGAGAGGTGTTATTATATCTGTGTCTAAGGTATTAGTTACATCAGATTTAGGAATTGCCAAAGTATACTTAAGCATTTTTCCATCTGAAAAGAGAGATGAAATTATTAAAGGAGTGCAATCTAACGCTCCATTAATAAGGCACGAAATGTCTCAAAGAACAAAAAATCAGTTACGTAGAATGCCAGAATTATTGTTCTATGGAGATGATACTTTAGATTATTTAGAGGAAATAGATAAATCTTTAGAAGGTAAAGACGAAAACCCTATAAAAAATCCTGAGATACTTCCCAAACGTCAAAAAAGATAAATTCAAACGCATCTATTGAATTTTTCTTACTACATAGCCAAAAGATACCTATACACTAAATCTAGTAATAATGCTATAAATATTATCACCTTAATAGCATCTTTTGGAGTTATAGTTGGCTCTTTAGCACTTTTTATTATTCTTTCTGGTTTTTCTGGTTTACGAACTTTTAGTTATAGTTTACTTGATGCTGCAGACCCAGATATTAAAATTACAGCTCAAAAAGGAAAGTCTATTATTCTAACAGATTCAATTAAAAATTCAATTAAAAGTTTTGATGCAATAGCAGATTTTTCTCCAGTAATTGAAGAACGGGTTTTTTTAGAGTATAGCAATAAGAACGAAATTGCTTATATAAAAGGTGTTAAAAAAAATTATACAAATATCACTAAAATAGATTCTGTGATTGCTGTAGGAAATTGGCTTAATTATGACTATTTGAATACAGCTGTAGCAGGAAGAACTATAGCTATTAAACTTTCTTTGGGAGTTGCTAGTTTTACAGAACCCTTAACAATTATGGTTCCAAAGCCTGGTACTGGTTTTATTAACCCAACCAATGCATTTTATAAAACCAATGTTCAAATTGTAGGCTTATATTCTGGTACAGAAGAGTTTGAGAGTAAATATGTTTATATTGATTTTGATTTAGCTAAAGATTTATTACAATTTAAAGACAATCAAACAACAGCAATAGAAATAAAACTTAGCAATAGAAAAGATGCCAACACTATTGCAGAGCAACTACAAGAAAAATTAGGCACAAATTTTAAAGTGCAAACAAAAGAACAGTTAAATGCAATTTTTTATAAGGTTATTAATACCGAAAACTTTGTTTCCTATTTAATTTTTACCCTAATAATCATAATAGCATTATTCAATGTAATAGGTGCTATAATTATGATGATTATAGATAAAAAGAATAATTTAAAAACCTTATTTAGTTTAGGAACAACAGTTAAAGAGATAAAACAAATTTTCATTTATCAAGGCTTTTTATTAACTGTAATAGGCATGGGTATTGGACTAACTATAGGTATTCTTTTAGTCTTTTTACAAAAAAAATATGGTTTGTTTATGATCACGCAAAGTTTACCATACCCAGTTGATTTCAGCTTTATAAATTTAATAATTGTAATCTTAACAATTACAACACTAGGTTATGTTGCAGCAAAAATTGCAAGTAGTAGAATTAATAAAAGTTTTATAGAAAAGTAAAAGGCTTTACACTTATATAAAGCCTTTTTTTGTTGAGAAATTTAAATAATTATACGTGCGGTTTTAATATGCTTTTACGTTTTTTTAGCTGTTTTTCTAAATCGCTAATAGTATTTTTTACAGCTAATTCATAATTCTTTTCATTAGAAGAAGCAAATATTCTAGGACCATATAAGCTGATATTCATTTCACAAATTCTACCTAACATTTTCTCATTAAGTTCTCGTTTAAAATACACAGCTACATTAATAATAGCATTATACTTTTTTGCTAATTGTTCTAACTTTTTTCTTGTGTATAATTCCATGCTTTTACTAGTTGGCATGTTTACAAATTGAATATCTAATGTCATAACTCTAAGATTTAAAATTACTATTCTAAAGGTAGAAAAGATCTAGAGTAATAGTTATGACTTTTGTCATACTTAAAAAAAAAAGAAAAAGATTTTAAATTTCAGAAATTAAAGTATTTCCAAACTCTTGTTCTACTTCATTAAAACAAGCGAATACATCTGCAGGATCATCTGAAGTAACCATTTTTGTTCTGTATCCTTTAAAATGAGGAATTCCTTTAAAGTAGTTGGTGTAATGTCTTCTTGTTTCAACAACTCCTAAACGTTCACCTTTCCAATCAATAGCCATTTGTAAATGCCTTCTTGCCATTTCAGTTCGTTCTGCAATTGTTGGTTTTGGTAAATGTCCACCAGTTTTAAAATAATGTTTTACTTCGTTAAAAAACCAAGGGTAACCAATAGAAGCTCTACCTATCATTGCGCCATCTAAACCATATTTATCGCGCATTTCAACTGCTTTTTCAGGTGTGTTAACATCTCCATTACCAAATACAGGAATATGCATTCTTGGGTTATTTTTAACCTCTGCAATGGGTTTCCAATCAGCATCTCCTTTATACATTTGAGCACGTGTTCTACCATGAATAGAAATAGCGCTACAGCCTACATCTTGTAAACGTTCTGCAACTTCTACAATTCTAATTGAATCATGATCCCAACCTAAACGTGTTTTAACAGTAATTGGTAACTTAGTATGTTTAACCATAGCTTCAGTTAGTTTTACCATTAAATCAATATCTTTTAAAATACCTGCACCTGCACCTTTAGAAACCACTTTTTTAACAGGACATCCAAAGTTTATATCTATAATATCAGGGTTTGTTTTTTCAACAATCTCAACTGATTTTAACATAGACTCTAAATTAGCACCAAAAATTTGAATACCTACTGGGCGTTCTTTTTCATAAATATCTAACTTCATTACGCTTTTTGCTGCATCTCTTATTAAACCTTCAGAAGAGATAAATTCAGTGTATACAACATCTGCACCATTTTCTTTACATAAAGCTCTAAATGGTGGATCAGAAACATCTTCCATTGGTGCTAGTAATAATGGAAAATCTGGTAATTCTATGTCAGCTATTTTAACCAAGATAAATTTTTTGCAAAAATACTTCTTTATTATTTATAAGCCAACTAACAATAAATGAACTTGTAAGGCTAAATTTATTCGAAGTTAATTTCTGTTTTAACGTTTTTATTATTTCTTTTTACAATTACAGTAGTTTTATCGCCTTTTTTGAAAACTGATAAAGCACGCATATAACTCATCATGTTTGTAATTGTACTATCTCCTAATTGAATAACAATATCACCTTTTTTTAATCCAGCTTTTTGTGCAGGTTTATTTTCTGAAATACCATCTATTCGCATTCCTTTTCCATCATATAAATAATCTGGTACAACCCCTAAACCAACTTTAAACCTAGGAGTACTTTCACTTTCATTTATGGTTTTTCTAAAGGCTAGTTTTCCATTATCATCTAAATCTGATATAATATCAAAAATATACTTAGATATTAAATACATACCATTAAAGTTTAGTTTATCACTATCATCACCTGGTTTGTGATAATCTGAATGCTGACCTGTAAAAAAGTGTAAAACAGGTATGTCTGCTAAATAAAAACTAGTATGATCACTTGGGCCAACACCACTTTCTTGCTGAATTAACTTAAAACTGCTGTTGTGTGATTTTAAAACTTGTTTAAAAATGGGTGAAGTTCCTGTACCATATATAGCTAAAGTAGAATCTTTTTTCATTCTTCCAACCATATCCATATTTATCATGTAAGAAACTTTTTTAGAATCTATTGTTGGGTTTTTTACAAAATAATTTGAACCCAAAAGTCCCATCTCTTCTCCTGAAAAAGCAATAAATAAATAATTATTATTTGTGTTTTTACCTTTTAATTTTGCTGCTAAATTTAGCATAACAGATACTCCTGATGCATTATCATCTGCACCATTATGAATGGCTTTGATAGAGTCTCTAAATAATGAGCCTTCACCACCATAACCTAAATGATCGTAATGCGCACCAATTATTATGGTATTTTCTGCTTGGTTGTCTAAAAATCCAACTACATTATTTCCAGTAATGGTTCCATCTCCATTAACATTAAATTTTACTTCTTCATGTGGGTTCGTTTTTGGTTTAAAAGAGAAAGGTTGTAAATATCCTTTAGTTCCTTTTTCACTTAAACCTAATTCTTTGTAACGCTTAGAAATGTAATCTGCTGCTTTTTTCTCACCTTCAGTTCCAGTTTGTCTTCCTTCTAAGTCATCTGAAGATAAAAATATAGCATCTTTTTCTATATAACTTTCGTAGTTTGGTTCTGGTGAACAAGAAATTAAAATCGTTAAAAAGCTAAAAAATAAAGTGTTTTTCATGATGATAATATTACTTTTGCGAAGTTAAATAATAAATTATAAAATGAGAATTCTTTATTTATTTCTATTTGCTTTAATTATAGTTTCTTGTAAAACTGAGAAAAAAAATACTGAGAAAAAAACCACTGAAAAAACTATTAAAAATTCATTAATATATCCAGAGGAGAAATACTTTAAGAGTTTAAAACAAATCACCTTTGGTGGTGACAATGCTGAAGCTTATTGGAGTTTTGATGATAAACAATTGGTTTTTCAATCTAATAATAAAAACTGGGGTGTTAATTGTGATCAAATGTTTTTAATGAACGCCAATGAAACATTTAAAGATTCTAAACCACCAATGATTTCAACTGGTTTTGGTAGAACTACATGTGCTTATTTTTTACCAGATAATAAACATTTTGTTTATGGTTCTACGCATTTAAAAGATAAAGAATGTCCTGAAGTACCTCTTAGAAAAAATGGAAAATATGTATGGCCAATTTATGATTCATTCGACATTTTTGTAAGTGACTTAGAGGGTAATATTGTTAAACAATTAACCAATGAAATTGGTTATGATGCTGAAGCAACAGTTTCGCCAAAAGGAGATAAAATTGTATTTACATCTACAAGAAGTGGAGATTTAGAGTTATATACTATGAATTTAGATGGTTCTGATGTAAAACAAATTACAAATGAATTAGGTTATGATGGTGGAGCTTTCTTTTCGCCAGATGGAACTAAAATTATCTTTAGAGCTTCAAGACCAAAAACCGAAGAAGAAATTAAAGCGTACAAAGATTTACTAGCAGAAGGTTTAGTTGAACCTACAGATATGGAGTTGTTTATTTGTAATGCAGATGGTTCTGACTTAAAGCAATTAACAGATTTAGGAAATGCAAACTGGAGTCCATTTTTTCATCCTTCAGGAAAAAAGATTTTATTCTCATCTAATTTTGAAGCAGAAAGAGGTTTTCCATTTAATTTATACATGATAGATATTGATGGGAAAAACTTAGAAAGAGTAACACATGGTGAAACTTTTGATGCTTTTCCTGTTTTTTCTAATGATGGTAAGAAACTTATTTTTTCCTCTAATAGAAATAATGGAGGAGGAAGAGATACCAACTTGTTTATTGCAGAGTGGCAAGATTAAATGGCTTGGACTAAAGAAAAAATACTCGTTAATATAGAGAATTTAATGCGAAGTAAATTTACGCATCCAAAAGAAGCATTTGAGTATTTTGATGCTGATAAAGATGGTGAGTTAACCAAAAACGATTTTAAAAATTTACTGAAAGAAGCAAAAGTTAGTAGTTTAATTCGTGGTTTAGTAGCAGAATTTATGCTTAATGAATTCGATAAATCAAAAACAGGAACTGTTAACTGGCAAGAATTTGAAAAAGTTGCTCGTAAAACTATTAAGGAGTAGGGCTACAATTCTGCAATTAATTCTTTGAAAAGAGTAATCATTTTTGGTTCTGCTTTTCCTGCAACTTCTATAATTTCAGCAATATCAACTGGTTGTAAGTTTTTTGGATCACATTCATCTGTTAAAACAGAAATAGCTGCACAAGGTAAATTTAATTGTTTAGCAACAATAACTTCTGGAACTGTACTCATGCCTACTGCATCAGTTTCTAAAATTTGCAACATTCTGTATTCAGCTCTAGTTTCTAATTGAGGTCCTAAAACACTTGTATATACTCCTTCATGTAAACTAATATTTTGTGCTACTGCAATCTTTTTAATTTTAGCATTAATATCCTTTGAATAAGGCTCAAGCATATCTGCAAAAATATTTCCAAAATTATTAGCTCCATTAAAGGCTAATGGCGAAGAACCCTGTAAATTAATATGATCTTCAATTAACATTAAATCACCTTTTTTATAGTTAAGATTTATGGCTCCTGCAGCATTAGAAATAAGAAGGTTTTTTATGCCCAAGCCATGCATAGTTCTTATGCCATAAGTAACTTCCCAAGGTGTATAGCCCTCATATAAATGAAAACGACCAGACATTACAATAACTTTTTTATTAGCTAGTTTTCCATAAATTAATTTACCAGAATGAAACTCTACTGTTGCTTCTGGAAAATGTGGTATTTCTGAATATTGAACCAGAACTTCTATATCAATTTCATCAACTAATTTTCCTAAACCAGTACCTAAAACAATACCAATTTCTAGGTTTTTAAATCCTTTATTTTTTAAAAAACTAACAGTTTCTTCTAGCTGATTTTTTTTAATCATAATTACTTTTTTAGAAATTTTTGAAATGCTGGGTGATGTTCTATATCTTCGTAAACATCAACGTCATTTAGCTCTTCCAACAAAAATACTTTTTTTTCTGTCAAATCTTGTAGTGTGTCTTTTCTAACTGATGAAGTTCCCCAAGATTTATTTTTAAATACTTGTAAATGCAATTTTTTCATCCCTAATAAATAATAACCACCATCTTTAGCGGGTCCAATTACAACATCATTTTTATCCAATTGATGAAAAGCATCATCAATAATTTCTGGTGTTAAATCATACAAATCACTTCCAATGATTATAATTTTTTGATAACCTAAATTAAATCCCTCTTCAAAAGCATGTTGCATTCGAATACCTAAATCATTACCTTTTTGCTGATATTTTTGAAAGTGTTTTTTATCCCAAATATCATTTTCTCTTATTTTAACTGAATAATAAACAGCTTTATCTGCATTTACTTTTATAGCTACTTTACATGTTTTTTGCAGTAAGAGTTTATAAATTTCAAGAGCAGTTTCATTACCTACAGTTTTTGCCAAACGTGTTTTAGCTTTACCTAATTCTGGATTTCTAGTAAAAATTAATAATAAGTTTTTATAATTTGTTTTTTCTAATGTCATTTTTATTGCTTCTTATACACTTTTTCTCCTTTTTTTAACCACTTACTCCAATTCTTTGCTGTATGCATGAACTCTTTCTGTTTCAGCATTGGTTGAATCAACTACTTTAAAATCATTATTTTTCCATTCAAAGATGCCTCCATATAAATTGTAGACGTTAGTATAACCTTCTTGGATTAATTTGTAAGCTACAGTTTCAGAACGAATACCTATTGAACAATAAACTACTATTTTTTTGGATTTATCTTTTGGTAATTTTTTTAAAGTTCCTTCTTTATCAAATTTGTTATACCCAACATGAATGGCATTTTTAAGATGACTAACCTTAAATTCTTCTAATTCTCTTGCATCTAATAGTATTACATTTGTATTTGGCATTGCAAGCGTTTCTACAGAAATATAAGGAACGTTTCTAGTATTCCATTTTTTAAGAAGTTTGTCTAGTTTCGCTTGACTTAAACATACGCTGTTTATGAGTAGAAAAACCCAAAGTAACTTTTTCATAATCTTTATAATTTTATACCAAAACCTTGTAAACCACTTTCTATTGGAGGTAAAATTTCTGTATTATCCCAAATTCCAGTTACAATAGTTCTAGCGTATTCTTTTGGTAATAAACCATTTTGCATAAGTTTACTTGTTAGTTTATAATTGTAAGAAAAGGTTTTGTGTGTGAAACTTAATTTGTTGTTTGAGTCATCTAAAATGGCATACCAAACTTCAGGGTTTCCATCATTTGCTGGCATTCCTATTACTCCAGGATTTAACCATAATTTACTTTTTTGTTTATGATAAAAAGGTAAACCACAATGTCCTGCAATAATTACATCGCTATTTAATGGTTCAAAATTTGGAGCTTTTATTTCCCATGATGTGGATTTAAAAATAAATTCAGACGTATTAAAAAATGAACCATGAACCACCATTATTTTTTTATTGGCATAATTAAATGTAAAATGATGAGGTAGTTGCTTCATAAAATTTAATGAACTTTCAGATAATTTACTTTTTGCATAAGGATACCATAATTGCGAAAAATTATCACAGCGTGAACCTTCTCTAAAATCGCAACCACAATCTTCGGCATTTTCTCGTAATTGAATTTCAACATTACCAACTATACTTTTTGCACCCCATAATTTAAATAATTGAACAGTTTCTTCTGGTTGAGCACAATACCCTACAATATCACCTGTACAAATGCAGTTTTCTGGATCTATATTTTCTTGTTCAGCAATTTTTTTTAAAGCTTCTAAAGCTTGTAAATTGCTATAAACACCACCAAAAAGCAATACTTTACCCTTAATATTTCCTAAATTTTCTATTTTTTTATCATCCATTTTGGTAGTATGTAAACTAAACAACAAGCTAAAATCCCCCATGTGTTTACCCACAATAAATCTGCATATTTACCAGTGGTAAAAATTAATTGTTCTGGAAATATCTCAAAAACCAATATAAATCCAAATAATAAGCCACACAAAACACTAAAGAAAAAACTAGCTTTAGGTACTTGAGTTTTCCAGAATAAAAATATGGGTGTTAACCCAGTAACCATTGTTCCAGAAATTGTAGTTGCAGATAAAATTTCTGCATCTAGAAATACAGGAACTGTGCCTAAAACAGCAATAATAATCATAGTTATTCTTCCAAAAGAAACCGATTTTCCTAAACTTAAATCGATAGCAATTAATTTAGAAAATGATGAAAATGTGGAATCTAATGTTGATGCTGCAGAAGTTATCATAATAAAATTTATTATCAATAAAATTATGATTCCAAAAGCTTTACCTACTTCAACAGCAGCTTGACCTTGCATGCCTTTTGATTGTGCATAAATACCAAATAAGCTAAAAAGAACAATACAAATGGCTCCTAAAAAACTTGCCCACAAAAAACTTTTTTTAGTCACTTTTGGCGACGAAATAAAACCTCTATCTGTAAGAACAGGATCATGAAATGGATAACTAAATGACTGTAAAATTGCAGCAAAAAATAAGTTTAATCCTAAATCAAAACTCCAAGTTCCAGAAGATATTATTGTACGAGTTGAAAAATCATCAGTCGAAAAAATAACACTAAGAATTATTATTAGTAATACAGAGAATAACACCATTTGTATTACATCAGTAAAAATAGAACTACTTAATCCTCCTTTTAAAGCATAGGCAAGTGTTAAGAATGTAAATATTATTATAGACCAATAGTATGATGCTGAACCAACATTACCAAAGTAGCTGCCTATAACCATAGTATTACTCCACACTTCATTAAACAAACGAATTGCTATTAAAAATGAGAATAATGCAACTGCTTTTTTACCAAATTTTGATGTTAAAAAATGATGAATACTATTAAAGTTTCCTTTTGTTCTTAACTGATATATAATAATTCCTGCAACTGCAAAAGATAAATAATAGCCAGCATAAGCAACACCACCTACCAAACCAAAATCTAATCCTAAGTTTGCAGCATTTGTTATGCTTTTAGCAAAAATCCATGAAATAATTAAACTTCCAGTTAATACCAATGTATTTGGAGATTTCTTTTTATGAACTGCTTTAAAAAACTCATTTGTAGTTTTTGCTAACGGCGATAAAAAGAAAAGTATCAAACTCGACACAATTACCAATAACCACTGATATTGAATTGTTTCCATGATATTTAGTTGTATATTTTATTCATTCCACCAGACTTTTACGTCTAAACTATTTCCATTTGTAGCAGTTGAAGCTGTTTGGTAATTATCGGCATTTAAGGTTGCTTCTTCAGCAGGATATGGCATTCTTACAGGAATCAACCCTCCATTTAAACTAGCTGCAACATCTTTTAAAATAGGAAAACCTGTTCTTCTATATTCAATCCAACCCTCATAACCCTGAATTATAGATGCAATCCATTTTTGAGTAATAATTTGTTGTAAAGGAGTTGTTCCTGCAGCATTAAAGTTGGCATTTCCAGCTAAATAATTAGATGGTAAATTAGTATTCCAATATTCAAAAGCTTGAGCTACTGCAGTGTGGTACAGAGTTTCAGCATTTGCTGTTATTAACCCTTTTTGAGCAGCTTCTGCTAGTAAAAAGTTTGTTTCCCAAGCTGTCATAAAATTAGCGTCTAAAGTAGAAGTATCTTCTCTAAAAGAAGTTCCAGCTAAAGAATAATCTGCTAAAGCAATTGAAGTTGATGATGCATCAATACCATTAATTAATCCGTTAAATGATGCAGAAGTTGAATTAGCAAAAGGTCTAAAAAAGGTGCCAATTCTCTCATCATTTAAGTTGATGAGAATTTCTTCCATTGTTTCTGATAAAACAAAATTATTAAAATCTCCAACTCTTAATTGTGCTAATCTAAAACTGTTAGGTTCTGAATTAGTGAAATTAAAAACTGCATTTTCAATATTACTATTTATATAATTTCCATTATTGTAAATAGCTTGTAATTCAGAAGCAACATTAACTTTGCCTGAAATACGAATTAAACATTTAATTTTTAGTGAGTTGGCAAATTTTATCCAAGCATTTAAATTACCATCAAATAAAATATC
>JABXIJ010000067.1 GCA_013373105.1 Flavobacteriaceae bacterium | reverse complement strand
ATTAGTTGGATTACAGAAATGGAGGATAATGGTTACGAATGGAAAGATAACGATGGAAATACTACCGATATTTTTCAGCT
Organism: Flavobacteriaceae bacterium; assembly: GCA_013373105.1. Lineage (GTDB taxonomy): Bacteria > Bacteroidota > Bacteroidia > Flavobacteriales > Flavobacteriaceae > Polaribacter. The sequence goes on along the minus strand of JABXIJ010000067.1, from coordinate 6,016 downwards.
ATTAAAAGCCTATAATATGAATATTGTACGTTTGCGAGTTTGGGTAAATCCAGAAACTTCAAATGCAAATGGTTGGTGTGATATAGATGATTTGGTTGTTAAAGCAGAACGTGCCAAAAATGCTGGTTTAGATGTTATGCTAACCATTCATTATAGTGATTGGTGGGCAGATCCTGGAAAACAAAATAAACCTCAAGCTTGGGCAACTTATTCTATGAGTCAATTAGAAACAGCAGTTGCAAATCACACAACAGGAGTTTTAAATGGTTTAAGCGCAAAAAATATTACACCTAAATACATACAAATAGGCAATGAAACTGATAATGGCATGCTGTGGGATACAGGTAAAGCTTCTGTTGGTGGATTTTCAAACTATGCTAAATTTATTAATGCAGGAGCTGAAGCTGTAAAAAACTTCAATTCAAACATTAAAACCATTATACACATTTCAAACGGATTTAATAATGATCTCTTTAAATGGAATATTGATGGACTTTTATCTAATGGATTGGTAACTTCAAATATTGATGTTATTGGACTTTCATTGTATCCTGCAATTGCCGACTGGAAAGTAAAAGTTGATGAAACTTATGACAATATGATTGATTTACAAAGCCGTTATCAAAAAGAAGTCATGATGGTTGAAGTTGGTCACCCAAATGATAATTATGATGTAACCTATCAGTTTTTAGTTTACATGATAGAAAAAACAAAACAAGCAAATGGTTTAGGAGTTTTGTATTGGGAACCTGCTGTTTTTAACGGTTGGCGGAATTATAATAAGGGTGCTTGGGATGATGATGGTAGTCCATCAGTTGCAATGGATGCTTTTAAAAACAATGCCACTCTTAGTACAAACTCAACAAATTTACCTTTAGAAAAAACCTTCAAAATATATCCAAATCCTAGTAATTCTAGTGTAACATTATCAGCAAATCATCAAAAAACACAAATTTTAAAAATTTATGATGTTCACGGAAAACTACAAAAACAAGTTACTATCAACTCAATTCAAAAAGAAGTTGATATTTCAACTTTAGCAACAGGAGTATATTTTTTTAAAGCTGATGGTTTTGTAGAAAAGTTTATAAAGAACTAAGGATAAAATCCTTAGTTCTTTACTTTAAACACTTTTTGTAAAATATCCTCCATCAAACACCATTTGGTAATGGAAGATTGTAATAGATTAGCGCCAACAAATATGGTAAACCATAACCAATTTTGGTTTACAAACATGCCTAATAAAACACTAATTATTACAAAAACTCCAGCAATTGCTCTTATATATCTGTTTAACATTGTATTTGATTTTTTGTTTATATTGATTTTTCTATTGGAATAACAACAGCCCTAATAGGATTGTTTGTTTCTAAGCTTAGATTAAATTCTTTAATTAATGTAAAAAGTGTATCAATAAGATTTTCTTCTGTAAAAGAGAAAAACATTATAGATTCATTACTCGACTTTTCTGCTCCAAACCAATTTGAAGACATTAATAAAGCCGTATTGTTTTTATAACCATCAATTTCAGATTCACTAAAGTTTTCTATACCAGCTTTTTTGAAAAGTTTTATAACATCTTTGTTAAACTCCTCTACTGCAGTAACTAATACTAATTTCATAAGTAATTTATTTATGTTTTTTTTGTTCTATCATATAATACACTAAGGGAACAACTAGTAGTGTAAATATTGTTGATACAATTGTACCACCCATTAACGAAATTGCTAATCCTTGAAAAATTGGATCGAATAGAATTACAAATGCTCCAATAACTACAGTACCTGCAGTTAGTAGAATAGGCGTGGTTCTTACTGCTCCTGCTTCTATAGTTGCCTGTTTTAATGGAATTCCCTCTTCAATTCTTAGGTTGATGAAATCAATCAATAAAACCGAGTTTCTAACCATAATTCCTGCTAAAGCAATCATACCAATAAAAGAAGTTGCTGTAAAAAATGCGCCCATAATCCAGTGTCCTAAAATAATTCCAATTAAAGACAATGGAATAGCAACCATCATTACTACTGGTGCTTTAAAGTTTTGAAACCAACCTACAATTAAGATATAGATTAAGATAATTGCTCCTAAAAATGCGATACCTAAATCTCTAAAAACTTCTAATGTAATTTGCCATTCTCCATCCCATTTAACAGTATAATCATCTTCATAATCTGGCTGACCTAAATACATTTCATTTAATTCATAACCTTCTGGAAGTTGTATTTCTTTCAATTTCTTATCCATTCCTAAAATGGCATACGCAGGACTTTCTAATTCACCAGCCATATCTGCCATTACATACACTACTCTTTTTTGGTTTTTTCTATAGATGGCTTTTGCTGCAATAGTTTCTTTTATTTCTACCAAATCTGCAACAGGAACCATATTACCCATTTTAGATTTTACTTTTAATTGAGAAATATCTGAAATGGTAGATTTTTCTTTTTCATCTAGGCTTAACACTAAACCAATTTGATTAACAGCATTTTCATCATACAAATTAGTAATAGGTCTGTTAGACAAAGCCATATTCATAGTGTAAGCTAATTGTTGTGGTGCAACACCATACAACATGGCTTTTTCTTTATTAATTTCAAATTGATATTCTTTTTGATCAGCTTCAACCATCCAATCAATATCAACAACATCGTCTGTGTTTTTTAGAATATTTTGAACATCATTTGCTATTCTAATTTGTTCATCGTAATCTGGTCCATAAACTTCTGCAACAATAGTCGATAAAACTGGAGGTCCAGGTGGAACTTCTACTAACTTTACATTGGCATTGAATTTTGCAGCAATTTTCTGAATTTCTGCTCTAAAAGATTTTGCAATTCCATGACTTTGTATAGAACGCTTTTCTTTGTCTAATAGATTTACTTGAATATCTGCCATATTAGAGCCACCACGTAAATCATAATGACGTACTAAACCATTAAAAGTGATAGGCGCAGAAGTACCCACATAACTTTGATAATTTACCACTTCTGGTCTTGTAGCTAGATATTGAGCAATTTCTTGAGTAACAACACTTGTTCTTTCTAAAGTTGTGCCTTCTGGCATATCAATTACTACCTGAAACTCATTTTTATTATCAAAAGGCAACATTTTAACAGCCACAGAATTCGTTAGAAATAATCCCATAGTTGCAATTAATAAGAAAAATGTTCCTCCTAAAAACAACCATCTTTTGGTTCTGTTTTCTAATAATGGTCTTTCTAACTTATTGTAAACTTTATAAATAAAGGTTTGTTCTAATGGTTTTTTAGCTTTTTTTTCAACTTCTTTTTTATCCTTTTCTCTTAAGAAGATATATCCTAAATATGGGGTTATGGTTAAAGCAACAAATAATGATAAAATCATAGCAATTGAAGCTCCTATTGGCATTGGTGCCATATAAGGCCCCATTAAACCAGATACAAATGCCATAGGTAATACAGAAGCAATTACGGTAAATGTTGCTAAAATAGTTGGGTTACCAACTTCGTTAATGGCATATAATGCTGCTTGTTTAAAAGGCAGGCGTTTCATTTTAAAATGCCTATGCATATTTTCAGCAATAATTATAGAATCATCAACTACAATACCTGTAACAAAAACCAACGCAAAAAGTGTAATTCTGTTTAAGGTGTAATCTAACATGTAATAACTTAGCAGTGTTAGTGCAAAGGTTATTGGTACAGATAAGAACACAACCAAACCACCTCTCCAGCCCATAGCAAGCATAACTACTAATGTTACAGCTATAATAGAACCAATAAGGTGTAATAATAATTCTGATACTTTATGAGAAGCAGTTTCACCATAATTTCTAGTGATTTCAAGGTGAACGTCATCAGGAATTAAATTGGTACGTAAATGGTCTACTTTTTTTATAATTACCTCAGCAATTTTCATAGCATCTGCACCTTTTCTTTTGGCAACAGAAAGGGTTACTGCAGGGTATTCAGATTTATAATCAGCAGACTTTTCGCTTCCTTTTCCAAAGCCTAAAGACACATAATTCTGTGGGATTTCTGGCCCATCAACAATAGTTGCAATTTGTTTTAAATAAATTGGTTGATTTTGTTGTACACCTACAACCAAGTTTTCTATATCAGTTACATTTGCTAAAAATTTACCTGTTTTCACTAAAAATTCGGTATCACTTTTATCAAAGCTACCAGCACTTAATTGTGAGTTATTGGCTTTTATCATTTCAGAAACCGTTAAGAAATCTAAGCCACTAGCAGCTAACTTGTCTTTGTCTAAAACAACTCTTAGTTGACGGTTTCTACCTCCAATTTTATGAGTTATAGATACATCATTTACCTTTTTAATTTCACTTTCTAATTCTTGTGCAATTTGTCCAAGTTGATAATCGTTATATTTTTCACTCCACAAGGTTAAACCTAACATAGGAACATCATCTATTGCTCGTGTTTTTACTAAAGGAAATGTAACACCATCTGGCATTTTGTCCATATGTTTGTTAATTTCGTTGTATAATTTTACAAACGAACGTTCAATATCTTCACCTACATAAAACTGCACAATTACCATTGCCTTTTCGTTCATAGAGGTAGAATACACATACTCTACACCTTTAATGTTAGAGATTAATTGCTCTAAAGGTTTTACCACTCTATTTTCTACTTCAGTTGGACTTGCACCTGGATATCCTACAAAAATATCTGCCATAGGCACATCTATTTGTGGCTCTTCTTCACGCGGAATTAAAAACGAACTGTATACACCAATGACCATAAAAACAATCATTAGTAAAACCGTTAATTTAGAACCGATAAAGACTTTTGCAATTTTTCCTGCTAAACCTTCTTTCATATTGTTTCTATTTTTGGGCGTTTTAACAGGCTATCTGTTTCAATCTTTTTTTGCCATTTATGGCAGCAAAAAAAGGATTTCCACTTCTATCCTTAACGCGTAATTTTGTTATTGAATTGAAATTTTTGCTCCGTTAAATAATTTACTATCAGCAGAAATAATATAGTTTTCATTGGCAGATAAACCTGATAATACCTCTACTTGATCTCCATACGTTCTTCCTAAAAGTAACCAACGTAATAAAGCTGTATTACTTTGACTTACTGTATAGACACCAGATAATTGGCCGTTTTTTACAAGTGCATCATTAGGAATTAAAATCATTTTTGATTTAATTTCTTTATTAATTGGAAACTCAACTGTTGCAAACATTCCTGATAAAACGTTAGTATTTGTTTTTTCTAAAGCTATTTTTACTAAATATTGTCCTCCAGTATTTTTAGCAGAGGAACTTACTTCTGTTACTTTACCTTTAATAGTTTTGTCTATAGACTTTACCAAAACATTTACAGTTATATCTTTTTTAATTTTAGAAATTTCTGTTTCAGGAACCATAGCTAAAACTTCAAAATTCTTAGGAGATTCTAAACTTAATAATGGCATTCCTGGATTTGCCATATCACCACTTTTTATATTTTTATTTGTGATTACTCCATTAAAAGGTGCTGTAATATTAGCATAAGCAAACTGAGCATTAATTTCGTTTTTCATTTGTTTAGCAGATTCTAAACTTGCTTTTGATATTTGGTAATTTGCTGTCATATCATCCATTTCTTTTTGAGAAACGCTTTGACTTGAATACAAATTTTTAAAACGATTGTAATTTTTCTCAGCATTTTTAAAAGCAGTTTCAGCTTTTATAATACCAGCATCTACTTGGGCTTTTTTGGCTTGTAAATCGTTATTATTTATAGAAACTAATAATTGACCTTTTTTAACTTTGTCACCAACATTAACGTGAACTTTTTCTACGTAACCCATTATTCTTGTGCTTACTTCTGCACTATTAGAAGCTTGTATTTTACCACTAACAGATAAAAAAGATTGGTTATTATCTGGTGTAACTTTTTTGACTTTTACATTAATTACTGGTGAATTATCATGTGCTATTTTTTTATCTTCACTTCCACAACTTGTTATTAATAGTGTTGAAGAAATTAATGTAATGATGTAGATATATTTTTTCATTTTT
>JABXIJ010000032.1 GCA_013373105.1 Flavobacteriaceae bacterium | reverse complement strand
TTCAAGTTCTTCTGCATCATTTAGTAATGAATCATCAATTTGTATAGATTTTATAGTTCTATTGGCTGTTATTGTAACTTTAATTTTGTTATCGTTAGAAGACTCATCAACTAAAACAGTATCTAACCTCTTTTTTGTATCTTCAACTTTTTGTTGGGCTTCTTTTAATTTACCCATCATATTAGAAATATCTCCAAACATAATTTTAAATTTTAAACAAACTTAATAAATTTAGTACACTAATAAATACATAACAAATGAGAAAAATATTTCAGTTAGCCTTAATTTTTAGTCTTATTTTTGCAAGCGCTTGTAAAAAAGATACTATACTTATGAAAAGTGATAAAGCAAAATTTCCAATAGCTAAGAAAGAGCCAAAAACATTAGAAATGCATGGTGATGTTAGAGTTGACAATTATTTTTGGATGCGTTTAACTGATGATCAAAAATTAGCTGATGTTAAAGATGCTCAAACTCAAGAAGTAATTAGCTACTTAGAAAAAGAAAATTCTTATTATGAAGATGTTACTTCTTTTACAAAAAACTTTCAAGAAGAACTGTTTCAAGAAATGAAAGGAAGAATAAAAGAAGATGATTCTTCTGTACCTTATAAAGATAATGGCTATTTCTACATTACACGTTTTGAAACAGGAAAACAATATCCTATTTATAGTAGAAAAAAAGAAAATTTAGAAGCGGAAGAAGAAATTTTGTTTGATGTAAACGAAATGGCAAAAGGTTATGAATATTATCAATTAGGAGGTTTGAATGTTTCACCAGATAATAAATTAGCAGTTTTCGCTACAGATACTGTAAGTAGAAGACAATATTTTTTACGAATTAAAAACTTAGAAACCGGAGAAATTTTACCAGATATTATAGACAATACAACTGGTGGTTCTGTTTGGGCAAATGATAATAAAACTATTTTTTATACCAAAAAAGACCCACTTACTTTACGAAGTGTAAAGATTTTTAGACATGTTTTAGGTACACCAACATCAGAAGATGTAGAAGTATATCATGAAAAAGATGAAACTTTTGGGACTTATGTAAGTAAATCAAAATCAAACAAATACATTATAATTGGTTCTTACAATACATTATCTTCAGAAGCTCAATTTTTAGATGCTAATAATCCTACAGGAGAATTCCAATTAATTCAAAAAAGAGAAAAAGAGTTAGAATACACTGTAGCACATTATAAAGATCATTTTTATTTATTAACGAATAAAGATGGTGCAACCAATTTTAAATTAATGAAAACACCAGTTTCAAAAACTACTAAAGAAAACTGGAATGATGTTATACCTCATAGAGATGATACTTTATTGGAAGATTTTTCAATATTTAAAGATTATTTAGTTTTAGAAGAAAGAAATAATGGTTTAAATAAAATACGAATAAAACGTTGGGATAACACTAAAGATTATTATTTACCTTTTGGTGAAGAAACTTATGCTGCAAGTGTTTATGGAAATCCTGAGTTCGATACAGAAATTATTAGATACTCATATAATTCGTTTACTACACCTCAATCTGTTATAGATTTTAATATGACAACTCAAACAAAAGAGGTTAAAAAAGAACAAGAGATTTTAGGTGGTAAATTTAAAAAAGAAAACTACATCAGTAAAAGAGTTTGGGCAACTGCAAGAGATGGTAAAAAAGTAGCTATTTCTTTAGTGTATCATAAAGACACAAAATTAAATGCAAATACATCATTGTTGCAATATGCTTATGGTTCTTATGGATATACAATTCCAGATAGTTTTTCGACAACTAGATTAAGTCTTTTAGATAGAGGTTTTGTTTTTGCTTTAGCTCATATAAGAGGAGGACAATATTTAGGACGTGAATGGTATGAAGATGGTAAAATGCTTACTAAGAAAAATACCTTTACAGATTTTATAGATTGTTCAAAATATTTAATTGAAAACAAGTATACATCTGCAAAACATTTATATGCAATGGGAGGCTCAGCAGGTGGCTTGTTAATGGGTGCAATTATTAATATGAACCCAGAATTATATAATGGAGTTGTAGCTGCAGTTCCTTTTGTAGATGTAATTTCTACAATGTTAGATGATAGTATACCACTTACTACTGGTGAATATGATGAATGGGGAAATCCAAATATTAAAGAATATTACGATTATATTAAAACCTATTCTCCTTATGATAATGTTACTGCTCAAAAGTATCCAAATATGCTAGTAACTACAGGCTATCATGATTCTCAAGTTCAATATTGGGAACCTGCAAAATGGGTTGCCAAATTAAGAGAGTTAAAAACAGACAACAACTTATTATTTTTAAGAACAAATATGGAAGCTGGACATGGAGGAGCTTCTGGACGTTTTGAATCGCTAAAAGAAACTGCAAAAGATTATACTTTTTTATTAGCTTTAGAAAATAAAATACCAAGTACAACAATAAAACCCTAGTGAAATTTTTATATTCTAATTACTAATGTATTTTTGCACTGCCTAATTAAGAACAATGACTAGAAATGAGGGTATTGCCAATAACATTTTAGAATTAGTAGGAGAAACACCTTTAGTAAAACTTAATAAAGTAACTCAAGAATTTAAAGGTACTTATTATGCAAAACTAGAAGCATTTAATCCTGGTCACTCTGCAAAAGACAGAATAGCTCTTCATATTGTTGAAAATGCAGAAAAAAAAGGTATTCTTAAAAAAGGAGCTACTATAGTAGAAACTACTTCAGGAAATACAGGTTTTAGTTTAGCTATGATTAGTATGGTTAAAGGTTACAACTGTATTTTGGCAGTAAGTGATAAATCATCACAAGATAAGATTGATATGCTAAAATCTATGGGAGCAGAAGTTCATATCTGTCCTGCAAATGTTGCAGCTGATGATCCAAAATCTTATTATGAAGTTGCTAAAAGAATACATAAAGAAACACCAAATTCAGTTTACATAAATCAATATTTTAATGCTTTAAATATTGAAGCACATTACCATACAACAGGTCCAGAAATTTGGCAACAAACTCAAGGGAAAGTAACTCATGTAGTTGTTGCAAGTGGAACAGGAGGTACCATTTCTGGAACTGGTAGATATTTGAAAGAACAAAATCCTTCAATAAAAATATTAGGAGTAGATGCTGTAGGTTCAGTTATTAAAAAATATCATGAAACAGGTAAATTAGATTTAAACGAGGTTTCTCCCTACAAAATTGAAGGTTTAGGTAAGAACTTAATACCAACAGCTACAGATTTTAATATTATAGACGTATACGAAAAAGTAACCGACAAAAAGGCAGCTCTTGCTTCGAGAGAAATTGTAAAGAAAGAAGGTATATTTTGTGGATATACTTCTGGGGCTGTAGTACAGGCTACCAAACAATACTCAGATAAAAACTACTTTTCAGATGAGAGTGTTGTTGTGCTAATTTTTCCAGACCATGGGTCTAGATATATGAATAAAATTTACAGCGATTCTTGGATGAAAGAACAAGGGTTTATGTAACAGAAATACCTTTATCACAATTTGATAAACTGCAAAAAAAGCAGTTAATTTGCATTTCTAAAAATCAATAATTTTATATGGCTTCAGATTTATTTGATAGAATAAAAAAAGATAAAGGTCCATTAGGAAATTGGGCAGATAAAGCAGAAGGATACTACGTTTTTCCTAAGTTAGAAGGACCAATTTCAAACAGAATGTCTTTTAATGGAAAGAAAGTTGTAACCTGGAGTATTAACGATTATTTAGGACTTGCAAATCATCCTGAAATTTTAAAAGTTGATGGTGAAGCAGCCTTAGAGCATGGTATGGCTTACCCAATGGGAGCTAGAATGATGTCAGGTCATACAAAATACCACGAAAAATTAGAGCGTGAATGTGCTGAGTTTGTTGGTAAAGAAAAAGCATATTTATTAAACTTTGGCTACCAAGGTATAATGTCTGCAATTGATGCATTAGTTACCAAAAATGATGTAATTGTATATGATGTAGATACACATGCTTGTATTATAGATGGTGTTCGATTACATGCTGGTAAACGTTTTGTTTACAGACATAACGATATGGAAAGCTTTGAGAAAAACATCAAAAGAGCTAAAAAAATGGCTGATAAAACAGGTGGAGGTATCTTAGTGATTTCTGAAGGTGTTTTTGGAATGCGAGGTGAACAAGGTCGTTTAAAAGAAATAGTATCTTTTAAAGAAGAATATGGCTTTAGACTTTTAGTTGATGATGCTCATGGTTTTGGAACTTTAGGAGAAGGAGGTAGAGGTACAGGTTTTGAACAAGGTGTACAAGATGATATAGATGTGTATTTTGCAACTTTTGCAAAATCTATGGCAGGTATAGGTGCATTTTTAGCAGGTGATAAAGATGTAATTCAGTTTTTACAATACAATTTAAGATCTCAAATGTTTGCAAAATCTTTACCAATGCCAATGGTAAAGGGAGCTTTAAAACGTTTAGATATGATTAGAACCATGCCTGAATTAAAAGAAAAATTGTGGGAGAACACCAATGCCCTACAATCTGGTTTAAGAAATGCAGGTTTCGATTTAGGAACTACACAAACATGTATTACTCCTGTGTATTTAAAAGGTGATATTCCTGAAGCCATGGCTATGGTAAATGATTTAAGAGAGAATCATGGTATATTTTGTTCAATAGTTGTTTATCCTGTAATTCCAAAAGGATTAATTATATTAAGATTAATACCAACAGCATCTCATACTCAAGAAGATATAGATGAAACAATAACAGCATTTTCAGCAATTAGAGAAAAGCTCGAAAATGGTACTTACAAAAAAATTGCAGCATCAATGATGTAGTTTTTATTAAGGCTATCTAAAATAAAAACCGAACTGTTAGTTCGGTTTTTTTTGTTGATTATTTGGAATTTCCTTGTTTTACTAACAAAAATAACAGAAAACCCTTAAACTATATAAAAAAAACTCGAATAAAAGGTATTCGAATTTTGCAATATTTATAAAAAACCATTTAGAATCGAAATTCTAAACCTGCATAAGCTCCAAATGGATGTCCAGGTCGTAAACCAGCCGGAACTCTAGAGGCTGCATAAGTTTCATCCAAAAGATTTATAATATTTGTAGTAAGACTAAGTTGTTTGTTTACATAATATTTTCCAGACATATCTACAACGAAATTGCTGTTAACTCTTTCGTTATCAGGTATGCTTCCTTTGCCAGCAAGGGTTCTAAACTCACCATTAAACCTGCCGTTTACATTAATTTCAAAAGTAGAATGCTCTAAAGAAAAACTAACATTAAATTGATGTTTTGGGATATAAGGCAATTCATCGCCAGCGGCAACAGTACCCCAAAAACTATCAGCTCCACTAAAACTATTTTGAAATTCGGTATTTGTAAATGTATAACCAAAAGAAAATGGTAAAGCTATTTTAGCATCTTTTTTTGCAAAATTATAGTTGAGTAACAATTCAATTCCGCTAACATTTACTTCACCTGCATTAAATTGATCTAAAGAACCTGTTCCTCCTGTGGCAGCCAAATCACTTCCTAAAAGATTAGAATAATCGTTAAAGAAACCTACAAATTCACCAGAAACTCCATACAAATTAAATCGAGTTCCTAACTCGTAATTAATGCTTTCTTCTGGTTCTTGTCCCTCTTGATTTCCAGGAGGTGAAAACCCTTTATGAATTCCACCAAATAATGAAAAACGATTATCAAATCTATAATTTGCTCCCATTCCTGGTATAAAAATACCAACATTATTTTCTCTAATAGCTAAATTTGTGCCAGTTCTGTTAACATCATTAGTACCAAAATCTTCTCTTTTTAAGGTAATGTTTTCATAACGTACACCTGGAGTAAACGTCCAATTTTTATATTTTAATTTGTAAGTTACAAATGATGCAAAAGCGTTAGCACTTGTTATTCTATTGGCATCTGTACCAGGGGTTGCAGCAGTAGTTAACATTAAGTCTCCAGCGTTAGAAATACTATATCCATCTACCCATTGAAAACGATCTTCTTCATCATAATGATAACGTAAACCTATTTCTAAATCGTGAAAAACATCACCTTTATACCAATGATAATCTAATTTTGATTGAATACCTTGTGCATAATATTTTCTATTGTTGGCTTTAATTCCGATGGCATCTGGATTAGAGTTTACTGTTCCTCTTACAACATCGTAATATTCAGAAAATGTATTTGGATCTTCTAAAATAGAGGCCAGAGATTGTCTATTTCCGTTTAGGGTAACAGCATCTAATTTGTACCAATTTCTTGCAAAATTATTACGATATGCAGTGGTGGTTAAACGTATATTTTTAGAAAATTCTGCTTTATGAGTAATCATATATTGGGTATGTTCTGTGGTCATTTTATCCTCATTCGAAGATGCATATCTAAAAAAAGGATTTTCGTTAAAATCTGTTTCACTTAAACCCAAATAAGTTTCATTACCTACTTCGTCCGCATACTGAAATTTAAACTCTAATGATTGTTTTACAGAAGCATTTTGGAATAAGTTAACGGCAAATTTTGCCACAAAATCATTTTTATTAAAACCTGTATTTTTTCCACTAGGTAAGGTTTTAAAACCATAAGAACCGTAGTTTAAGTATTCTACCATATAGCCAAAAGTATTGTTACTTCCTCCAATTTTGGTGTGTAATTGTTTTGAATTAAAACTACCATAACTGGCTCTAACTTTTCCACCAAATTCAGTAGGAATTTGTGAGGAAATCATATTGATGGCTCCACCAGTTGTAAAAGGTCCATATTGTACTTGGCTACTTCCTTTTAAGACTTCTAAAGCTTCCATTCTTGCAATGGTTGGAAAATAGTAAGCAGAAGATGCACTATAAGGAGCTGGAGCAATTAATACACCATCTTCCATTATGGTTATTTTTGCACTTCTTTCTGGTGATGTACCTCGTAAACTGATGTTAGGACGTAAACCAAAACCATCTTCTTCATAAATGGAAACTCCAGGTACTATTCTTAAAGCTCTATTTACATCTGTAAAACTAAATTTTTGTAATTCTTTAGGTGATACATAGTATGCAGAACCAGTTCTGTTTTTTGCAACATACTTGTTTCCAAATATTTTTGATGTTGCAATGATTACTTCATCTAATTTTTGGATAGAATCTAAAGAAATCTCTTTTTTTTTTGTTCACTTGTGAGTTGCAAATTAATGTAAATAAGGTGGTTAATAAAATTAAAGCTTTTTTCATTTAATTTAGATTAATTAAAAATAAAATTTTATTCAATAGCAAATATACAACCTCATCATATATTTCAAAAATTTTATTTAGAATAAATAAATATAAATTTTTATATATTTGATTTTCAGAATTATATATTTGAAATAAAATTTATAATGATTTTAAATAAGAACAATTACGATTTACTTTTTTTACAATATTTATTTTACTTTGTAATTTTAAACAAAAAATGATAAGTCCAATTAACATACTCGATAAATTAATTAAGCAAAGAGATAACGCTATTTCTAGTGAAGATTTATTAGCTAGTTTTAAACAAATTTTGAATGAAGTAGATGTTCAAAGAAATAGTACGTTATCGACTTTAAATAGTGCAAATGTTGATGTTATTAATCATTTTAATGTTGATGTTATAAATTCAAATAATATTTTTCATATCAGCCAAATAAAAAAAATTTGTGCAGATTACAGGCTTCGGTTTTTAGATTCAGTTTACTTTAAAGAGCCTTACCCAGAAGAGGCGATTACAAAAATTTACGAGATAGAATTGGAGCACAACACAAAATTGGCTAACTTTAAAATTGTTGCACCATTTGAAGCATTTAAACTTAAAAAAGCAGATGATCCGCTATTATTTGCACCTATGGGTAATGGATATTATTATTTAATTCACAAATGGGGTACAGACTTACACCCACTTAGAAAACTAAAATATTGGTCTTTTAAAAATATAGATAATTTATTAGTTGCCATTACCCTATTAAGTGTTCTATTTACTTGGTTAACTTACCCTTTCTTTTTTAAACAAAACCCAAGTTTTGGATACTTATTAATGTTATGTATGTTTTATTTTAAAGGAATTGCAGGCATGTTTTTTATATTTTTTGGAGGTACAGGTAAAAACTTTAGTGAATATGCTTGGCAAAGCCAGTATGATAAAATACATTAAGTAAACTATTTCACTTTATAACAATTATTTATAAAGCAATTCATTTAGCATCTCATTTTATTGTTGTAAATTTGTTTGCAATTAATTTTAATTGCAATGTCTTCACAAGAAAACAAAATATTAGGAGAGGGTTTAACCTACGATGATGTACTTTTAGTACCAGCTTTCTCTCAAGTTCTTCCAAGAGAAGTAAATATTCAAACTAAGTTTACAAAAAACATAACTATCAATGTGCCTATAGTTTCAGCTGCTATGGATACTGTTACTGAATCAGCTATGGCTATTGCTATTGCTAGAGAAGGAGGTATTGGTGTTTTACACAAAAATATGACCATAGAAGAACAAGCTTTGGAAGTTAGAAAGGTAAAAAGAGCAGAGAGTGGTATGATTCTAGATCCTGTTACTTTACCATTAACTGCAGTTGTTGCTGATGCAAAAAACTGCATGCGAGAACATAGTATTGGTGGAATTCCTGTAGTAGATAAAGACGGAATTTTAAAAGGTATTGTAACTAATAGAGATTTACGTTTTGAACATGATAACAACAGACCTATTGTTGAAGTTATGACTAGCGAAAACTTAATTACTTCCTCAGCAGGAACTTCATTAAAAGATGCTGAAAAAATCCTTCAAAAAAATAAAATTGAAAAACTTTTAATTGTAGACGATAATTATAAGTTAAAAGGATTAATAACTTTTAGAGACATTACTAAAGTTACACAAAAACCTATTGCAAATAAAGATACTTATGGTAGATTAAGAGTTGCTGCAGCTATTGGAGTTACTGCAGATTCAATGGAAAGAGCAGAAGCCTTGGTTAATGCTGGTGTAGATGCTATTATTATTGATACAGCACATGGTCATACAGCAGGTGTAGGTGATGTTTTAAGAAAAATTAAAGGTACTTTTTCAGATATTGATGTAGTTGTTGGTAATATTGCAACAGGAGAAGCTGCTCAATATTTAGTTGCAGCAGGTGCAGATGCAGTAAAAGTTGGAATTGGTCCAGGGTCTATTTGTACTACAAGAGTTGTAGCAGGTGTGGGTTATCCTCAATTTTCAGCTGTCTTAGAAGTTGCAGAAGCTATAAAGAGTAGTGGAGTGCCAGTGATTGCAGATGGTGGAATACGTTATACAGGAGATATTCCAAAAGCTTTAGCAGCAGGTGCAGATACTGTAATGTTAGGCTCATTGTTAGCTGGTACAAAAGAATCTCCAGGAGAAACAATAATATACGAAGGAAGAAAGTTCAAGTCTTATAGAGGTATGGGCTCTGTTGAAGCTATGAAACAAGGTTCTAAAGACCGATATTTTCAGGATGTAGAAGATGATATTAAAAAATTAGTTCCAGAAGGAATTGTTGGTAGAGTACCTTATAAAGGAGAGTTAGTAGAAACTATGCATCAATTTATTGGTGGTTTAAGAGCTGGTATGGGTTATTGTGGTGCCAAAGATGTAGAGACTTTAAAAAATACTGGAAGGTTTGTAAGAATTACAGCTAGTGGAATTAATGAAAGTCATCCACATGATGTAGCTATAACAAAAGAAGCTCCCAATTATAGTAGAAGATAAATTAAAAAAAGCCAGCATTAAAGCTGGCTTTTTTTATTTCTCAAGAATTTTTATTTCGTAGAGTTTTCTACTCTTATTATTCAGTTTATTTTCTCTTAACCAAGGATTATGAATTTTTAATTCTTTATAAGTTAATCCATATCCTTTAGCAAATGTTGCTATATTCGAAATAGCTGTGTCTACTTTAACAGTATAGGTTTTTGGAAGTGTATATAAATCTTGCTTTTCAAAAACAAATCCATATTTTTTAGGATTAGAAATAATTTCTTTTAATGCTAAAATTCTAAATACATATCGTTCTGTTTCATTAGGTAAAATAGCATCGTAATACGAAGTAACTTGCTGAGTTTTTAATCGTTTTGCTATTCCATAATTTCCTGCATTATAGGCAGCTGCAGCAAGTGTCCAACTTCCTAAACGTTCTTTAGATTTTTTTAAATATTCAGCTGCTACTTTTGTAGATTTTTCTATATGATAACGTTCATCTACATTTGAATTAATTTCTAAACCAAATTCTCTACCAGTACTTTTCATAAAATGCCACATACCTGCAGCACCAGCAGACGATGTTTCATCTATAAAACCACTTTCAGCTAAAGCTAAAAACTTAAAATCGTCTGGTAAACCATATTTTTTTAATAATGGCTCTAAAATAGGAAAGTATTTATTTGCTCTTTTTAATAATAACAATCCATTAGATTGCCAATATGTATTTACTAGCAATTCTCTATCCATTCTTTCTCTAACATCAGGTATTTCTAATGGAACTCTTTCACCTGCTAAATTCAAATTTTCAGATAATTTTAGCGCTTTAATTTTATAAGTTTCGTGTGTATTTGTTTTGTTATTTTCTAGAATTTCTTCTTTTTTTGAAGTAGGAGTTGTTTTAACTCCATTAAAAAACAAAAAAGTAAGTAAACAAATAGCTAAAAAACTTATTAATTGTAATGGTTTTTTCATTGTTTAGTTTTAATCTTAAAAATATAAAATTTAAAGGGATTAAGCAGTTAAACTTTTGTGAATGATTTCTGAGATTTTTTTTCCTTTTGTAACAATCATAATATGAGTTCCTTTATTAACTGTTATAGCATTTTTAATATACTTAATAGGAAAAACTTTGTCATCTGAACCATGAATATGTATTACATTGTCTTGTGTGTTATTTTGTTCCCAATGCAAAACATTGTAGATAGACCATTTTAAATAGGTTTCGCTTCTTTCAGATAAATATTTTTCGTAAAGTTTTGCTCTTTTTTTAAGATGTGATCCTAAGAAAAACTTTTTATAATCTTCAAAATTTGCAACTAAACTTGTTGGAAATAATTTGTATAAACCTGTGGCACTTGCTAAGGCAAATCTTTTAGGATATTCTTCATGAGATTTAACACTAGAAACTATAATTACTTTTTTAGTTTCAATGTATTTACTCATTTCTTGAACAATTATACCACCAAAAGAAACTCCTAATAACACCACATTTTTATGCTTAATTTCCTGAGTCATTCTCATTGCATAATTAGCAAGTGATTCTTCTAAAGCTAAAGGTGGTAACCATTTTAAATAATGGATTTTATATAAGTCTTTGTCTAAAGTTAGGTTATCAAAAATAGCTGGACTTGCAGCTAAACCTGGCATACAGTAAATGTGTGTTTTCATTGTTTGGGGGATTATATTAATATTTTATGTTTTACAAATTTAAATCTTACTAAACCATCATCATCAATTTCAGTAAGTTTTATAGTATGAAGTGTATTTACAAGTTCTGGGTTCCAAGGTGATTTTACCTTTACATAATTCTCAGTAAACCCATGAATGTAACCTTCTTTATTTTCGCCTTCAAAAAGAACTGTTAATGTGTTACCAATTTGACTTTCGTAAAATGCTCTTCTT
>JABXIJ010000003.1 GCA_013373105.1 Flavobacteriaceae bacterium | reverse complement strand
TAAAGAAGAAGATTTAAATGGCGATGAATATTTAAAGTTTTTAGTAGAAGAGTTAAAACCTTTTATAGATAGAACTTATGCAGTTTATACAGATAGAAACAATACTTATGTTGCAGGTTCATCAATGGGCGGCTTAATGTCTATGTATGCAATTTCTGAATACCCAGAAATTTTTGGAGGTGCTGCTTGTATTTCTACTCATTGGGTAGGAGCAAGTCCAGAAAAGTTTAACCCTTTACCGAAGGCTATTTTAAAATATGTAGCAGAGCATGTTCCAGATGAAAAAAACCATAAATTATATTTTGATTATGGGAATAAAACTTTAGATCAATTTTATCCACAATATGCTCCACAAGTAGACAGTATCTATTTGAATAATGGTTATTCAGATAAGAATTTTATAAATAGATTTTTTCCAGATACAGATCATTCAGAAAATTCTTGGCAAACAAGACTACATATTCCTCTGACTTTTTTATTTAAGAAAGAGTATTAATTTAAAACCAAAAAAACTTTGATGAAATCAATCAAACTACTTTTTTTATTACTTTTTGTTTGGAATTCATTTTCACAAAATAAGAATAGACAATTAGTTGGTTTAAAACAAGATGGAAACTATATTTACATAAAAGTTAACGATGGTGAATATCATATTAAATACTACAATAATTACATAGTAGAAACTACATTTATACCAAAAGGAGAGTCAAAAAGCGAAAACTCACACGCAGTTGTTTTAAAACCAGAGAAAGTAAGTTTAGTATTACATTCAGATGATAAATCTACATTTGTAAATAATAGCGATGGAATTTCTATTGACATACAATACAAACCTTTTCAAATAATTTATAATTATAATGGTAGGGTTTTAACTTCTGAAAAAGAAGGTTATTTTAAGTCTAAACATGTTCCTTTAGAATTAGTTAAAGGAAACATTCAATACGATGAAACAGAAAAAATTGCGTTTAATTTAACTAAAGATGAAGTTTTGTATGGTGGAGGTGCTAGAGCTTTGGGGATGAATAGAAGAGGCAAACGTCTGCCACTATACAATAGAGCGCATTATGGTTATGAAACACATTCAGAGTTAATGAATTTTACAATACCTCTTGTTGTTTCATCAAAAAAATACATGATTCACTTTGACAACCCAGCTGTAGGTTATTTAGATTTAGACTCTTCAAAAAATAACACTTTAACCTATGAAACCATCTCTGGTCGTAAAACCTATCAAGTAATTGCAGGAAATTCATGGGATGATTTATTAGATAATTATACCAATTTAACAGGAAAACAACCTTTACCACCAAGATGGATTTTAGGTAATTTTTCTAGTAGGTTTGGTTACCACACTCAAAAAGAAACAGAAGAAACCATTCAGAAATTTAAAGAAGAAAACATTCCTGTTGATGCAGTAATTTTGGATTTATATTGGTTTGGAAAAACTGTTCAAGGAACTATGGGAAACCTTGAAGTTGATAAAGACTCTTTTCCAAATATGAAACAAATGATTACCAACCTTAATGAAAAAGGTGTAAAAACTGTTTTAATTACAGAGCCATTTGTATTATCAACATCAAAAAAATGGAAAGAAGCCGACAGTAAAGGTGTTTTAGCAAAAGATACGCTTGGCAATTCAGCTAAATACGATTTCTATTTTGGGAATACAGGTATCATAGATATTTATAAAAAGGAAGGTGAGCAGTGGTTTTGGAATATTTATAAAGATTTAAAAGATATTGGTGTTGCAGGTTTTTGGGGAGATTTAGGTGAACCTGAAGTATTGCCTTCTTGGGTTTCTTTTGGAAAGAATAAAAAAGCTGATGAAATACATAATATTTATGGACATGATTGGGCACGTTTAATCGAAGAAGGTTATGTGAGAGACTTTCCAAGAGAGCGTCCTTTTATATTAATGAGAGCAGGATATTCTGGCTCTCAACGTTTTGGCTTAATTCCTTGGTCTGGAGATGTTAGTAGAAGTTGGGGTGGTTTGCAAAGTCAACCAGAAATTGCATTACAAATGGGAATGCAAGGTTTAGGTTATATGCATTCTGATTTGGGAGGTTTTGCTGGTGCAAATTTAGATGATAATTTATATGTTCGTTGGTTACAATATGGAGTTTTTCAACCAATCTATAGGCCTCATGCACAAGAAGATGTGCCTAGTGAACCTGTTTTTAGAAGTGATAAAGCTAAAAACTTAGTGAAAAAAGCTATTGAATTGCGTTATAAATTGTTACCCTATAATTATAATTTAGCTTTCGAAAATAATCAAAAAGGGTTGCCTTTAATGCGTCCAATTTTCTTTGAAGATGATAATGCAGATTTAGTGGAAACTTCTTCAACTTATTTGTGGGGTAAAGATTTTTTAATAACACCTATTTTAAAAGATTCAATAGAAACTAAAAAGGTAATTTTTCCTAAAAACGCTAATTGGTTCAATTTTTACACCTCTGAAGTTGTTAAAGGAAATCACACAAAAGTTGTAAAAGTAAACCAAAACTATATACCAACTTATGTAAGAGGTGGAGTTGTAATTCCAATGACTAAATTGGTACAAACTACAGAGCAGTATAAAGGCACTAATTTAGAACTTCATTATTATTTTGATGCTTCAATTAAGGAGTCAGAAAGAATTATGTATAATGATGATGGTAAAACTGCATATGCATTTGAGAGAAGTCAATATGAATTATTATCATTTAAATCTGCTATCAATAAAAAATATATAGAATTTAATTTTTCTGCAAAACATGGAAAAAGTTGGTGGCCAGAAAACAAGGAAATTACTCTAGTTGTACACAACATAAATTCTAAAACTAGAAGAGTTTTAATTAATAATAAAAGAAAGAGGATTAAGCAAGTAGAAAATAAGCTAATAATACCAATAGCTTGGCATACAATGGATGAATTAAAAATTCAAATCCCTCGTAAATAAATATTATAATGAAAAACAAAATAAACCTACATATACTAATACTAGTAATTATAATGAGTTGTTCACCTCAGAAGAAAGAAGATGTAAATTTGGAAGTAGTTAAGGTAGAGAATAGAAAAAAAGTTGTTTACCAAGTTTTTACTCGTTTGTTTGGAAACATGAATACCAACAATAAACCTTGGGGAACTATTGAAGAAAATGGAGTAGGGAAGTTTAACGATTTTACAGACAAAGCTTTAAAAGAAATAAAAGATTTGGGAGTAACACATATTTGGTATACAGGTGTACCTCACCATGATGTAATTCGCGATTATACTAAATATGACATTACTAATGATGATCCAGATGTGGTAAAAGGACGTGCAGGATCACCTTATGCAGTTAAAGATTATTATAATGTAAATCCAGATTTAGCTGTTAATGTAGAAAATAGATTACAAGAATTTGAAGCATTAATAGCACGTTCTCATAAAAACGGCTTAAAAGTAATTATCGATATTGTTCCCAATCACGTGGCTAGAAATTATCAAAGTATTACTAATCCAAAAGGAACCAAAGATTTTGGTGCAGATGATGATACTACAGTTGAATATGATGTAAATAATAACTTTTATTACGTACCTAATACACCATTTGAAGTGCCAGATTTTTTAAATGGTTATAAACCTTTAGGAGGTGAAAAACACCCATTATCTGATGGGAAATTTGATGAAAATCCAGCAAAATGGACAGGAAATGGCGCACGTTCACCTAAACCAAGTTTTTACGATTGGTACGAAACTGTAAAAGTAAATTATGGAATTTCTCCAGATGGTAAAAAAGATTTTAACGAATTACCTGAAGGTTTTGATAACGAAGATTATAAAAAGCATTTTGAATTTTGGAAAGATAAAACTGTACCAAATTCTTGGATGAAATTTAGAGATATTGCTCTCTATTGGATTGCCAAAGGAGTAGATGGCTTTAGATATGATATGGCAGAAATGGTGCCAGTTGAATTTTGGAGTTATATGAACTCGTCTATAAAAATGAAAAATCCTAATGCATTTTTATTAGCAGAAGTTTATAATCCAAGTTTATACAGAGATTATATCAAAAAAGGAAAAATGGATTATTTGTATGATAAAGTGCAATTGTATGATACCATAAAACATGTAATGCAAGGTCATGGTTTAACAGATAATATTCCTCCAATTCAAGAAGACTTAAAAGATATTGAACATCATATGCTGCATTTTTTAGAAAATCATGATGAGCAAAGAATAGCAAGTCTAGAATTTGCTGGAGATGCAAACAAAGCAAAACCTGCAATGGTAGTTTCTGCAACTATTTCTACAGCACCTACAATGGTCTATTTTGCACAGGAATTAGGGGAGGATGGTTCTGAAAATGCAGGTTTTGGAAGTCCATCAAGAACTTCAATTTTCGATTATGTAGGAGTACCTGCTTTACAACGTTGGGTAAATAATAAACAATTTGATGGAGGACAATCTACCAAAGAAGAATTATTGCTTAGAGATTATTACAAGCGTTTGTTAAACTTTACAATTACTTCTGATGCATTAATGGGTGAATATCAAGATATTCATTTATACAATAGAGAAAAAACCTTAAACTATAATAGTAAAGTTTTATCATTTGTGCGTTGGTCAACTAATGAAAAGTTGATTGTAGTTTCAAATTTTGATTATAAAGCTCATCAACGATTTAGATTAGAAATACCAGCAGATGTTATAGAAAAATGGAGTCTTAAAAATGAAAGTTATCAGTTGACAGATCAATTGTACAACAAAAAAACATTTACGCTTAATAATAATTCTGGAGTTGGATTTGTTGATTTAAGACTAGATCCATTAGAATCATTTATTTTAAAATTAGAACAGAATTAAACAAGCTTTATTCTAGTACAATATTTATATTTTCATAATCAAAATAGAGTTTCTTTTGATACAAAATTCATCATTATAAATAGAACCTTGTACTTACAAGGTTCTCATTAAACCATTTAAAACTCATGAAAAAAATAGTTTATTTAATTATAGCATTCGCTTTTATAAATTGTAATTCCAAAAAACAATCAACAGAAAATTATTCAATAAAAACCTTTGATTGGAGAGGAGCTAATATCTATTTCTTAGTAACAGATAGGTTTAATAATGGTGATAAATCTAATGATTTAAATTTTGACAGAACCAAAGAAACTGGTGTTTTGCGCGGTTTTGAAGGAGGAGATATCAAAGGTGTAACTCAAAAAATTAAAGAAGGCTATTTTACAGATTTAGGAATAAATGCCATTTGGATGACTCCTATTGTTGAGCAAATTCATGGAGCTACAGATGAAGGTACAGGAAATACCTATGGTTTTCATGGATATTGGGCAAAAGATTGGTCGAAAATAGACCCTAATTATGGTACCAAAGAAGATTTAAAAGAATTAGTAGATGTTGCACATAGTAAAGGCATTAGAGTATTGCTAGACGCAGTAATTAATCATACAGGTCCTGTTACAGATAAAGATTCTGTTTGGCCAGAAAGTTGGGTGAGAACAGAACCACAATGTAAGTACTCAAATTATGAAAATACAATAACCTGTACTTTAGTTAAAAATTTACCAGATATACGTACAGATAGTAACGAAAATGTTGAATTACCACCACAATTAGTGGCTAAATGGAAAGCAGAAGGAAGATATGAGCAAGAACTTAAAGAGCTAGATGAATTTTTTAAAAGAACAGGTTATCCAAGAGCGCCTCGATTTTACATTATAAAATGGCTAACAGACTATATCACAGAATTTGGTATAGATGGTTACAGATGTGATACAGTTAAACATACAGAAGAATATGTTTGGTCTGAGTTTAAAATAGAATGTGATTATGCTTTTGAACAATACAAGAAAAATAATCCTGACAAAGTCTTAGATAACTCAGATTTTTATTTAGTTGGTGAAGTTTATAATTATGGAATAAGTGGTGGTAAATTATTCAATTTTGGAGACAAAAAAGTTAATTACTTTGATGATATGTTTACTAGCCAAATTAATTTTGAATTCAAGTGGAATGCAAAGCAACAGAAGGTAAAAGATTTGTTTACTAAGTACGATTCAATTCTACATAATCAATTAAAAGGTTATAGTGTTTTAAATTATATGACTTCTCATGACGATGACTCTCCTTTTGATAAAAATAGAGCAAAACCTTATGAAACAGGTACCTTATTATTACTGTCTCCAGGAGCTTCACAGGTTTATTATGGAGATGAAATAGCTAGAGATTTAACTATTGAAGGTTCTGTTGGTGATGCTACTTTACGATCATTTATGAATTGGGATTCACTTAGTAATAACGAAACCCAAATGTTGTTAAGCCATTGGCAAAAACTAGGCCAGTTTAGAGCAAATCATATGGCAGTTGGTGCAGGAAAGAATACCATTATAACTGATGAAAATGGATTGGTTTTATCAAGAACTTTTAAAGATGATAAAATTGTTGCAGGAATAAATCTGCCTGCTGGAAATAAGAAGTTAAACGTATCATCTGTGTTTAAAAATGGAGAATCAGTTTTCGACTTTTACTCTAAACAAGAATACGAAGTAATTAATGGTTTTGTAACTGTTAACTCAAAATTCCCAATTGTATTATTAGAAAAAAATTAAAAATGAAACTACTTTATTATTCTCTCTTATTTTGTTGTTTGCTTACGTTTTCCTCATGTAATGTAAAATCATCAGGTGTATCATCACCAGATGAAAATATAACAGTAAGCTTTTTATTAGATAATAAAGGTGTTTTTAAATATATTATTCAATACAAACAGCAAAAAATAATAGATACTTCAGCTATTGGTTTCGAATTAACAAATGCTAAAGCTTTAAAAGAGGGGTTTATGGCTAGAGTTAAAAAACCTGTAGAGGTAAATGAAACATGGCAAATGCCTTGGGGAGAACAACTTAATGTAGTAAATAATTATAATGAAGTTACAGTTGAATTAGAAGAAAGAGACAATTTAAAGCGAAGAGTTAATGTAGTTTTTAGAGTTTTTAATGATGGTGTTGGATTTAGATTTGAATTTCCAAAACAAGAGAATTTAAAAGAAGTTCTAATTAAAGAAGAAAATACAGAGTTTAATTTAACTGAAGATTATAAAACCTTTTGGATTCCTGGAGATTGGGATATTTACGAGCATTTATATAGTACTACAAAGCTATCAGAAATTAATGCAAAGTCTTATATACCAAAAACAAACCTAGCACAATCTTATATACCAGAAAACGCCGTAAATACACCTGTAACTTTAATAGGAAAAGATGGTTTACATCTAAGTTTTCACGAAGCAGCTTTAGTAGATTATTCTGGTATGACTTTAAAGGTTGATACAGAAAACTTATCTTTTAAAAGTAAATTAGTAGGTTCTAGAAATATTGATTATAAAGTAAAAAGAAGCGTTCCTTTTAATACGCCATGGAGAACTATTCAAATTACTGATAATGCACCAGATTTAATTACTTCTAAGCTAATAGTTAATTTAAATGAACCTAATAAACTTGGTGATGTTTCTTGGTTTAAACCAATGAAATATACTGGAGTTTGGTGGGAAATGCATTTGGGTAAATCATCTTGGGATTATGGAATGGAATTGGTTAATGGCAAATGGAAAGACACAGGTAAAGCTCATGGTAATCATGGAGCAACAACTGAAAATGTAAAACGTTTTATCGACTTTTCTGCTAAAAATAATATTGGTGGTGTTCTTGTAGAAGGATGGAATACAGGCTGGGAACGTTGGATTGGTTTTGAGGATAGAGAAGGAGTTTTTGATTTTATTACTCCATATCCAGATTATGATTTAGATGAGGTTACAGCATATGCTAAAGAAAAAGGAGTTGAAATTATTATGCATCATGAAACATCAGCTGCAACTCAAACTTATGAGAAACAGCAAGATAAAGCCTATGCTTTAATGAAAAAGTATGGTATGCATGCTGTAAAATCTGGTTATGTAGGTAAAATTTTGCCAAAAGGAGAATATCATCATGGTCAGTACATGGTAAATCAATACAATAACGCAGCTATAAAAGCAGCTAAATATCAAGTAGCAGTTAATGCACATGAACCTATAAAAGCAACAGGTTTAAGAAGAACATACCCAAATATAATTTCTAGAGAAGGTTTACGAGGACAAGAATTTAATGCTTGGTCTGCAGATGGTGGAAATCCTCCTGAACATTTGCCAATTGTTGCATTTACAAGAATGTTAGCTGGTCCAATAGATTTTACTCCTGGTATTTTTAATATTAAATTTAATGAATATAAAAAAGAGAATCAGGTAAATACTACTTTAGCCCAACAGCTGGCGCTATATGTTGTTATATATAGTCCTATACAAATGGCTGCAGATTTAGTAGAGCATTATGAGGCAAATCCTAAACCTTTACAATTTATTAAAGATGTTGGTGTAGAATGGTTAGAGACTAAAGTTTTAAATGGTGAAGTTGGTGATTTTGTAACTATTGCTAGAAAAGAAAAAGGAACAGAGAATTGGTTTATTGGCAGTATTACTGATGAAAATAAGCGAGATATAGACATAGATTTTAGTTTTTTAGATGATAATACCACTTATGAATCCATTATTTATAAAGATGGAAAAAATGCACATTGGAATAACAATCCATTAGACATAATTATCGAAAAAAAATTGATAAGAAATTCAGATAAACTAAAATTTAAACTTGCTGAAGGA
Source organism: Flavobacteriaceae bacterium (assembly GCA_013373105.1). Lineage (GTDB taxonomy): Bacteria > Bacteroidota > Bacteroidia > Flavobacteriales > Flavobacteriaceae > Polaribacter. Next base: position 71,595 of record JABXIJ010000003.1, on the reverse strand, counting down.
GGAGGTTTAGCAATTAGTTTGAAGAAAAAAATTTAATTTTTACCTGCTCTATTATATTCATAAATCATAAAGTAGGCCCAAATAACAACACAGATTCCTACAAAAATTGAAAAGTAGAAAACTATATCATCTGCTGTCATTACTAAAAAGCTTAAAGTATATCATTAATCCTAATATTGTAGGTACCCATAAGCCCATAAATATCGCATGTAATTTATCACCTGTTAAAAAAAGGTATTCAGATACAATTATTATCAGACCACAAATTACCAATAAAAAGATGTTTTTACCACCAATATTTTTCATCAATTATCGTCAATCATTTTATACTTCAAATTTAGATAAAAATTACAATAAACTTAAATATATATTAATTAATTACATTTTATAAAAGCACATTTTATAAAACATTAAATTTTACTAGTTTCACTAATAATATTTAATAACCTATACAAGTTAAAATGTTGTTTAAAATTTTTATACTTTAGTACATCTTTAACACAACAATATGTATAGGTATTTATTAGTCTTTTTTTATTTATTAATTACAATTAGTACATTTTTTGCGCAAGAAATTCCTCCTATTAATGTGTTTTCTACAGAAGACTATAGTGCAGAAAATCAAAATTGGTCTATTACACAAGGAGATAATAATTTTATTTATGTAGCAAACTACGAAGGATTGTTAGAATATAATGGGTCTAACTGGCAATTGTTTCCTACACCAAATGAAACAATTATGCGTTCTGTGTATTACTATAAAAATAAAATTTATTCTGGTTTTTATTTAGATTTTGGTTTCTGGCAAAGAAATGAATTTGGTTTATTAGAGTATAACTCTCTTGTTAAGACCAATAATATTGAAATGCTTGAAGATGAACAAATTTGGGAAATTGTTGAGTTAGATGGTTGGATGTTGTTTAAATCTTTACAACGAATCTACCTATACAATTTAAGTAGCAAAGAGTTTAAGGTAATTGGTTCTGAGAAAAACTTGATTAAATTGTCTAGAGTAGAAAACTCAGTGTATTTTCAAGAAATTGATAAAGGAATTTTTATAATAGAAAATGGTAAGCCTAAATTAATTTCAGACAATTCAATTTTAAAAAACAATAAAGTTGTTGAAATTTTTAAATGGAATAATAAATTACTTTTTTTAACACAAAAAAATGGATTTTTCTATTTAGAAGACAATAGATTAATACCTTGGTATATACCAGCATCAAACATACTGAATAATAAAACTATTTATAGTGCTAAACGATTGGCTAATAATGGTTTTGCCATAGGCACAATTTCTGATGGTATGATTTATTTAGACGAATCAGGAAGTTTAAATTACCAAATTACACAAGGTTTAGGATTAAGTAACAATACAGTTTTATGTGTTTTTGAAGATATAGATAATAATCTATGGTTAGGTTTAGATAATGGTATAAATACAATTAATCTAACATCGCCATTTAAATTATATTCTAGACAAAATAATGTCTGGGGTACGATTTATACTTCTATTATTTATGACAATAATTTGTATTTAGGCACAAACCAAGGTTTGTATTATAGGGCATTAAATAGTACTAGTGACTTCACTTTAATTGCTAATACAGAAGGTCAAGTTTGGAATTTACAAAATATAGATGATCAACTTTTTTGTAGTCACGATTCAGGAACTATCATTATAAAAAATAATAAAGCTAATTACATTCAAAGTAATGTTGGTACTTGGGGAGTTAAAAAAATAAATCAAAACACGCTATTACAAGGATCATATGATGGTTTGTATGTTCTTAACAGAAGAAATGGAAAGTGGCTTGTTAATAATAAAATAGAAAGTTTTTCTAACTCTAGTCGTTATTTTTTAATTCTTGAGGATAATAGAGTATTTGTAAATCATGAATATAAAGGGGTATTTAAGTTAAAACTAAATGATAGTTTAACTAAAGCAACAGAAATAGTTAAAGATAATTCAGTTGAAAAAGGAATACATTCTAGTTTGTTAAAATACAATAATGCTATATTATATGCTTGTAAAAAAGGTGTTTACGTGTATGATAATAACTCAGATAGTTTTAAAAGAAATGAAGCGTACAGCAAACTTATGCCTTTAAATAATTTTTTATCGGCAAAACTTATTCATGATAATAAAACAAATAAATTATGGTCATTTACTAAGCAAGACATACGCTATTTAATTCCAGGTAAATTAAGTAATCAACCAAAAATTAAAATAATACCTATAAAAGGTTCTATTCACAAAGGAGCTTCTGGTTATGAAAACATCATAAAACTTAAAAACAATAAATATTTAATAGGTACTTCTAATGGTTATATTACCATTGATTTAGATAAAATACAACCTCAAAATGATTTTTATATTAGTATTAATAAGGTGTTAAATTATACAATAGATGGTAAAAAGAACAATGTAGATTTAAATAATTCGCCAGATTTTACAAGCAAACAAAACAATATAGAATTTTTATTTGGTGTGCCTAACTATAATAAAACATCTTCAATACATTACTCATATATTTTAGAAGGATTAAATGAAAAATGGTCTCCAAGATCTAATAATAATTCATTCTTATTCGAAAACTTACCCTCTGGAGATTACACTTTTAAGGTTATTGCGTTTATAGATAATAAACAAAGTTTAAACGAGGCATCCTACAGTTTTACCATCAATAAACCTTGGTACTTATCTTCTTTTTTTCAAATAATATATATACTATTGGCTGCCTCAAGTTTATTTATAATACATTATATAACAAAGAAATATTATAGAAATCAAAAAGAACAACTTTTAGAAAGTCAACAAAAAGAACTGGAATTAAAAGAACTAGAAAACTCACAAAAAATTATTAAGTTAAATAATGAAAGGCTAAGAAATGATATAGATAGCAAAAACAGAGAGTTAGCTACTTCTACTATGAGTATTATTAAAAAGAACGATTTCTTAAATAAAATTAAAGAAGAATTAATTTCAGGAGGAAAAGATAATGTTCAAAAAGTAGTGCGGATTATAGATAAGAATTTAAACAATACAGACGATTGGAAAATGTTTCAAGAAGCATTTAATAATGCTGATAAGAACTTTATAGATAAAGTAAAGAGTAAACATCCAGAGCTAACGCCAAATGATTTAAGGTTATGTGCCTATTTAAGACTTAATTTATCTTCGAAAGAAATTGCACCACTATTAAATATATCTACAAGAAGTGTTGAGGTTAAACGATATAGACTAAGAAAAAAAATGCAATTAGAGCACAATGCAAATTTAACAGATTACATAATGAGTTTGTAATTTACCAAACATCTCTAATTTTAACCTATACATTACCACAACACATTAATATTTATGTAAATTTTATAAAAAATTAACTTTTGCTTAACCTTTGTTATATCTAGGTTTTTTTGAGCATTTTATGAATGTATATTTTTTGTTGAGGTTTTTTTATGAATGTCGTAAAAAAATAGCGATAGTTTTACGACAACTATAATTAAATGACTTTTCATGAGAAAAAATCTAATCTTATTACTCCTCACTCTTTTTTGTGTTGCAAATATAGCTGCACAAACTATAGATGTAAAAGGAGTTGTTAAAGATGCAACTACTGGTGAGGTATTACCTGGAGTTAGCATTCTTATTAAAGGATCTATTATTGGAACTGAAACAGACTTTGATGGAATTTACAACATTAAAGCAAAAACTGGAGATGTTTTAGTTTTTCGATATTTAGGTTATCAGAACAAAGAAGTTGTTGTTAATCAATCAACTATTGATGTATCATTATCTGAATCAGCAGAAACTCTAGATGAGATTGTTGTTATTGGTTATGGTACACAAACTAAGAAAGAAGTAACAGGTGCTGTTACTGTAGTAGGTAGTGCAACTATAGAAGACTTAAAGCCAACTCGTATTGAGCAAGCTTTACAAGGTCAAGTTGCAGGTGTTAACATTACACAAAATTCTGGTTCTCCTGGTGCTGGATCAAACATTAGAATTAGAGGTGTCTCAACAAATGGAGACAGTAGACCTTTAATTCTCTTAGATGGTAGAGTTATAGAAGACCTAAGTGTTGTTAACCCTTCAGATATTGAGTCTATAAATATTCTAAAAGATGCTGCTGCAGGTATATACGGAGTTCGTGCTGCAAATGGTGTTATTTTAGTAACTACTAAAAGTGGTAGAAAAAATACAGACTTTAAATCAATATTAAATATGTCTGTAGGTTTTCAACAAACTACAAGAGAAATACCATTATTAAATGCGACAGAATATGTATTATTAGCAAATGAAGCTTTTGCAGCAAATGGAGATGCTTTGCCTTTTCCAAATGTAAGTGGTTTAGGACAAGGAACTAATTGGCAGAATTCTGTTTTTCAAAATGCAGCTCAATACAATATAGATTACACCTTAAATAAAGGTACAGAAAAATCTACCTATTCATTAGGTATATCTGCTATAAGTCAAGATGGTATTGTTGGAGGTTCAAAATCTAACTTTAACAGAAGAAATGTTAGGTTTAATTTTGATACAGATATACTCGAAAATTTAAAATTTACATCATCTACTATATACACAAATACAAATAAGAAAAACTTACCAGAAAATGTTTTAGGTTCAGTATTATTTAATGCAGTGAATATGCCACCTACAACTCCTGTATACAATGCAAATGGTGATTTTTCTTTGCCACCTGCAACAGGTACAGGTATTGAAGTAGCAAACCCATTAACTCAAATTGATAATGCTAATAACAGAACTTGGGTTAATAAAATTTCCGGAAGTTATGGTTTAAACTATAAGTTTTACGATTATTTCACTGCAGAAACAAGATTTCAAGCTAATCATTCAGTTGAAACTGCAAATACTTTTAACAGAATAAGAAACTTTGGTAATGGAAGTGTATTTAATATAGACCAATCTACTTTTGTAGACTATGAGATAAGTAGATATGATTATACTTTTGATGCTTTCTTAAAATATGAAAGAGTTTATAATGATGTACATGACGTAAAAGCAATGATAGGTACATCAGTTTTTAAAACTGTTGGAAGGTTTAATACAATTTTAACTAGTAATGCAACAGGTACTAGTTTAAATGATGTAGTTATAAGTAACCCAGTATTAAATGGAGATGGTTTGGCTATCTACAGAAATAATAATAATGGCTCAAGCTTATCTTATGACAGTAGATTACTTTCATATTTTGCAAGATTGCAATATTCTTATGATGGTAAGTATCTATTCTCAGCAGTATTAAGAAGAGATGGTTCAACAAATTTTGGACCACAGAATAAATTTGGATTCTTCCCAACTGCATCTTTAGGTTGGGTTATTTCTGAAGAAGACTTTTTAAAAGACAACAGTGTAATTAATTTTTTAAAGTTAAGAGCAAGTTATGGTATTCTTGGTAATGATAGAATTGGTGGATTTAGATTTGTTTCTGTTTTAAATGGTGAAGCAGAGTATGTTTTCAACAATCAACTTGAACAAGGTTTAGCTATAGGGCCAATTGCAAACCCTGAAATTAGATGGGAGCAGCAAAAACCATTAGATATTGGTATTGATATGGAAATATTTAACGATATTAATATTACTGCAGATTACTTTAGAAAAACTACAGATGATCTTTTAGTAGCAGCACAAACTTCAGGTATAATTGGGGTTGCAGCACCAGGTTCATCAGTGCCATTTATAAACGCAGGTACTGTTGTAAACGAAGGATTTGAGTTTGCTATTGGATACAGGAAAGCAGTAAATGAAGATTTTAATTTTAATATAAATTACAATGCTACATTTATAAAGAACGAAGTAACTTTTGTTGGAAATGAAACTGGTATTATAGAAGGAGGTTCTTTTGGAGTTGGTCAAGAGCCACCATCAAGAATGGAAGCTGGTTTTCCTATTGGATATTTTTATGGATATAAAACTGATGGAATTTTTCAAACTCAAGCAGATGTTAATTCACATGCTACTCAAACAAATGCTGCACCAGGAGATTTACGTTTTGTAGACGTAAATGGAGATGGTGTTATAAATAGTGATGATAGAACTTATATTGGAGATCCATTTGCAGATGTAACTATGGGTTTTAATTTCTCATTTAACTATAAAAATTTCGATTTTAATGCCTATGCATTCGCATCTATTGGTAACGAAATTGTAAGAAACTATGAAAGAAATTTACCATTAACTAACAGACCAACTTACTATTTAGATAGATGGACAGGTCCTGGAACAAGTAATACTTTTCCAAGAGTAACAACTGGAGCTACAGGAAACATTTTATTCTCAGATTTTTATGTAGAAGATGGTTCTTTTTTAAGATTACAAAGTGTTCAGTTAGGGTATAGCTTAGGTGAAAAAATGTTAAAAAAATTACAATTTGATAAATTAAGATTTTATGTCTCTGCTACAAATTTATTCACTCTAACTAATTATAGAGGATTTGATCCAACAACTTCTAATGGCGCGTCTATTGGAGGTGGTATAGATCAAGGGTTTTATCCAAACCCAAAAACATTTTTATTTGGTATGAATGTTAACTTTTAAATTAAAGATGATGAAAAAAATAAACATAAAAATTTTATTGAGTTTAGTCCTTTTTATCGGATTTAATTACTCATGTAGCGATGATTTTGTTGAGGTAAAACCTACTTCAGACAATTCAGAAGACTTTTTTAATACACCTCAAGATTACGAAGATGCATTAATTGGTGCTTACGATATGTTGCAATCAACTTATCTAAATGTAATGCTAGGTGAAATTGCATCAGACAATACTTTAGCAGGAGGTGAAAGTGCAACAGATGTTTTAGGAATTCAAGAAGTTGATGATATGAGACACACTCCATTAAATCAACAATTAAGAGATATTTGGAGTTGGATGTATGCTGGTGTAAATAGAGCAAATTACATTCTTGAGTTTAAAGATAAAATTGATTTTTCAGGAAAAGATCAAATTCTTGCACAGGCAACTTTCCTCAGAGCTTATTACTATTTTGAATTAGTTAAGTGGTTTGGAGATGTACCTTTAGAAGTAGATAAAAGAATTCAGTTTGGTGAACAATTTAATATAGATAGAACACCAAAAGCAGATGTTTATGCACAGATTGAAGCAGATTTAACTTATGCAGCTAGTATTTTGCCTTATGTGCAATCTACTCCTGGTAGAGTTACAAAAGGAGCTGCTCAAGCATTGTTAGGAAAAGCATATTTATATCAAAATAAATTTGATGAAGCAGCTTCAGTTTTAGAAAACCTAATTCAAAATGGGCCTTATGATTTAGTTCAAAATTATGCATCGATTTTTGAAGAAGCAGGCGAAAATAATATAGAGTCTGTTTTTGAAGTTCAATATTTTGAAGGACAAGGTGCGGGTTTTGGATGTTTACAGTGTAGTGAGGGTAATGTTGCAGTTGGTTTTAATGGGGTTAGAGCTTATTCAGGACCAGAGTATTCATCAGGATTTAGTTTTAATGTACCTGTGCAAGAAGTTGTAGATGCATTTCAGCCAGGAGATTTACGTAAAGATGTTGCTATTTTAGATATTGTAGCTTGGGCTAACCAAACAGGTGCAACATATGGTACTGGTTATGAACATACAGGTTATTTTAATAGAAAGTATATTCCTAGAACAAGAAGTAATGCTGCTCAAGGAGATAGAAATTTAACTAACCCAAATAACTATAGAGCAATACGTTTTGCAGATGTCTTATTAATGGCAGCTGAAGCTTTTAATAGAAGCTCAACTCCAGATGATACTAAAGCTCAAGCTTATTTAAATAGAGTAAGAGAGAGAGCATTTGGTAATACTAGTAATAATATTTCTGCAACAGGAAATACCCTTTACGATAATATTTTAGATGAAAGAAGGGTAGAATTAGTAGGTGAAGGACATAGGTTTTTTGACTTAGTAAGAACAGGTAGAGCAGTTCAAGAAATTAATGGTTTTGTAGCTGGTAAACACGAATTGTTTCCAATACCAGAAATCGAAATCTCTTTAGCTGGAAATCGTTGGCCACAAAACCCAGGTTATTAAAAACTAAAACAATGAAAAACATTAATAAATTTTATAAATATTTCTTTGCACTGTTCATTTTAATGGCATGTGATGAAGAACTCAGAGATTTATCGTTTGTAGATACTATTGCTCCACCAAGTAATATTTCAGCAACTTACGACATTACTCAAGATAATACAGGTGTTGTTACAATTACACCAAATGCAGATGGCGCTGTTAGCTTCGAAGTCATTTTTGGAGATACAACTCCAGAGCCAGCTAAAGTTGGTTTAGGAGATAGTGTTACGCACACCTATGCAGAAGGCACATACAATGTAACTGTTGTAGCTATAAATTTAAAAGGAGATAGAGTAGAAGAATCACAACAGTTAGTGGTTTCATTCAATGCTCCTCAAAATTTAGTGGTTACCATAGAAAATGATGCAGCTATTTCTAAACAAGTTAACATTACAGCAAATGCAGATTTTGCAGCAATTTTTGAATTTGATTCAGGTGAAACAGGTGTAACACAACCAGTAGTTACAGGAAATATTGGTAACACTATATCTTATCAATATGCAAATCCTGGAACTTACAGTGTTAAAGTAACTGCAAAAGGTGCAGCTATTGCAACTACAGATTACATGGTAGATTTTGAAGTTACTGAAATATTAGAACCAACTGAAGCAGCACCAGCCCCACCAAGCAGAGATGCAGCAGATGTTGTTTCAATTTTTAGTGATGCATATACAAATGTTACACTAGATGAGTTACCAACAACTTGGTCAGCAACAAACTTTGAAGCTGTTAATCTTAATAACGATAATGTTTGGAAACTAACTAATCTTGACTTTTTAGGTATGGTTACAAACTATGGGGCAGGAGTTGATTTATCTGCAATGGAGAAAATGCATATAGATTACTGGGTACCAGATGGAGTTACCAATGAACTTTTTGTAAAAATTGTTAATACTGTTGATGGTGGTGAAGACTTAGAATCACTTGGTAGTACAGTTACTGGTAGTTGGCAGAGTATTGAAATTGATATGACAGGTTTTGATGGTGGAAACCTAGCAAATAAACAAAAGATTACACAATTGTTAATTGATTCTGATGGTTTAGCAGGTGTAGTTTATATCGATAATTTCTATTTTTACAAATCACCATCAGTGCCTTTTAATGGTGTAACTCCAATTAATTTTGAAGATAATTTTACCTTAAGTTCTTTTGATGGTGGCGCTATACAAGCGATAGCTAATCCAGATGTTTCAGGTATAAATACTTCTTCTAGAGTATTTGAAATGGTTAAAAACGCAGGTCAACCATGGGCAGGTTCTAAAATAACAGTACCTACTAAATTTGATCTTTCTAACCCAGTTATAAAAGCAAAAGTTTGGTCACCAAGAGCAGGATTAAATTTACTTTTAAAATTTGAAGATGCTACACCTTGGCCAAATACAGTTGCTTCAGCAGAAATTACTTCAACTACAACAGTTGCCAATGATTGGGAAGAATTAACCTTTGATTTTACGGGTATTGATGGTAGTGTAGATTTTAACAATCTTGTACTTATAATGGATAATGGTACTCAAGGAGATGGTTCTGCAGATTATACAATTTATGTAGATGATATTTCAACTTCACCAGTTTTAGATTTAGAGCCAACAGTTGGTTTATCTAGTTTTGATGGTGGAGATATTTCAATAATTAATAATCCAGATACAAACGGAAACTCTTCTTTAAGAGTTGCTAAAATGGTAAAAAATGCAGGTCAGCCTTGGGCAGGTTCTAAAATAACAACAAATTCTCCATTTACTTTTGTAGGTGGAACAAGTGTAAAAGTTAAAGTTTGGTCACCAAGAGCAGGATTGAATTTACTTTTAAAATTTGAAGATGCTACACCTTGGCCAAATACAGTTGCTTCTGCAGAAGTAACAGCTACAACAACTGTAGCAAATGCTTGGGAAGAATTAACGTTTAATTTTGCAGGAATTAGTACATCAGTAGATTTTAATAATCTAGTATTAATTATGGATAATGGTACTCAAGGAGATGGTTCTGCAAATTATACAATATATATAGATGATATTACACAATTTTAATCTTTAAAAAATGAAGAATTATATAAAAACATTAATTGTATTATTTTCTTTGTCAATTACTTTTTATAGTTGTCAAGAAGAAGAATATACATTTGGAGATATCATTACACCTTCAAATATTCAAATTACTGCTGATTTAATAGGAGCAGATGCAAATAATCCAAATGGTGATGGAAGTGGAGAAGTTAAATTTACAGTAACTGCAGACAATGCAGTTTCATTTAAACTTGTTTACGATGGTACAGAATATGTTACACTCTCAGGAGAGCAAAACATAATATTTAGTAAATTAGGATTAAATACATATACTGTTACTGCTGTAGCATCAGGTACAGCAGGAGTTACCTCTAGTAAATCAATTCAAGTTGATGTTTTAGCTACTTACTCACCACCAAATGATTTAATAGAAAAATTGTACGGTTTTGATCCAGCAAACCCAACTGCATTAACCTCAAGAACTTGGAAAATTAAAGCTTCTAAACCTGGTCATTTTGGTTTAGGTCCAGTTGGAGGTTCTATACCAACAGAATGGTATGGAGCAGGCCCAGATGAAAAAAATGGAGTAGGTATGTATGATGATAGATTTACTTTTAGTTCAGATGGTACATTTACTCATGTTACTAATGGAGACATTTTTGGAAGAGATCCTCACATCGTTAACGAACTAGGTCCAAATACCTCAGGAACAGTTGATGGTGCAGATATTCTAAATTATGCTTATGCAGATTATACAGGAACTTATTCATTAACAGCTCCTGCAGGAGTAGAAACTATAAATTTATCAGCAAAATCTTTCATAGGATATTATACTGGAGGGAATTATCAGTACGAAATTTTTGATAGATCAGTACCAAATGAATTAGTACTAAGAACTACAGATGCTGCTGGTGATTTTGATTGGTGGTTTGTAATTGAAATTGAATAGTAAAAATTAAAATTACATATAATAAGAGGTTAGCATTGCTAACCTCTTATTCTTAAGTGAAGTTTTTTTAATTTACCACAATTTTACCACTACAACTAACCACTACATTTATTGTAAAAACCCTCATTTAATAAGCTTTTTTCATTATTAAGTTGTGTTAAGTAATGTATTGTTTTTGTTCAGGTAGTTTTTATCATTATCCTAATTTAAGTGGTGTATTTTTAAGAAATAATTAAAATTCAAATAGTTTATTTGATAATACAGTAATAAGTATTGTCATCAAATCAAAAAAACAAATTATGAAGAACAATGTATTAAGATTACTGTTTTTCTTGTTAACTCTTAACTTTTTTGCACAATCAAAAGTCAACAATGTAACTGTTGTTTCTGATGCAAAAGGAATGAAATTAGTAGTTGATGGAAAAGACTTTGTGGTAAATGGAATCAATTGGGATTATGTACCAATTGGTTTTAATGTATTAGATGCTAATTTTTGGGATAAACCAGACGATATTATAAAAGCAGGTTTAGATGAAGAAATGGTGCTATGGCAAAATATGGGTGTAAATGCAATAAGAACATATATAGGTATGCCACCAAAATGGATTACCTATATCTATGAAAAATTTGGTATTTATACAATGATTAACCATCAGTTTGGTGCATATGGTTTAACCTTAGACGGTGTATGGTACCCTAATACTAAATATGCTACAGAAAAAGTAAGAAAGCACTTAATAGAGGAATCTGTTAAAATGGCCAAAATGTATAAAGATACACCAGGCTTACTTCTTTTTATGTTAGGTAATGAAAATAACTATCATTTAACTTGGGAAGGAGCTGAAACAGATGAAGGAATTGTAATTAATGATCAAGATCAAGCAAAAAGAGCAGAAGCAAAAGCAATGTATAAATTGTTTAATGATGCTGCTTTAGCAATGAAAAAAAATGGTGTACAACATCCTATAGGTATTTGTAATGGAGATTTACTTTATTTAGACATAGTTGCAGAAGAATGTAAAGACATAGATATTTATGGAACAAATATGTATCGTGGAGAATCTTTTGTAGATGCTTTTGATAGAGTAAGTAAAGAGTATGGTAAACCTATTTTATTTACAGAGTTTGGAGCTGATGCGTTTAATGCAAGAGATAACAAAGAAGATCAATATACCCAAGCGTACTATATGATAAATAACTGGAAAGAAATTTACGAAAACGCTTATGGTCTAGGAAAAGCTCAAAACTCTTTAGGAGGATTTACTTTTCAGTCTAGTGATGGTTGGTTTAAATCTGGTTTCGACGAAAGAAAAAATGCAAGTATTCACGATAGTGAAGCTTCTTGGCCAAGTAATGGTTACAGTAGAGATCAGGCAAAACCAGGAGATAAAAACATGAACGAAGAGTGGTTTGGAATTGCTGCAAAAGGACCAACAGATGTTAGAGGTTTATACACTTTATATCCAAGAGCATCATATTATGCTTTAAAAGAGGCACATCAATTTAATCCGTTTACAAGTACATATCAGGATTTTGAAAATCATTTCGAAAAAATAAACTTAATGGATGCTGTACTAAGAGCTAGAGGAGATAAAGCTGTAATAGGTGGAAACCAAAAGCTAAGTATAAGCAATTTACAAGCACAATTTACTACATTTAATACAGGTGGTTCATTAACTACAACTCCAGTAAATTCAGATGGTACAAGTTTAGCATTTCCTGACAGACAAGGTTTTGATCATATGCAGTCTTATTTTATTGGTGTTCAAGGTAAACCATCAGAAAATATGAAAGCCGAGGTTAATTTTAATATTTTAGGAAATGTAGCAAGTAATCCAATAGATGATATTTTTTATGAAAATATTGGTAGACCTATTCAGGTTAATACACCTAATGGTTCTTCAACATTAATAGATAATAATAGATTAAGAATTTATAATGCTTCTTTTGAATGGAATGCTAAAGATTTTAATTTAAGAGGTTTCTACAGAACAGGACATTATCATTGGGGTTATGAAGGTGACTTTTTTGGGTTATATCCAGAAGCTAATTATGGACCAAACTTAGATATTTATAATGGTGAAATTCTAGGAATTGAAGTAGATGGTAAAGGTTCATTAGATGGTTTAAAAGCAGCCTTTGGTCCACAACTTTGGTGGGGTGCCAACCCTGCAGTATTGTTAAAATACCAAACGAAACTATTAGGTTTTGATTTTGCAGCTATTTATCATAAAGATATTGTTGCTGGTGGTGGTTTTGATGCTAATGGTAATCGTGTTTTAGATCCAAATCAAGCTAGAACAGGTGTTATACCAGCAATTCCTACTGAAAGAGCTACAGTAGCTTTTGAGAAAAAAGGAGATAAAATTGGTTTAACAGTAGGTGCAATTTGGGCTGGTAGACCATTAAATGGTAGTGCTTATCAAGATGTTAATGATGCAGGTCAAGTTGTAGTAGATAGAATTAAAGCAAGTGATAACTGGGGTGCTAAAGCAAAAGTAACTTATACTAATGGAGGATTTAACTTGTATGCACAAGGCTCTGTTAGAGGTTTAGTTGCAAATGGAGGAGCAGATCAAACACTTACTTTCACAGGTTGGAAATTAAAAGATAGTGGAAGTGGAAACGTATCAAACTTCTTATCTGGTATAGCTTATAATTTTGGAGGTAAATTTCAGTTAGCACCAAACTTTATGTGGCAAAAGCCCTTAGTAGATGCCATGCCAAATGGTGTTGCTGCACCAGGTAGATTAAGAAACTTTGTTGACGATCCTTTTGTTGTAAGAGGTGGAAACCGAGAAATGACAGCAGGTGAAATTTTATTTACATTCGATCCAACTCCTGCAACTTATATGTATCAATGGGATAATGATAGAGCAGAAGATGCTAAGTTTGCATTTAATCTTGGCTTTGTATATCGTCATTTACCAACTACACAGGATGCTGCTATTGGTTTCTTAGCAGATCGTTCTTTCTTTAGATTTGCAGAATCTGCTCCAGCACAAGATTTATGGGAAGTAAATTCTAGAATTGTTTCAAAAGCAAATAAAAACTTAGGTATAATTGCTAATATGTATTATGGTACAGGCCAAGCAAATGGTGATAGTCAAAGAACTATCACAAGATTTGGTGCAGACCTAAGAATGATTTACAAGAAATTTAAAATTATGGGAATGTTTAAAGTTAATGATTGGGGACCTTTTGATTACCACAGAGATTTCAACTTAACTTTTCCATTACAAATGATGTTAGACTTTTCAACTACAATTGGTAAACCAGATTGGTTTATACTGCCAGATACTAAAGTTGGAATTAGAGGAACTTGGAGATCTTTAAATGAATTTTCTCCAAGATATTCACCAAATGCTACTTCAACTGCATTTGCAACTCAGCCTACTATAAGTCCTGTAGGATTTCCTAATGGTTCTGAGTGGGAAATAAGAACATATATTCATATAAATATTGGAAAATAATAGATAGAGATTATGAAGAGTTTAGAAAAAATAAAAAATCAAACAATCTTAACTTTACTTCTTGCGCTTGTGTTTTTAGGGTGTGAAAGAGATATAAGTGATGATGCTGTTTTAGCTAGTTTTGCTTCTACAGCAGAAATATTTACAGACAGTCCTGTAGGAATGGGTAGCGATTTCTACTTTCCTTATCGTGGCTCTAAAGCAACAGCTTGGTCTGTAGATGATAGTGAAGGATACGAAAGTAGTTCATCAATGCGTTTTGATGTACCAAATGCAACTGACCCAGAAGGAACCTACGCAGGAGCAATTTTTAGAGTGGAGGGAGCAGGTAGAGATTTAACCAATTACGATGCCTTAACATTTTGGATTAAAGCATCACAAGGAGTCGTAATAGGGGAGCTGGGTTTTGGAGAAGATTTTATTAATAATGAGTATATAACTACATTATCAAATGTTAGTGTTGGTACTAATTGGCAAAAAGTTATCATTCCAATTCCAGATGCCTCTAAATTAATTCAAGAAAGAGGTTTATTTAGATATTCAGCAGGTACACAAGCAACAAATGGTTTAGGATATACATTTTGGATCGACGAATTAAAGTTCGAAAAGCTGGGAACTATTGCTCAACCAAGACCATCAATTTTAAATGGTAATGACGTTTCTGTAAATACATTTATTGGGGTTAATATAGATATTACTGATTTAAATCAAACATTTAATTTAGGTAATGGTAGAGATGTAACAATTGCAGCAGCACCTAAATATTTTACTTTTTCTTCATCAAATCCATCAGTGGCTTCAGTAAATGATTTAGGAGTTGTAGAAATACTTTCTGCAGGAACTGCAGTAGTTTCAGCAACTTTAGGAGGAGAAGATGTGAAAGGATCCTTGAATATTAATTCTATCGGTTCTTTTTCATTACCACCAACACCTACACGAAATGCTAGTGATGTTATTTCAATTTTTAGTGATTATTATACAAATACTACTGTAGATTTCTATAATGGATATTGGCAACCTTATCAAACCACTGAATCAGCAGATTTTAGTGTAAACGGAGATAATTTTTTAAATTATACGAACTTTAACTTCGTAGGAATTCAATTTTCAAATCCTACAATTGACATAACTTCGCTACCGAATTTACATTTTAATATGTATATACCTAATGGAGTTCCGTCTAATTTCGATTTTTTAGTAACCGTAGTAGATTTTGGTCCTGATGGAGTAAATGGTGGCACAGATGATACAAGACACCAATTATTTGTTAGAAAAACACCAAGTATTGTTGCAGACTCTTGGATGACTATTGAATTTTCATTGAATGGTTTAACAAATAAAAGTAATGTTGGCATACTCATTTTTGAAAATATTAATTTTTCATCACTTACAAACTTCTATTTAGATAATATCTATTTCTATAAATAAAAAACAAAAAAATGAAGCTTAATAAAATAAATAGGCTAGGTTTTGTTGCGTTAGTATTAGCAGTATTATCTAGTTGTGAAAACTCAGAAACACAAACGGTGACTTCACTTAATAATTTAGTTTGGAGCGATGATTTTGATAATTCTGGTGCACCAGACATAAACAGATGGGTTTATGAAATCGGTGATGGTACTGCTCAAGGAATTCCTGGTTGGGGAAATAATGAATTACAGTACTATACAGCAAGACCAGAAAATGTGAAGGTAGAAAATGGCGTGTTAAAAATTACAGCAATAAAAGAAAACTATATGGGTGCAGGTTATACATCTGCAAGAATTTTAACCAAAGGTTTATTTCAACAAAAATATGGTCGTTTTGAAGCTCGAATAAAATTACCATGGGGTAAAGGCCTATGGCCTGCTTTTTGGATGTTAGGTGATGATGAAAATGGTTCTGTAAGTTGGCCAAATATTGGTGAAATTGACATCATGGAAAATAGAGGTGATGAACCTACTATAACCCATGGTTCAATTCATGGTCCAGGTTACTCTGCAGGTAATGCTGTTACTAAAAGTTATGATTTAAATGCAAGATTAGATACTCAATTCCATATTTATGGTATAGAATGGGGACCAAACTATATTAATTATTATGTAGACGATGTTCTTTATAATCAAATAACTCCAGATGATTTACCAGATGGTACAAATTGGGTGTTTAACGATAGAGAATTCTATATTATTTTAAACGTAGCTGTTGGAGGTTCATTTGCGGGTAGCCCAAATGTTGAAACAGTTTTCCCACAAACAATGGAGATTGATTACATTAGAGTTTTTAATTAATAAAATTTATTTACGATGATGATAGCTTAGCTGTCATCATCTTTTTTTTTCTAAAATTTCATCATTTTTTAATAAATCTTAGATCGAAAAACAAATCCTCTCAAAAAAATAACCAATTTAAATACATGAACAATTCAATTATTCAAAAAGAAATTTCTAAAGATAAAGTAGCTGGAAGTTTAGTAAATATAGAAGGTGAAACTTTTTATAAAATAGCTAACAGTCATAGAATGAGACCTTTTTTTATGACTATAGTTTCAGACTCTAATCATTGGATGTTTATTTCAAGCAATGGTGGTTTAACTGCTGGTAGAAAAAATGCAGACTTTTCTTTATTTCCTTATTATACAGATGATAAAATTACTCAGTTAGCTGAAACAACAGGTAGTAAAACCATATTTAGATTTAAAGATGGTTCAGTTACTAAACTTTGGGAACCTTTTTCGGAAAGACAAGCAGGTATTTATCAAACAAAAAGAAATATTTACAAAAATATCTATGGAAATAAAATCATTTTTGAGGAAATAAATTATGATTTAAACCTTTCATTTCAATACGAATGGAACTCAAGTGATGCTTATGGTTTTGTTAGAAAGGCAAGACTTACCAATAATTCATCAAAAGCTTTAGAAATTGATGTTTTAGATGGTATGCAAAACATTTTACCTTATGGAGTTGGTGCAGATTTACAAGGCATCAGAAGTAACCTTGTAGATGCTTATAAAAAGTGTGAATTAGAAGAAGAAGTTGGTTTAGGTATTTATGCACTAAGTGCCATAATCGTTGATAAAGCAGAACCAAGTGAAGCTTTAAAAGCTAATATTGTTTGGTCTTTAGGTTTAGACAACCCAACCTACTTATTGTCCTCTTCTCAATTAGATGCTTTCAGAAATGGTAATGCTTTAACGCAAGAGGTTGATGTAAAAGCAGAAAAAGGTGCTTACCTTACTTCTGCAACAATTAGTTTAGAAGAAAATAGTACAGAATCTTGGATACAGATTGCTAATGTTAATCAGTCTGTTTCAGATGTTGTTAGTATCTCTGAATTGATTAAAAATGAATCGAATTTAACAGCACTACTTCAACAATCAATAGATGAAGGTACCAACAAACTTATAAAATTAGCAGCTGCTTCAGATGGTTTACAACTATCTGATGATCCTTTAGTAAATATACGTCATTTTTCTAATACACTTTTCAATATAATGAGAGGTGGAATATTTGATGACAATTACAAAATTGAAAAAGATGATTTTACAACATATTTAGCAAATGCTAATAAGAAGTTGTATCAACTTAAAAAAACTGATCTAGCCAATTTACCTAAAGAATTTTCCTTATCGTTTATTAAAGAGTTGGCTGAAAAAGATTCAAATTCAGATTTTAAACGTTTATGTTTAGAGTATCTTCCATTAAAGTTTAGTAGAAGACATGGAGACCCAAGTAGACCATGGAATAAGTTTTCTATAAATACAAAAAGTGAGATTGATGGCTCTAAAATTTTAGATTACGAAGGTAACTGGCGTGATATTTTTCAAAACTGGGAAGCACTTGCACATTCATATCCTCAGTTTATTGAGAGTATGATTCATAAGTTTTTAAATGCAACAACATTTGAAGGATATAATCCTTACAGAGTTACTAAAGGTGGTTTCGATTGGGAAGTTATCGAAGAAAATGACCCTTGGTCTTACATTGGTTATTGGGGAGATCATCAAATAATTTATCTACTAAAATTCTTAGAGTTTATAGAAAATTATTATCCAGCTAAATTGAATGAGTTATTTACTGAACAAATTTTTGTTTATGCAAATGTGCCATATATAATTAAGCCTTATGAAGATATATTAAAAAACTCAAAAGATACAATTGATTTCGACCATAAATTGCAAGAAATTATAGAGCAAAGAAGAGAAGAATTAGGTGCAGATGGTGCTTTGTTAAGAGATCAAAGTAATACAATATATAAGGTTAATTTAATAGAGAAATTATTAGTTACAGTTTTAGCAAAAGTATCAAACTTTATTCCAGAAGGTGGTATTTGGTTAAATACTCAACGCCCAGAATGGAATGATGCTAACAACGCTTTAGTTGGTAATGGTGTCTCTATGGTTACATTATATTATTTAAGAAGGTTTATAAACTTTTTTGAAAATGTAGTTGAAAACTCAAATACTGATAGCGTTGAAATTTCAATAGAAGTTGCAAAAATGTTTACTAGTATTCTTGAAGTATTAGATGAAAATGCAACAATATTATCTAAAAGTGTTTCTAATGAAGAAAGAAAAACCATATTAGATGGTGTAGGAATTCCTGCTAGTGAATATAGAAACACTATTTATAAAAAAGGATTTTCAGCTAAAAAAGCGTCAGTTTCTAAAGCTGAACTAATACAGTTTTTTGAGCTGACTAAGCAATATTTAGATCATAGTATTAGAGCAAATAAGCGAAAAGATAATATGTATCATGCGTATAATTTAATGACGCTTGAGAACGAAAAAGAAGTATCAATTTCGTATTTACCTGAAATGTTAGAAGGCCAAGTTGCTGCTTTAAGTTCAGGTTATTTGTCTCCACAAGAGGCTTTAGATTTATTAGACGGATTAAAAGCTAGTGCTTTGTTTAGACCAGATCAATATAGTTATATATTATATCCTAATAAAAACTTACCAAGATTTACAGCTAAAAATAATATTGAAAAATCTAAAATTGAACAATCAAATTTAATTAAAACATTGATTAAAGATGATAATCAAACAATTGTTGAAAAAGACATTCTAGGGAACTATCATTTTAATGGTAATTTCAATAATGCTAATAGTGTAAAAACTGCGCTAGAAAGTTTACCTGAAGACTATACAAGTTTGGTAAAAAAAGAGAAAAAATATATTCTTGAGGTTTTTGAAGAAATATTTGATCACAAATCATTTACTGGACGTTCTGGAACTTTTTTCGGTTATGAAGGATTAGGTTCTATTTATTGGCATATGGTTTCAAAATTACTTTTAGCTGTTCAAGAAAACTGCTTGTTAGCTATAAATACTAAAGAAAGTGATGTGGTAATAGGGAAATTACTTGATCATTATTATGAAATAAATGCTGGTATTGGAGTGCATAAATCACCAGAACTTTATGGTGCTTTTCCAACTGATGCTTATTCACATACACCAGCAACAAAAGGAGCACAACAACCAGGTATGACAGGTCAAGTAAAAGAAGATATTTTAAGTAGAATAGGAGAACTTGGTGTTTTTGTTTTTGATGGTAAAATAACCTTTAAACCAAGATTATTAAAAAAGAATGAGTTTTTAGACTCTGATGAGGTATTTGATTATATAAGTGTTTCTGGAAATCATAAGCAATTACATATTCAAAAAAACCAAATGTGTTTTACGTATTGTCAAGTTCCCGTAATTTATAAAATATCTAATAAAGAAAGTATAGATGTTATTTTCAATGATTCTGAAAGTCAAAGTGTTGAAGGCTTAGTCTTAAGTAAAACTATA
The DNA here is from genome assembly GCA_013373105.1 of Flavobacteriaceae bacterium. Taxonomy (GTDB): domain Bacteria; phylum Bacteroidota; class Bacteroidia; order Flavobacteriales; family Flavobacteriaceae; genus Polaribacter. The sequence goes on along the minus strand of JABXIJ010000003.1, from coordinate 51,307 downwards.
AGTACAGAAATTTTTAATAGAACAAATAAAGTAAGCTATTTAATAGTATCTATTTTAAAATAATTAAATGATTAACGGCAATTTAAAATATGTGCTTTGTTGTTTTTTAATACTACTATTAAACTGTTCAAAAAAAGAAGTAATGAGTAAAGATGCTCAATTAGAACAAAAAATAGACTCTCTTTTAAAGTTAATGACTTTAGAAGAAAAAATTGGTCAAATGTCTCAAATTAGACATTTTGAAGAATCAGCAGAAGAATCTATTTCAGAAAAATTTATTGGTTCTATTATTCACACTCAAGGTCCTTTACCAGGTGAAATTGCTGAAGAATGGCAAGCAAAATTTGTAAAACTTCAAAAGAAAGCATTATCAACTAGGTTAGGTATTCCTTTACTTTTTGGTGTAGATGCTGTTCATGGTCAAAACACCTTTGAAGGGGCAACAATTTTTCCTCATAATATTGGTTTAGGAGCAGCAAATAATCCTGACCTTGTAGAAAAAATTGCAAAAATTACGGCTTTAGAAAGTCAAGCTACAGGATTTAATTGGGTTTTCTCACCATGTATAGCAATTCCATTTAATGAAAAATGGGGGAGAGTTTACGAATCATTTTCAGAAAGCACTAAAATTACAGAATCTTTAACTAAAGCCTCTGTAAGAGGGCATCAAGGCAACTTAGAAGACTCTTCTACAGTTATGGCAACAGCTAAGCATTATGTTGGTGATGGAGCTACAAATTTTGGAGTAGAAGGTGGAGAAACATCACTTTCAACAGAACAGTTACAAGGATTGTTATTACCGCCTTACAAAGTAGCTGTTAAAGAAAAAGTTGGAGCTGTAATGGCGTCTTTTAATACTGTTACTGGTATTTCTATGCATGCTCACAAAGCATTACTAACAGATACGTTAAAAGTTGGGATGAATTTCGATGGAATACTAGTTTCTGATTGGAAAGCATATTCACGTTTTGGAGGTATTGATATTATAAATGCTGGTGTAGATATGGTAATGGCAGTTGATGGAGATTTAGACGATTTTCAACAAGGAGTTAAAGAAGGTGTAGAGTCAAATAAAATTCCATTATCGAGAATAGATGATGCAGTTCGCAGGATTTTACGTCAAAAATTCAGATTAGGACTTTTTCAAAACCCTTTTCCAGATTCATCATTAGTCAAAAAAATTGGAATTACTTCACATAGAGAAATTGCCAAACAAGCTGTTAGAGAATCACTTGTTTTGTTAAAAAATAAAAGTGTTTTACCAATATCAAAAAACATAAAAAAAATTGTTGTAGTAGGAGAGCATGCTAATAGTTCTGGTTTGCAATCTGGAGGTTGGACTGTAAATTGGCAAGGAACAGAAGAAAACTATAAAGGGGCAACCACCATTTTAGACGGTATAAAAAAACAAACAAAGGCTAAAGTTGTTTATGATAAAGAAGCTGAAGGAGATCATTTAGATGCAGATTTAGCAATAGTAGTTGTAGGTGAACAACCTTATGCAGAGTTTTTTGGAGACATAGGGCATGAATCCAACAAACTTACTTTAGAGTTAACAATAGAACATAAAAATTATATTAGAAAGTATACAAGAAAAGGAATTAAAACATTAGTTGTATTAATATCTGGTCGACCATTAGTAGTTACTGATGAAATTAATGCTTCAGATGCTTTTGTTGCAGCTTGGTTACCAGGTTCTGAAGGAGATGGTGTTGCTGAAGTATTATTTGGAGAATACAATTTTAAAGGAAAATTACCACATTCTTGGCCAAAATCTTTAGAAGATTATAAGGGTAAGTATGGACCAAATTTTTGGGATAATAGTATAAAACCACTTTACGAATTTGGTTATGGATTACAATATTAAAGAACAAAATTAGCTTTTAAGCAAAATTAATTACAGGATTAATCATAAAACGAGAATAACAATGAAAAATAAATTACAATCTATTCTAATATTAGTGTTCTTAATTTCTATGATATCCTGTGTAAAAAATGAACAAAAAGAGGACGACGTATTGAAAACTAAAAAAGACTTAACTGCAGCAGATATTTTGGGAAACCCAAAATACTTGGCAATTTCTTATGGTGGTTACAGAGAAAACACAAGAGAAATTCAACCTACAATTAATCAACTTAAAGAAGATTTAAAAATAATGCATGCAATGGGTATTCGCATTTTAAGAACTTACAATGTGCAACCTAAATTACCACATGCTTCTAATGTTTTAAAAGCAATTAGCGAATTAAAAAAAGAAGATTCAAGTTTTGAAATGTATGTTATGCTTGGGGCTTGGATAGATTGCTTAAATGCTTGGACAGATAAAGCTCCTAATCATGAAATAGAAAGCCCAAATAACGAAGGTGAAATTGCTAGAGCAGTGGCTTTGGCCAAACAATACCCAGATATTGTTAAAATAATAGCTGTTGGTAATGAGGCAATGGTTACATGGGCTACAAGTTATTTTGTTAGGCCAAATGTAATTTTAAAGTGGGTAAATCACTTACAAGATTTAAAGAAAAGTGGTGAACTTTCAAAAGATTTATGGATTACAAGTTCAGATGATTTTTCATCTTGGGGTGGTGGTGATGCAAGCTACAAAGTTAAAGATTTGGAAGACTTAATTAAATCTGTAGACTATGTGTCAATGCACACCTATCCTTATCATTACTCGCATTATGTGTCTGCTTTTTGGAAAGTGCCAGAAGAGGAAAAAGATTTATCAGTTGTTGAAAAAGCTGATAAAGCTATGTTACGTGCAGCAGATAATGCCAAACAGCTTTACCATAAAGTAGTTGATTATGTTAAGACTATTGATTCAACAAAAACAGTTCATATTGGAGAAACAGGTTGGGCTTCAATTTCAGATGGACATTATGGTAAAGATGGTTCTAGAGCGTCAGATGAATATAAGCAAGGATTGTATTATAAACATATGAGAGAATGGACAAATGCTGAAGGGGTATCATGTTTTTATTTCGAAGCTTTCGATGAGCAGTGGAAAGATGCAGCTAATCCTAATGGTTCTGAAAATCATTTTGGATTAATTAATTTAAAAGGAGAAGCAAAATATCCAATTTGGAATTTAGTTGATCAAGGAATTTTTGATGGATTAGAAAGAAATGGGAAGAAAATAACTAAATCTTTTAATGGAGATAAAGATGCATTATTAAAAACGGTAATGGAGCCAAATACAGATTACCCAAAATAAAATGATTAAAAGAGTTTTACTATTTATTAGTTGTATTATGATTGTGAGTTGCAATATGCAAGAAAAAACACTAACTGTAGAAGTGTATGAAACTTCTAAGGCTGGTAATAAATTAACTAAACTAAATAACTTTTCAGGTAAAGAAAATACATCTGAAATAACAAAAGTTGTTCTAAACCCTAAAAATGAGAGACAAACCATAACTGGCTTTGGAGGATCATTTACAGAAGCTTCTGCTTATTTATTAAATAAACTAAGTAAAGCAAATAGAGCAAAAATTATAGAAGCATATTTTGGTGAAACTGGTGCTAAATATTCACTAACTAGAACTCATATGAATTCTTGTGACTTTTCTTTAGATCAGTATTCTTATGCACCCATTGTTGACGATAAGGAGCTAAAACACTTTACTATTGAAGAAGATAAAGATGATATAATTCCAATGATTAAAGATGCAATGAAAGTATCAAAAGATGGTTTTAAAATTTTATCATCACCTTGGACAGCTTCACCATGGATGAAAGACAATAATAATTGGACAGGTGGAAAACTTTTACCAGAATATTACGACACATGGGCTTTGTTTTTCTCAAAATATATAGCAGCTTACAAAAAGCAGGGTATAGATATTTGGGGAGTAACTGTAGAAAATGAACCACTAGGAAATGATAGTAACTGGGAAAGTATGCATTACACTCCAGAGGAAATGACCAATTTCGTTCAACATCATTTAGGGCCAAAATTAAGAGCAGATTATCCAAGCGTTAAAATTTTAGGTTATGATCAAAACAGAGAGCATTTAAAAGAATGGGTAGACGCTCAGTTTAAAAACGAAGAAACAACTAAATTTTTCGATGGTACAGCAATTCACTGGTATGCAAGTACATTTCATTATTTTCCAGAAGAATTACAATATGCTCATGAAAAAGCACCAAATAAATATTTAATTCAATCTGAAGCTTGTGTAGATGCAGAAGTACCTAAGTGGAAAGATGATGAGTGGTATTGGAATAAAGAAGCCACAGACTGGGGTTGGGATTGGGCACCTGAAAAAGATAAACATTTACATCCTAAATATTCACCTGTTTTTAGATATGCAAGAGATATTATTGGATGTCTAAACAATTGGGTAGATGGTTGGATAGACTGGAATATGGTTTTAAATAAACAAGGAGGCCCAAATTGGTTTAAAAACTGGTGTGTAGCTCCTGTTATTGTAGATGAAGAAAAAGACGAAGTTTACTTTACGCCAATTTATTACACTTTAGCTCATTTTAGTAGATTTATTAGACCAGAAGCTAAGGTAATTGAAGTGCAAAATACAGATAAAGAATTAATGATTACTGCTGCAAAAAATATAGATGGTTCTATAGCAGTTGTTGTTTTTAATCAAACAAACAAACCAAAAACAATTGAACTTGTTTTAGTTGATAAGTCAGTTGTTATTGCTGTTCAAAAAGAGTCAATTCAAACTATAAAACTATAAAAAACTAAAAATTATACTTATGTCAAATCAAGCAAAATTATCTAGAGGTAAAGTACCTATTGGTCAGAAATCAGCTTTTGGTGCAGGTCATTTTATCCTAAATATATTACCAGGAACTCTTGGGGTTTTCATCCAATTCTTTTTATTAACTGCATGGGGTGTAGATCCATTGTGGGCAGGATTGTTGGGTGGTTTACCAAGAATTTTTGACTCAATAACAGACCCAATTATGGGCTTTATTTCTGATAATACAAAATCTAAATGGGGTAGAAGAAGACCATATATTTTTATTGGAGCTATAATAAGTGGTGTATTATTTTTCTTGATGTGGCAATTAGATGATAATGCATCTCAAACTTATATAATATGGCATGTTATGGTGTTACAACTGCTGTTTTTAATAGGTAATACAATGTTTGCTACACCATTAGTTGGTTTAGGTTATGAAATGACATCAGATTATAATGAAAGAACACGATTAATGGCGTTTTCTAATACAATGGGGCAAATAGCTTGGATGATAGTTCCTTGGTTGTATGTAATTATTCCTGATACGAACACATTTAATACACAAACAGAAGGTGTTAGAACTATGGCTTTAATAGTTGGTGCATTATGTATAGTTTTTGGAATTTTACCTGCATTATTCTGTAAAGGAATTGATTCTGCTAACATGGAAAACAGGAAAGAACTTTCATTAAAATCACTTGCAAAAAATATGAAAGAACTGTTAGATGGAATTAAGCAAGTATCTAAAAACAGACCATTTATGCGCTTATGTGGAGCTACTTTTTTAGTGTTTAATGGATTTCAATTAGTAGCTGCTTTTGGAGTTTTTATTATTGTGTTTTATATGTATAGTGGTAGTTATGAATTGGCAGGAACTTGGCCCGCTTGGTTTAATACTATTAATGCAATTATAACTGCATTTATTGTAATACCAATTATTTCTAGAATGGCAAGCAAATTTGGAAAAAGAAAAGCATTTATTATATCTACAATTCTATCTATTATTGGTTATGTACTAAAATGGTGGGGATTTGACAAAGAATTAAATAGTCAATTTAATCAAACATCATTAGGACAAAGTTTAAGTTCTGGAGTAAGCTCAATTTTCGAGGTTTTAAATCCAGCTTTAGAAAGTGTAGGAATGTCTTGGTTTACAATAGAGCCTGGTACAGAAGTTCCATGGTTAATATTTGTACCTATTCCTTTATTTGCTTTTGGTATGGGAGGATTATTCACTTTAATGATGAGTATGACTGCAGATGTCTGTGATTTAGATGAATTAGAAAATGGAATGCCTCGTAAAGAAGGAAGCTTTGGAGCAATTTATTGGCTAATGGTTAAAATAGGACAATCAATAGCTTTGGTTTTAGGAGGTGTTGTTTTAAGTATTGTAGGTTTTGATCCAAATGTAACAGAGCAAACTGTTGAAACTATGAATAACTTAAGAATTGCAGATATTTTAGTGCCATCTGTAACAGCAGCATTAGCAGTTTGGGTAATGTGGAATTATAGTTTAAGTGAAAATAGAGCAAGAGAAATAAAAGAAAAATTAATAGAGCGTAGAGGAGTATTATAAAATAAAAATTAATATAAAATGTCATATAGAGAAGGACGTGAGTTTTTAGTTAAGAACTTACAAATAGGTGAAAGTTCTGGTGTAAATTTTGACAAATACACCTCGGAAGAAGATTTGAGAAACCTTTGGAATAAAACATTAAAAGCAGGAATGCATGGAATATGTTTTAGTATGTACGAAGATGGTCAAGAGCCAGGTGATACAATTACTATAGAACAAGTTGAAAGACGTGTAAAAATATTGAAACCTTACACAAGTTGGATTCGTTCATTTTCTTGTATAGAGGGTAATGAAAATATACCACGAATCGCTAAAAAACATGGTATGAAAAATCTTGTAGGAGCTTGGCTTGGTGATGATATGGAAAAAAATGAAGAAGAGATTGCAGGACTAATTCAACTTGCAAAAGAAGGTTGTGTAGATATAGCAGCAGTTGGTAATGAGGTGATGTATCGTAAAGATTTAACAGAACAACAATTAATAGACTATATCTGGAGAGTTAAAGAAGTATTAAAAGGTACTGGAATTCCTGTAGGTTATGTAGACGCTTATTACGAGTTTTCTCATAGACCAGCGATTACCAATTCTTGCGATATAATTTTAGCAAACTGTTACCCTTATTGGGAGGGTTGTAGCTTAGAACACTCATTGGCTCATATGCAGCAAATGTTTAGCCAAGCTTCACATGCTGCAAATGGTAAAAAAGTGATTATTACAGAAACAGGTTGGCCAAGTCAAGGTAGTAGTTTAGGAGGGGCACATTCATCTGTCGAAAATGCAATGAAGTATTTTATTAATACTCAAGCTTGGTCTGCTAAAGATGAAATAGAAGTGTTTTATTTCTCTTCATTTGATGAATCTTGGAAGGTAGGAGCAGAAGGTGACGTAGGAGCTTATTGGGGTTTATGGGATAAAAACGAAAATTTGAAATTTTAAAAAAAGACTTGCAATATTAATAAATGTATAGGGCAAAATTTTATACTGTATAAGTGATAAATTTTAGTTTTTTTAAAATAAGTTACTGATTATTAGTTAATTAATAATTTCATAATCCAATTTAATATCTTGTGTGAAAATGTTAAATTTTAACTTGTATATGTATTGTAGTGGTAAAATTTTGCATTTTGTTTTATTAATGTCGTAATATTATATCATTAAATACTTAAATACTTAAATATATTAAATTATGAAAAAAATTACATTATTATTATTACTCTTTTCTGGAGTTTTTACAGCACAAAATAGTGTCACTTTAGATGCCTCTAAGACATGGAAATCCTATGTTGCAGCTTTCAATGTTGCCGATAATTCTTATGCATTCGGATTTGAATACGACTTTAGCAAAAACAAAGCAACTTTTAATTCTAATGAATTAACTTTACAACCTAATTTTGCAATTTGGGCTGAAAATGCTAGTAGTTGGAATGCAGGTTGGTTTAGTGCAGCTAATACTCCTAATAAAAATGTTGAAGTAAGTGGTTTTGTTGAAGACTCTAGCTTAGCTGGTAGTGATTTAACATTTTCCGGTAATGTTGATGCCGTATCAATTAACTCAGGTTATAAAGTAGAAGCTTTTATTAAGGCTTTAGATCCAAGTAACAATTATGCTACTGTAACAAATAAGAGAGTTGAAATAACTTCAGCAGACGTAAACAGTGGATTTACAGTAACCGCTTCAGCAAGTGAGTTACCTGCAGGTCATATTATACAATATGGTTTTTCAGTAACTGGTTTAATAGCTGATCCTGCAGAAGAAGGAAATTTAGGGAGTGTGGTTGTTAGTAATCCAGCAACAAGCAATCCAACACCAACTTACGATTTATTAGAATCTTTCAATGGTACTGGATTAGAAGGAACCTTTGGAGGTGCAGCAGCAGCATATGATGCTGATCCTGATGGTGGATCTGATCAAGTTATAAAAATAACTAATAGTGGTGCTGAAGTTTGGCAAGGTATAAATGTAGTTTTACAAAATTCATACCAATTGACGGCTGCTACACAATTGACAATGCAATTAGATGTTTACTCAACAACACCAATAACAATTGCACCAAAAGCACAAGGTGGTGTGTCAGGTGCTCCTGATTCAGTTACCTCTGTAGATCATACTGGGACAGGTTGGGAAACTCTAATCTTAACCTTTGATAAAAGCTTGGATGGTAAAGTTCCAGCTAATGGTATTTACTCTGATTTTGCGCTTCATGTTAATTGGGATACTACTAATAATACATTTGGAGCACCTGATGGTAGAGTTTTTTATATAAAAAATCTTAAAGGTTTATTAACTGCACCTCCAGCAGATCCAGCACCAACAGATGCACCACCAACTCCACCAACTAGAAATGCATCAGATGTTATTTCTTTATTTAGTGATGCCTACACTAATGTTACCATTGATGAATGGGGTACAAGTTGGGATTCTGCTGATATTTCAGATGTAACAATTGCTCAGAATAATATTAAAAAAGTAAATATTGGTAATTTTTTAGGTGTTAGTTTTACATCAAATAGGTTAGATTTAACGAATTTTACTCACTTCCATATTGATATTTGGACAGAGACAGCAACTTTAGATAAGAGTTTAAATCATAAACTTTCTAATCATGCGAATGTAGAAGCAGGAGAGACTAATGCTATTGAATTTTCAACAACAAACGCTTCAAACCCAAGTCTACCAAATCCTAATCCAGGAACTTGGATTTCTTATGATATTCCATTATCAGATTTTACTATTGCTGGTGGTGGTAAGTTAGATAGAGAGTCAATTGGACAATATATAATTTCTTCAAATTTAGGACTTGTATATTTCGATAATATATACTTCTATAAAGCTTCAACGGCTAGTGTAGATAACAATGCTCTTTTAGGATTCTCAATGTATCCTAATCCAGCAAACAATATCTTAAACATTTCAGCAAAAGAAACTATTGAGAAAGCTGAAATTTATAATGTTTTAGGTAAAAGAGTTATGAGTGTTAATATTAATAAAACAAGTGAGTCTATTAGTATTAGTAGTTTAGCTTCTGGAGTTTACTTAGTAAAATATAATGTTAATGATAAAGTAGGTACTGCTAAATTTATTAAGCAGTAACTAAAAACATATTATATGTAAAAAAACCGAGCTGATTTAGCTCGGTTTTTTTTTGTTTAATATTCTAGTTACTTTTTTTCTTTCTTTTTAATAGTGTCTAAAAACTGTTGATAGCGTTTGCCATACGTTGAGTTTTTAATTCGATCACTAAGTGCATTATTTACAGTATCTAAAAGAGGAATACTAGCATCATATAACTCAGTTAAAGCTAAATAAGGAGCTACTTCAGTATCTGCATTCGTAATAGCGAAGTTTGCAGTATACAAAACTCTTCTTCTTACTAACCTTTTATAATCTTCAGCTATTTTTTTCATTAAATCATTATCTTTTGCTTTTTTGGCATCAAATTCTTGTTTTAATAAGTCTAAGTTTTGTTCTTGAAACTTTCTACTCATTAACATATACTTGTCTAAAACCAACTGATTTTTAGAACCGTTAATTTCAGGATTTAAACCAAAATTTTCGACATTATCTTTAATGGTAATGATACCTTCTTCACCAAAAAACAAAATACTTTTCTCAGCATTATTTGCATCGAAAGTTAAATAATATAATACTGGAGACTCAACATAATCTTTTAATTCAAAAGAATTAGAGCCATTTAATGCAACAGAATCTACACTTACTAAAAGTGTATCTTTCATTTTTTGTAAGTATAAAACTCCTTTTTTAAGGCCTTTTATTTCTCCTTTAACAATCATGTTTGTTGCTCTTTCAGAATTGCAAGAGAGTATTACTAAAGATGTAATTATAAGTAGAAAAACTTTTTTCATTATTCAATAAAATTTTAGGCTACAAATATCTTAGAAATTTTTATAATGTGGCAGCTAATTCCATTAAAATTGTACAAGCAATTGCACCAATTGTTCCAATTGCATAACCAAAAACTGCTAATAAAACACCAACTGTGGCAAGTGATGGATGAAAAGCTTGTGCAACCACAGGCGCAGAAGCAGCACCACCAACATTAGCTTGACTTCCTACAGCTAAGAAGAAGTATGGAGCTTTAATAATTTTAGCAACAATAATTAAAAGTCCAGCATGAATTGTCATCCAAACTAAACCTACTACCATTAGCCCTGGGTTTTCAAATACTTGATTTAAATCCATTTTCATACCAATAGTAGCTACTAAAATGTATATAAAAATACTACCTAATTTACTAGCCCCAGCACCTTCGAAGTTTCTTGCTTTTGTGTAAGATAAAACTATAGCAACAAGAGTAGAAATACTAATTAACCAAAAGAAACTTGAGTCTAAAAAAGAAAAAATATTTCTCCAAGCTTGTGAATTTATAGACGCTACTAAATCTGCAAAAAAACTACTTATAAATTTAGATGCAAAATGCCCAAAACCAACTGTACCAAATGCTATGGCAAGCATAATCATATAATCTGTTAAAGAAGGATTCTTCTGTACTTTCTTGGTGAAGTTTATTACTTTATTTTTTAAATCTTCTATAGCAGAATTGTCTGCTTTGAGCCATTTATCAATTTTATCTTTTCTACCAATTCCAATTAATAAAATAGCCATCCAAATATTTGCTACAACAATATCAACAATTACCATACCTCCATATTTAGAAGGGTTGTATTGATAGATTTCTAGCATAGCAGTTTGGTTTGCTCCACCACCAATCCAACTTCCAGCTAAGGTTGATAGACCTCTCCATACAGCGTCAAAACCAGACCCACCAATAGTTTCAGGTGATACTAAAGAAATTAATAAAATAGCAATTGGTCCACCAATTATAATTCCTACTGTACCTGTAAAAAACATTATTAAAGCTTTAGATCCTAAATTAAAAATAGCTTTTAAATCTATACTTAATGTCATTAAAACTAAGGCTGCTGGTAATAGAAATCGGCTCGAAACATAATATAGTTGCGATTCATGTTTTATTAGTTCTCCGAGAGAATTTTCTGTTTTCCATTCAGGAGCTATAATTCCTGTTGTAGTAAAAATAGCTGGTACAAAATATGCCATAAATAGACCTGGTACAATTTTGTAAAACTTATGCCAAAAACCAGAAGTCTTACTTTCTGTATAAAAAACAAATCCTAAAGAAATCATTAGAATTCCAAATACTATTGCATCATTTGTTATAATTGGTTCCATACTTATTTGTTGGTTAATGTATGATTAGTGTTTAATATTATGCCTAAAAGCAATCTGTTTTGAATTTCAATTGGTAATTTAATATGTAAATATCCAATATTAAATTTTATTGATTTATTTAATGTTTGTAATAGTCCAAAACCCGTCCAATTTTGAACAAAACGTTTTCTTCTATCTAAATTTAAAAACAATTCGTTAAAAGCATAAACTGCTAGATTTTTAGCTATTGGATAGCTCAAATTTAGGTCATAACGAAACCAATGACTATCATTATTTGTAAGGTTTGTTCTTATCAAACGATGCTCAAAACGAATGCGATGTCTAAATTTTAATTTCGATGAAAAATGAGTGTAATTAATATCTTCATACAACCTGTTTTCATAAGTTATAGATGCTGGCTCACCAAATAAAAAATCAGTATTAACATAGCTATAACCTATTGATGCATTTAGTTTTTTGTTTATTGTATAATTTGTAGCTACTCTGTAAATTTCTTGCTGAAAGTTTTTAGCGAATTCATAATATCTAAAATGAGCCATAGTTTCAATACTCCATTTTTTAGATATTTTATGTTTACCATTATACATAAACCAATTCCCTAATTCTTTATTACTCTGACCAGAAATACAATTTGATAAAAAAATAACAAATACAAAGAAGAGTAATATTTTTTTTATAATCACACTTAAAATTCTATAATCGAAAAGTTGTATAAATATTGTGCTTGACTTTAAAATAAAGTCAAGCACAATTATATTAGTTTTTATATTTTCTTATTCTTTTGAAAATATTTTTGTTGTTTTAAAAGGAGATATTTTAATAGGTTCTACTTTCTCTTTGTATTTAATCCAATCGTTATTAAAGAAAGCATTTGTATCTGATATAGCTTTATCAAAGGCTTCTTTAAACTGATTAATTAACTGTGTTTCTGTTGCAGTTTGTTCGCCAAACCTAGAGTTTACATACCTAGATGCTTGGCTAAATCTTTGAGAAACTGTTACTTCAGGATTTCTAGTAATACCTTGTCTTCTATCAATTTTACCTAAAAAAACAGCAATTAAATCTTCAATTTTTTTAGCAATTTCAGTTGAAGCTTTAATTTCTTCTTTATATTTCTTTTTGTCTTCTTTAGCTAAATCCGCCTTTATTGAATTAGCTGTATTTTGACTTTCTACTAACTGTTTTACTATTTCAGCCATTTTTTCTTGATGCTTTTCAAGCATTTTTGAAGCATTGTATTGCTGATTTATTGCAGCTTCTGAAATAGTAAGTCTAGGATCGAATTCTACCTTAATATTCTGTTCAGAAGTAACATCGCCAAAAGTCATTTTAACTCTATAAGTACCAGGCTTAACAGTAACTCCGCCTGGTTCAAAATTAGAGTTTCTAATTCTTCTTGAAGGTCTATTAACCCCTTTTTCTCTTAAGTACCAAGTTGTTTTGTGGATACCATTTTCTTTAGGTGCTTTAAATTTTAAAGTCCTAATTTGTCTATTTCCATCAAATATTTCAATTTTAATAGAATCGTATTTTACAGCTGATTTTTTATCATCTTTTTTACCTTTCTTTGAAGAGTTTTTATCTTTTTTCTCTTCAGGCTTATTAATGTAATAGGTTAAAATTCCTCCTCCATTTCTATTTTCTCCATGATAAATTGCATCTGCTCCAAATCTACTTCCAGTTGGTTGTTGATATGCTGCTTGATATGCTGTTGGTGGAGAAAATAATTCCATTTTCTTTTCTAGCACACCTCCATTAGCAATTGCTCTTAGGGGTCTAATATCATCTAAAACCCAAGCTGCTCTACCAAAAGTGCCAATTACTAAATCGTGTTCTCTTGGATGAATTACTAAATCTTTTACAGATACTGTTGGGAAACCAGATGTCCATTTTGTCCATTTATTTCCAGCATCAATTGAAATGTATAAACCATCATCTGTTCCTAAAAATAGTAAGTTTTTGTTTTCAGGGTCTTCAATAATACAAAGCGCATAACTTATAACATCATTTTCATCTACAATACGTTCCCAAGACTTACCATAATTTGTAGTTCTATATGCATAAGGTGTATAGTTAAATCTTCTATAGTCGTTTGCTACTAAAAGAGCTTCACCTTTATTTTTGTTAGATGCCTTTATTTGTGTAATCCAACTATTTGCAGGTAATCCTTTAATATTATTTGCAACATTTGTCCAATTCTCTCCACCATCAGTTGTATAGTGTACTTGACCATCGTCTGTTGCTGCCCAAAGCATATCTTTTTCAATTGGTGAAGGTTCAATAACTAATATGGTAGTATGGTTTTCTGCACCTGTAGCATCCATAGTTAAACCACCACTTTCACTTTGTTTTTGCTTTTCTGGGTCGTTAGTTGTTAAATCTGGCGAAATTACTTTCCAAGTTAGTCCTTTGTCTGTTGATTTATGAACAAATTGGCTACCAAAATATAATGTAGAATTGTCAAAAGGATCGATATTTATTGCAGCATTCCAGTTGAAACGTAATTCTACTTTAGGATCTGGGTGAGTAGGTCTTACCCCATAATTATTACCAGTTATATAATCGTATCTAACAACATTTCCTTGTTGACTCATAGACCATCCATAACGTGAATCATCTCTATCTGGAACAACGTCAAAACCATCACCAAAACTAATTTCTTGCCAATATGAGTTTCTTATTCCTTGAGCTTTCCAAACATAAGCAGGTCCTCTCCAAGAGCCATTATCTTGCATTCCTCCATATACATTATAAGGATATTCGTTATCTACTGCAATATGATAAAATTGGGCTACAGGTATATTGCCAATAAACCTCCAAGATTTGCCTCTATCTCTTGTAATGTTTAGTCCTCCATCATTTCCATCAACCATAAATGAACCATCTTTTGGATGAATCCACCAAGCATGATGATCTGGATGAACACCATTGCTTACTCCATAAGCTGGCATTAATTCTTTAAAAGATTTTCCTCCATCTTCAGAAACATTTACATAAGTAAAAACTGTGTATAATCTGTTTTCGTTTTGAGGGTCTACATAAATTTCTGAATAATAAAATGGTCTGTTTCCAATGCCTGGTTTGTTGTTAATCATTTTCCAAGTAAAACCACCATCTTCACTTTTGTATAAAGCATTTTTTTTAGCTTCTACTAATGCATAAATTACATCTGTGTTACTTGGTGCAATTGCTACACCAATTCTACCTAATTCACCTTTTGGAAAACCTTCTTTATCTGTTATTTTCTTCCAGTTTTCTCCTCCATCATGAGTAATGTATAGACCACTACCTTCACCACCTGATTTAAAAAACCAAGGATCACGTTTGTGTTCCCACATTGCCGCAATTAACTTATTTGGATTTGATGGATCCATAATTAAATCTGCGGTTCCTGTTTTATTATTGTTAAATAATATTTGTTTCCAAGTTTTACCACCATCTGTAGTTTTGTAAACACCTCGTTCTTTGTGTTCTCCCCAAGGAGATCCAATAGCGCCAACATAAACAACATCAGGATTTGTTGGATGAACAATTACTCTATGAATATGTCTTGTGTTTTCAAGACCCATTAGTTTCCATGTTCTTCCAGCATCTAAAGATTTATAGATTCCATATCCTCCATTTAAGCTGTTTCTTGGGTTTCCTTCTCCAGTTCCTGCCCAAATAACACTTGGATTAGATTGTTGAATGTCTATGGCACCAATTGAAGCAGTTGCTTCTTTATCGAAAATTGGTTCCCATTTTATACCACCAGAAGTAGATTTCCAAATACCTCCAGAGGCTGTACCTACATACATAATATCTGGATTCGATTCTACTACATCAATAGCAGTTACACGTCCAGACATTCCACCTGGACCAATGTTTCTTGGCTTCATATTTTTTACCATATCCATAGTAAACTCTTGAGAAAAGAGTAGGCTAGAAGCACTTAATAAAAGTAGTGTTAAAAATTTTTTCATTTGTGTAAGTTTGAATTCTTTGAATTTAAGACAACAAGATACAAAATAGAAAACGCTCAATAAAAATTAAGCGTTCTTTTTTCTTATGTATATTATAGGGTATTAGAATTCTTTCTTTTTAGGAGATCTGTCTGATTCTTTTAATTGCTGCATTAACATCCATTCTATTTGTCCGTTTGTAGAACGAAATTCATCTGCAGCCCATTTTTCAATTGCTTTCATCATATCTTCATTTATTCGTAATGCAAATGCTTTCTTTTTTGACATTTTATTTTTCTTTTGCCTTTATACTTTAGTTTTTATAAATTTTGAAATTACTTCTACTAGTTCTTCAGATATTTTAAAATCTGGAGTCATATAAGATTTAATATTATCTTCATCTTTTTCTATATCTTTTAAAACATGATTCATGTTTTTTACAATAATAAACGTTGCATCTGGTTTTGCATCATGTAGATTATTAGCATCTTCTACACGAACTTGAATGTCTTTATCGCCATTTATTATTAAAACAGGAATACTTAATTTTTTTATTTCTTCTATAGGATTTACTTTCATCCAAGAAGCCATAAAAGGTTGATTAGGTTTTGCAAATAATGATAAAAGATTAGGATTCACTTTCTTGATTTCTCCTGTTTCTTTTAATTCTTTAATATGTGTTTCTATAATTTTACCATAAGCTACACTTTGTTTAGAAACCTGCCTTATAAGTGTTTTATCAATAGTTTCTCCAGCTCCTGCCAAAGAAATATATTTGTTTACATTTTCTGCAGCTAACATAGCAATCAGTGATCCTTGACTGTGGCCAATTAAAATTATTTCAGAAAAACGATTGTCTTTTTTAAAATGCTGAATCACTTTTTTTACATCATTTACAAAATCATTAAAAACGATACCTTCTTTTTGAATAATTTTCATGTTAGCTGAATTAGAAGTTCGTTTATCATAACTAAAAAAAGCTATTCCTTTTTTATTGATTTCAACTCTAAACTGTTCTATATAATTGGCATTTACCATAGGTTTTTGATTGCCATTTCTGTCGATATTTCCAGATCCATGAACCCATATAATTAAAGGTGAATTATCTTCTGTATAAGTTAAAGTACCTGGAAGTTGAATTGAGCCATTCTCAATTGTAATTTCTTCTTTTTTTATCTGTGTTAAAGACAAAATTGAACTAAAAAAGAAAATTGTTATGTAAGAAAAAAAGTACATCATTTTCTAGAATTTTTAATTGAAGTTGTACTGGAGTATAACACTAGTAGAAAAGTTAAACCTAAAAATATTATAAAAAAAGTATTTGTATTATACTCTGGTATTAATGTTTTATTTATAATTAATTTACAAAGACCAAAAAGTACAATACTTAAATAGGCAACTAACCAAACAAAAACAGATTTAGCAACATTATTTCCTGAGTATTGTTTTTGATTTACATTTTTTGTCAATCTGAAAAAAAGTACCATTAATATTGTAAAAATGCTAAGAAGAAACCAAAGTATAATCTTTGAATCATACCTATTTACATTGCCTTGTAAATCCATATGAGCTACAACTTCTTCTGGTAAATTTGAGTAATTTACTCCAACAAAACCCCATGCAAATAGCGTGATTATTAGGCTAATTCCTAAAATGATGTTTTTTTCTAAACTACTCATAATTTAATTTTTGTTTATAGGTTTTTAAAACATTTTCTGCATCAGTCTTTAACTGTGTACCTATTAATAACTTTTTTCCATTTTTAAGTTCTAATTGAATACCAATATCACCAGATACATTAATAGCTTTTCCTTTACTCTTTCTCCAAAGTGCTCCTCCTTTTAAACCCCATCCTCCATACTCACCAATTGGATCGTAATTTCTAACATAGGCACTGTTAATTTCATTCCATTGAATTAATTTTAGTTTCCATTGTAAAGGAAAAAACTGATAATGAATACCCTTTTCATCAATCTTTGTAATTAGTTTAAAGAAGAATATAGGAGTTGTAAACAATAATATTAAACTAATAGTGATTATAAGTGTTTCAATATTTAGACTACTATTTTCTTTAGTAAATTCATTTAACATAATACCAACTATTAATAAGTTGCTAAATGTTAAAATTAAAATTAGCCAAGTTTGTGCAAATCGTTGTTCTTCTTTAAAAACTTTCATTTTCAATTAGAAATTAATGTTACCTGTTTTTATCTCTTTCAAAAACTACATAAGTCCATGATTGAGAAATATCTACAACTCTCCAGCCTTCTCTAGCATGTTGATTTAAAATATCTTCGAAATTTGCATACCTATGTCTAAAACCTAACTTTTTAGGTTGAATTACTCTGTATTCTTTCATAAATTAATGATTTAATGTTCCTGCATTTACTACTGGTGAAGCTTCTTTATCACCACAAAGAATAACCATTAAGTTACTTACCATTGCAGCTTTACGCTCTTCATCTAGTTCAACAATTTCTTTTTTATTTAATTCTTCTAAAGCCATTTCTACCATACTAACAGCGCCTTCAACTATTTTATGTCTTGCTGCAACAATAGCTGTAGCTTGTTGTCTTTTTAGCATTGCAGAAGCAATTTCTTGCGCATAAGCTAAATAACCAATTCTAGCTTCTAAAACTTCTATTCCTGCAATTGCTAAACGCTCTTCTAGTTCTTTTTCTAAAGTTTCAGAAACTTCATTAACACTTGAACGTAAAGTAATATCTTCATCATGGCCTTCATCAGCAAAATTATCATAAGGATACATGCTTGCTAATTTTCTAACTGCAGCATCAGTTTGAACTCGAACAAAATTTTCGTAATTATCAACATCAAAAGCAGCCTTGTAAGTGTTGGTAACTCTCCATACTAAAATGGTTGAAATCATAACTGGGTTACCAAGTTTGTCGTTAACCTTTAAACGTTCACTGTCAAAGTTACTAGCTCTTAAAGAAATCTTCTTTTTAGTGTAAAAAGGGTTAGCCCAATACAAACCATTTTTCTTAATTGTGCCAATGTACTTTCCAAAAAGTAAAATAACTTTTGATGTGTTAGGGTTTACCAGAATAAAACCAAACAAACCAATAAAACTAATTACAGTAATAATTACATACCAAGCGTTTTCTTGTTGAATAGCAAAAGTTATACTACCAATTAAAAGCACTAAAACCACGACTAGCATTAAATAACCATTCGCTGGTTTAATAATTTTCTCTTCCTCCATAATGTTAAATTAATATAATATTAAAATGATATCATAAAGATATTAAAAAAAATTAAATTTCCAAATTTATACATGTTTTTATTTTTTACTTTTGTGGTAATAGAACAAATATTTTATGAAATTTAAATTATTACTAATCATTCCTTTTTTATTATTCGCAAGTCCAACGCATGAAGAAGTAGATTTTTGGGGTCAAAATGGACATAGAGTAACAGGTAAAATAGCAGAAAATCATCTCTCTAGAAAAACAAAGAGAAAAATTAATAAACTTTTAAAAGGAGAGAGTTTAGCATTTGTATCTACATATGCTGATGAAATTAAATCAGATAGAGAATATAGAAAGTTTAGTCCTTGGCATTACGTTAATTTTCCAATTGCAGGTGAATATGATCCAAAAGAAAGAAATGAAAATGGAGACATTATTTATGGTATTAACTTTTGCATAAAAACCTTAAAAGATGAAAATAGTTCCACAGAAGATAAAGTATTTTATTTAAAAATGTTAGTGCATTTAATGGGAGATTTACATCAACCATTGCACATTGGTAGGGCAGAAGATAAAGGTGGAAATGATATACAGCTTAGATGGTTTAACGAAGGTACAAACTTACATAGTGTTTGGGATACAAAAATGATTGAAAGTTGGAACATGAGTTATTTAGAATTAGCAAATAATGCTAAAGAATTATCTAAAGAAGAAATTAAAGAACTTCAGCAAGGAAGTGTTATAGATTGGATGTATGACACTAGAAAAATTACCCAAAAAGTTTACAATTCTGCTAAATCAGGTGAAAAATTAAGTTATAGGTATTCATATTTATATTTTCCAATTGTAAGAGAACAATTACAAAAAGGAGGTATTCGTTTAGCAAAAGTATTAAACGATATTTTTGACTAATATTTTAATATTTAGGATTTTAAGAAGAGAGTAGCTAATCTTTTTTAGTTAAGATTGCGTTAAAAAAAATTATTCAATTTTTATTTTGAGTAATTTTAAGCACGGTGAAAAAAATATCTATTGTATTTGTATTTTCAATTCTGTTTTTATCATGTAAAAAGAATGATAAAGTTGAAAACACTACTAAAAAAGCAAATAACATAAACTCAGTTAAATCGTTAAACTATAACGAATTAAAGCCTTATTTAATTAAGAATGATTCTAAAACTCATGTTGTAAATTTTTGGGCAACTTGGTGTGCACCTTGTGTAAAAGAATTGCCATATTTCGAAAAGATTGGTAAGGAATATGCAGCAGAAAATGTAGAGGTATTATTGGTGAGTTTAGATTTTCCAAAGCAAGTTGAAAAAAAATTAATTCCATTTATTAATAAAAGAAATATTAAATCTGAAGTCTTGCTTTTAGATGATCCAAATGAAAATATATGGATTAATGCCATAGATTCTACTTGGAGTGGAGCTTTACCTGCAACTCTAATTTACAATACCAAAAAACGTAAATTTTACGAACAATCTTTTGATTATAAAACCCTAGAAACTGAACTTAAAACATTTTTAAACCTTTAAATTATGAAAATAATTAAATCAATCATTGTAATTGCATTAGTACTTCTTACTGCTGCTTTTACAACAATACCTGTAGATGGATACAAAGTAGGAGATACTATAGAAGACTTTAAATTAACTAGCACAGATGGAGATAAAATATCTTTATCTGACTATGATGATGCTAAAGGATTCATTATCATTTTTACATGTAATACCTGCCCATATTCTGTTGCTAATGAAGACAGAATTATAGCATTAAATGATAAATATGAAGATAAAGGATTCCCTGTTATAGCAATCAATCCTAATGATCCAGCAGCACAACCTGGAGATAGTTTAGATAAAATGAAGGTAAGAGCTGAGGAAAAAGAGTTCAATTTTCCTTACTTACTTGATGAAGGACAAAAAGTATATCCAAAATTTGGTGCTTCTAGAACTCCACATGTATTTATTGTTACAAAAAATGATATGAAAGTTCAATATATAGGTGCAATAGATGATAGTTCTAGAGATCCAAAATCTGTAAAAGAAAAGTATGTAGAGAATGTAGTTGATGAATTATTGGCAGGAAAAAAACCATCTGTTACCAATACAAAAGCAATAGGTTGTTCTATTAAAACTTTATAATGATTATTTAAAGAATAAAAAAACGCTAAGATTTCTTAGCGTTTTTTTTTAATTAAGTATTAATCTATTTTCTTATACTCCAAATTTCGTAAATAGGAGCTCCTTTGCTAGATTTCCCTGAATGATGCCAATTACCATCAACCAATTCATAATTGAATACTAAGCTCATACCAACTCTAGTTTTGTCTTTAGAAAAGAACTCTATATTTTCTGTGTATTTACCATTAACAGTTGAATAAGTTCCACCCCCAGTTCCCATAAATTGTTTGGTTTCTGTATTATAGGCAATCCATTGAAAACGACTTCCAGAGAGTATTTTCATTGTTTTTCTTGGTCTAGAAGTATCTCTACTTTGAATTTCTCCATTTCTTTTTCTGCCAGACATTAACCATGCACCATTTAATTTTCCTGGTGTTCCATTATCGATTCTGGTATATTCTATGTCATTAAGTTTTAATATGTTTTCGTTTATAGTAATTTTCATTGAATAAGTTGTGCCTACATTTTTAGGGTGCACATAATCAAACTCTATTAGGCTCTTTAATTGGTTGTTTTGTACGATCCAAGAACCACCTGATGTATTTATAAACTCACCATTTGTTTCAGTAAAATTTGTAATTACATAGAAACCGTCTACAAATGTTATTATAGTTTTAATAATGATACCTTTATTATTTTTAACTTTTGTTTCCCAAGCACCATTAATTTTCTGTGAGAACATGATATTATTTGCAAGTACTAAAGCTAAAACTAGAAATATTTTTTTCATTGTATTAATTTTATAGTTTTAATAATCTTTTAGCTGCGTTAAAAGGT
This sequence comes from Flavobacteriaceae bacterium, assembly GCA_013373105.1. Taxonomy (GTDB): domain Bacteria; phylum Bacteroidota; class Bacteroidia; order Flavobacteriales; family Flavobacteriaceae; genus Polaribacter. The sequence goes on along the minus strand of JABXIJ010000003.1, from coordinate 29,702 downwards.
GTTGTTTTAGAATTGTCTAACTGCAACATTTCTTTTTCTAGGGCTTTTTTTACTTCTGGATTATCATAGAACCTAGATTTTAACTGTTGTTCTATTGTAGAAAGTAACCAATATTTATTTTGGTTTTTTCTCTTCTCAAAAAAATAGTGATTCTCTTTTGTTAGCTTTATGTAATCTTGAACCATATTATAAATACCATCTATGCCAATATTATTTATAGCACTAGAAGTAAGTACTTTTGGTTGCCAGTTACTCTCTTTTAATGGATATAAATGTAATGCTCTATTAAATTCAACTTTTGCTAGTTTAGCATCTTTTACATTGTCGCCATCAGCTTTATTAATTACTATAGCATCTGACATTTCTATAATTCCTCTTTTAATACCTTGCAATTCATCACCCGCACCTGCAAGTTTAAGTAATAGAAAGAAGTCTACCATAGAATGTACTAAAGTTTCAGATTGGCCTACACCAACTGTTTCAATTAAAATTGTATCGAAACCAGCAGCTTCACAGAGAATAATACTCTCTCTAGTTTTTTGAGCAACTCCACCTAAAGAAGTACCTGAAGGTGAAGGTCTAATAAAAGCATTTTTATCAGTCACCAACTGTTCCATTCTGGTTTTATCGCCTAAAATTGAACCTTTATTTATTGAGCTACTTGGGTCTACAGCTAAGACAGCAACCTTTTTACCTAGACCAGTTAAATACTTGCCAAAAGCTTCTATAAAAGTACTTTTTCCAACACCAGGTACACCAGTAATTCCAATTCTTATAGAATTGTTTGCAAATGGCATACAAGCTTCTAAAATTTTGTTAGCTTTTTCTTGATGATTTGAATTTGTACTTTCTACTAAAGTTATAGCTTTACTTAAGAAAGTAATATTTCCTTTTAGAATTTTAGCAATGAATTCATCAATAGAATTTTGTTTAGCTCTGTTTTTTTTTATGATTTCTGCACTTATTTTATTGGTAGTTTCTGGTTGTGAAACACCCTCTTTTTCATGTAAAGCAAAAGTTTTTTTAGACATTCTTAAAGGTATTTATGTAAATTTAAAAATAAAAATTCACTCATTTTGCAACACAGCTAAAAATGTATCGTCTATAGTGTAGAAAAGTTTATGAAACCAACCAAGCAGATACATCAAAATATCATTGATTTATGCAAAGAAAACAATGCAAAAGCGCAAATGCAATTGTATAATTTGTATAGTCAGGCCATGTTTTTAATTTCCTACAGATATGTAAAAGATAAATGTTTGGCAGAAGATATTATGCAAGAGTCTTTTATTAAAGCTTTTAAAAATATAAAATCATATAAAAATGAAGTGCCTGTTGGTGCTTGGTTAAAAAGAATAGTAATAAATCATAGTATTGATCAACTTAAAAAGAATAAACTAGAATTAGTTGCAATTAATGAAGAAGTTACTACAAAAATAGATGATGACTGGAAAGTTGAAACTGATATTTCTGTAGATGGAATTGTAAATAAAATAAATGCATTAAAAGAGAAGTATAGGTTGGTATTAAGTTTGTATTTGTTAGAAGGTTATGATCATGCAGAAATTTCACAAATATTAAACATTACCGAAAACACTTCGAGAACACATTTGTTAAGAGGTAAAAAACTTTTAAAAGAACAACTTAAAAATACAAGTTATGCAGAAGGATATTAAAGAAATGATGAAAGGTTATAAAGGAGAAAATGTTAAATTATCTAAACTACATGCAACTAAGTTTCAACAATTGTTGCAAGAAGAGTTGCATAAACAAAAATCTAAACCAAATACTTTTAGATGGTTGTCTATTGCTGCTTCTATAGTTTTATTGTTGAGTATTGGAATTCAGTTTTACCCTCTAAAAGAGAATCCTCTAGATAATAAAGTATTATCAACATCAAAGCAAATTACATTAGGCAATATTTCACCAGAGTTTAATACTATAGAAACTTATTACACCAATAGCATAAATTTAGAGATTAGTCAGTTAGAATTGAATGATGAAAATAAAGAAATGGTAGATGGCTATCTTTTAAAAATTGCCGAGTTAACCAAAGAGTACAAATCATTAACTAAAGAGCTCAATATAAAAGGAGTTAATGACGACACTATAGATGCATTAATAAGTAATTTACAATTACGCTTACAGCTGTTGCAACGTTTGAAAAAACAATTAAAACAACTCAAAAATTTAAACACAAAACAAAATGAAATACAGATTATTTAAATCCATAATAACACTAGTAGTATTTGGGTGTATTACTACATCATATGCTCAAAAATTTGATAAAAAGTTTAAAGAGAACTTTAAAACAAATAAAGATGTTGAAGTTGAAATTAATGCTTCTAATACAGAAATAAATGTAAGCACTTGGAATAAAAACGAAGTGCAAGTAGAAGCTTTTGTAGAAATTGAAGGTGTTACAAAAGAAGAAGCTGAAAAATATTTTAAAAAATGGAATTTTGAAGCCTTAGGAAACGCTAAAAAAGTACAAATTAAAGCTTCAGGTAGTAATATTTTTAACCTTAAGAACGACTTTGTTTTCTTAAATAACATGGACTTTGATATTAAAATTCCAGAAATTGATTTTTCTAATATAGACGCAATTGTAATCCCTGAAATGGATTTCAATTTTGATTTTGATTTTGATGAAATGTTTTCTGAACTAGAAGATATAGATAAAATGGTAGAAAAGAATGGTAACTATAAATTTCATTGGAAAGATGATGAAAATGATATAGAAATCAACAATAAAAAAGAGTGGGAGGCTTTTAAAAAGACTAAAAAGTACAAAGAGCTAAAAGAAAAAATGAAACTTAAAAAAGAGATGGCAGTTGTAAAGCTTAAAGAAGCTAAAGATAAAATTAGAAAAGCCATAGAAAAGTCTAAAAAAGAGGCTAAAATCGATAAAGAAAAAATTAGAGCTCAATTAGCAAAAGCTAAAAAGAAGATGGAAAAGATGAAAATTGAATTTGAAGCTGGTAAAAACGACTTTACTATAAATGGTAAAAAAGTAAAGATTAAAAAACGTCTAGAAATAAAAGTACCTAAAAGTGCTACTTTTGATTTAAACACTCGTCATTGTAAAGTTAAATTACCAAACACTGTTGCTTATGGTAATGTTCAGTATGGTACATTTAATGCAAATAATTTACAAGGAGGTAATTTAAATATTAACTACGCACCTGTATCTATAAATGATTTAAATGCGTGTACATTATTTTTAAACAACGTAACTGATGCAACAATTGCATCAGTTACGAATACCACTTTACGAAATAATTATTCTGATGTAAGGATTGTAAAAATTAATGAAAAAGTTAGTCTTTTCGATAAATTTGGGACTTTAGTAGTAGAAAGCTTCAAAGAAAATTTTGGTGAATTTTTGCTTAGTCTAAGAAACTCTAATGCAGTTTTAACCTTTGGAAATACTCCTGCAAAATATGTTTATGATGTTAATAGAGTTAAATTAGATAACAAAAGAACTTCAGAAAATAAAAACACAAATAACGTTGTAAAAGTCAACGGAAGTTACAGTAGTATTGTTATAAAATAAATCCATTTTATTTTTACAAAACTTCTAACAAATTCCATTTCTATATTCTTCATAAAGTGCCTATCTTTATCCGCTATTAATAGTCACTTTTTTAATGGAACTATACAAAGAAAATCAACTTAAAATATACAACTCTCTTACTAAGCAAAAAGAGATTTTTAAACCCATAACAGAAGGTCATGTTGGTATGTATGTTTGTGGGCCAACTGTATACAGTAACGTTCATCTTGGTAATGTTAGAACATTTATGTTTTTTGACATGGCATATAGATATTTGTTGCATTTAGGCTATAAAGTTCGTTATGTTCGCAACATTACAGATGCAGGTCATCTAGAAAACGATGCAGATGTAGGTGAAGATAAAATATCTAAAAAAGCAAGACTAGAGCAAATTGAACCTATGGAAGTTGTACAACGTTATACCGTAGATTTTCATAAAGTTTTAGAAACCTTCAATTTTTTACCACCAAGTATAGAGCCAACTGCAACAGGTCACATAATAGAACAAATAGAACTTGTGCAAATGATTATAGATAATGGTCTTGCTTACGAATCTAATAGATCTGTTTATTTTGATGTACATAAGTACAATGAAACAAAAAATTATGGAGTTTTAAGTAACAGACAATTAGATGATTTAATACATAACACACGTACTCTAGATGGTCAATCAGATAAGAAAAACCCTCAAGATTTTGCTTTATGGAAAAAAGCAGAAGATCAACACATTATGCGTTGGCCTTCACCATGGGGAGAAGGTTTTCCTGGCTGGCACCTAGAATGTACTGCAATGAGTACGAAATATTTAGGTGATAATTTTGATATTCATGGTGGAGGAATGGATTTAAAATTCCCACATCACGAATGTGAAATTGCACAATGTGAAGCTGCCAAAGGCACATCACCAGTAAACTACTGGATGCATTCTAATATGTTGCATTTAAATGGTCAGCGTATGTCTAAATCAACTGGTAATACAGTTAATCCTCATGAATTATTATCAGGTGAAAATAAATTTTTTAGTAAAGCTTATTCACCAAGTGTAATTCGCTTTTTTACAGCACAATCTTCTTACAGAAGTATTTTAGATTTAACAGATGATGGCTTATTAGCAAGTGAAAAAGGCTTTAATAAACTTATGGAAGCTGTAAATTCACTTAAGTCAATTAAAGCAGAAAAAATATCTACTGTAGATATTATTGAGTGGAAAAATAATTGTTATGCAGCAATGAATGACGATTTTAATTCACCAATTTTAATTGCCCATTTATTTGATGCTGTAAAAATTATTAACCAATTAAAAGAGGGCAAAGCTTCATTAAATGAATTAGACTTAGCTGAATTTATTTCAACAATAAATGCTTTTGTTTTTGATGTTTTAGGATTAAAAAATGAAACTGAAAGTTCTAATTCAGATAAATTAACTGGTGTGGTTGAGATGTTAATTCAAATGAGAAAAGAAGCTAGAGAAAATAAAGACTGGGCTTTATCAGATAAAATAAGAGATGAGTTATTAGCTTTAGGTATCCAATTAAAAGATGGTAGAGAAGGAACAACTTACTCAATAAACTAAATTGAAGAAACTTCTAACATATCCATTTATATTAATGGTTCGTTTTTATCAAACAGCAATTTCACCATTTACTCCTTCAACATGTAGGTATAGCCCAACTTGTTCGCATTATACAATAGAAGCATTACAAAAGCATGGTTTAATACAAGGAGGTTGGTTATCGTTAAAACGAATATTTAGTTGTCATCCTTGGGGAGGTTCAGGTTATGACCCTGTACCAGATAAAATTTTAAAGAAAAAATAATTATGAGTTTTTTAGCAATAGAATGGGATCCTGCATTAGGAATAAATCTTGGTTTTTTTACCATTAGATGGTATAGCTTAATGTTTGTAGCTGCTTTTTTATTAGGTCTGCACCTAATGAAAAAGATTTATATAGAAGATAAAATACCTTTAGAAAAATTAGATACAATTTTTATGTATGTATTTATTTCTATGCTCATAGGAATGCGTTTAGGAGATGTATTTTTTTATAGTTGGGATTATTATCAAAATCACTTATTAGAAATATTTTTACCTTTTAAAAAGGCTGAAGGAGAATCTGCCCTTTTTGGTTTAATTGACGGTTGGAAGTTTACAGGATTTACTGGTTTTGCTAGCCATGGAGCAGCTATTGCAATTCCATTATCAATGTATTTTTATGCAAAAAAACATTTGCAAAAACCTTGGTTGTTTATTTTAGATAGATTAGCAATAATGGTAACTTTAGCTGGCTTTTTCATTCGTTTTGGAAACTTTTTTAATTCAGAAATTTATGGTAAACCAACAGGTTCTAATTTTGGTGTAATATTTAAAGCTAATGGAGAAACATTTGCAAGGCATCCAACTCAATTGTATGAAGCATTTAGTTATTTAATACTGTTTTTTGTAATGTGGTATTTGTATTGGAAAACCAATAAGAAAAATCAAGTTGGGTTTTTATTTGGTCTCTTTATGGTAGTTCTATGGTCTCTACGGTTTTTTATTGAATTCTTAAAAGAGCCACAAGTAAATGGTAGAGAAGATTGGGTATTTAATTCGCTTAACACAGGTCAGGTTTTAAGTATACCTCTAGTTTTAATTGGTGTTTGGTTAATGTTTAGAAAAACAAATAAAGAAGACACTACTGCATAATGGAGAAGCTCAAACAAAAATGGGGTATTAAAAGCAATTGGGCTATACTTGCTATTTTAATTGTGTTTGCTATTAATGGTTCTTTTTCTGCTTGGGTAGCTAAACCTGTTTGTACTTTTTTTGGTATAACAATAGATACTTTAAATCCATGGATTTATTGGCCTTTAAGAATTTTGTTAATATTTCCAATTTACCAATTAACTTTGCCAATAGTTGGTTGGCTTTTTGGTCAGTTTAATTTTTTTTGGGAGTTCGAAAAAAAGTTTTTATCGAGACTTGGTCTTGGCTTTTTATTTAAAAAAAGCTAAGCGTCTAAAGATTTAGAAGACTGTTCCTTTATATTCTTATTATCTACAAAATTGGTGTAAAACCACATGATGGTAAAAGTAGGAATGAAGTCTGAAAAGGGAATTATTTCCTCGATAAAGCTTATTACACCTGCAACTTTTCCTTTAGTTCCTTTGTAAAGTTGTGTCATTATATATCCAGAAATTGGTGCCCAAATAATGTCTATTAATGGTATTAAACCAATTAAATCTAGTAGTATGCTTAGTAATAATCTTTTGTATTTATGCTTCATTTTTATTAAAAACTAAAATTCTATTCAAGAAAGAATTCATTACTTTTAGTCTTTTAAAAATAGAGAAATAAAAACAATATCTATTGAAATTTACAAATTTTACTAAAAAAATTGAGCTATTAAAGTCTAAAAAATTAGGAGGTTTAGAGGCACAATTTAAATTAGCTCCTGAGTTAAGGAAAAGGTATAGTAAAAATAAAATAGAAGCTCAAAAACCTAAAAGAGCTGCAGTTTTGGCTTTAGTATATCCTAATAGTGATTTTGAGGCAAGCTTTTTACTAACGCAAAGAGCAAATTATAAGGGAACACATGCAGCACAAATAAGTTTTCCTGGTGGGAAAATTGAACGATCAGATTCAAGTTTACAAGAAACTGCATTAAGAGAATCATTTGAAGAAGTTGGTGTAGAGCCATCAACAGTAGAAATAATTAGAGAACTTACAGATGTTTTTATACCTCCAAGTAATTTTTTAGCAACTCCTTTTATCGGTTTTACATCAACCAAACCTAACTTTCAATTAAATTATGAAGTAGAAAAGACGATAGAAGTATCTGTTAGAGATTTGTTAGACGATAGAAATGTAACTACCATTAATTTAACAACTTCATATATGAAGAATATAGATGTGCCCTGTTTTAAAATAAATAATCATATTATATGGGGTGCAACAGGTATGATGTTGTCTGAAATTAAGGAGCTTTTAAAAGATTAGTTCCGTATTTGTTTGTAATTTTGTAACATAACCAAGTAAAACCTTATTAAATGCCCTTTTTTAAAAGGAATCCTTTTGGACATTATTTATTTATAAAAAAATGGTTGATTCGTATTTTAGGAATCATATCTCATGGACGTTATAGAAAATTCAATAACCTTCAAATTGAAGGTTCAGAAATAATAAGAGAACTGCCAGAAAATAACGTTTTGTTTATTTCAAATCATCAAACTTATTTTGCAGATGTAGCAGCTATGCTTCACGTTTTTAATGCAGCATTAAAAGGGAGAGATGATAATATTAAAAATATAGGATACATTTGGAACCCTAAATTAAATGTTTATTATGTAGCTGCTGGTGAAACCATGCGTTCTGGTTTATTACCAAAAATATTTGCTTATACAGGTTCTGTATCTATTGAAAGAACTTGGAGAGCAGCTGGTCAAAATGTAAATAGACAGGTAAAAAATTCTGATATTACTAATATAGGTAAAGCTATAAACGATGGTTGGGTAATTACATTTCCACAAGGAACAACCACACCATTTAAGCCAATTAGAAGAGGAACAGCACATATTATAAAAACTTATAAACCAGTAGTAGTACCTATTGTTATTGATGGTTTTAGACGTTCTTTCGATAAAAAAGGTTTAAACATAAAGCGAAAAAATGTTTTACAATCTATGGTAATTAAAAACCCTTTAGAGATTGATTATGAGAATGAATCTATTGAAGAAATTGTAAAAAAGATAGAATATGCAATTGAACAACATCCATCTTTTTTAAAGGTACTATCTCCTGATGAAGCAGAGGAGTATTTAAAAGAAGAAGAAGAACTTAATAAAAAACGTGAGTTTTGGAGTTAACAGTTTAACGTAAATAAAAAAAACCTCGCTATTGGCGAGGTTTTTTTTATTCTAAAAGGTTAGATTAACCTTTTACTTTTTCTTTAAACTTATCAAATTTATCAGCTTCTTTCTTAGGCCAAGAGTTGTTAGAAGTATCAATATCTGCTGTTTCTAAATCAGGGTCAATTTTAATTGACTTAATTTCTTGAGTAGAAGCGAATACTCTACTCACGCTATTATCGTTGTATCTCCAAATTTGAGCAGGAAAAGTTTGTCTTTCAGTAGTACCATCAGCATATGTTAATTCTACAATAATTGGCATAACTAAACCTCCTGGTTTCTCAAATTCAACTTGATAGATGTAAGAAGGCACTTCTTTGCCATCAACATATTTGTTCATAGCTTTAGGATTTGCATCTTCTTTCTTATCAGTTATATAAACTAAGTCTCCTAAGTTATCAAAATACTGCTTGTATTGTTGTTTTAGCTGCTTAACTCTATCACTTGGCTTGTCTGTTAAATACAAAGGTTTTACACTTTTAATACCTATATCAGTTGCATCTGTTGTATAGAACCAACCTCTCCAAAACCAATCTAAATCCATACCTGAAGCATCTTCCATAGATCTAAAAAAGTCTTCTGGTGTTGGGTGTTTAAACATCCATCTTTTAGAATAAGTTCTAAATGCATGATCAAATAACTCAGGTCCCATAATTGTTTGACGTAACATGTATAAACCAGCAGCTGGTTTAGTGTAAGCATTTGGTCCAAATTGCTTTACATAGTCACCTTGAGACATAATAGGAGATAAGTTAGATTGATCTCCAGACATATAACGTACTATGTTTTTAGGAATTCCACTTACAGGATGGTTTTTATCGTAGTCTAATTCAGCTAATACTTCAACAAAAGAGTTTAAACCTTCATCCATCCAAGTCCATTGTCTTTCATCAGAGTTAACAATCATAGGGAAGAAGTTATGACCTACTTCATGAGTAATTACACCAATCATTCCATATTTTGTTCTATCTGAATAAGTTCCATCTGGATTTGGACGACCGTAGTTAAAGCAAATCATTGGATATTCCATTCCTTGATTTTTAGCATGAACAGAAACCGCTTTAGGATAAGGATAATCGAAAGTTAATTTAGAATATTCTTCCAAAGTATTAGCAACAACTCTTGTAGAATGCTCTTCCCATAATGGATTTCCTTCTTTTGGATATAATGAAGTAGCCATAATTGTTTTACCATTTATGTTAACAGCCATTGCATCCCAAATGTATTTTCTAGAAGTTGCAAATGCAAAATCACGAACCATTTCTGCTTTATAGTGCCATGTTTTGGTTTTGTTACTTCTTCCTTTTTCATTTTTCTCTGCCTCTTTTTGAGTAACAATAATTACAGGATCTTTAAAAGATTTCATTGCTTGCTCATAACGCTTACGTTGTTCTTTTGTTAGTACATCTTTAGCATTTTGTAACTCACCTGTTGCTTCCATTATGTGATCTGCAGGAACAGTAATTTTAACATCGTAATCACCAAATTCTAAAGCAAATTCAGAACGACCCCAAAATTGCATATTTTGCCATCCTTCAACATTATCATAAACTGCTAATCTTGGAAAAAACTGAGCAATTGTATAGTTGTTGTTTCCATCGGGAAAATCTTCGAAACCAGAACGTCCTCCATCTTTAACAGAGTTGTTTACCTTGTAATTCCACTTTATTCTAAACTTAAATGTATCACCTGGTTTTAATGGCTCAGGTAAGTTTATACGCATCATTGTTCTGTTGATAAAGTGTGATAAAGGTTTACCATTTGTTTCTACTTTTTCAATATTAAAACCAAAACCTTTACCTTCTTTCATGTAGGTAGATTTAAAGTCTTTTGTAGATATAAATGGACTAGCTCCCTGAGAGTTTGCTAAAGGAGTTTTAGAATCATCTGCTCTCATGTTTTGATCTAATTGAACCCATAAATATTCTAATACATCTTTAGAATTATTGTGGTAAGTAATGGTTTCATCACCATAAATTTTGTTTGTAGACTCTTCTAAACGAATGTCCATAACATAGTCTACTTTTTGTTGTGTATACTGATGACCTGGAGCACCAGAAGCAGTTCTTTGGTCGTTTGGAGTTGCCAAAACATCTTTTAGTTGTCTAAACTTGTTTTGGTCTGTATGACCTTGTTGAACTTTCTTTTTTTCCTCTTTTTTCTCTTGCTGAGCAAAAGTTGTAGAAGAAATTACAAATAAAGAAAGCACTACTAAAGCTATTTTTCTCATAAGTTTTGATTTTATTTTTTTTAAAAGTGCTTAAAAATAGTTAATTACATTGAATTTGTTATACATTTCTTTAACTTTAACAAGGCTTTAAAATAAAAAAAAAGCAGTATGAAATTCATACTGCTTTTATTCTTAATTATTGTAATGGCTTTTAGCCTTTAATTTTCTTTTTAAATTTATCGAACTTATTAGCATTCTCTTTTGGAAAACTATTGTTAGAAGTGTCTACATCTGCAGTTTCTAAGTCTGGGTCTAATTGTATACTTTCAATTTGTTTAGAGCTAGAAAAAACTTTGGTAACTTCATCGTCATTATATCTCCATATTTCAGCTGGATATTGTTTTCTTTCTTTTGTACCATCTTTGTAAGTGAATTCAACAATGATAGGCATTACTAAACCACCTGGTTTGTTGTATGTAATTTCGTAATGATACATTTCTTGTTTTTCACCAAAACCTAAGCCTTCTGTAGTATCTTCAATAAAGTCTACTGCGTTGCCATTTTCTTTTGTAGAGAATTTTTTAACACCTTTAATTCCTATATCAACAACATCTGTAGTATAGAACCAACCTCTCCAAAACCAATCTAAATCTACACCAGAAGCATCTTCCATTGTTCTAAAGAAATCTGCAGGGCTAGGTCTTTTAAACATCCATCTTTGTGCATAAGTTTTAAAAGCATGATCAAATAATTCTTTACCCATTATTGTGTTTCTTAAGATATGTAATGCAGTTGCTGGCTTACCATATGCATTGTTTCCAAAACTATATACATTTTCACCTTTAGACATAATTGGTGCAATTCTAGATTGATCTCCACTCATATATCTTACGATGTTTTTAGGTAAACCTCTTGTAATTGGAAAGTTAGGATCATATTCCCACTCTGCTAACATTTCTAAATAAGAGTTTAGTCCTTCATCCATCCAAGTCCATTGTCTTTCATCTGAGTTTACAATCATTGGGAACCAGTTATGACCAACTTCATGAACAGTTACTTTTACCATTCTGTATTTCATTCTGTCTGAATAACCACCATCTGGTAAATCTGGTCTTCCTGGGTTAAAACATATCATAGGATATTCCATTCCCATTTGCCCATCTACACCAATTGCTTTATGATAAGGATAATCGAAAGTGTATTTAGAATATGTAATTAAAGTTTGTGCAACTGCTCTTGTAGAATGATCTCCATATAAAGGATTTGCTTCTTTAGAGTATAAAGAATGTGCCATAACAGTTCTACCATTTATGTTAACAGCCATTGCATCCCAAATAAATTTACGAGATGTTGCAAATGCATAATCTCTTACATTTTCTGCAAAGAATTTCCAAGTTTTTGTACGTTTAGCTTTCGATTTTTCAATCTTTTCAGCTTCTTTTTGTGTTCTAATTACTACAGGCTTATCAAAAGTATTTTGAGCTTCTTCCCATCTTTTTAATTCTGTTTTCGATAAAACTTCTTTTGGGTTTTGCAATTTACCTGTAGCACCTAACATATGATCTTCTGGTACAGTAATATTAACAGTAAAATCTCCAAATTCTAATGCGAATTCAGAACGTCCCCAAAATTGATCATTTTGCCAACCTTCTATATTATCATAAGCACACATTCTAGGGTAAAATTGTGCAATTACATAATTAGCATTATCATTTTCTTCAAAATATTCATAACCAGATCTACCACCTTGAGTTCTATGATTATTAATATTATACCACCAAGAAATATTAAATTTAAATGTTTCACCAGAAGCTAGAGGTTTAGCTAAATTGATGCGCATCATTGTTTGATTTATTGTATGCGATAAATCACTACCATCTTTATTAGTTACGCTTGTTATATTAAAACCACCATCAAATTGTTCTTTTGGGAAAGATCTTTCAAACCTTCCTTTACTCATTCTATTTGGTACATTAGAAGGTGTAATATCTGGAGTTTTAGAATCTTTAGCTCTCATATTTTGGTCTAATTGAACCCATAAATATGTTAATTCATCTGAAGAGTTGTTATGGTAAGTAATAGTTTCATTACCAGTAATTCTTCTTTTCTCATCATCTAAAGTGATATTTATTTCATAATCAACTTTTTGCTGAGTATACAACTTACCTGGTGCACCAGAAGCAGTTCTCTGCAAGTTTGGTGTAGGTAATTCTTCTTTTAATTGCTTAAATTTATTTTGATTAGTATGTCCTTTTTTTGCTTGTGCAAATGAAAAACTAACCAAACAAACTGAAAATAGCAGTACTAGAGTTTTTTTCATTATTGTGAATTTAGTTATTAAATTAGTGATTAAACGTTCCTGAGGTTTCATTTTTGTTTAAAATAATACTTTTATTAATATTATTAATCTTAGTTTTTACTAAGTTTTTTTGATCAGGAAAATGCCTTATTAATATTTTATTAGAAACTTCTAATTTTTTTACTGAAGCTATATTAGGTATTTCTATATAAAAAAGTACTAAATCAGCTTCATATTCTTTACCTAAATAATTGAATGGTTTTATATTTCCATCAACTTTAAATTCAAGTTTATCTTTTAAATATTTTTCGAAATATACATCGTTATTTTTAAGCTCTTTTTTTGTGGTTAACTGTAAATCTATATTATAATCTTTATTTAAAGCTAGCTCAATGTCATCCATAAAAACATTGGTAATAATCTGTAAAGATTTAGCTTCTTTTTTGTAATTAATTTGAGTCAAGCTCAAATAAAATTTGTGAACTTTAAAAGAGAGTAGGGGAATTAAAAGTAATATTAAAAATGTTTTTTTTAATTTCATGAGTTGTGTTAACAAATATAGAATCTATTTATTTTCTTCTATAATTTTTAAATAACTTTTACTTTCTTTTTTTAGAATTTTTATGATTTCTAAAATTCGACCATCTTTGTGCATGTCTTCTATACCTAAAGGATTACAATACTCTAAAAAATGAAAGTAATTTTCTATAGGTATTTTTAATTCTTCAAAGAAGAATTGATCACCTAACTCCGACAAAATTTTATATGGAAATTGTTTCTTTTGCTCTAGTTTCTTTCTTAAAGCCCATAAACGTTCTGAATATTTAAAAGGAATACCAATTTTAGCACCTGCACCTGCCATAGACATTGCTCCTTGCATGGTATTTACAATTGGCGGTCTTACTTTATCAATTTCATCTAATGAATTGTCTGTTGCTTTGAAATTAATATCAGAAAAATCCATAACTTTTCTTAACAAAGAATCTCTTTTATCTTTTGGCACATCTTTAATGTCAATGCCAAGTCTTCCTTGCAAGAAATTACGTTTAAACTCAAATTCGTCTAAAGTGTAGGTTTTTAATTTTAAAACTATTTCTAATTCACCTCTATCAATTAATTCTTCTGTAATTATAATTTTCTTTATGTCATGTTGTACTGAAGAAACTCTGAGTGAATCTCCTTCAGAAACAAATATTCTAAACAAGCCATTATCGCTAGAAAAAGTACCTTGTTTCGTTTTTAAATTAATAACATTTGCATTTTTTACTATTCCTAAAGAATCTTTTATTGACCCCAGAATTAGTTTATTTCTTTTTTGTGAAAAAGCAATTGTTGTAAAAAAAATAAGTAATAAAAGTGATAGTTTTTTAATCATAATCTATAATATAATGCAATTTAATGCTATTCTTCGATTTTCATAGAAAAATTCTGTTCTAAACTTATGTTAAAACTATATTTTTGTAGTATGAAAAAAATGATTATTGCTAGTACATCCACTGTTTATGGTAGTAAACCATTAGCTTATTTATTACCTACATTACAAACTTTTTTTAATAATGTAAATACAGTTTTATTTATTCCTTATGCAAGACCTGGAGGTATTTCTTATGATGAATATACAGCTAATGTTTCCAAATCTTTTGCAGAAATAAAAATAAAAGTTAAAGGAATTCATGAATTTGATAATGCAAGATTAGCAATTGAAAATGCTGAAGCGATTTTTACAGGAGGTGGAAATACTTTTGAATTGGTTAATAAGTTGTATGAGAATAATGTTTTAGAAACTTTGAAAACTACTATTGAAAATGGAATTCCATATTTAGGAACCAGTGCTGGAAGTAATATTTGTGGTAAAACTATGATGAATACTAATGATATGCCAATCGTTTATCCACCAAGTTTTACAACTATGGGCTTAATACCATTTAATATAAATGCGCATTATTTAGATCCAATTAAGGGTTCAACTCATATGGGCGAAAGTAGAGAGACTAGAATTAAAGAATATCATGTTTTTAATGATACACCTGTATTAGGTTTGCGAGAAGGCAGCTGGCTTGAAGTTTTAGGTGACGCTATTTATTTAAAAGGAGAATATACAGCTCGCCTTTTTAAACAAAATGAAAATCCTAAAGAATTAGCAACAAATACTTTAGTGAAAATTAATAATTAACGTAATCTACAATTTCTAAACCATAACCAATCATACCAACTCTCTTGGTTTGTGTTGAATTAGAAACTAGCTTTATTTTACTAATATTTATATCATGTAAAATTTGAGCTCCAATTCCAAAATCTCTTTGATCCATGGCAATTGCTGGTGCTTTTAATTCTCCATTTTTTTGGTTTTCTTTTAAAATACCAAGTCTTGTTAAAAGATTTTTAGATTGGTTTTGTTGATTAATAAATAAAATAGCTCCTTTACCAGCATCGTTTATAACTTGAAACATTTGGTCTAATTTTTTATCAACATTATTGGTAAGTGTTCCTAAGATATCGTTGTTTACTAAGGTTGAATTTACTCTAGTTAGTACAGGTTCATTAGAGGTCCAATTACCTTTAGTTAGCGCTAAGTGTATTTGATTATTAGTAGTTTGCTCATAAGCTCTTAATCTAAAAGTTCCAAAACGAGTTTCGATATTAAAATCTTCTTTCTTCTCAATTAAAGAATCATGTTCCATTCTGTAAGCCACTAAATCTTCAATAGAAACAATTTTAATATCAAATTTTTTTGCAACTTCAAGTAGTTGAGGTAAACGTGCCATAGTACCATCTTCATTCATAATTTCTACGATAACTCCTGCAGGTTGTAGGCCTGCTAAACGTGCAAAATCAATAGCAGCTTCAGTATGACCTGTTCTACGTAAAACACCACCTTCTTTAGCTTTTAAAGGAAAAATATGACCAGGTCTAGCTAAATCCTGAGGTTTAGTTTCTGGATTAATTAAAGATTTTATAGTTAAAGCTCTATCTGAAGCTGAAATGCCTGTTGTAACTCCTTTTCCTCTTAAGTCTACAGATACTGTAAAGGCTGTTTCCATAGGATCTGTATTGTTGTTAACCATCATGCCTAATTGCAATTCTTTACATCTATTTTCTGTAAGTGGTGTACAAATTAATCCTCTACCATGTGTTGCCATGAAGTTTATCATCTCTGGAGTTACTTTTTCAGCAGCTGCTAGAAAGTCACCTTCATTTTCTCTATTTTCATCATCAACCACAATAATTACTTTACCATTTCTAATGTCGTTAATGGCTTCATCAATAGTGTTTAATTGACTTTTTTTATTTGTACTTTGAGTCATCATAATGGTTTCTTTTTAAAAGGATTAACCTTCTTTATAATTTTTGTGATGGGTTGTAAAAAGGAGTCTACATCAAATATTCCTTTATCTTTTGTTGCTCTTATAGTAAGTAATATTGCTACTGGTGCCATTAGGAAGAATGATATCCAAGAGCCTAAAAATGCTGTTATTGTACTTTCTTCAGCTAAGTTTCTACCAAATGTATTTGTAAAAAAATACAATACATAAACAGATATTGCTAAAATCATTGGTAAACCAAAACCTCCTTTTCTAATAATAGAGCCTAAAGGTGCACCTATAAAAAATAAAATTAAGCATGATAAGGAAAAAGCAACTCTATTATAGTATTCAGTGTCATACAAATTCAGTGTTTTTCTTCTGTATTTAACGTTTTTACTATTATTTTTAATGGTATTTAGGGCTCTTGTGGTTTTATTAAGAGCTGCATTTAAAATTGTTATTTTTTCTTTGACTTCAAAATTATTTAAAATATCTGCTTCTATATTTTCTGTTTTTAAAGAATCTGGATATTTATATAACTCTTTTGCAAATGAACTAGCAAAAATATTTTTAGATCTATTTTTTAAAACTTCATCATATCTAGATTTTAAGTCTGGTACTGTATCTTTCAATTGTTTAATGGTTAGCATTCTAAAATGATTAGTAACCTTGTTGGTATCTAAGTCATCACCAATTATTGAGGAGATATCTATATTAAATTCATACTCGTCAAAAACTGCACTTGAAGCAGCCATTTTTTTTCTTTTTTCTAAAGTTCTGGCTTTTTTAACATGCTCTTCGTAGTAATTTCCATTATTTAAAATAAATGTCATATATCTACTACCTTCTTCAGTTACAATCTTTCCTTTTTCAGCTGTTATTACTTTTTGATTTCCTCTATTTCCTGTTAAATCGTAGATTAAAACATTTTTTAATAGGTTTTTTTCTTCACCATATTTTTCATCAAATTTAATTTGATAACCAGGTAAATCTGAATTAAAGCTACCTTCAACTAATGCAAGTGCAGGTTTTTTCTTTTTAATATTTAAGTATAAGTTCGATTGATTTAATATTGCATATGGATATACATTATTGTATAAGAAAAAGTTCAAAACACTAAACAGAACAGCTACAATTGCCAAAGGCATAACCAACCTTTGTAAAGATACTCCTGCAGATTTAGCTGCAGCAAACTCATAGTTTTCTCCAAAGTTTCCTAAAGCCATTATCGATGATAAAAGTACAGCAATTGGTAATGCCTGAGGTAGCATTATTAATGTGGTGTAATACAAATATTTTAGAATAAATAATATACTAATACCTTTACCAGCTATATTCTCAAAAGCTTGCCAAAGCATTTGCATTACCAAAACAAACAACACTATAAGAAGTGTAGCAAGAAAAGGTTTAAAGAAACTTTTTAAAATGTACTTATCTAAAATTTTCATAAAGCACAAAAATAGCATCTAATACCTTAGTATGCTGCTAATTTTCTGTTAATTGGAAGTTTAATTAGTCTATAATAAAACCTTTGTATTTTGTTTTATCGAATTTAAAAATACTATCACTTAAAGGTAAATCACTTTTAAATTCATTTATGGTAAAAATAGTTCTTGCACCATTAGAACCTGTTTGAATTAATTTGTAAATGTGTTTTGTTTTAGCATCTATACCAAGCTCTACTTTTACAATATCTGAATTGCTATCTATAGGGTTTAAAGTAACAAACTGAATTTTTCTACCGTTCATATTTATAATTTTACCCATTTCAAAATTATAACCTTCTTTATAAAAGGTTAATAATTTAGAAGGGTAAATAAAGCCATCATCTCCATCTAAATCATCATCTGTAATTGAAATTTCTCTTTCTTCGTTATTAATTACATATAGTTTTTTACCATCGTAAATGAAGGTGTTTCCTAAATACTCTAAATTATATTTTTCACCTGCTAAGTGTATGTTTCCATTTATAGGAGGTTCATC
Organism: Flavobacteriaceae bacterium; assembly: GCA_013373105.1. Lineage (GTDB taxonomy): Bacteria > Bacteroidota > Bacteroidia > Flavobacteriales > Flavobacteriaceae > Polaribacter. Next base: position 11,502 of record JABXIJ010000003.1, on the reverse strand, counting down.
TCCTTCTTTAATTCCAGCTTCTTCGTTACTTAAAGTTTGGCTAAATCTTATTTTCATGTTTTTGTAAGATCCCATTTTAGAAGATACTTCATCTAACATTGATTTTGCTTCATCAGAATTTTGTGAAAAACTGATTGTACTTGCAAGAAATAATACTATTAAAATTGTAATTTTTTTCATCTTAACCATTCATTTCATTTTCTAATAATTGATCTAAAGCAACTAAATCTGGTACTAAAACTTGTCTTGCTTTACTACCTTCAAAAGGCCCTACAATTCCAGCAGCTTCTAGTTGATCTATTAACCTTCCTGCTCTATTGTATCCTAATTTTAATTTTCGTTGTAGGAGTGAAGCAGACCCTTGCTGAGCGGTAACAATTACTTCTGCAGCTTCCCTAAATAACTTATCTCTATCAGCAATATCAATATCAATATCAATATTTGTGCCACCCTCTTCACCTACAAACTCTGGCAGTTGATATGCTTCTGAGTATGCTTTTTGCGAACCTATATAGTCTGTTATTTTCTCAACTTCTGGTGTGTCTACAAAAGCGCATTGTATCCTTGTAATATCGTTTCCACCTGAATAAAGCATGTCTCCACGTCCAATTAATTGATCAGCTCCAGGAGCATCTAAAATAGTTCTAGAATCAATTTTTGAGGTTACTCTAAAAGCAATTCTACTTGGAAAATTAGCTTTTATAATTCCTGTAATTACATTAACAGAAGGTCTTTGTGTAGCTACTATTAAATGAATTCCTATTGCTCTAGCTAACTGAGCTAACCTAGCTATTGGAGTTTCAACTTCTTTGCCTGCAGTCATTATTAAATCAGCAAATTCATCAATAACCAATACTATATAAGGTAAAAATTGATGACCATCATTTGGATTTAATTTACGTTTTTTGAACTTAGCATTGTATTCTTTAATGTTTCTAACCATTGCTGATTTTAATAAATCATAACGATTATCCATTTCAATACAAAGTGAGTTTAAAGTATAAATAACTTTGTTTGTATCTGTAATTATAGCTTCTTCTGTATCTGGAAGTTTAGCTAAATAATGTCGTTCAATTTTGTTGAATAAAGTTAATTCTACTTTTTTAGGATCAACTAAAACAAACTTTACTTCTGCTGGATGTTTTTTGTAAAGTAAAGAGGTTAGTACTGCATTTAATCCTACAGATTTTCCTTGGCCAGTAGCACCTGCCATTAATAAGTGTGGCATTTTTGCTAAATCTACCACAAAAGTTTCATTAGAAATAGTTTTACCTAAAGCAATAGGTAATTCCATATGTGATTCTTGGAACCTCTTAGATGAAATAGCAGAATACATAGAAACAATAGTTGCTTTTTTATTTGGCACCTCTATACCTATAGTTCCTTTACCAGGAATTGGCGCAATAATTCTAATACCTAATGCAGATAATGATAATGCTATATCGTCTTCTAAGTTTTTAATTTTTGAGATTCTTATTCCAGCTTCTGGTACTATTTCATAAAGTGTTATTGTAGGCCCAACAGTTGCTTTAATTTCATCTATACCAATTTTGTAGTTTTTTAAAGTTTCTACAATTCTATTTTTATTAGCTTCTAATTCTTCAGGATCTATTGAAATACTTTCATTGTATTGTTTAAGCAGGTTAAAGGTTGGAAATTTAAAGTTAGATAACTCTAAAGTAGGGTCGAATTCACCAAAATCTTTTAAAACTTTATCCGATAAATTTTCTGTAGAATATTCTTCTTCTTTACTTACTTCTATATCAATTTTTACTTCTTTTTCCGAATTTTTTTCTTCAATAATTAATTTAGGTTCGTTTTCTTTATCTTGTTCAATCTCTTCTTTTTTACTAGATACTTCAGAAAATTTATTAATAGTAGGTTTTAAGTTTTCTAATGATTTTTCGAACTCAGATTTTTCTTTATTTAAAGTTATGGTTTCAGAAACTTCTTCATTTGAATTTGTTTCTGAGAATTCATCAATTTCATTAGCTTCTGCAATCTTTTGCTGAAGTCTTTTTTCTTTAATTTTTTCAATAAAATTATCAAAAGTTACTTTGTATCTTAAAATTAAATAAGCTACAAATAGAAAAATTAGTAAAATTATTAAACCTGTTTTTCCAATAAATGTTTGTAGATATTCGTTTACTTCTAACCCTATTACACCAGATGCTAGTGCATAATTTTTATTAACAAAACCAAGGCTTACAGATAATAAAAGCATTAAAAAAAGGTTCCAATTACATGAAATAATTATTGAAGAAATCTTCTTTTTTAATAAAATATAAAGCCCAACTAATAGAATTTGATAAGCGATAATAAATGCAGATAAACCAAAACCTTCATAAACAAAAAAGTGACTAAGGTTAGCACCAACTTTACCCAATAAATTTTGCGATTTAACAGCTCTATCTGTTAAATGGTTTAATGTGCTTTGATCTTCTTGCCAATTAAAAAAAAACGAAATAAAAGCAATACATAAAAAAACAGAAAACAACATTAAAAATGTTGCTATAATTGTAGATGTTTGTCTGTTTTTTAAAAAAGATAAAATTGTTTTTTTATCTTGTGATATTGATTTTACTTTCTTTTTAGCCATCAAGTTTTGGTTGCTCTTTCAGACAGTAAATATACAGTTTATTTAAAAAAATGCTACAATTTTAGGGATGTATATTACTCCTGCTATTAATAAGGAAATTAATGCTGCAAAAGCTGGTATGCCTGCAGCAATATCTTTAATTTTTCCAATTTTCTCATGATAATCTGGATGTATAAAATCTGCAATTTCTTCAATAGCAGAATTTGCTGCTTCTGCAACTAAAACCATACCAATAGCTAAAAGTTGAGCCATCCATTCTACTGCAGATATATTAAAGTAAAACCCTAAAATAATTGCAATAAAACCTACAGTTAATTGAACTTTTATACTGTCTTCTGTAGTAATTAAAATCCAAAAGCCTTTAAAAGCATATTTTACACTTTTAAGTCTTTGAACAAAAAAGCTATCATTTGGATTTTTCAAAATTAAATAGCTTTTAGAGCAGCTTCATAATCTGGTTCATCTGCAACTTCTTGTACTTGTTGTGTGTATTTTATAACACCATTAGTATCTATTACTACAATAGCTCTAGAATGCAAGCCTGTAAAAGGACCATCTGCAAATTCTAAATTATAATCTTTACCAAATTTACCTGTATTAAAATCTGATAGTATTTCTACATTCTCAATGTCTTCTGCACCACAAAATCTAGATTGGGCAAAAGGTAAATCTCTAGAAACACAAATTACAACTGTATTATCTAAATCTGCTGCTTTTTTATTAAATGCTCTTACAGAAGCTGCACAAGTACCTGTATCTACACTTGGAAAAATATTTAACACCACATTTTTACCATAATAATCGGCTAAACTTTTTGTAGATAAATCTACAGCTGTTAATGAAAAATCGTTTGCTTTAGAACCTACATTTGGTAAGGTTCCTAATGTTTTTACAGGAGTTCCTCCTAAAGTAATATCTGCCATTGTGTAAATTTTATTGACCCAAAAATAGTTAAAATTAGACTAATAATTCTTAATAAAATCAAAAGATAATCTAAGATTAAATATAGCTTTAATATGTATCTTCGCCAAAAAACCAAATAATTGAATTTTTCTGCATATACAAAAGAATTTAACTACAATTGGAAGCTAGCAGCACCTGTAATGTTAGGAATGTTAGGGCATACATTAGTGTCTTTTATTGATAACATTATGGTTGGGCAGTTGGGTACTGCTGAGTTAGCAGCTGTTTCTTTAGGGAATAGTTTTATGTTTATTGCAATGTCTATAGGTATTGGTTTTTCTACTGCCATAACACCTTTAATAGCTGAAGCAGATTCATCTGATAATCTTCAAAAAGCAAGATCTACATATAAACATGGATTGGTGTTGTGTACAGTATTAGGCGCTGTATTGTTTTTAGGTATTTATTTTTCTAAACCTCTTCTGTATTACATGAAACAACCTACAGAGGTTGTAGAGTTGGCAATTCCTTATTTAGATTTGGTAGCATTTTCATTAATTCCTTTAGTAACATTTCAAGCTATTAAGCAATTTAGCGATGGAATGTCTATGACTAAGTACCCAATGTATGCAACATTATTGGCTAATATTGTTAATGTAATACTTAATTATCTTTTTATTTTTGGAAAGTTTGGATTTCCTGAATTGGGAATAGTTGGTGCAGCTTATGGAACACTTGCATCACGTATAATAATGGTAATTTACTTGTGGTTATTATTACGTTTTAGGAAACGTTCTGATAGAATAGTAAAAAACATAAAAGTTTTTGCACTAAATATTTCTGAAATAAAAAATATACTAAATCTTGGCTCTTTAACAGCTATGCAAATGTTTTTTGAAGTTGCCATTTTTACAGCTGCAATCTGGTTAAGTGGTTTACTTGGTAAAAATCCTCAAGCAGCTAATCAAATTGCATTGAATTTATCTTCAATGACATTTATGGTTGCAATGGGATTGAGTGTAGCTTCTATGATTAGAGTTGGAAATCAAAAAGGATTAAAAAATATTGTTGAACTTAGAAGAATTGCGTTTTCAATTTTCTTATTAGGTTTTTTATTGGCTTTATTTTTTGCAGTTTTCTTTTTTATTTTTCATAAACAACTGCCTAATCTATATTTAGATTTAAATGATAAAGTTAACTATGCAGATAACCTAGAGGTATTAACTATTGCATCAAAATTATTAATTGTAGCTGCTTTTTTTCAAATTACTGATAGTTTACAAGTTATTGTTCTAGGTGCATTAAGAGGTTTACAAGATGTGAAAATTCCTACGTTATTGACTTTTATTTCATATTGGTTGGTTGGTTTTCCAATTTCTTATTTTTTAGGAACAGATGATAACTTGGGTAGCACAGGTATTTGGCTTGGTTTGCTAGCAGGATTAACAACAGCAGCCATTTTACTTTATATTAGATTTAATTGGCTAACTTTAAAACTTATAAAATCAAAAGATGGAATTGCCTAAATTTTTATTAGCAGATAATAGTAATTATCCAGAAGATATTTTTGTATTGCATACAGAATTTCCAAGATTTATGATAAATCTAAAAGATGATGAAGTAGAATGGTTTGAAGACTTATCTAATGAAAATCAAGATGATATTGCAAACGAATTAAACTCTTTAATTCAGCAAGCAGAAGCGTTTTACGATAGTGAAATGGAACAATATCAATAGTTATTTTCTATCTAAAAAATCTTGATACGAAACCTGTGTTAATGCTCTACCAAGTGAGTCTAACTGATTAGTTTTACCTTGATTAAGTATTGGTTTGTTATTTACAAAATCGTACACAAAAGTTCCTTTTTTAGAAAGTGTTCCAAAACCTTTATTAAATACGTAATGTGCATATTGATTCTCTGATGTATTAAATAAATTTTTACCAAAAACAAATTCAGAGTTGTCTGCCTTTAGCAAATCTAAAAGTGTGTAAGCAAAATCTACTTGACTAGTAATTGTATTTATTTCTATTCCTTTTTTATGTAATGCTCCACCTAACCATAACATAGGTATATGAAATTTTCTGGGAGCAAAATAAGGTTTGTCTTCAGTTGGTGAACTATGACCATGATCAGACATAATTACAATTAAAGTATTTTTGTACCATTCTTGTTTTTTTGCAAAAGCTATAAAATCTCCAATTACTTTATCTGTATAAAAATGTGCACTTCTATATTTGTTAGATTCGCCATTATCTCCAAATTTATAATCTCCTTTTATTTCGTAAGGTTCATGGCTAGATAAGGTTAAAGCTACTTTAAAAAAAGGCTTCTTTTCTGGTTTTCTTAAATCGTCTGCTAAACGTTTAAGAAAAACATCATCATATGCTCCCCATTTAGAATTCCAATCTTTTTTATCAAAAATACTGCCATCAAAAATTTCATCAAACTCAGCATTTCTAAGGTAGGTATTCATATTACCAAAATTTAAATCACCACCATAATAAAAGCTACTTGTATAACCAATTTTATGCAACTCTTTTGTTAACATGGGTAAGCTTCTAGTTTTATTTGGCATACGCATAATTCTAATTATTGGTTGAGGATAATAACCACTTAAAATGGCAGGTATTCCTTTGTCTGTTCTGTCTCCATTAGAATAAAAGTTAGTAAAAAAAACACCTTCTTTTGTGAGTTTATTTAAATTAGGTGTAACTCCTTTTTCACCATTTAAAGGTGCTACAATTTTTGCTGATAGACTCTCCCAAAGTAGAACTATTATGTTTGGTTTATTGGTGTTTAGAATAGAATCTAGATTAGGTTTTAGTAATTTATTTCTTGAATTTTCTGCAATTTGTTGTGCAGTTAAATTATTAAAACTTTTATAAGGATTAGTTTTGTTTGACTTTCTTTTAATAGTTTGCATAAAATTCCAAATAAAATTAACAGCTGCATGGTTGGCAAACATCTTATTAGAAAAATATACATTACTTTGGTTTATTGGTATAGTTTGAAAACCACCTCTTATTGGAATTATTAAACTAACTGTAATCAAAAGAAAAATTAGTACAGAAAATACTTCATAATTTTTGAATTTTAGAATATAGCTATTTATAATTTTTTTATAAAACTTAATAAATATAATAGATACTATAAACCAAGCTATACTTCCAATTAGTAATTGAGAAGTAGAGGTAGAAGCTATCATTAATTCAGGAGTGTCTATGTAGCTTAAAAACGAATTATCTAAACGTACACCCCAAGCTTTATACAAGCCAATATCAATCATCATTAATAATGAAATAACAATAATTAAAATAGAAGTATATGTAGCAAGTATTCTTTGTAAAATTTGGGTATTAATAAAATAACTTAAGGTTACTAATAAAAAAGGAAAAATACTTAAATAGGCTGTAAATGAAAAATCTAGCTTTAAACCATAAACAAAACTTAATACAATATTTTTATTGCCAATGTCTATTGCTTTTTCAAAATAATAACTCAAAAACAAAGCTCTTGCTACAGCAAAATAAAGTACCCAAAAAGTAAAATAGTAAAGGCAAAAAGTTAATTTGGTTGATAAGTTTTTTCGCAAAACACACTGTAATTTACCGCAAAGTAAATCATTTAATTAATGTAAACAAAATGTAAAGTAAACGTTATTCGGTTACCTTTAATCTAGGTTTCGCAGATGCAGAAATATTTGTATAGTTGTTGTTGATAAACTTTAAAAAACCAGTTATAGCTATCATAGCTGCATTATCAGTAGTATACTCGAATTTTGGAATATAGGTTGTCCAACCTAAATGTTTCTCTAAATTTTGTAATCTAGCTCTAATTTCTGAATTAGCTGAAACTCCACCTGCAATAGCAATGTGTTTAATATGGGTTTTTTTAACAGCATTTTTAAGTTTATCCATTAAAATTTCAACAATAGTAAACTGAATAGAAGCACAGATATCATGTAAATTTTCTTTAATAAAATCTGGATTGTTTTTAACTTCTTTTTGAAGGAAATATAAAATAGCTGTTTTTAAACCACTAAAACTAAAATCTAAATCGCCAACTTTTGGTTTACTGAATTTAAATGCTTTTGGATTTCCTTCTTTTGCATATTTATCAATTAATGGTCCACCAGGATAAGGTAAACCAAGTAACTTGGCAGACTTATCAAAAGCTTCTCCAACTGCATCATCAATTGTTTCTCCTAAAATTTCCATAGAGAAATAATCGCTAACTTTTACAATTTGAGTATGACCACCACTAATAGTTAAGCATATAAATGGGAATGGAGGTGTTTTACTGTCTTCTTCTTTAATAAAGTGTGCTAAAATATGAGCTTGCATATGATTAACATCAATTAGAGGTATGTTTAACCCCATAGCTAAAGATTTTGCAAATGAAGTGCCTACTAATAAAGAACCCATTAACCCTGGGCCTTTTGTAAATGCAATTGCAGAAAGATCCTCTTTTTTTATATTAGCTTGTGCTATGGCTTGTTGAACAACAGGAACTATATTTTGTTGATGCGCCCTAGAAGCAAGCTCAGGAACAACCCCACCATATTTAGAATGCACTTCTTGATTGGCTATAACATTACTTAAAACCTTTCTATCTGCAATAACAGATGCACTAGTATCATCGCAAGAAGATTCTATTCCTAAAATGTAATTTGGTTTTGACAAAAACGTAACTTTTTTGCAAAATTAAGTATATTTTTAAGTTCCTTAATTTTTTGATTACATAAATTCAATACTTTCTTAAATTTACACGTTATTATAAAGTGGCAACATTTTTGATTTAATCAATACAACATTCACATCAAAAAATCAAGTAACATTAAAAGTAGAGGCAAAACCATAAGAAAGTGGCTAGGTTATTTTATACTCTTTTTACTATTTATTAGTATAACTCTCTCTATTTCTTTTGTTCAAACTAAAATTGGTAACTACTTAACCAATACAATTAACAAAGATTTTGGAACTAATATAAAAATTGAAAAGGTTGATTTATCTTTTTTAGGAAGTGTTAGCTTAAAAGGATTAAAAATTAGAGATCATCATAAAGATACTTTAATTTTTGTTGAAAAATTAACTACATCATTATTAAATGCCAAACGAATTCTTGATAACGAAGTAGACTTAAAGAACATTACACTTCAAGGTGTAGAATTTCATTTAAAAACTTATAAAGGTGAAGAAGATGATAATTTAGCTGTCTTTATAGATAATTTTGATGATGAAGAGCAACGTGATTCTCTTACAAATCCTTTTATTCTAAAAACAAATAACGTTTACATCTATGATATGCATTTTAGGCTATCTGATGCTAACAAACAAGATTCTTTAAGCTATGAAGTTTTTAATTTAGGAGGTAATCTTCAAAATTTCTCAATTGTTGGTCCAGATTTTAATAGTCATTTAAAGGGCTTGTATTTTTCAGATGTTAATGGACTTGAAGTAACCAATTTAACATCAGATTTTGAGTATTCTAAAACAGCAATGCATTTTAAAGAGACTACTTTAGAAACCCAAAAATCTGAAATTAAAGCCAATATAGATTTTACATATAAACGTGAAGATTTAGTAGACTTTAATAACAAAGTAAATATAAAAGCCAATTTTTCTAATAGTAAATTAGCAGTTTCAGATTTAAAAAAGTTTTATAATGAACTTAGTGGAAATGATGATATTTATTTTAGAGGAAAAGTAAATGGTACTCTAAATAATTTTGATTTAACCAACCTTAACCTAAGTTCTAGTAATGGAATTAAAGTTGTTGGAGATTTATCTTTTGTCAATGTTATAAATCCAGAAAAAGGATTTGTTTTTAATGCAGATTTAGACAACCTAAATGCAACTTATAAAGAGTTAAAAAATATTTTACCTAATATTTTGGGAAAAACATTACCATCAGAATTCGAAAAACTAGGTAAGTTTTCATTAAATGGTTTTGTAAAACTTACTCCTAAAAAGTTAACAACAGACATTTTTTTAACATCAGAAATAGGAAAAGCAGAAGCAGATTTATTTCTAACTAATGTTTATGATATAGATTATGCTAACTACGAAGGCTCAATTAGCTTTACAAACTTTGATATTGGTGAATTTTTTAATGACCCATTGTTTGGTAAATTAAGTCTAAAAGGAAATATTAAAGGAGAAGGTTTTAAATTAGACAATATTAATACTTCATTTATTGGTAAAATAAACAAGTTAACTTTTAAAGATTACCCCTATAAGAATATAGATGTTAATGGTTTATATGCTAACAAAAAATTTGATGGTGATTTATCTATCGATGATGAAAACTTTAAAATGAAGTTTACAGGTTTAGCAGATTTATCAAAAGAAGTACATGAGTTTGATTTTGAATCAAAAATAACACACTTAAACCTTAAAGAAACGAACCTTTTTTTAAGAGATAGTATTGCAAACCTTAAAGGAAATGTAAGTGTAGATATTAATGGAAATAACCTAAATAATATTGTTGGTAAAGCAACATTTAAAGATGTGTTTTACACTAATGAAAAACAAGAATATAGTTTTAAAGAGTTTAATTTAGTATCATCTTTATTAGATAGTGTTAAACGAATAGAAGTAATATCATATGATATTGCAAATGGTTATTTAGAAGGTAAGTTTACTTTTACAGAACTGCCATATGTAGCCCAAAACGCTTTGGGTAGTATGTATACAAATTACAATCCTTATAAGGTAGAAGATCATCAATACATAGACTTTAATTTTACTATTTTCAATCAAATAGTTAGTGTGTTTTTTCCAAAAATAGATATTGATGATAACACAAAAATAAGAGGTAAAATGGCTTCAGATGAAGATTTGTTTAAACTAACATTTACTTCTCCAAGAATAGATTTATATGGTAATGAGATTAAAGATTTAACATTAAGAACAGACAATCAAAACACCTTATACAACACCTTTTTTTCAGCCAAAGAAATTAACACAGAATACTATAAAGTAACAAAGTTAAGCTTACTTAATAGAAACCAAAATGACACCTTACATTTTAAATCTAAATTTTACGGTGGTGATAATGTTAAAGAAGATTTCAACTTAGATTTTTATTACACTTTTAATCAAGAAGGTAAGTCTGTACTTGGCTTTGAAAAATCTACTTTTATTTTTAAGAATACACCTTGGAGTATAACACCAGATGCAAACAATACAGATAAAATTATTTTCGATCTTAATAAAAACGAATTTTTCTTTAATAAATTTAAATTAACATCAGGAGAACAAAAAGTAGAATTTACAGGTGAATTAAAAGGAAATAATAATAAAGTTCTTTTAGCAGATTTTAACAAAGTAAAGCTTAAAAGTATTCTACCAGAAATAGATAGTTTAGCCTTAAAAGGCAAAGTCTCTGGAAGTATAGATTTTGTTCAAAAAGAAAATATTTATAGTCCAGAAGCTATTTTAATTATTAAAGATTTTGAAGTAAACAAATTTAAACAGGGTGATTTAGCTATAAATATTAAAGGTGATAATTCATACAAGCTTTTTAAAGTAGATATGTCTATATCAAACGAAAAGGTAAAAAGTATAGCAGCTGTTGGAAATATCGATTTTACAGAAGAAAGGCCTCTAATAGATTTAAGTGTTTTCTTAGAGGAATATCAATTAGAAGCATTTAGTCCATTAGGGCAAGATGTAATATCTTCTTTAAGAGGTAGTGTTTCTGGAGATTTTTATTTAAAAGGATTCTTAGGTAATCCTGAAATGGAAGGTACATTATCACTTAAAAATGCAGGGCTAACTTTTCCTTATCTTAATGTCGATTATAATTTTGAAGGAGAACCAACAATTTCACTTTTACAACAATCCTTTATTTTAAATGACTTAAAATTAGTCGATTCTAAATACAATTCTGAAGGAGTTTTATCAGGAGATATTACACATCAGAATCTAGAGCAATGGTTTTTAAATCTTCAGATTAACACAGATAATTTATTAGTATTAAATACAAAAAACACAG
>JABXIJ010000057.1 GCA_013373105.1 Flavobacteriaceae bacterium | reverse complement strand
TTCTTCAAAACCTGGTTCACCAAAAGAAACACTAGTATCGAACCAACCACATGATACATGAAGATTTTTAAGCTCAATAACCTTTACTTTATCAGTTGTTTTAATAGATTTTGCAATTTCTTTAATCTTTCCATTTGCAATAAGGATGTCCTTTTTCTGAAGATGATGAGGACTTGTTTGGTCAACTATTGTTGCGTTTTTGAGAAGCGTACTCATGGATTGTAGAACTTTAATATCAAAATTTCTGTTAGCAAAGATACAATTGCCAAGGCTAAAAACCATTGCCAAAGCCAATGAACTTCATTTTTTTTATTTAATTCTGTAAATACCTGTTTCACATCTGAGTATACTTTAATATTATTTAAATCTTTTGAAAGTTCGTCTAAGTCTAAAAATTGTAAACTACTTTCATTTCTAGGTGAATTAAATGCTAACGTTTTAATAGTGTCTTGTTTCTTTAAAACACTGTAAAAACCAACTTCATTCAATTGATTTTGCAAATCTAAACTTACTTTACTTTGATAGGTTTGTTGTTGAGGTATAAACGATATTTTTTTATTGGCTATTATTAAGATTTCGTCTTTGTTAAGTTTTCTATCAATATCTATACGCTCTATATCACCAATTTCATAATAAAGTTTAGTGTTTTTAAAACTTAATTTTCCAAAGTTATAGAACAAAGGTACAATTAATGGGGATTTAGAGAAGTTTGTTTTGTCTGAAGATAGGCTAGTGGTTATCCAAAAAACTTTTTGGTTAGAAGTATTAATTTGGCTCACAAAAGGTGAATTATCTTCAAAGTTTAAAATAGCTATACTTTTAACTAAATTATTAGCATAATATTCGCTAACACTAGGATATTGAAAATTTGAAACTTTATTCGAAAAAACATTTTTGAATACAGGATGGTCAAAGTTTATTTTGGTAACTTTTAAAGAGTCTACTACTTTATTAGTAATTCTAAAGCTTGATATTGATTTCAAAAAGTTATTGTACGATCCAATGTTTGTTTTAGTATTAGGTATAATTACTAAAGTCCCTCCATTTTTTAAGTATTGATTTATACTTCTATTTAAAACTTCTGGTAGATTTTCTAATTCATTTAAAATAATTAAATCTTGATTTAAAATAGAATTATAGTTCAAATTTAGCAATGTAGATTCTGTATAATTAAATTCATCTGAGGTGTAAATTTTTGCAAATATTTCAGATGGTTTTCCAATACATAAAACACTGTTTTTTTTAAGTGTATTTAATGTAAAATAAAATGTATTGTCAAAACTAAAAGTATCGCTAAAAGTTACGCTAATTTTTCCTTGTAAATTTTCAATTTTCTTTATATTAAAAGAAATGTTGTTTTTGGAATTTTCCTCTATATTGAAAGACTGTTTATTCAACAGCTTTTCTTTGTTGTAAATAGCTATTGGAATATTTTCTTTGGCTGAACCTTGGTTCTTAATTACTACATTTATTTTTAGGTTGTCACCTGAGTTCGAATCTAGATATAAACTATCTATAGAAATATTGTTATTTGTGTTAGAATTTAGTTTTATGAGTGATAAATCACTTGTTACATTTGTAAACAATGAATTGTAAGTATTCTGAAAATCAGATATTAATATATTCTTATATGAAGTATTACTTTTATTTGATTTTAAACTATTTATTTTTAGTAAAACTTGCTCTAAATTACTGTTTTTTGCAGTGTTTTTTAAGTTTAAGAGTTGGTTTTTAAGTTCAGTATAGTTTAAATTTTCATAAAAATCATCATTTGTGAGTAATGAATAAGAATCATTTTTTGCAGCACTTTCAATTATATTCTGTGCTGTAATTTTTAATAAATTACCTCTCTCTCCTTTTGTGTCTAAACTTAATGAATTGTCTAAATATATAAAAGTATGCTGATTTGTGTCGTTATTTTTATTACTAAAGTAAGGTTGAGAAAAAGCAAAAAGTATCGCGAAAAGTAGTAATGTTCTAGTGGTTAAAATTAACCACTTTTTAAGCGTTGAACTTTTTCTATTTTCTTGTGTAATTTTTTTTAAAAAAGCTACGTTTGTAAATAACACTTTTTCAAATTTTTGTAATTGAAAAAGATGTACTAAAATTGGTATAATTAATACTGGTAAAAAATATAAAATTTCAGGATTTTGAAATTGCATATTCTAGTATTTTGCAGGTTTACCTTTAGACAAACTATTGCTAATAAATTCTCTTAAATCATCATTAGCTTTTTGTAAATCTTCATTTCTAAGGTACATCATGTGTCCACTTCTATAACCTTTAAAAAAGAATCTATCTATTAATTTTCCACTAGGATCTGTCTTCCACATAGTATATTTAGCACCAAAATAAGTAGTAGCTCCATCATAATAACCAGATTGAACAAGTACTTTTAAATAAGGGTTTTGAGCCATTGCCTGTCTTAAACCTTCTCTAACATTATTATTTCTATTATCCCATGGTCTAACAGGTCCAAAAACATTGTATTTTACGTCAGTTTTAAAATTTAAATGTTCTCTAATATAGTAGTTTATTGCAGGGGTAAAAGAGTGTAACCATGAAGTTATTTCTGAGTTATAATCTGTGCTCGATCCAATTTCACGTTTATCAAACCCTTTATATCTAGAATCTAGACGTCCTATTGTTTCGCCAGTTTTATTCCTTAATAATTCTTTCCAGAAGAAACTTGGTGAAACCTCTAAATTATTTCTTAGAATAGAGGTTTTGCTTAATCCAGAGTAATATGAAAACTTTTCAGCAACTGCATTTTTCTCAAAATCAGAAATAAATCCACCTTTTGCAATTGCAGGTAATAAAGTATTTATTGCATAGTTTTCTGCTTCTGGTAAAATTTCTAATAAATCTTTCTGTTGTAAATTATTAGGTAGCATTTTATGATACCAAGCTGCTGCAGTAAAATAAGGTAAGTTTATGGCGTAATCAACAGAGCTTTCAGTTCGTAAAACTTTATAATCTGCAGGAGAAACCATAATTACTCCATTTAAATACATCCATTGACTATTTTGAAGCTCAGCAGCAAGCCCCATAACTCTAGTACCACCATAACTTTCTCCAATAATGTATTTAGGAGATTTCCAGCGATTATTTCTTGTAATAAATGTATTTAACCAACCCGCTAAATATTGAACATCTGCATTTATGCCAAAGAATTTCGATTTATCTAGCTTTTCACCTTTTTCAAGAACAGGTCTTGAATAACCTGTATTTACAGGGTTTACATAAACAATATCAGCTATATCTAAAATAGAATTTGGATTATCTTTAACACCATAAGGTTGTACAGGGTAACCTTCATCATCAATTTTTAAAACTTTAGGACCTGTATACGCAATATGCATCCAAACTGATGCAGAACCTGGACCACCATTAAAAGACATAATAATTGGTCTATCTTCATCATTTTTTACATCACTTCTTTTATAATATGTATAGTATAAAGTAGCTATAATTTTGCCATTATCATCAAAAACTGGTTGCATACCTGTTGTTGCAGTATAAGGAATGTTTTTACCTTTTATAACTACAGAATTTGTTGTTACAACCATTGTATCTATGGGGATTCTGTGATCTTGTCCAGCAGTAAATAATGATATAAATAATGCAAAAATTATAATAGTATTTCTCATGATATAAAAATTTTGGATAACTAATTTATTACAAAATTTGTTAATAGTTCTATATTGTTAGTTTCTATTTAAAACTTTTCAAAAACCCCAAGGCCAAAGAGTGCAAAATCGTATTTAACAGGATCTTCGTTATCTAGTTTTCTCAAGTTACTATCTAACTCAACAAGGGCTTTCCAATCGTTTTGTTTTCTAGATAATAGCTTTAGTTTTCTAGCAACTTTTCCTGAATGAACATCTAAGGGACAAGATAAATTTGAGGGTTTATGGGTTTTCCAAATGCCAAAATCTACGCCAGCTTTATCATTTCTTACCATCCATCTTAAAAACATATTAATACGTTTTGCCGCTGAATTTTTTAGAGGATCTGATACATGTTTTAATGTTCTAGAAGAATGTTCTACACCAAAAAAATCTTTTTTAAATTGATGTATAGCAATTTGATAATTATTCTCATCATTTTTAATTGCTAAACTTTTTTCTAATCCACCATGATTTTTGTAAATATGATTTAATGATTTTATAAACTGCTGTAAATCAATATAATTAAAAGTTCTATGTACAAAATTGTCTAAACCTTTTAAATCATTTTCAGTGTGTTTCATTACAAAATCATAAGGAGAATTATCTAATAATTGCATCATTCTCGAAGCATTTTTGATAATCATTTTACGATTTCCCCATGAAATAGTAGCTGTTAAAAATGCAGCAATTTCAATATCTTCTTTTTTTGAAAATAGGTGTGGAATCTGAATAGGATCAGAATCAATAAATTTTGGATAGTTGTATTGTAATACTTTGGAGTCTAGAAATTCTTTGAGTTCTTTTTTAGTCATTAATTACTCAATTATTTTACCATCTTTCATGGTTAACTTTCTGTCTGCCATGTTTGCAAGTTCTTCATTATGAGTAACTAAAACAAAAGTTTGATTAAATTTATCTCTAAGTTTAAAAAAGAGTTCATGTAAGTTTTTAGCAGCAACACTATCTAAATTTCCACTTGGTTCATCAGCTAAAATTACAGAAGGATTGTTAATTAAAGCTCGAGCAACAGCTACTCGTTGTTGTTCGCCACCAGAAAGTTCATTTGGTTTATGATGTAATCTGTGTGAAAGCCCCAAAAACTCTAACCATTTTGTTGCTTTTTCTTCTGCTTCTTTTTTAGAAGTATTGCCTATAAATGCAGGAATACAAACATTTTCTAAAGCTGTGAATTCTGGTAAAAGTTGATGAAATTGAAATATAAAACCAATGTGTCTGTTTCTAAAATCTGAAAGTTGCTTATCTGATAAATCTTTTAAAGATGTATTATTTATTATTAATTCAAAGTCTTGTTCTTTTATAGGTTTATCCAGTGTTCCTAAAATCTGTAAAAGTGTAGTTTTACCAGCTCCTGAAGGTCCTACTATAGCTACAATTTCTCCTTTTTGTATGGCTAAATCTACACCTTTTAGTACTTCTACATCACCATAATACTTGTGAATATTTTTTGTAACTATCATCTTAAAAATTCTACTCACGAAGTTATAAAAAAACAGATATTCAATAAAAATTATAAGGTTGTTTTTATTGTGTTTTTTATTTTCTTTGATTTTGTGCTTTAACTGTTTGAAAAGTACATACAGTTAATAGCAACAGAATATATTTTTGTAACATGTAGTTTTTTGATTTATTGTTTAATTAAAAACATGTCGCTATAGTACTTTCTTAACTTATTTAATTTTCACAACATATTGTTAATTAACAATAAAGACTTCACAATATTTTGTTTGTTACAGTCTAAACTTGTTAATTTAATCTTAAAATAATTGCAGAACTTTAATTGATTGATTGCGAGTAATTACAAGATCAATTTCTTTACACTTTTTTTATTAAATTATTGTAAAAAATCTTAACTGAATTCGTATTTTTGCTATCGTTTAAAAATAGACATAAAATGAACTTACACGAATATCAAGGAAAAGAAATTTTAAATAGTTTTGGCGTTAGAATTCAAAGAGGAATTGTTGCTACAACTCCAGCAGAAGCTTTAGATGCTGCTAAAAAATTAACTGAAGAAACAGGTACAGGTTGGCATGTTATAAAAGCTCAAGTTCATGCTGGTGGTCGTGGAAAAGGAGGAGGAGTAAAGCTCGCTAAAAACTTAGAACAAGTAGAAAGTATTTCTAATGATATTTTAGGTATGATGTTAGTTACACCACAAACATCTGCTGAAGGAAAAAAAGTTCATCAAGTATTAGTAGCTGAAGATGTTTATTACCCTGGAGATTCAGAACCAGATGAATTTTATATGTCTGTATTATTAAACAGAGCTACTGGTAAAAATATGATAATGTATTCTACAGAAGGAGGAATGGATATTGAAACTGTTGCAGAAGAGACTCCACATTTAATTTTTACAGAGGAGATAGATCCATTATTAGGAATTATGCCTTTTCAAGCACGTAAAATTGCTTTTAATCTAGGTTTATCTGGTGTTGCATTTAAAGAAATGGTAAAGTTTGTTACTGCACTTTATACTGCTTATGTAAAGAGTGATTCATCTTTATTTGAAATTAATCCTGTGTTAAAAACATCTGACGATAAAATATTAGCTGTAGATGCTAAAGTTACTTTAGATGACAATGCTTTATTTAGACATAAAGATTATGCAGAATTACGTGATTTAAGAGAAGAAAACCCAATTGAAGTAGAAGCTAAAGCTGCTGGTTTAAATTATGTAGATTTAGATGGAAACGTAGGTTGCATGGTAAATGGTGCTGGTTTAGCAATGGGAACTATGGATTTAATTAAAGAATCTGGTGGAGAACCAGCTAACTTTTTAGATGTTGGTGGTACAGCAGATGCTGCAAGAGTAGAAACAGCATTTGGTATTATTTTAAAAGATCCTAATGTAAAGGCAATTTTGGTTAATATTTTTGGAGGAATTGTACGTTGTGACAGAGTTGCACAAGGTGTTGTAGATGCATACAAAAATATGGGCGATAAGATTCAAGTGCCAATTATTTGTAGATTACAAGGTACAAACGCTAAAGAAGCAAAAGAATTGATAGATAATTCTGGAATGAAAATTATTTCAGCAACAGAATTCCAAGAAGCAGCTGATAAAGTTCAAGAAGTTTTAGCTCAATAATTAAGTTAAAAATAGATATAAAAAAAG
>JABXIJ010000068.1 GCA_013373105.1 Flavobacteriaceae bacterium | reverse complement strand
TTCTAAATCCCCATCAACTTTTATCGTTAAATCCATAGCACCATGTCTACCAATTTGATCTAGCATATGATCGAAAAACTTTAAACCTGTATCAATATCATTTTTTCCAGATCCATCTAAATTTAATTTTATGTAAATTTTAGTCTCATTTGTGTTTCTTACAATTTCAGCAACTCTATCTTGTAATTTTAGATATACATAAATTTCATCCCAATTTGTTGTTGTTAATACAATTGAGTCTAAAACTTCTTGTTTCTCTGCTTCAATTTCATCTACACCTAATTCTGGGTTTTCTGATAAATAAATTCCTTTTGAACCCAAGTTTTTAGCGAGTTCCATATCTGTTATACGATCTCCTAAAACAAATGAGTGTTCTAAATCATAATCTTCAGAAAAATATTTTGTTAACATTCCAATTCTTGGCTTTCTTGTTGGAGCATTTTGATGTGGGAATGTCTTATCAATACAAATTTCAGAGAATACAACACCTTCTTTTTCAAATGCATCAATTATCTTATTTTGAGCTGGCCAAAATGTTTCCTCAGGAAAGGAGACTGTACCTAAACCATCTTGATTGGTAACCATAACCAATTCAAAATCTAACTCAGAAGCAATTTTGGCCATATTTTGAAACACTTTAGGATAGAACTCTAGTTTTTCTAAACTATCTAACTGATAGTCTACTGGTGGTTCAATTACAAGTGTACCATCTCTGTCTATAAATAATACTTTTTTACTCATTTTCTAATGCTTTTAAAGCTTGTATTAGTTTTTTATTTTCTGTAGTTGTTCCAATTGTTAAACGCAAACAATTTTCGCATAATGGTTGTGTGGTTCTATTTCTAACAACTATACCTTTACCAATTAATTGATTATATCTTTTGTTAGCATCATCTACTTTTACCAAAATAAAATTACAGTCTGATGGATAAATTTTATTAATAAATGATAATTGATATAACTCTTTGGTAAGTATTTTTCTATTACTAATAATTTCTTTAACCTCTTTATTTACCAAATCTATATTCGATAACCTTTCAATTGCTTTTTTCTGAGTCAATTCATTTACGTTATAAGGAGGTTTAATAGAATTAAGAATTGCTATTATTTCTTTAGATGCATAACATACTCCTAAACGAATTCCTGCTAAACCATATGCTTTAGATAACGTTTGTGAAATAACTAAGTTTGGAAATTGTTCCATTTTAGAAAGCCAGCTTTCTTGTTCAGAAAAATCAATATATGCTTCATCAATAACAACCAAACCAGAAAAGGAACTTAATAATTTCTCTACCATTTCATTAGAAAAGCTGTTGCCTGAAGGGTTATTTGGCGAACATAAAAACAATATTTTTGTGTTTTTATCGACTTTATTTAAAATTTCAGTAACATTTGGTTGAAAACCATCTTTTAAAAGAACAGTTCTATTTTCTATAGCATTTATATTAGCCAAAACACCATACATACCATAAGTTGGTGGTAACGTAATAATATTATCATTATTTGGCTCACAAAAGGCTCTAAATAGTAAATCTAAGATTTCGTCACTTCCATTTCCAAGTAGTATGTTAGATTTTGAAATCCCTTTTAAATTGGCCAACAAATCTTTTACATTGTTTTGTTTAGGATCTGGATAACGATTTACACCATTTTCATAAGGGTTTTCATTGGCATCTAAAAATACCATAGTTTCAGAATTTGCATCTTTATATTCATCTCTAGCAGATGAATAGGGTTGTATACCTTTTATGTTATCTCTAACTAAATCTAAGATATTCATGATTCTATTTCTTTTAAACGTAATGTTACAGCATTTTTGTGAGCTTGTAACCCTTCTGTTTCTGCCATTAATTCAATAGAATTTCCAATATTTTGGATACCCTCTTTTGAAATTTCTTGAAACGTGATGCTTTTGGTAAAACTATCTAAATTTACTCCTGAATAAGATTTTGAAAATCCATTTGTTGGTAATGTGTGATTTGTCCCAGAAGCATAATCTCCAGCACTTTCTGGGGTGTAATTCCCAATAAAAACTGAACCTGCATTTTCTATATTATCTATATAAAAATTGTTGTTTTTAGTGCAAATAATAAAATGTTCTGGTCCATATTCGTTTATTAATTCAATTGCAGTTTCATCATTTTCTACAAAGATAGATTTTGAGTTTTCTATAGCTTTTGCTGCAATATCTACTCTAGGTAAAACTTTTAGTTGTTTTGTTAACTCTTTATCAACCTCATCTATCAATTGCTTAGAAGTAGATACTAAGACTACTTGACTATCAACTCCATGTTCTGCCTGACTCAATAAATCTGAAGCAACAAAACTTGCATTAGCACTCTCATCTGCAACAATTAACAATTCACTTGGTCCTGCAGGCATATCTATGGCAATTCCATATTTAGTTGCTAATTGTTTAGCAACAGTAACATATTGATTTCCTGGACCAAAAATCTTATAAACTTTAGGAATACTTTCTGTGCCAAAAGTCATTCCTGCTATGGCTTGTATGCCACCAACTTTAATAATTTTTGTTACACCACACAAATCTGCAGTGTATAATATTGCAGGATGAACTTTGCCTTCCTTATTAGGTGGACTACATAACACAATTTCTTTACAACCTGCTATTTGAGCTGGAATCGCTAACATTAAAACTGTTGAAAATAAAGGAGCTGTACCACCAGGAATATATAATCCAACTTTTTGAATTGGTCTTTTTTCTTGCCAGCAAACTACTCCACTAGTAGTTTCTTGATAAACTCTATTAGTTTTTTGTGCTTTATGAAATTTACTTATGTTCTCTTTTGCAATATTAATTGCATCTTTTAAGTCTTTAGAAACTAAGTTTTTTGCTTCATTAATTTCTTCAGTAGTTACTAAATTTGATTCAAGAGAAACACCATCAAAAAGTTGCGTATATTTATTTACAGCAGTATCTGCATTTAATTTAACGTCATCAAAAATTTGATTAACGGTTGCTTCAATATCGTCAACAGTTTTTGTTGGCCTTTTTAATATTTCTGACCAAGTTTGTTCCTTTGGATTTATAAACTTTTTCATTTTACAAAACCATTTTTTCAATTGGACAAACTAAAATTCCTTCTGCACCTTTAGCTTTTAACTCATCAATAATCTCCCAAAATTTATCTTTTGTGATAACTGAATGTACAGAACTCCAGCCTTCTTCAGCCAATGGTAATACAGTAGGACTACGCATACCAGGTAGTAATTGTAAAATATCGTCTAATTTATTGTTTGGTGCGTTCAATAATACATACTTGGCTTGTCTACCTTTTAAAACAGATTGAATTCTAAATTGAATTTTTTCTAAAATTGCTTTTCTATCATCATCTATTTTTGGTGAAACAGCTAAAACAGCTTCAGATGTTAAAAGAACTTCAATTTCTTTTAATCCATTTTTAAATAAGGTGCTTCCACTAGAAACAATATCGCAAATACCATCTGCTAAACCAATATTTGGAGCAATTTCCACTGATCCATTTATAATGTGTAATTGCGCTTCAATACCTTTTTCTGACATAAATTTCTTTACGGTTTCAGGATAAGAAGTTGCTATACGTTTACCTGCCAAGTCTTGTAAAGAGTTGTCATTTGATTCTTTTGGTACAGCTATAGATACACGACATTTAGAAAAGCCTAATCTTTCTACAAATTCAATATCATTACCTTTTTCAATTAAAACATTTTCACCTATAATAGCTGCATCTACTACACCATCTCTCAAATATTGAGGAATATCGCCATTTCTTAAATAAAAAACTTCAATTGGAAAGTTTCTAGAAAATGCTTTTAATTGGTCTTTTCCATTATCAATTGAAATTCCAATGTCTTTTAAAATTCTCATGGAATCTTCATTTAATCTTCCTGATTTTTGTACTGCAATTCTTAAGTTGTTCATTCTTTTTTAGTTGTTTTTTGAGCAATCATGAATTTTAAAAACAAAAACCCGTTTGAATTGCTCAAACGGGTTTGTAAAATATCTTGAATTTATTCAACACATCACTACATCGCTTGAGAGCAACTGTGTAAATGATGATGTGTATGAGTATTGTTCATGTTCTGCTTTATTGTTGTGCAAATATCATAACTTTTAATATTTACTTCCAAATGAATTTTTAAAAATTATGTTAAAATTCTAAATTAATAAATTTAGTCATCATTTTTATTATCTGGTAGGTTTACATCAAAGTCGTCATTATCTTCAAAAAACTCATCATCTTCTGCATATTCTTCCATTGCGTTTTCTAGTTTAGAACTAACTTTTACTAAATAAATAGTATCATCGGTTCTTAACTCAACAGCTTTAACTGTTTCGCCTTTTGCATTTTTAAATGATATAATATCTTCATAGTTATATCCATCAGGATATGTCTCAATTAACATATCTAATATGTCTTTTGTGAGTTTTGAATATTCTACAATAATTCTTTTCATAATTTTTACATTTCTAACAGATAAGCAAATATAAGAGGTGCAACAATAGTAGCATCACTTTCTACGATAAATTTTGGTGTATTTATATCTAATTTTCCCCAAGTAATTTTTTCATTAGGCACAGCACCAGAATATGAGCCATAACTTGTAGTAGAATCTGATATTTGGCAAAAATAACTCCAAAAAGGAGTGTCTTTTCTTTCCATATCTTGATATAACATTGGTACTACACAGATTGGAAAATCTCCTGCAATACCACCTCCAATTTGAAAAAAACCAATTCCATTTGCTGAATTATCTGTATACCAATCTGCTAAAAATGTCATATACTCTATACCAGATTTCATGGTACTTGCTTTTAATTCTCCTTTTAAAACATATGAGGCAAAAATGTTACCCATTGTAGAGTCTTCCCAACCAGGTACAACAATAGGTAAGTTTTTTTCAGCTGCAGCATACATCCAAGAGTTTTTAATATCAATTTCATAATACTGTTCTAAAACTCCAGAAAGTAAAAGTTTGTACATAAATTCATGTGGAAAATAACGCTCTCCTTTTGCTTCTGCATCTTTCCATATTTTTACAATATGTTCTTGAATTCTTCTAAAAGCTTCTTCTTCAGGTATGCATGTGTCTGTAACTCTATTCAGACCTTTTTCTAATAAATCCCACTCATCTTGTGGGGTTAAATCTCTATAGTTTGGAACTCTTTTGTAATGAGAATGAGCTACTAAATTCATAATATCTTCTTCTAAATTGGCTCCAGTACACGAAATAATTTGCACTTTATCTTTACGAATTATTTCTGCAAAAATTTTACCTAATTCTGCAGTACTCATTGCGCCAGCTAGAGATACTAACATTTTTGCACCATTATTTAGTTGATCTTCATAACCTTTTGCAGCATCAACTAGTGCAGCAGCGTTAAAATGAAGAAAGTATTTTTCTATAAAATTGGTAATTGGTTTGTTCATTTTTAAATAAATATTTGTACAACTTCAATAAGAATTAAAATAATAATAATCCACTCTAACATACTACTATATCTAAAGATTTAACTAAATGATAAGCAGCAATATTAGCATTCATTAGCATTTAAAAATCGTCATCACTCTTAAATTTAGATAATTTGCTAAAAGGATTACTATCATCTATTGAATTACCTGTATCATAATCATCATCATTTTCAGCAAATTTGTAAGAAAGCATTTTATAGTACAATTTAGCAGCTAAAAAATCTGATGATTTTTCATTTTCATTAGGACAAAGTTCTACCATATCAAAACCAACAACATTTTTTTCTTCAAAAACTCTTTTTAAGAATTCTAAAGTTTCGTAATAAAACAAGCCACCAGGTTCTGGTGTACCAGTTGAAGGCATAATTGATGGATCTAATGCATCTAAATCAAAAGTAATGAACACATTAGATGTTAATAGATCTATTACATCATCCATCCAATCTTCGTTAATAGCCATATCATGAGCAAAGAATACTTTTTCCTCGTTCATTGTTCTTTTTTCAGAAATATCCATACTTCTAATACCTACTTGAATTAAGTTAGTAGTAGTATTTGCTTCATAAACTGCACAAGCATGATTGTATTTAGAACCTTCATATTCTTTGCGTAAATCTGCATGAGCATCTACATGTAGGACTGTTAAGTTACTAAAACACTCATTAAATGCTCTAATTGTACCAATTGAAATTGAATGTTCACCTCCAAAAATAGTTACAAATTTGTTTCTATTAATGTACTTTTTAGTTATATCATGCACTTCATTAACCACAGTTTCTGCATCTGTTCCTGAAATAGTATCAGCTAAAAACACACCTTCTTTATAAACTTCTGTATCTGTTTCAATATCATACAGTTCCATGTTTTCTGAAGCTTCTAAAAAGGCTTGAGGTCCTTTATCTGCTCCTTTTTGCCAAGTGCTTGTTCCATCAAATGCAACAGGAATTAACACAATTTTTGATGTTGCTAGTTTTGAAAATTCTTCTCCAATACCAGCATAAGTATTTATAGTTTTCATTTTTACTTTAATTAAGAGTTATAGCCTAAAATTGTTAGTAACTCACTACTTTCTTGTTGTTCTTTAAATAATTTAATTTTTAGTTTCCCTTTTTCATCTCTATCTATAATTAGATGTTTAGGGTGTGGAATTAGGCAATGTTGTAAACCACCAAATCCACCTATTGTTTCTTGATAAGCACCTGTATTAAAGAAACCTATATATAGAGGTTTATCTTTTTCATACACAGGCAAATATATTCCATTTATATGTTGCTCAGAATTGTAATAATCATCACTATCACAAGTTAAGCCACCTAATAAAACACGTTCGTATTT
The DNA here is from genome assembly GCA_013373105.1 of Flavobacteriaceae bacterium. GTDB lineage: Bacteria > Bacteroidota > Bacteroidia > Flavobacteriales > Flavobacteriaceae > Polaribacter. The sequence continues at coordinate 15,134 of JABXIJ010000068.1, read as the reverse complement.
ATGATTCCATTTATTGATTGGCAGCATTATAAAACGTTTATTAATAGCCCATGAATCTGGTAAAGTTGTAATAAAAGATGAATTAATCATGTTCCATTTTTCTCTATCATTTTGTTTCTTTTGGTATAAAACTTCATAAATAGCTGCACCAGATTCACCCACAGTAAAACTTCCAAATTCAGTAAAAATATGAGGTACATCAACTTTTGCTTCGTCACAAGCTAATTTAATTTGATTTACAATTTCATCAATCATGTAAGCGTAATCGTACTCAAAACCAAGAGAATTCTTTATAGGAAACCCTCCTCCTATGTTTAAACTATCTAAAGTTGGACAAACCTTTTTTAGATTTATATAAACACTTAAACATTTCATTAATTCGTTCCAATAATAGGCATTGTCTTTAATACCTGTGTTAATGAAAAAATGCAACATTTTTAAATCAACCTGTTTATTTTTTGCAATTTCTCTCTCGTAAAAAGGTAAAATGTTTTTGTATCCAATACCTAATCGTGAAGTATAAAACTCGAATTTAGGTTCTTCTTCAGAAGCAATTCTAATTCCAACTTTAAATGATTCTTGGGTTTCTTTTTGAAGAAGTGATAGCTCTTCGTAATTATCTATAATTGGAATACAATTTTTGTGTCCAGAGTTTATTAGCTCTGCTATATTTTTTATATACTGATCACGTTTAAATCCATTACAAATGATAAAGGTATTTTGCTTTATTTTACCGTCTTTATTTAAATTATTTACAATATCTATATCAAAAGCAGACGATGTTTCTATATGAATATCATTTTTTAATGCTTCATGTAAAACATGTTTAAAATGAGAACTTTTTGTACAATAGCTGTAATAATAGTTTGATTTATAATTGTGTTTTTTAAAACTATCTGCAAACCATTGTTTAGCTTTATTTATGTTTTCTGAAATTTTTGGCAAATAAGTAAATTTTAATGGAGCGCCATACTTTTTTGTTAGTTCCATTAAATTTATATCGTGCCAGAATAAATTATTTTGCTCAGTTTTAAATTCTTCTTGAGGGAAATCGAATGTTTGTTCGATTAAATCAATGTATTTAGTATTCACTTTGTTTTTTAAAAATTATTATTAATTGAAAATGCAATAAATCATTAAGATTGTAAGCATGAGTAGAAATATAATGATTTTTACTACTGAATAATTTTTAAGTAAACAACATGACGCTTTGTATAAGGCATCAATTGTTGAAGGTAGAAAAATGGAGAAACCTTAATTTTTTCTTTGCATTTCCAAAATGCTATGTAAACTTTTATCTCCTTAAAAAATTCACATCCGAAATAAGATAAACGTAACATTTAACTTAAATAAGTAATACAAATGTAGGTATTTTTTAAATAGGCAAATAAAAAATAAAAAAAATAATTAAATTTCTAAAAGTCTCTTAAACATTAGTCTTCAGGAGGGTGACCATGTATTTTTTCATAGACTTCATCGAAGTTTGCTCTTAAATAAGAGTTTAATTTCTTCTTATAATCATCTTTTAGCCAAGTAACAAAATTGTGTGTACTTTTAGAAATACATTTTGCATATCTATTAATTCTATCATCAATTTCTTCACTTAACATTTTAGCTAGTATTAATGCATCAAAAACATCTTCACTATTTTCAATACACATTTTTGCATGGTGCTCAATTGATTTTTCTAAAACTCTTTTAGATGATTCTCCAGCTCTTATAGTATCTATATAAACGCTTTTCATATCGAAATATAAGTCTGTAGATTTAGAAAATTCTTTTCTAATATCAGCTGGTAATTCATATCTAAAATTACTTTCAATTTCTTCATCAGAAAGAATAGCATTTAAGTAATAATCTGGAGCTTTAAACATTTTTTTCCAGTCTAAATCTGCTCCCCAAGGACCAAACCTGTAAAAATTATTACCTAAATCAACTACATCAAATTCTGTTTTATTTCCAAAAATTCTAGATCCACGTCCAATCATTTGATAATATAGAGTTAAAGATTTTGTAGCTCTATTAAGAATAATTGCTTCAATACTAGGTTCATCAAAACCAGTAGTTAAAATACTTACAGAAGTAATTATAGCGTTTGGTGTCTTATGAAACCATTTTAAAATTAACTCTCGTTCTTTTTTAGTATTGGTATTATCTAAATGTGCAATTGGATACCCTGCTTTCTTAAAAGCATAAAACACTTGAATAGAGGTGTTTATGCCATTATTAAAAATTAGTGTTTTCTTTCCTTTAACGGTTTCTTCGTAAGCAGACACTAATTTAGAAAGCATATCTACATTAGTATATAAATCTTCTGAAGACTTTACAGTATAGTCTCCATTAGCACCAACTTCTAATGAAGTTAAACCAACATTATATGAATACATATTAGCTCTTGCCAAGTAGCCATTTTCAATTAAATCTTGTATAGACTCCCCTACTACCAATTCTTTATAATTTTCATACATTGGTAGTTTTATATTTGAACTTAAAGGAGTGGCTGTTACACCTAAAATAAAGGATTGATCGAAAAATTTAAAAATTTTAGTAAAAGAATTGTAGTGTGCTTCATCAACAATTACTAAACCAATATCTGATATATCAAACTTTTCATCGTTTAAACGATTGTTTAGTGTTTCTACCATAGCTACAAAACAATCAAATTCATTTTGGTCATCTAATTTAGCTGTAGAGTTAATTGTTTTATTGGTTACACCAAACTCTTTTAACATTTTAGATGTTTGTTTACTCAACTCAATTCTATGAGTAAGCACTAAAACTTTCTTTTTAAATGTCTTTAAATATCGCCTTGTAATTTCAGAAAAGATAACAGTTTTACCACCACCAGTTGGTAATTGATATAATAAATGGTAGTCATCTGGAGCATTTTCGAACCGATTAAAAATTTCTTCTAATGCATCTTTCTGATATCCATATAATTCTTTTCCTGTTTTTACTTCTGAAATCTTCGTGCTAGCCAAAATTTTTAAAATTTTTTAAATCACAAAAATACGACTTAATCAAGGTCTAATGCAAGTTTATCCTATAAAAATCTATTTAAATCAATTTCAGTGATGTCATAATGTGATGCATTAAAAACTACATTTTCATTATTAATAACTAAAATTTGTGGCGATTGATGTATTACCTGAAACTCTGTTGCAATTAGGTTAGAGATATCTCTATAATTTAAAAGATCTAAATAATAGACTTTATAATTTTTGTGTTGTTCTAAAAACAATTGTTCAAATTGTCTTTTAACCATTCTACTTATTCCACATCTTGTAGAATGTTTAAAAATTAGTACAGCTTCGCTTTTAGATGCTTGTTTTATTTCTTCAAATTGAATTATATCTGTTAATTGAATCCATTTAATAAAACTTTGCTCATCTATATCTTTCTTATTAAAATTGAAAAATCCCATTTTTTATAAATTTTAAACAAAAGTAACTAATTAAAAAAAGTCAAAAAGTCAGTATTTGTAAAGATTTACAGACAAAATGTCTGTTTTAGTATTGTAGTTTTTATTGGTACTAAAATTGTTTTAATTATGTTGTAAAAAAGAAAATTAATACAAAATGAATTTTAATAAATATACAACCAAATCACAAGAAACCATTCAAATGGCGCAACAATTGGCGCAAGAGTTTGGACATAATCAAATAGAAAATGAACACATTTTTAAAGCATTAACTCAAGTTGATGAAAACGTGCTTCCATTTCTATTGAAGAAACTAAACATAAATATTGCAGTAATTCTGCAAATTTTAGACAAACAGCTTCAAAGTTTTGCAAAAGTTTCTGGAGCTGAATTAATGTTATCTAGAGAAGCAGGAAAAACATTAAATGAAGCTTCTATAATTGCTAAAGATATGAAAGACGACTTTGTATCTGTAGAGCATTTAATTTTAGCTATTTTTAAATCTAAATCTAATATCGCTCAGGTTTTAAAAGACCAAGGAGTAACAGAAAAAGATTTAAAATTAGCAATAGATGAGTTACGTAAAGGTGAAAGAGTTACTTCTCAAAGCCAAGAAGAAACATATAATGCTTTAGAAAAATATGCAAAAAACCTTAATAAATTAGCTCAAAACGGCAAACTCGATCCAGTTATAGGTAGAGATGAAGAAATTCGAAGATTACTTCAAATTTTATCACGTAGAACAAAAAATAATCCAATACTTGTTGGAGAACCTGGAACAGGAAAAACAGCTATCGCAGAAGGTTTAGCGCATAGAATTGTTGATGGTGACGTACCAGAAAACCTAAAAGAAAAATTGATTTTCTCTTTGGATATGGGTGCTTTAATTGCTGGTGCAAAATACAAAGGTGAATTTGAAGAGCGTTTAAAAGCAGTCATTAAAGAAGTAACGACATCAGAAGGTGATATTGTACTTTTTATTGATGAAATTCATACCTTAGTTGGTGCAGGTGGTGGTCAAGGAGCAATGGATGCTGCTAACATTCTAAAGCCTGCATTAGCGAGAGGAGAATTGAGAGCAATTGGAGCTACAACTTTAGATGAATATCAAAAATATTTTGAAAAAGACAAAGCGTTAGAACGTCGTTTCCAAAAAGTTTTGGTTGATGAACCAGATACTGAAAGTGCGATTTCTATTTTAAGAGGAATCAAAGAAAAATATGAAACACATCATAAAGTTCGAATAAAAGATGAGGCTATTATTGGTGCTGTAGAATTATCAAACAGATACATTACCAACCGATTTTTACCAGATAAAGCTATTGATTTAATGGATGAAGCTGCATCAAAATTACGTATGGAAATCAACTCGAAACCAGAAGAGTTAGACGTTTTGGATCGAAAAATCATGCAATTGGAAATTGAGATTGAAGCCATCAAAAGAGAAAAAGATGAAGTAAAATTAAAATCACTTCGTTCTGATTTAGCAAACTTGAAAGAAGAGAGAAATACGATTAACGCAAAATGGAAATCAGAAAAAGAAGTTGTAGATAATATCCAAACTGCAAAATCTGATATTGAAAACTTTAAAATTGAAGCAGAAAAAGCAGAACGTGAAGGCGATTATGGCAAAGTTGCAGAATTACGTTATGGAAAAATAAAAGACGCTCAAGAAAAGCTAGAAGAATATCAAAAGATATTGGCTGAAAATCAAGAGGGAAAATCGCTAATAAAAGAAGAAGTAGATTTTGAAGACATTGCAGAAGTTGTTGCAAAATGGACAGGAATTCCCATCACTAAAATGATTCAGTCAGAACGTGACAAATTATTGAAACTTGAAAATCAACTGCATAGAAGAGTTGTTGGTCAAGAAGAAGCTATTATTGCTGTTTCTGATGCTGTAAGAAGATCTAGAGCAGGTTTGCAAAACCCAAACAAACCCATAGGAAGCTTCTTGTTTTTAGGAACAACTGGCGTTGGTAAAACTGAGTTAGCAAAAGCATTGGCAGAATACTTGTTTGATGATGAAAATGCAATGACAAGAATTGATATGAGCGAATACCAAGAACGTCATTCTGTAAGTAGATTAGTTGGTGCACCTCCTGGTTATGTTGGCTATGACGAAGGTGGTCAATTGACAGAAGCTGTAAGAAGAAGACCTTATTCTGTTGTGTTGTTAGACGAAATTGAAAAAGCACATCCTGATACTTTCAACATTTTATTACAAGTTTTAGATGAAGGAAGATTGACCGATAATAAAGGACGTGTTGCAGATTTTAAAAACACAATTATTATTATGACTTCGAATATGGGAAGTCATATCATTCAGGAAAAATTTTCTGACACAAAAGCTGATGTTGACGCCATTACAGATGTAGCAAAAATTGAAGTTTTAGGATTGTTAAAAAAATCTGTGAGACCAGAGTTTTTAAACAGGATTGATGACATTATTATGTTTACACCTCTTACGAAAAAAGACATTTTTGAAATCGTGAGTTTGCAATTGGATAGCGTAAAAAGAATGATTGCAAAACAAGATATCACTTTGGATGCTACTGATGAAGCTATTCAGTATTTGGCTAAAAAAGGATACCAAACAGAGTTTGGTGCGAGACCTGTAAAACGAGTGATTCAAAAAGAAGTGTTGAATCAATTATCTAAAGAAATTTTATCTGGAAAAATAACTACAGACAGTATTATTTTATTAGATGCTTTTGATGATAAGTTAGTATTTAGAAATCAATCTGATTTAGTGGAGAATTAAAAATAATCTTTTTAAAATTTTTGTAAAGTGATACTTGAAAAAGTGTCACTTTTTTTATTAATAATCTGAAAAACAAGTTATTATGTCATGTTTAATCTATTATAAAATGAAAAAATGACATATATTTCAATTGGCATTTATTTTGATTTTTACTTATAAAAAATAGATAAAAGTTTAATTAAAAAAATAAAAAATTATGTTAGCAAGAAGAACAGAGTTTCCGGTACTTTCAAACGTATTTAATGATTTGTTTAATGGTTTATCAACTTCGAATTTTTCTGATGTTAATTCGACTTTACCAGCGGTAAATATAAAAGAAAATGAAGACGAGTATGAAGTACTTGTTGCAGTTCCAGGAATGGATAAAAAAGATTTTAAAATAGATTTAGATAATGATTTATTAACGATTTCATCTGAAAAGAAAGACGAAATTGAAGATGTTAAAGACAATTATACAAGAAAAGAGTATAGTTATCTATCCTTTAGAAGAAGTTTTAGAATGCCAGAAAATGTTGTAGATAGAGATAAAATTGAAGCAACTTACAAAAATGGAGAACTAAAAATTACCATCCCAAAATTAGAAATTGCAAAACCTAAACCTGCAAGATTAATTGAGGTAAAGTAATAAAAAAGCAACTAAATTAAAAAAGGCTGTCTTTCAAAGACAGTCTTTTTTTATCTTAGCAAAAAATAACATCATGAGAAAATATTTGCTTGGTTTCCTATTCCTATCTTTTTTATTGCAGTCTTGCTCTTCACAAGAAACAACTTATTATTTAATAAGACATGCAGAAAAAGACAGAAGTGATACTTCTAATAACAATCCTAATCTTTCTAAAAAAGGACAGCAAAGGGCACAGAATTGGGCTAACTACTTTAGTGATATTGATTTAGACGCAGTTTATTCCACAAACTATAACAGAACAATACAAACTGCAACACCAACTGCTGAAAGTAAAAATCTTGAGATTCTAAAATACGATCCAAGAAATATGTATACTGATGATTTTCAAAAAGATACAGAAGGAAAAACGGTTTTAATCGTAGGCCACAGCAACACAACTCCCTATTTTGCAAACAAAATCCTGAACGAAAATAAATATTCTGATATGGATGATAACGATAATTCCAGTTTGTATATCGTAAAAATATCAGCAGATAAAAAAACAAGTGAGGTTTTAAAAATTGATTAGTTCGTTTTTATCAATTTTTTCGTGATTGCTCCACTATTTGTCAGTATTCTTGCTAAATAAATACCTGAAGAATGCTCTTTTAAATCAATACTTTTAGTGTTTTTTGTTTGATAAATTTTTTTCCCAAGTAAATTATACACTGTAATTTCAAGAACATCATTTTGATTGTTGATAGTAAATTCTCCAGTTTCTGATGGATTTGGATATATTGAAATATTGGAAACACTCTCTGAAGATGTACTTAATGTACTGCAACTACTTGTACCTCCCTCAATTGTGTTTCCTGGATTTAAATTTTTCCCAGTAAAAGCTACGTAGTCTAATGGATATTTTAGTGCTCTAAAACTTAGATTATTTAATGCATTTTCTCCTTGATTAAAAACGTTACCAGTATTATTGTTTACTGGATTTATATAGTTCCAAACAATTTCTTCATTACTATCAATTTCAAAAAAGTTTCCTTTTGCACCTTCACAAATTAGAATATTTCCATTTGGTAATTTTTGAGCTCCACTTACAATTCTCGAATAAAAATTTGAGTTGTTTGTTCCATCAAATTGAGCATAGATATAATCAGGGTTTTCCGGACCAAAATCAGTATTTGGAGTATACGAAAAAATACCATTTGTTTCAGGTAAGGACATTACAAAAACCTCTGAGTAAAAAGGATTTCTTTGATCACCATTGTTAAATAAAATTAATTTTCCTGCATCTGGCAATCCTTCTTCTATATAATGTGGGTAATGCTGTCCAAATAATTTTCTATTGCTTTCGTCACCAATTTTATAAGCTTGAGGATTTCCCCATCTGTATAATAAATCACCACCTTTTCCGTAAATACCACCAGAGTTTGTAGCAGCTTCTAGCGTTGTTGTAGAATGATCTATAATCCAAATTTCACTTAAATTTCTTGAGCTTAAAACTATTTGATCTCGTTTTTCATTGTACTGAATAGAGTTTATATGCAACCAATTTGCTGAACCGTTTCCTTGGTTTAAATAATTAATATCAACTCTATTCGGGTTTTCAGAAATATTTCCAAAATTTGATTTTGTATTATCAAAATCTTGAATTACATGATCTTTTATACTCCATTCCCAAACTATTTGAACTTGATTTGTTCCTACAGGTGTTACTTCTATAATTTTCTCATTATAAAGTCTCTCTTCAGTAATTTTAGCAGGATTTCTTCCTGCTTCAATAGCATCATTTTTTGTCCATAATTCTGCAACTAAAACTAAAATATTTCCGTTTGGCATTGGATAAATATCATGATGTTGCCGTTGAGTATTATCATTGAAACTATGAGACCAAATTAAATCTCCACCCCAATTATAAATCTCTACAACACCTCCCATTCCACCAAAGGTAATATCACTTTTTCCATCTTCTCTTCCAGCTCTAAGTAAATTTCCATTAGGCAATAAATAAACTGCATTTCCAGGAGGAAAATTACTTTCCCATTCATTAATTACTTGACCGCAATTATTAATTAAGTAAGATTTTTTGAAAGATGTAAAAAGCGTGTAACCTTCTTGAGTTTTCGTATCATCATAAAAAACAGTTCCAACAGTATTTTGACTATAATTTTGAATACATACAAACAATAAAAAAAAGAAGAAAAATTTTCTCAAGATATGTGAATTTTTAACAGGTTAAAACTACAATTTTACTTGAATATCTTCCAAGATAATTTCAGAAACTTTGGTAAGTTGATTTTCTTCAAACGCTTTATCCAAATTAATTAAAGGAATTTCTTTAGATTTAGGTTTGTAATTATTATAATTTACAAAACGAATACCTTTAATATTTTGTTCGTTTATAATATCTCTAAAGCGTTTTCCTCCACCATCAGTTTTATAGGAATAGGCTAAATATTCTACTAAAAAAGTTTGTTTATTAATCCAATAAATAAAAACATCTTCAAAGTCCTCTCCTCCTCCATTTTTAGAAAAAGTAATTTCAACTTTGTAGTAATCTTTTCCTTTAATTGAAACTGAAGGTAATAGCTTTTTATGAACTGCTTTATCATTTAAACCATAAGGTAAAACAGAAAAATAATGAATAGAATTTACAGAGTTTGTGTAAACAGTAGAAAGTGAATCTGATAATTCAATCTGTTTATCATTAATAAATCTTTTAAAACCAGTATTTGTTATCTCATCTTTTATAGAGTCAAAAGTTCTATTTAACTTAAAAACCCCATTATTTCGAACAGCATTATAATTTTTGTCTCTAAATTTAAAACTTAAACTTGTCTTATTAATTTTATCTAAACCAGAAACCTCAATAGATTTATCGACAATCTGTTGTGCAGTTAATTTATCTTTATTGTTAGAACAAGAAAACAACAGAAAAACTCCTATAATATAAATGTACTTCATGTAGTTTATGTTTTATTTTTGATTGTAAAATTACACTTCTTTATCCTAATCAAAAATGTATCTTTGCAAAAACTTAAAATCAATTTAAAATAGTGCAGAAAAAAATTAACATACAAAATAAAAAAGCACGTTTTGAATATGAAATATTAGACAAGTATGTTGCTGGCATTCAACTTACAGGAACAGAAATAAAGTCTATAAGACAAAGTAAAGCAAGAATAACTGAAAGTTTTTGTGAGTTTAATGAACGTGGTGAATTGTTTGTGGTGAACATGTATATTCAAGAATATATGTTTGGTCATCATTTTAATCACAATCCTAAAAGTGAGCGAAAATTACTACTAAATAAAAGAGAATTACTTAGTTTAAAAAAGGATGTAGAAGCTAAAGGAAATACAATTGTTCCCTTACGTTTATTTATAAATGATAGAGGTTTTGCAAAATTAGAATTAGCACTTGCAAAAGGGAAAAAGACTCACGATAAAAGGGAAGTTTTAAAAGCTAGAGACAATAAACGAGATTTAGCAAGAATAAAGAAAAACTTTAATGCTTAAAAAAAAACTTAAAAATTACAACATAATTCTTGCCTCTGGTTCACCAAGAAGACAGCAATTTTTCAACGATTTAGATTTAGATTTTACAGTTGATGTAAGAAAAATTGATGAAGTTTATCCAAAACATTTAAAAGGCTCTCAAATAACAGATTATTTAGCTGATTTAAAATCTAAAGCTTTTAACAACTTAAAGGAAAAAGATATTTTAGTTACATCAGATACTATTGTTTGGTTAAATGATAAAGCTTTAGAAAAGGCAAGTAATAAGCAAGAAGCTTTTAATATGCTAAAAACATTATCTGGTAAAACACACGAAGTTATTACATCTGTTAGTTTAAAATCTACTAAGTTTCAAAAGATATTTAACGATACAACTAAAGTTACTTTTAAAGAATTATCTGAGGAAGAAATAAATTATTATATAAATAATTTTAAACCTTTTGATAAAGCAGGAGCTTATGGAATACAAGAGTGGATAGGCTTTATTGGAATTAATAAAATAGAAGGAAGTTACTTTAATGTTGTTGGTTTACCTGTTCATAAACTGTATAAAGAATTGATGAATTTATAAGTATTTACCACAAATAAAATCTTATTTTTACCGAAAATTTCACATTAAATTTTAATAATGAAAAAATATACATTCTCAGAGAAAAAAGATACACGTTCTGGTTTTGGTGATGGTTTAACAGAGTTAGGTAGAACAAATCCTAATGTAGTAGCATTATGTGCAGATTTAACTGGATCACTAAAAATGAATCAGTTTGAAAAAGAAAACCCAGATCGATTTTTTCAAGTTGGAATTGCAGAAGCAAATATGATGGGAATTGCAGCTGGATTAACTATTGGAGGTAAAATTCCGTTTACAGGAACATTTGCTAACTTTTCTACAGGTAGAGTTTACGATCAAATTAGACAATCTATAGCATATTCTGGTAAGAATGTAAAAATTTGTGCATCTCACGCTGGTATTACTTTAGGTGAAGATGGAGCAACACATCAAATATTAGAAGATTTAGGATTAATGAAAATGTTACCAGGAATGGTAGTAATTAATCCATGTGATTATAATCAAACAAAAGCGGCTACAATAGCCATTGCAGAACATAATGGTCCTGTATATTTACGTTTTGGACGTCCAAAAGTTCCAGTATTTATGCCTTTAGATGAAAAGTTTGAAATAGGTAAAGGAATTCAATTAACAGAAGGTAATGATGTTACAATTGTGGCTACAGGTCACTTGGTTTGGGAATCTTTACAAGCTGCTGAGCAATTAGAAAAAGAGGGTATTTCTGCAGAAGTTATCAATATTCATACTATTAAGCCATTAGATGAAGATATCATTTTAAAATCTATCGCTAAAACTGGTTGTATAGTAACTGCTGAAGAACATAATATTTTTGGTGGTTTAGGAGAAAGTGTTGCAAGATGTTTAAGCTTAAACAAGCCTACTCCACAAGAATTTGTGGGTACAAAAGATACTTTTGGTGAATCTGGAACTCCAGATCAATTAATGAAAAAGTATGGTTTAGATTCAGAAGCTGTTGTATCTGCTTGTAAAAAAGTTATTTCTAGAAAATAATTAAAATAATTATATTAAATTTACAATATAAATATGATTAATAATTAAAAAAAACAATGAAAAAACAACTATTTATTTTATTATTTTTACTAACAACTAGTGTGAGTTTTAGTCAAATAGATTTTGGTTTAAAAGGTGGTATTAACTACAATTCTAACTCAATAAGAGAAACAGCACAAGATGTTTTTGATGGTGCTTCAAGCAGAACAGGTTATCATGCTGGTATTTGGTTACGATTTAAAATACCTGTTATAGGATTGTATCTAAGACCTGAATTAGTATATACAAACTTAAAAAACGAGGTTGTTTATAACCCTAATACACCACAAGCTAAATCAACAAATTTTACATTTCAAAAAATTGATATTCCTGTACTGTTAGGAAAAAAGATTTTTGGAATTGGTAACGTTTATATTGGTCCATCATTTCAATATGTATTAAGTTCTGATTTTAGTATAAGTGATATACCAGACGTTGATGGAGATGGATTTACAGTTGGCTTACAGTTTGGTGGTGGGATTGAACTAGGTAGATTAGGGTTAGATGTAAGATGGGAAAGAGCCTTTTCTGATATAGAATCCTCTTTTGTAGGTAACTTAGGTAGTGTAAGTTATGACACAAGAATAAATCAAATTATTATAGGATTATCTTACAGATTATAAATTTAATTTTTAAAACTAAAAAAAGCTCTTGATTTTCAAGAGCTTTTTTAGTTATTTTATGTTTGGATTTAAATAATCTGGCAAAGTTGGATTATCTGGATCGTTAAAATCATTTGTAGGATCTCCATCTCCATTTCTATCTTCATCTTTAGTTAACACACCATCATTATCGTCATCTGTATCAAAAAAGTTTGGTATTGAATCTTCATCAGTATCATCATTATTAACATTTCCATCACCATCAATATCTTCATCAATACTACTTACATTATCATTATCATGATCTGTATTTGGTACTAAGGTTAATAAATCTATATAAAACAAAATATTTGTATCAACTAAAAAGTTGTTCCAGTTTTGAATATTAGATGAAGGATAAGCTAGCCCTGAAGGAATAAAAAGCACACCTTTACCTCCATTTAAATACGTTATAGGACCATTAAAAGGGCCACCATTTGGATCTCTTTTTAGCTCTCCGCCTTTAAATTTAGTAAAACCATAAGCCCAACCTCTAACTACATTTGTTAAGCTAAACCAAATACCACTTTGGTTATTATCAAAATTTGTTTCACTCATAGCGGTCCCTGAAAATGTTCTACCTGTATATTTGGCAAAAACAGAATCTACTTTAGAAGGAAAACCTTTATCTGGGTCATTACCATAGTCTCCTTGTGTAGCAACATAAACATACAATTTATAGTCTATGTCGTTTTCTCTAACATCCATTGTTACTAACTTACTATCATCGTAAATAGCTGTTTGTCCAGTTACCAATGGTTTTATAGAGTCTACTGTAGTATCATAATAATGATTTTTTAAAAACTTTACAATAGAGTCATTATCTTGTATAGCAAGATCTTCGTAATTTACGTCTGCAAAAGGATTATTTCCAAAGTTATCATCACCACATGAATGTATAGCTAACACAGCTACAAATAATATAAATAGGTTTCTTAACTTAATCATAAATAGTTAAATAATTTAGGGTGCAATTTACCATTTTTATAACTTTGTGAAAAGATAAATAGAACATTTTAACTTTTTTATGAGAGTTGATAAATTTTTATGGTGCATACGAATTTTTAAAACAAGAAGCTTAGCTGCTAATGCTTGTAAAAAAGGACAAATTAAATTAGATGGTACTTCTTTAAAACCGTCTAAAGAAATCTTTGGTAATGAGATCATAACTATTAGAAAAAATCAAATTAATTATAAAATTAAAGTTTTAGACATTCCACCTAATAGAGTTGGTGCAAAATTAGTAGATTTATACAGAAAAGATTTAACACCAAAAGAAGAGTTCGAAAAAACAGAGCTCTTGAAATATGCTAAAGATTATTATAGAAAAAAAGGTGCAGGAAGGCCAACAAAAAAAGACAGAAGAGATATAGAAGGTTACCAAGAAGACGTTTACGAAGACTTATGACAATTACAGGAAATATAATTTTAGACAATACACAGATTAATCAAAAAATTAGAAGAATTGCTTTTCAGATTTATGAAAGTAATACATCTGAAAAAGAATTAATTATTGCTGGTATAAGAGGAAATGGGTATATATTGGCCGAAAAAATAGTTGATGTTCTTAATGAAATATCAGACATAACAGTATCTTTATGTCAAGTGAATATTAATAAAAAGAATCCTTTAGAGCCAATTACAACTTCATTAGATAAGGATTTTTATGAAAACAAACCTTTAGTACTAGTTGATGATGTTTTAAATTCTGGAACAACACTTATCTATGGAGTAAAACACTTTCTAGATGTACCCTTAAAGCGATTTAAAACAGCAGTTTTAGTAAATAGAAATCATAAGAAATATCCTGTAAAAGCAGATTTTAAAGGAGTTTCATTATCAACTTCTATAAAAGAACATGTAAAAGTTGAATTCACTAAAGATGATGCTAAAGCTTTTTTAGTTTAATAATTCTTTTATTTCATCGATTATTGTCTGCCTATTTTTATTGTCTGTTTTAACAATATGGTTTGCTTTATTGTAAAAATTATTTCGTTCAAAAAGGTGTTTGCCAATATATTCTATAAGCTGTTCATCATTAAAACTTGCTATTAAAGGTCGTTTTTCTTTGTTTAATTTAAGTCTTTTTACAAGTAAAGGTATACTTGCTTGTAAATAAATAGAAATAGCCTCAGAGTTTTTTATATCACTAATATTATTACCATAACAAGGTGTTCCACCTCCTATAGACAAAATAAAACTATCTTTTTTTTGTAAAACTTTATTTAAATATATACTCTCGATTTTTCGAAAATAAATTTCTCCTTTAGTCTCAAATATTTCTGTAATTGTTAATTCTTCATGTAATTCTATATAATCATCTAAATCTATAAAGGGTAATTGTAATGATTTTGCAAGTAGCTTACCAATAGTTGATTTACCTGACCCCATATAACCAAGAAGTATAATTTTCATACAAGTATATTTTTATCAAATATCGATAAAATTATTTCAATTTCGTTGAAATGATATCATGTAATGGTACTATATTTGTTGCTTAAAGTATTTGAAGCGCACGTGGTGGAATTGGTAGACACGCCATCTTGAGGGGGTGGT
>JABXIJ010000056.1 GCA_013373105.1 Flavobacteriaceae bacterium | reverse complement strand
ACGCCTTTATCAATGAATAAACGGGTTTAGCTCAGTTGGTAGAGCACTGGTCTCCAAAACCAGGTGTCGGGAGTTCGAGCCTCTCAACCCGTGCAAAACAAAAAAGTAAGATGAACTTTATACAATATGTCAAGGATTCTTTTGAAGAATTAAATAATCACATGACGTGGATATCTAAAGAAGATGCTCAAAAATCCACGGTTACAGTTGCTGTTTTTACAATAATATTTGCATTAGCTGTTGCTGGTATTGATTATGTTTTTCAAACTGGGTTAGATAACTTTTTTAAATTATTCTAAGAGATTATGGCTGATTCAGTAATGAAATGGTATGTTGTTAGGGCTATAGGAGGGCAAGAAAATAAAGTGAAATCTTATATAGAAACTGAAATTTCTAGAGTAGGATTATCTGATTATGTAAACCAAGTAATTGTACCTACTGAAAAGGTAATTCAAATTAGAAACGGTAAAAAAGTAAACAGAGAAAAAGTTTATTTTCCTGGTTATATAATGATTGAAGCAAATTTATCTGGTGAAGTTCCACATGTTATAAAATCTATTACAGGAGTAATTGGGTTTTTAGGTGAAACTAAAGGAGGAGATCCTGTACCAATGCGAAAATCAGAAGTAAATAGAATGTTAGGTAAGGTAGATGAATTAGCAGTACAAGACGAAAATATTGCTATACCTTATAATGTTGGCGAAACTGTTAAAGTTGTTGACGGACCTTTCAATGGATTCGATGGTACAATCGAAAAAGTAAACGAAGAGAAGCGTAAACTTGAAGTAATGGTTAAAATCTTTGGAAGAAAAACACCATTAGAATTAAGTTATATGCAAGTAGAAAAGATATAAGTGTTACACAATTATATATCGATTTGTTTTTGAGCTTCCAACTATAAAACAAATCACAAAACATTTTTAAAATGGCAAAAGAAGTTAGTAAAGTAGTTAAATTACAAGTAAGGGGAGGTGCAGCGAATCCGTCGCCACCGGTTGGACCCGCTTTAGGTGCTGCTGGTGTTAACATTATGGAGTTTTGTAAGCAGTTTAATGCTAGAACTCAGGATAAACCTGGTAAAGTTTTACCAGTAGTTATTACTGTGTTCAAAGACAAGTCTTTTGACTTTGTTGTTAAGACTCCTCCTGCAGCAGTACAGTTACTAGAAGCGGCCAAAATCAAAAAAGGTTCTGGTGAACCAAACAGAAAGAAAGTAGCATCAGTTACTTGGGATCAAATAAAAGTTATAGCTGAAGATAAAATGGCAGATTTAAATGCTTTTGAAGTAACATCAGCTATGCGTATGATTGCAGGAACTGCTCGTTCAATGGGATTAACTGTCAAAGGTGAAATGCCTGCTTAAACTTTATAAAAAGTAATAAAATGGGAAAATTAACAAAAAAGCAAAAAGAAGCTTACGCTAAGATTGATAGAACACAATCTTACAGCTTAGCAGATGCTTCAGCTCTAGTTAAAGATATTACTAATGTAAAGTTTGATGCATCAGTAGATATCGCAATACGTTTAGGTGTAGACCCTCGTAAAGCTAACCAAATGGTTAGAGGAGTGGTAACTTTACCTCACGGAACAGGAAAAGATGTTAAAGTATTAGCATTAGTAACTCCAGATAAAGAAGCAGACGCTAAAGAAGCAGGTGCTGATTATGTTGGATTAGATGAATACCTTCAAAAAATTAAAGGAGGATGGACTGACGTTGATGTTATTGTAACCATGCCAAGTGTTATGGGTAAATTAGGTCCTTTAGGAAGAATTTTAGGTCCTAGAGGCTTAATGCCAAACCCTAAGACAGGTACAGTTACTATGGACATAGCAAAAGCAGTTCAAGATGTAAAAGCTGGTAAAATTGACTTTAAAGTTGATAAAACTGGTATCGTTCATGCAGCAATTGGAAAAGTATCTTTTGATGCTAAGAAGATTGAAGAAAATGCGAATGAATTATTACAAACTATAAATAAATTGAAACCTACAGCAGCTAAAGGGACATACATGAAAAGTGTATACATGTCTAGTACAATGAGTCCTTCTATAGAAGTTGATGTAAAATCTGTTTCATAGTTAAATTTATCATTATGACAAGAGAAGAAAAATCACAAGTAATACAAGATTTAACGGCAACTTTAGCAGATTCTAACACTATATATTTAGCTGACATTTCTGGTTTAAATGCACAAACTACGTCAAACTTACGTAGAGCATGTTTTAAAGCAGGTGTTCAATTATCTGTAGTTAAGAATACGCTTCTTGCTAAAGCAATGGAAGCCTCAGGTAAAGATTTTGGAGAATTACCATCAGTATTAAAAGGTAATACCTCTATGATGATATCTGAAACTGCAAACGCACCAGCGAAATTAATAAAGGAATTTAGAAAGAAATCTAAAGATAGACCTTTATTAAAAGGAGCTTTTGCTGAAGAATCAATCTATATAGGTGATAACCAATTAGATGCTTTAGTAGATATTAAGTCTAGAGAAGAATTAATTGGAGAAATCATTGGATTATTACAGTCGCCAGCTAAGAATGTTATTTCAGCATTACAATCTGGTGGACAAACACTTTCAGGTATTGTTAAAACATTATCTGAGAAATAATTAAGCGCACAAATAAACTATAATAAAAAATTTAAAAACAATTAAAATGGCAGATTTAAAAGATTT
>JABXIJ010000065.1 GCA_013373105.1 Flavobacteriaceae bacterium | reverse complement strand
GTTTAGAAATTTGTTGAAAAAGTTCTCTATAATGTCCTTTTCTAGATTTAATTAATGGGGCAAGTACAACTATTTTTTTGTTATTAAAATCACCTAGAATTAGCTCTTTTATTTGTTCATCAGAATAACTTACCATTAATTGATCTGTGTTGTATGAGTAAGCATCTGAAGCTCTGGCATAGAGTAATCTTAAAAAATCGTAAATTTCTGTAATTGTACCTACTGTAGAACGTGGACTTTTATTTGTAGTCTTTTGCTCTATAGAAATTACTGGCGAAAGTCCATCAATTTTATCAACATCTGGTCGTTCTAAACCACCTAAAAATTGACGAGCGTAAGCAGAGAAAGTTTCAATATAACGTCTTTGACCTTCTGCATAAATTGTATCGAAAGCTAAAGATGATTTTCCACTACCACTTAAACCAGTAATTACAACAAGTTTTTCTCGTGGAATTTTAACGTCTATATTCTTTAAATTATGCTCTCTAGCTCCGTAAATTTCTATATATTCTTCTTTGTTCAAAAACAGGTAAATTTTAGAAAAAAGCAAAGTTAATTAATACTAATCACATTTAATTGAAAAGTAAATAACAATTATAGAAGATATTAGTATCTTGCAGTTAAAAGTCATTTATGAAAGCTATAATAACATCAATTCGTTATTTTTTTGAAAGAAATGGTTTTGGTGTGTTTACACGATTGGCAGACAGGCTTGGAATGCGTGCTAAAAATGTAAGGATATACTTTATTTATGTTACTTTTTTTACAGCAGGATTATCTTTTGGCTTATATTTAACTGTAGCTTTTTTAATTAAACTAAAAGATTTAATTTACACCAAAAGAAGCTCTGTTTTCGATTTGTAAATTATGAAAATACTTACCTCTAGAATCCATAAAATTATACTGCTTGTAATGTCTAATTTAGTAGCAGGTACTATTGGCTATATGATAATTTCTGATTATTCGCTAATAGATGCTTTTTACATGACAGTAATTACAGTAACAACTGTTGGTTTTGGAGAATTAACACCATTTACACCTGAAGAAAAATTATTTACAATTTTTTTAATTTTAACTAGTATTATATTATTTGGTTATGCAGTATCTACTTTTTCTGAATATTTAGTAAGTGGTAAATTATTCGATTATTTTAAACATAGAAACGTGAAAAAAAAGATAACACAATTAAAAGGACATACTATTGTTTGTGGTTATGGTAGAAATGGTAGACAAGCTATTGTAAAACTTATCAATTATAACAAAGACTTTGTTGTTATTGAAAGAAATAAAGACATAATAGATGACTTAGAGGCAAACGAATATCTTTGTGTTTTAGGTGATGCAACTTTAGATGAAACCTTAATTAGTGCAGGTATTCTTAATGCAGAAAATCTAATTACAGCTTTACCAAAAGATGCAGAAAATCTTTTTGTGGTACTTACAGCAAGACAATTAAATCCAGATTTTAAAATAATAAGCAGAGCCTCAAATGAATCATCTTACAGTAAATTAAAAATTGCTGGAGCAGATAATGTAATTATGCCAGATAAATTAGGTGGAGACCACATGGCTTCTTTAGTTACAACCCCAGATGTTATTGAATTTGTAGATAGGCTAACAATAGAAGGAGAAACTACTGCAAATCTTGAAGAAATTGATGTAGATAGCCTGCCAAAATCTTATATAGGCACAACTATTCTCGATTTAGACTTACGAAAAAAGACAGGTTGTACTGTAATTGGTTACAGATATCCAGATAAAGATTACATTATAAATCCAGAACCAAATTCAGTATTGGTAGAAGGAGCTCACTTAATTGTATTAGGAAGACCAGAACAAATTTTAAAACTTAGAGAATTATTCTAAATGATAAAAATTGTTATCACTGGTAGTAATGGATTATTAGGACAATCACTTGTAAATCTTTTATTAAAAGATAAAGAAAAGTATGCAGTCTTTGGTTTCTCTAGAGGAAAAAATAGATCAGGTAGAAATGACTTTAATTTCACTTCTATTGATATTACAAAAAAAGACGAACTACAATCAAAACTTCATGCTATAAAACCAGACTTTATTGTTAATACAGCAGCAATGACACAAGTTGATGCTTGTGAAAATAATAAAGAAGCTTGTGATGTTTTAAATGTTGAGGTAGTAAAATGGATTACAGATGTTGCTGCGAATTTGAATATGCATATCATTCATATATCAACTGATTTTATATTTGATGGCATAAAAGGTTTTTACAAAGAAACAGATATACCAAATCCATTAAGTTATTATGGATTGTCAAAATTAAAATCAGAAGAAATTTTACAAAATTCAAAAGTGACTTTCACTATTCTACGAACTATTTTAGTGTATGGTAAAGTGTTTGATATGAGTAGAACGAATATTGTTTTATGGGTAAAACAAATGTTAGAAGAAGGTAAAGAAATTACAGTAGTTAATGATCAATACAGAATGCCTACATATGTAGAAGATTTAGCTTTAGCTTGTAAATTAGTAATTGATAATAAAGTACAAGGTGTTTTTAATATTTCTTCAGATACCTTACTAAGTATCTTAGATATTGCACATCAAATAGCTGAAACATTTCATTTAGATAAAAAATTAATTAAACCAATTTCAACATCAGAATTGAATCAAACTGCAATAAGGCCTCCAAAAACAGGTTTTGATTTAACAAAATCTAAAAGTATTTTAAATTTTAAACCAAGCCCTTTCAAGGAAGATTTACAAAGATTTAAAGAAACCTTAATATAAATATTACTTTTAACGCGTAAAAGTTGTTAAAACTTCAATTTTTTAAGATATTGCGCTCATCAATTTAAAAAACTAACAAAAGATATTATGAAGAAAAAAATTCTTTCTTTGCTGTTTTTAGCAATTCCATTTTTAACATTTGCTCAAGAAAAAGGTTTAGACGAAAAGATTAACGACGCTTTTATGCCTTTAGCAACTTGGTGGGAAGGTTTTGTATTAACTAGTGTTCCAATTGGTGAGTATAATGTTCCTTTTGTAGTTATTCTTTTAGTTTTTGGAGCTACATTTTTTACCATATTTTTTAAAGTACCAAGTATTACTAAATTTCCACTTGCAATAAATACTGTTAGAGGTAAATATGTAGATATAGAAAAGCATGGTGTAGATAAATTATATAATAATGATGAAGCACTTGCAGAAGAAGATATCATAGATACCATTAGAGACGAAAGTGCACATGGAGAAGTATCACACTTCCAAGCCTTAGCAACAGCTGTGTCTGGTACAGTAGGGCTAGGAAATATTGCAGGGGTTGCAGTAGCAATTGCTTTAGGTGGTCCAGGAGCTACTTTTTGGATGATAGTATGTGGATTAATTGGTATGTCTACAAAATTTGTAGAATGTACGTTGGGTGTAAAATATAGAGATGTAGGAGAAGATGGTACCATTTATGGTGGACCTATGTATTACTTATCTAAAGGATTAAAAGCTAGAAATATGAAAGGTTTAGGAAAAGTGCTAGCTGCAGTTTTCGCTATACTTTGTGTTGGAGCTTCTTTTGGTGGAGGTAATGCATTTCAATCAAATCAAGCTACAGTTCAGTTGTCATCTTTATTTGGTTTACAAGGTGGTTCAACAGGTTTTATAATCGGTATAATTTTAGCAATTTTGGTTGGTATTGTAATTATTGGAGGTATCAAAAGAATAGCAAAAATTACTGAGAAAATAGTTCCTTTTATGGCTGGTATTTATGTATTAGCTTCATTAATAATTATTTTTGCAAACTTTTCTTACATAGATGATGCTTTTGGATTAATTTTCAAAGGTGCTTTTTCGCCAATGGCAGGTTTAGGTGGTTTGATGGGGGTACTTATTGTTGGATTCCAAAGAGCAGCTTTCTCTAATGAAGCAGGTGCAGGTTCAGCTGCAATTGCTCACTCAGCAGTTAGAACAAAATATCCAGCTTCTGAAGGTGTTGTAGCACTTTTAGAACCATTTATAGATACTGTTGTTATTTGTACAATGACAGCTTTAGTAATTATCTTTTTTAATATAGATGGTGCAAACTTACAGAGCGTATTTGACTATGGTGCTGTAGAAGGTAGCAATGTGTTAATTACTGCAACAGGAGAACAATTAGGAGGTGTAGATTTAACTTCAATGGCCTTTGACTCAGTTATACCTGGTTTTTCATATGTATTAACAATTGCAATTGTACTATTTGCATTTTCAACAATGATTTCTTGGTCTTACTATGGATTACAATCTTGGAAGTATTTATTTGGAAAAGGTAAAACTGCAGATTTAGTATATAAAATTTTATTCTTACTATTTGTTGTTATTGGTGCTGCAGCAACTTTAGATGCAGTAATTAAATTCTCTGATGCTATGATTTTAGCATTAGTATTCCCAAATATGATTGGACTTCTTTTCTTGTTCCCAAGAGTAAGAGAAGAAATGAAACGTTATATAGGTGCAATTACTGTTAAAAAAGAAGCTATTGAAGATGGTGCTGTAGATGTAACAGAGCATATGTAAAACTTAAAATATGAACTTATTTAAATCCCATTTCTGGTATAATAAAAACCAAAGGAATGGGATTTTTTTATTGCTAATTATTATAGTTGTTTTACAGATAATAATCTTTAAAACACCCTTTTCAACTAACAATACATTAACTAATGTTGATTCTTTAGAAAGAATAGCTTTTCAAAAACAAATAGATAGTTTAAAAGCTATAGCAATAAAAAGTAGAAAGCCTAAGATTTTTCCTTTTAATCCAAATTATATAACAGATTTTAAGGGTGAGCAATTAGGAATGTCTACTACAGAAATTGATAAATTGTTAACTTTTAGAAAAACAGGAAAATTTATCAATTCTAAAGAAGATTTTAAAAAAGTTACTGGAGTTTCAGATTCCTTATTATATGCAATAGCTCCATTATTTAAATTTCCTGATTGGGTAGTAGAAAGAAATCGTAATATTAATAAATCTAAGAAGATTAAATTAAACGAACAGTTTAACAAAGAAGCAAATACAGAAGCATCATTCACAGTTTCCACTTATGATATCAATAAAGTGAATCAGCAAGATTTAATGTCTTTAAATATTGTAGATGCTAAAATGGCAGAAAGAATAATTAAGTATCGTTCTAAATTACAAGGATTTACTTTCGAGAGTCAACTTTATGAAGTTTTTAACATCAAAGAGAATCAAGTAAAAACCATATTAAAAACTTTTAAAATTTTCGAGAAACCAAAAATTAAAAAACTTAATATAAATACAATAGAATTCAAGCAGTTACTTAAAATACCATACATAGATTACGAATTATGTAAGAAGATATTTGATTACAGAGATGAAGTTTCAGAACTTCAAAATATTGTTGAATTAAAAAATATCAAAGACTTTCCACTTAATAAATATGATAGAATAACCTTATATTTGTTAGCTAAGTAATTTAATAATTGTATAGCTGATGAACAGTATGTATTTTACAGAAGAACACGAGGCATTTAGAACAGCTTTTAAAGATTTTTTACAGAAAGAAGTTGTGCCACATATCGAAAAATGGGAAAAGACAGGAACTATAGAACGTTTCATTTGGAAAAAATTTGGTGAAATGGGATATTTTGGTCTATCAACTCCAGAAGAATATGGTGGCTTAGATTTAGATATTTTTTATACAGTAGTCTTTTTAGAAGAAATGCAAAAAATAAATTCTTGTGGTTTTGCTGCTGCAATGTGGGCACATGAATATTTAGCAATGACTCATTTGAATAAAGAAGGAAATCACGAACAAAAATTAAAATATTTAGCGCCTAGTGTAGAAGGAGATAAAATAGGATGTTTATGTATTACAGAACCTTTTGGTGGTAGTGATGTTGCAGGAATGCGTTCTACAGCAATTAAAAAAGGAGATAAATACATCTTAAACGGTTCTAAAACTTTTATAACAAATGGAGTTTATTCAGATTATTTAATTGTTGCAGCTAAAACAGATCCATCAGATAAGTATAAAGGTATTAGCATTTTTGTTGTAGATAGAGATACAAAAGGTATATCTGCAACTAAATTAGATAAACTAGGTTGGAGGGCATCAGATACTGGAGAAATTGCTTTTGATAATGTAGAAATTCCTGCTGAGAACTTATTAGGAGAAGAAGGAAAAGGTTTTCCTTACATTATGCAACACTTTGCATTAGAACGCTTAATTATGGGCGTAAATGCACATGCAAGAGCAGAATATGCTGTTGATTATGCTATTCAATATATGAGCGAACGTGAAGCGTTTGGTAAAAGCATCAATCAATTTCAAGCACTTAGACATAAAATTGCAGAAATGTCTAGTAAAGTAGACATGTGTAAAGAATATAATTATTCAATTACTAAAAGATTAATAGATGGTCAATATGTTGTAAAAGAAGCTAGTATGTCTAAGTTGCTTTCTACAAAAATGGCTGATGAAGTAATTTATGACGCTTTACAACTTTTAGGAGGTTATGGTTATATGGAAGAGTATCCTATGGCACGTTTGTTAAGAGATAGTAGATTGGGTCCAATAGGAGGAGGTACTTCTGAGATTTTAAAAGAAATTATTGCTAAAATGGTAATTGATAAAAAAGAATACAAACCAGCTACCTAATTAGATTAAATAATAATTATATTCTTTTTTATTTTTCCCTTGAAAAACTTTTGTATATTTGTCGCCCAAAATAATTTAAAAGGAAGTTTATGAAAGGAGGTGCTAAACTATGTTAATCATTCCAGTAAAAGAAGGAGAGAATATTGATAGAGCTTTAAAGCGTTATAAAAGAAAGTTCGATAGAACTAAGACTATGAAAACGTTAAGAGATAGAAAGAACTTTACAAAGCCATCTGTAGCTAAAAGAGCTCAAAAGATTAAAGCATCTTACATTCAGAAACTAAGAACTCAAGAAGAAGTAGGATAGTAAATCTATCATAACTATAATATAAACCTCGCTTTTAAAAAAGCGAGGTTTTTTTATGTCTTTATTTTATTAAATTTGATAAACAAATCAAATATATTGGGCTCAATTCAAAAATTTATAGACTACTTAACTCTAGAGAAGAAATATTCAATACACACTGTTAAAGCTTACCAAAAAGACTTAACATCATTTAAAGAGTTTATGTTTCATGAATTTGATGTCGAAGATTTAAAAGCAGTAAATTACAATCAAATTCGAAACTGGATAGTGCAACTTGTAGAGCAAAACATTACCAATAGAACAATAAATAGAAAAATTAGCTCACTAAAGTCTTTTTATAAGTTTTTGCAAAAAACCAAACAAATAGAAGTTAATCCTCTAGCAAAACACAAAGCATTAAAAGTTCCCAAAAAAGTGCAAGTGCCGTTTACAGCTTCAGAAGTAAACGAGGTAATTAATACTATAACAAATAATGATTTCGAATCTAAAAGAGATAAATTAATTGTAGAGTTATTTTACTCCACTGGAATTCGAAGATCGGAATTAATAAATATAAAGATCTCAGATATTAATTTCGATGATAAGACTATTAAAATTTTAGGAAAAAGAAATAAAGAAAGATTTGTTCCTTTATTAGATAGTGTTCAAAGCTCATTAAAAGATTATTTAAATAACCTTGAAAATACTAGTACTAAAGATAACTTTTTATTTATTACAAACAAAGGTGCTAAAATTTACGAAACACTTGTTTATAGAATAATAAATTCCTATTTTAGTAACGTTTCATCAAAACTAAAAAAGAGTCCTCATATTTTAAGGCACTCTTTCGCAACTCATTTATTAAATGAAGGGGCAGATTTAAATTCGGTTAAAGAATTACTAGGACATTCAAGTTTAGCCTCAACTCAAGTCTACACTCATAATAGCCTTGAGGTTTTAAAGAAAGTATATAACCAAGCTCATCCTAGGAGCAATAAAAAACTTTAGCTTATGAAAGTATTCACACAATCAGTAAACTTTAATGCAGACAAAAAATTAATAGAGTATGCAGAAAAAAAGATTGGTACATTAGCCAAGTTTCATGATAAAATTGTAGATGCAGAAACTTTTCTAAAAGTTCAAAACATGAGTGATAAAGAGAATAAGATTACTGAAATTAAATTAAATATTCCTGGTCATGAACTTATGGTTAAAAGAGAAACTAGAACTTTTGAAGAGGGTATAAATATGGCAGTAGATAACTTAAAAAGACAATTAAAAAGGCATAAAGAAAAACTTAGAGATTCATTAATATCATAAATGATAAAAATAATATCAAAAAAGTTTTACAAATAAAAAAAACTTTATACATTTGCAATCCGTTAGAAATAGCGGATTGTTTTTTTATGCTATATGCCGATATAGCTCAGCTGGCTAGAGCAGCTGATTTGTAATCAGCAGGTCGTGGGTTCGAGTCCCTCTATCGGCTCTAAAAAAAACAATAAAGTTCATTGAATTAAATGACTTAGGGGAGATTCCAGAGCGGCCAAATGGGACGGACTGTAACTCCGTTGTCTTTCGACTTCGCAGGTTCGAATCCTGCTCTCCCCACATTAAGAACGCGAGAGTAGCTCAGTTGGTAGAGCGTCAGCCTTCCAAGCTGAATGTCGCCGGTTCGAACCCGGTCTCTCGCTC
>JABXIJ010000062.1 GCA_013373105.1 Flavobacteriaceae bacterium | reverse complement strand
GATGTGTCTACTGGATTTACCGTAACAATACTAGAGGTGATGTCTCCATCATAATTATCAGTGGCTGTAGCTCCTGCATCTGTATATGTATTTCCTACTTCAATAGTTACTGTTGCATCTCCTGTGAGAGTGATCACTGGAGCGGTCCCATCTATAATATAAGTTGGTGAGGCAGTTGCTACCCCACCAAGATCATTTGAAACGGTTACTGTAGGTTGATAGATTCCATCTATAAATTCAAAATCACTTCTGAATGACCAATTACCATCAGAGTCAACTGTACCTGTATATGATTTGGCACCAATGTATTGAGAAAAATCTAGAGTAATTTCTGCACCTGGCTCTCCAGTACCAGAAAAAACAGGTTTAATAGGACTTGGTCCATTCGACGCAATGTTATAGATTTCATCGGGAGCATTCACATAAGAGGAAGCACTTGCGATCCCACCAGGATCTAAAACATAACCAACTCTTTCATCTGAATCCCAAGGTCCATTATCTGTGATAGTAACAACCATCTCTGAGATTTTACCATCATCAGTCTTGGTTAAAACAGCTCCATCAACAGATGAATCTAAAGCAGTAAATGATTTCCAGTCTCCATTATTATCTTGCTTTAAAAAGGTATTACCAGGTATTGGAGTATTAAATTCAAGAATAAATTGAACCTGAACACCATCTCTGTTTGGATCTATATCGGTTAATCCTTCATCTCCGATGGGGCCTGCACCAAAAGTTAAAAGACCTGAACCAAAATCAGCAACTTGTTGCCCACCTCTTACAATTACATCAGGATTATTTCCCGTTGAAAGACCGAAGAGTTCAGCTTTACTATCTAGTGAATATGAATCATCATCGCCTTTAACGCCCACCATGACTCTTGCATAATCATCAGGACTTAAATCATCAATTGAAGACTGGTTTGATACATAATCTATAACCTTTTGAAACTTATCCAATCTTCCAAAGGGTGTATGAGCGATATTTGACTGAAGCCTATCCGGAACTCCATTTTTATCCCAATCAGGCTCTCCTTCATCATCAATTTTGTCACCTGAAAGATGCCCAGAAAAACCACTTAATTTTCGCTCAATTATTCCAGGAATTCCATCGGCATCTTGCTCTTCGATAACATTGATTACAACATCATGAAGCGTGGTTAAATTTAAATTATTGGTTGCTTTTACCTTAAATTTAAAGTTGTCCTTAACGTAATAGTTTTTAAGCCTGTTGGCTTTACCTATAGCCTCAATTTTCGAGGAACCAGTTGGGATTTCAATAGTTGAACCATCATTATCCACTAGCTCGTAATTTGACACTTTACCAGGGGTGAAGTCAGGGCCAAGGGATGAGCTAAAATCGTAGATCCCATCTTTCAAGTCAGACTCCTTAACTGAAATAATCTTTTTAACCACATTAATTCGGTTCAAAACCCCTTGTTGTGATCTAAATCGATAGGCAGGTACAGATATTTCAACGTCTAAATTCGATGCATTATCATTAGGAATAATTTCAGCTCTGTACTCCCTACTATCATTTCGATTAAAATTGTTTAAACGTAGATTTCCCTTTAACTTGATTTTAGAGACATCGAAATCTGCGCTCTCTTCAGTAAGGTTAAAGGTTACCAATGATCCTGTAGTTTTTATTTCATCATCGTCAATATCAATTTCGACATCAGGTGCTTCTGAAACGATTATATTAATAGGTTGATTCCCTACACATAATCCAAAATCACTATTAGGAGTTAAAGATGCCAAGCCCGCTGTTAATCCTGTAAGATCTTCACCCGAAAGCTGTACGTGAGATTGATCTGAAATGCTCCATGTACCTGAGAGCACCTCTTCGTGTAATAAATAGTTTAACGAAACTGTCTCTCCTACTAACAAAAGAATATCCCCATTATCGTTTGTCCTTACACCATCGAGTTTAGGATCTTCGATAATAACATCTAAATAGGCCGTTAAGTCAAATGAATTCGTGTATGAAACTCTAACTGTTCCCGTAGAATGAATAGTGAGTATTCCAGTATCGAGTATCGTTGCTACAGCCTCATCATCAGCATCTCCGGTATCTTCAACAGTTTCGACGTTCCAAGCTATTAGCGAGGATGTACCATCATCTTCTGTAAAGGTCTTTGGAGAACCACTTCCTAATAACTGAATATCAGGTTGATTCGTACATACTGTTATAAATGGTATTGACTGACTATCATTAAGATTTGAAGTCGTACTTGGTGTCTTTATAGGTATGTCACCATTTGATATGGTAATTACCGGGGCAGGTGAATAAGTAACCGTTTTGGTAGCAATTTTATCATTTACGTCCGTAAAGGTTAATTCAAAGTCATATGACTGATCGCTACTATTTATAATAGAGAGTATCCCTTCATTAGTTATGCTAACATTATCGGAATCGACAGCCCAAGGATTAGTTTCATTTGGACTTGTTGAAGCTATAAATGAAACTGCTTTTGAATCGTCTATGTAGTCTGGTCCGTAAATTACAGGAAGTGAATTATATGTGAATGTCAATGGGTTACTCGACTGAGAATAGCATCCGTCGGTAATTTCATACTGTGCAACATATGTTCCTGGTTCATTAATTACTAGTGTACTAGAGGTTTGATCTGGAAGTATAACGCCGTCTTTATACCATCTAGATGGTTTAATGGTTTCTGACGAGGTAATGGTTAAAGATTCAATCCAATTACCGTTTTGATCGATATTAGAGAAAATAGAGGTTGCTTCACTTGTTGTTATTATTGGAGCAGTGTCGTCTAAAACCCTAACAAGAAAATAATCTTCAATAAAGCTGTCGCAGGTCTGAGGATTAGTAGTTTGAACAGAGTATATCCCACTATCAGAAACTGTTATTGTTCTACCTATTCCATTATCTATAGGGGTGTCATCTTTAAACCATTGGTACTCATAATCATAGTTTACAGATTCTAATACAATTGATGAGCCTGGACATAATTCAACACCTTTCAGATTATGACTTATTGTAGTTGAGTAACTATCAATTCCTACTATTAAATCTATAGTTTCACTTATAGCATTTGTTGTTAGGTTGGCTGTAATTAACCCATTGCTAGAAACATCAGGAGTAGTTATCGTATGAGAGGCTGTAGTAGATAATGCAATTGTATTATTCGACAAATCAGTTACTCTATTACCATAAGTATCATATAATTGAATTGTTATAGGAATGATACTAGAATCATCTGAAGCAAGAGTTCTTCTACCGAAATAAATATCAGTTTTCGTAAAATCTATACTTGATGGCTTTATTGAAAAGGCGTTTGTTAAACTTTCAACATGATCTGGATTATCTGATAAGATTTGAAGCTTTAGATCGCTCACTGATTTATTAATCGATAAGCTCGAAAAACTGGCTACCCCATTGACTAAATTCGCTGTTGCAGTGCCTAATAATATAAGTTCAGGATTAGAGTTATCATACAACTGAAGTGATATCGTACCAGTTCCCGATGTTATTGTATTTCCTAAACCATCAATTAAATTGACGTTTAAATCGAAATTTTCGCCAGCAGAAAGGTCACTTAGATTATTATCTAGAACCAGTCCTTGAGAGCCCGAAATAATGACTCTTAGCTCGTCATCGATTCTTTGATCACCAATGAAAGCATTTATAGTAGCAATACCGGGAACTTCACCAGGACTAAATCTAAATGTTACAATTCCATTTCCATTGTCATTTAAATCGCCAAGGGTTCCTAGATCTGTTTGCACTGAAATTGAATAATCAGAAAGGTTTGTAACGATATGTCCTACAGCATCTTTTAAGGCTAAATCAACATAGGTAAATGCTTCATTATCAGGTTTAAGAACATCTTTATCAATGGATAATTTAGATTCAACCAAACTAGGTTCTCCAGGGACAAAATTTAACGTTATTATTTCGTCACGCCATTCACAACCTCCTCTTACATTATATCCAAGGGATTCATCATAGTAAGCGTCCCAACAATAATATCCTATAAGAGTAACTCCATCTATCTTAGCTCCAATTTTAACCTCTCCCAAAGATGTAGAGGAAACTTCTACAGAATAAGTACCATTGTTATTATCTGTAACATCACTTAATGATGCTGTTCCACTTATAAGTTGAAACGTAATTGAAGCAGAAGAAGGGGATGTAAAATTAGTTCCACTTGCATCTTTAAGTTGCATAGTAATAGTTGCAGAATCTAAACCATCTCCTCCAACATTTTTTTTAGATGTTGATAAAGAACTTTGACCATAGTCAGGAGGTAATTCTACATTAAAAGTTCCGCTAATGTCAAATGTAGGTGTGTCAAATGCTTTTTGTAATGTAAAACTAACACTGTAGGGTCCATTCTCAGCTAAATATGAGTCTACCGGAACAACAATGATATTCTCGTTAGCACTGGATTTTTCAATTCTCGGAGTATTACTAGGATAAATTTGTGATCCGCTTGGCTTAAAAAGTTTAAAATTTATATTATAGCTCATTGAAAAGCTATAGTTCTCTAAATACCCTCGAGTCTTTTCGTCGTATCCAACCAGAACTTTTCCATCTGAATCAACAGGATCAATATATAGGGTAACGCTATTACCCGCAACCACAGTTGAACCTGGTCTTAGTATGAACCCAGCTGGATTTTTAAAGTCTTCGGGATCCTGTTTTATTTCAATTTGTGCTGTTGTATAAGTTACAGAGGTGTCATCAACAGTTGCTACGATTTTATAAGAGCCGTTTTGGGTTATTTTTAAATCATCAAAGGACACAAACCCTTCATCATTTACCTCTCGTGTTAAGGTTCCTGTTAAAATACCTGATGAAATAGGGTTAGACTCACTATCAAGCAAGGATAGAGTTACTGATTGAATTTCTGTCCAAGTATATGGCAAATCATTATCACCAATGAGTTTAAACTTAACTGGATACCTGTTCACAAATTGAGGTCCAGTATTAGTATATTCGGTACCTGGTTCAAAATACCCATATAATGTTTCTTCTGGATGTGAGTCTGAAAAAGCAGTTAAATACTGATTTTGTAAAGATCCTTTAAAACCATAAGTTCCAATTTTATTTTGTTCATCATCAAAATTTGAATAATTAAAACTAAGTAGTTTAGTATTAATTGGCTCAAACTCTTTAGGTGCTTGAAATATTGGCGAAGAAGGGGTGGTAAAGGTTAATACAGTATTTGAAACTTGAGAGGCATCTTGATAAAGAAGATCTACGACTAAATCATACGTTGTATCTGGCTCTATATTAAAGGTTATATCACCAGATACTGAGTCAAAATTTCGAATAATAGTACTGTTTGAACCGAATATAGCCGATTCAAGATCAGGGTAAATTGGACCAGAACTAGGAGTATCCCCGGGATAAAAAGGGTCTGTACCCGCTAATACCTCTGCATAATCAGTGTAACCATCATTATCAGTATCTACCTCTTCTCCATCAATTACGCCATTGCCATCAATATCAGGATTAGAATCATCAGTATCTGATCGATATTTAAAAAGCCCGTCACCATCTGCATCATTATCATAATAATCAGCAAAACCATCATTGTCTGAATCTTTAGCAATACCAGAACCTTCCTCTGTTTCAGTAACCCATGAGGCTAGATAATCCATATCAAGTCCATCAATAACGCCATCTCCATCGCTATCAGGATTAGAATCATCAGTATCTAATGGGGAATAAAAACAATTATTACTCCATCCTATACCTCCATTTTCACATCGATCATTTTTTGGAAGCCCATCTCCATCTTTATCATTGTCATATTCATCAACAATACCGTCCCCGTCTATATCTGACTTACCTGCGTCTGTATTTCCATCTCCATCAAGATCAGCTTCAAAATTATCATCAATCCCATTAAAATTGGAATCTTCAATACGATATAAAATGTGATTAACAATTGTTATAATCTCACCATTACTATTATAAATACCATCAGGCGCTAAAGGAGCTATTTCCTTCATTCTATTTTGATCGAAAAATAAATCATAGGTGTTGCTGTTGATTTCATTACTTATAGTTCCAACTTTAAAGCTATTATATAAATAATTTCCAGATCTGTTTCTAGTATAAATAATTTCCCCTGTTTCTTTTTTGATCAATTTAAATTGGAATTCATACTCTTGATCAAAAGTCTCGCCAAAATTAGATGGAAGTTGGTTAAATGGCGAACCCGTTAGATCCAAATCAGAATATTTAACTTGAACCTTATTGTATTTCAAAACAGACTGAGAGTAACTAAAACTCCAAGCAAAACAGGTTACAATAATAAATAAAGTCTTTTTCATTTTATCTTAGTTACTTGTTGAGTTAACCTTACTAGGTGATGGTTTACTATTCACCTTTACTCTTATCTCATTCGACCAAATTGATCCACATGGGGTATTATACTTAACCTTATAACTTCCTGAATCAGAGTTATTTTCTAAATTCAACACAGAAGAAGTTATCTGTGGCAATGGGTCATTGTCTTTATACCAAACTAGATTCTTAGAGGTATCAGCAGTTAGTTTTACACTATTCCCCTCACAAAATTCAACTTGCCCATTCGCCGTGATATTAACCTCAGTGGCATTAAAAATCTCAAGTGATTTCGTATAAGTACAACCATCTGCGGTAGTATATTTAACTTCAATAGCACCTGCTTTAATACTTTTTAATACACCGCTGCTAGCATCAATAGTTGCAATGGTTTCATCAGAAACTGACCAACTACCGCCAGAAGTATTTACTGTATAAGATTCTGTCTGGCCTAAACCACAAATTTGATTTACTCCAGAAACTTCAATTGGATTTTCATTAATAGTTATTAATTGCCACTCCGTATAACTTTCAGTTTCTTCCCATTTATATGGGTAATAACTTTGTTGGAAGTATTCGGTGTAGCCTGATCCATCAGAAGTTTCTGCTACTGTGGGTTCACTAGCTCTATCAATAGTTTTAAATCTTACCCAAGAAGTTTTATCAATATCTAATTCAAAATCAATCGATAATTCATAACTATGGTAATATGTTTCCTTTGCAGTTCTTAAATCTCTCTTAATCTCTCGGATTTTATACGGTTCAAGAATTTCAATTGAATTAGAACTTATATCTGTTGATAATTCAACTATGATATCCGTTTCAAAATAAGTGTATGCATATGAATTTATTCTGCTTCTTGAAAAAGTTGCTGAAGTAACATATTCGCAACTTTTCTTTTCAATTTGGGCTTCTGATGATGTAACTAAGGTGCCACTATCTATTAGTTTAAGATTATTTAGCGAAGCAGGTAATGATTTATTACCCGCAAGATCCATAAAATACCCACCAGGAACCGAAATTGAGTAAGAACTAGTACCTCTTTGTGGATGAAAGAGTAAATCTTCCGAAGTATACGTATAGGAAATATTAAAAAAATCTCCATTATAATAATTACTATTTCTGCTCTCCAATGGAACCGAATTTGTTATCCTGTTATATAAATCAGCATTATGGTAATTCGGAGACTTGTCTTCTATATATTGAATTTCTGCAGCTAGAAGCGCTAAATTTCCCTTATAAATCTTATCGGCTGAATTAGCAGGAATACCCTGAACATTCTGATATGCTAATTGATCATAAATCGTTTCACTTGCACTTAACTTTAAACTGTGTTTTACAGGTAGTAGTGATTTGGTAAAATCTTCAATTTTAGTTTTTCCGTTCTCATCAAACCTAAATAATTGAATCTCAAATACAGGTGGAGTAAAATCTTTAGTATAATAAATATTATCAGTAGTTTCAGTTACCAATGGCTGAAGTTTCGATGTAGTATCTGAAAATTTTATTTCAAATTCTACTTTTCCTTCATTTGAACTATTACTTACCGGATAAATTAATTCCCATTTTGTAGGATCATTATTAACACTACTAGGGTAATAGGTTTTTCCATCTATAGAAATTTCAACATCTTGAATCTCAGCATTTGATTCAAAATAAAAAGTTAAAGAATGAGTGTTATTGACATACAGTTGGTCAATAACACCTTGATTGAAAAGACTTCTTGTTCCTGGAACAACTCTAGTTTGTTGAGCATTACCCCATGCATATGATAGGGTATAGTCTTGCTCTAAACTATTGTTAGAGCTAATTTCAACTTTTGTTAATTCAATAGTGTTATTAAAATCAAAACTATAAGTCCCAGAAGTGTTTCCATTCTCATGGGTATCATAAAAAACATTTTCTGGTAAGTTAATTGATACCGTCCCATTGGCAACTCTGTTAACAATAAAGTTAATGGTACCATCTTCCCCTTTTGAAAAATCACTAACCCTTCCGTTTGTAACGAGCGAAGAAATGTAATTCTCAAGGTTGTCATTACCCAAAGAAAATTCAACAGCTTCAGAAAAATTAAGTTGAATAGGTACAGCATTTTGTAGAGCTACTCCATCCCCCGAGACCCCCGAGGAGGTGATAGAAGGAATTGGTCTTATGTTATCAAAGTTGTAACTAAAATTAGCATCGGTACTATTAAAATTTCCAACAGAATCAGAATATTTATTAGCAGCTAATGATAGAGTTACTGGACCACTCGAGGTATTTGTTAAAGTTAAAGAATAGGTGTAGTCATCTACTTTGTGTAAAGAAGGAGATAAATTAACACTTCCAGTTACGATTAAATCCTCAATAGCTAAATCTTGAGTGATTTCTGAAGTTACAATGGTAACGTTAAGGTTTTGTTGATTGGTATTCGAACCCTCATCCAGTAATACCCCACCTCCTTTTGATACCGTTATAATAGCATTTGGTGGAGTGCCGTCATAAATGACAGTACTAGTCGCTTCAATATTTTTTACACCAGATAGAGTAAAAACTAAGTCCTTTGGAAACTTTATGGTTAACTCTCCGTCACTATACCCTGACACCTCTGCTATGTAGCTGTTTCCTTCTTGTTGCAAATTTGATAACGTTCCATTAGGTAACTGAGAAGAAAGAATGGATTCAAGCTCACTTAAATTTAAAGAGCTATTTAGCGCTCCAAGTTCTTCTGAAAATTGAAAAGTTACACTAATAGTAGCTACATTATAACGACCTCTATTTACTAATTCGTCAACTGAAGTAGACTTTAATGAAATAATAGGTTCCGGAACATTGTCATCAAAAATAAATGAGCGCTGGTTGGCCTCCGTATTTAAGTTACCACCCCTGTCCTTAAAAATATCCTTTGGAAAATCAATAGTAATTTCAGCAGGGCTTGTGATAGTGTCAGAGATTACTCCTGTTGCTGTGATAATTTGATTAGCACTGTTAAAGCTTGCAGATGTAAAACTAATATTGGAGGCATTATCATTTAATAATTGAATTAAAGCCTCGCCTGTTGGCCCTGAATGCATTCCCGACTCATTAAATACATATTTTATGGTAACATCCTGATCAGCTACAAATTCATTATCGTTTATAGGATTGTTTCCGTTCAGAATTTCAATGGAAACTGAAGGTGATGTGGTATCATAATACCATTTAAAATTAAATCTAGAGTTATTGGGATTGTTTGCTAGATCAGTAAAACGGTTTTTAAAAATATCAATGTTATAAACACCATCCCCGTCGAAATGATTTACCTTAAAGCGATAATTAGAATCATCTAGTCTCTCAAAATTAGAAATAACACCTTCTGTTCGCCCCCAAAAACTAATATCATCTTGCTCTAAACCTTTGATGGGCTCACTTGTTTTAAGCTCAATAATCAAATCAGATTCATTGGTAACTGACTCATAGCTAATTGGAATACCATTTAAGGTAAAAGAGGTTAAGCTTAAACTAGGGGTGTTAGTATCTAGAATAAATTGTTTCTTAGATTCTATATTGTTATTTCCAGTTATATTTTGGAAAGATTCAGCTCGATGAGTAATCTCTACAAAGCCATTAAAAGCACTCGCAGGGGTGTAAAGAGCTCTAAAGAGTTGTTCTTTATTACCAAATTCGTCTGTATCTTCCGATAATCCAAAGAATTGAATATTTGAAATCGTGCCAGACGAAATGATAAAATCAGAGGGGGCTATTGGAAACTTTCTCCCATCCCATGTACCTTCATACCCGGTATCATTTGGGGGCCAAACACTGATGTCCTTTGACTGCCCAGAAAACCCTAAAAGTAATTCTACAGGTGAAGATGATGTTAAATAGACTAACGGCAAACCCTGAGAGTACCTGTAAGGGGCTTGAGCTGTTTTATTAAGATTATATAAACTTGAAAGTCTTGGCAGATTTAAGTTATAACTGTGAGAAGAAGTTTCTTCAGTTGACTTATTACCATATAGATCTAAAAAGACTCCTTCAGGACAAATCAGGGTGGCCGTTCGGTTCCCTCCAGAATGATTGACAGTAGCTGTAAATTGATTCGGCGTATTGACGTTGTATGAAAAATTAGTGAAATAGGCGTTAGTAGTGCTGGTGTTTAAACTTCCTATTAGTTTGGTACTTAATTCAGTG
This sequence comes from Flavobacteriaceae bacterium, assembly GCA_013373105.1. Taxonomy (GTDB): domain Bacteria; phylum Bacteroidota; class Bacteroidia; order Flavobacteriales; family Flavobacteriaceae; genus Polaribacter. The sequence goes on along the minus strand of JABXIJ010000062.1, from coordinate 30,866 downwards.
GAATTCGCAACTTCATCTAAAGTATTACCTTGAAAACTAATCGCTTCGCTTAAACTAAATACAATCTGTCCTGTTAGATCATTTGTAGCTTCTGTAGCGTTTTCAAACGGATTTGAGATGGTAACGGATGGTCGATTTCTATCAAAACTCCATTCAAATAACTTAACTGAATTGTCACCAACCAGATTACCCTCTAAATTTTGATTTCCAATATTATCAGAAAATACATTTGCATCAATCGAAAATTTAACAGTTCCTTCAGTATTATCATCGGCAGAAATTTTAAATGTATAATAGGTTTGGTCTATCCCAACAACTTTACTAAATCCACCGATTGAAGCATTTTCTGCTACCAGAGAAATATCCCCTAATGCGAAATTGTCAGTTAAAACCGAAGGAATTACTTTACCAACTATATAAGGACTATTATTTTTAACATTATTAGAAAGAGAATTCCCACTAGAATCAAAAAACTCAAACTCAACCGTAGGTCTGATCTGATTCGAGGTCCATTCGAAAAGGTTTGATTCAGAATTTGGTACCTCAACGGTATTGATCCCATGACCTCCAGTCTTGGTAAGATTAAATACATTTCTAGGCAACTTAATAGATGTGCTCACAGGAGCGGACTCAGGGTCCGTTCCTGGATTTAAAGTTGCAGTATAGAACCTTCCGTCTTCACTTTTTTCTAAATCTGAAATAGAGGCATTGGTTATTATAAAATCATCCTCTTCAAGCTCAAAGACGAGCGAACCTGATTCACTTGATTCAATATTGGTTAAATCAATTCTTATAGGAATTGATTGGTCGTTCGTGGTCTCTCCGGTAGTTACTAATGTACTTGAGATAACAACACCTGGACCATCATGCACGGTAATTGAAAAAGGTTCAATGTTTTGACCATTCAGATCATTTAATATCCCACCATTGTCTTCTGCATACACCATGAACATAAAAGAGTAACTTTGGAGAGAGGAAAACTCAGAGATATCTAACGGAACGTCCCATTCAAATTCAGCAGATCCATTTCCGTCATCAGTCAAAGTCCAAGGATATCTATCGAAAAGATCGGGTATTACAGGGATAATTTGAATTGTAACATTATCGTTATCCGGGTCACTATAATTAATTGTAAACTTGATATTTCCCCCTTCCTCAACATCCATAGCATGCAAAAGGACTTCTCCATTATTATTAACCTGTTTATGAGAAATCCTATTTCTTGTTTCGTTTGGGTTTTTGGACCAATTTGGAATTATTAAATCAGGTTTCGAATCTATGTCTGTATCGAAATCAAAAGATGTTTTCGTTTCTATGTTTTGATCTGAAGTAAAAGAAATAAGAGGACGCTTATTACCACCTTCGAAAGGTTGGGGAAAGTAGGGGATGATATTTTGAATCGTTCCAATTAGTTGACCATCCTTATACTGGTCAATAGCAACTGATGCTAAACGTAATTGACGATTTGTTGGGTCTGGCTCGTTAAAAAACTTTACGCTTCCACTGTACGGATTAATATAAAAATCGTCAGTAATATCCGGGTCAAAATCAGGATCATACTTTATTGGATTTGATGTAGAATAACCATCTGTATAAATTAGTAAATGGTTAAAGGTTTGATCTGCGCCATATCGTTCGGGATAGCTGTCGGTTTTACCATTGAATCTATTGAGTCCATTGGTAATATCAACAATAGGCTCCCATCTATAAATTAACAAATCACCCTCTTTATCTTGTGCGAAGGAACTAAAGAAACTCTCGCTATTCGAATAAGCTCCTTGCATCCCAAAATCATAAGGAACTGGGGAATTATTTAAGAGAGTAACTTTTTGCCCAGATTGATTTACAAAAGGAAAAATGTAGGAATTCTGACTAAAAATATAGCTCCCCCAGTCACCACCAAAAATGATTCTATAATTAGGGTCCATATATGGATTAGGAGTATTATACCAACGACCTGTATTAGGCATTAATGCAGAAAATGTTTCCATGCGGAAATAATCATGATCGGTCCAAAAAGCGTCAGGAATAAAATATTCTACGATAGGATCTCTCTGATTTGGGATAGAACCACGACCAGGTCCATAATTCCATCGCGTTGGTAATGAATGTGAGGAATTCTTATGACGATACATCTGACTCCAATATGCACCAGTCAGACTGTAAGAATTTTCTCCCGAATTGGATTCGCGCGCCTCAGGATAAAAGTCAGCATAATATTGGGATAAAAAGGAAGATGTGCCAGATGAGCCAAATGGCCAATTTAAATTCTGCTTTTCCCAGGTAGGAGGGAAAAATGTAGTTGATTTTCCATAATATGTGCGAATCTCATACTGAGAAGAAGCCGGAAATCCTCTACCATAAGGTGCACCTTCTCCCTTTCTAGCATAGCTCCTTCTAGGTCTAAATACAAATAGATCATTAAACTCTGAAGGCATATTAGTATAGGTAAATAAAAGTTCCTCCCTATCGAAAAGAGTAAAATAGTATACCTGAAGTCTGAGTTTATTTGCCGTGGTATTTTTTGGGCTACCAGAAAGAAAATCATACTGATTTGGATGAACCCAATCATACTTATGGTAGGCGCCAACAACCGCATGCTTGTTATTCGCATTCAGTTGAGGATGAGGGGGTAACTGGGAAAACAACTTTAGAGATACAAAAAACATTAGCAATAAAATATGTCTTGAAAGCAATACATAACCTATTTGTAGTGTTTTCAACAATATAAATCTAATTGAAAATATACTCATCTCTGTAACCTTAATAATTAATAAAACTTACTTTATTTTTAATGAATTGAATTCATCTAATTAAATAAACCTGCAAAATTGAAAAAAAACTCATAATTTTTAAAACAAAAAATAAGTTATATCTTTGTTAAAAAAGATAAAATTTTTCAAATGCTAAAAATAATCTATATATCAATAAATTTTATCGCATTACAACTATCATCTCCATCTGGGTTCAAACTGGAAGAAGTAATAAGTTCCTACAATGAATCGCCATTTTTAGCCTTTAATTTAATTAAAGTAGATGAAAAAATTTTCTTATCTACTGATAAAGGCTTATTTCAATTAAAAGAAAATAAACTAAACCTTGTAAATCCTAAAATCAAAAGATGGGCTAGATATAACATTAAAGAAAAAAAAACTGTTGAAAGTTTTGCTAGTAAACTTATTGAATCAGATGAATTAAATTATTCTTTGACACACAACGATTTTCACTACCAAATTTTAGATCAAAAGTTGGTTATATATACTAAAACTCTGTTTCGTAAAAAACTTGATAACAAAAGTGTTCGGGCTATTTCTAAAGATTTCATTGCTACCTACAGTGGCATTTTTAATTCAAAACTTAAATTAATGGAAGATTTCCCTAGTTATTCTTCAGGGAAAATAAGACAATTAAACGGGCAGACTTTTGTATTATATGATGGCATGTTTGTTGCTTCTAATGACACACTTAAGTATTATTCTTCTGTTATTGGTGAAATAAGAATTAATAAAAAAAGTATTGGATATGGTTCAGATATAGTTACTCTTGGAAACACCAACTATCTAATACTTACCAATAAAGGACTATGGAAAACAGACTTAAAAAATATAGAGTTAATAGACTCCTCAAAGACAAATGACAGATCTAGTACATTAAAAATAATTCATAAATACCCTGAAGATGGGAGAATCCTTTATCTTTTAGATAACAAATTAAAGGTTATTAATAATGATTTAAATCATGAAACTTTAATAGATTTCAAGGAGCCAATTATCGACATCACCATAGAACAAAATAGTAATGATATATACTATATAAGTGCTAGTGAAATTGGGTTAATTAGAAATACTCGAACAAGCCAAATAATTAAAAACACATCAGCATACCATAACATACTACCTCTAAATAACTCATTGGTATTAACTTCAGATAATGGAATGTATAAACTTAACTTAAAAAATTTAGAGGAATTCAAAATATTAAATGAAGAATTTAACAAATACAGTTTAGAAAAAATTGGAGATTCTATTTATGCAGGATCTGTCTCTGGTCTGTATAGCGTTAGTTTAGATGATTTCTATAAGTTAAAAACAACTAATAATCAGAAAAATAAAAATATTAATACAAAAAGTTTCATCTACTACATATTATTTACTTCCATATTGATTATTATATTTTTAAGTTATAAGCTTATACAAAAAAACAATAAAACAGTTGTTCAGGAAAAATTAACTAAAGAGTTAATTAGACAATATATCAGAAAAAACATAAATACGGTAACTACAGAATCAATTAAAGAAAACTTCAAAATTTCTTACAGAAAACTATGCAAAATATTAAATGAAACTCCAGGAAAAGTTATTGAAAAGGAACGCAAATATCTTCTTAATTTAAAATCTAATAAATTTAAGACCATAAAAGAATTATCAAATATTACAGGTTACTCTGAAGAGTACATTAAAAAAATACAAAAAAAAATACTAGAATAAACCAAATTGAAGTATAACCTAAATTATATTGCTGAAAAAACTGGATTTAATTCTAAATCCAATTTCTACTCCATTTTTAAAAAATACGAAAAATTGGATTCCAAGATAATACTTGAATAAAAAGAAATTATTGTAATAAGTCAAACCAAAGTGGTATGTTGTTAATTACTTACTTTTAAACTCTTTCTCCTTATCACTGAATGAAGAGAGAAAATACTTAGTTTAAAATGTAGTCCTATTTCTAAGAGTTAGATTTAATATACTAATTTAGCGCGGAGTTAAATTAGTATATCCACTTATCGAACAATAAGATAGGTAGGGGATACTCAGGGGATACCCAGGGGTTACTTAATAGGATAAGAAGATAATATTCCGTTTGAAAGAGTGGGGCTTCTCTTGTTTAAAAATTACAACAGCAACCATAACACCCTAAATTCTTTGCGCTCTTTGCGGTTAAAAAGTGTAAGGTTTTCTATCGTCTAAGATTTTAAACCTGAGTTCGATTAATTTTTAAGTAGATTTCACTAGAATTTAGAATAAATTTTAGTTAATTAAAACCTTATTGATACCTACTTTCCAATAAGTACTTCTTTGATTTTTTCAAACTAAATCGAACGAAGTTCTTTGTTCACCTTTGAACGTTAAATATATTTCTTAAATGAAATGATTTATGCAATATATAGCGAGAATATCGGTTGCTCGAGAGGTTGCGCCGCAGGTTTAAACCCTTGTTATTTCATTTGATTTCTCTTTACTTTTTTAGAACATTATAGCCATTATAATAATGTTTTAGAAATACTTAAGTTAAGTTAAAGTAAAATAAAGTAAACCTAAAATTCACCTGGAGGCACCACTTAAAAACCCGAACAAATGTTCGGGTTTTTGTTTATTTCATTTGTAAGTTAATCACTTCTTGTTTGGTAAGCTCTCTCCAACGACCTCTTGGCAGGTTCTTTTTATTGAGTTCTGCAAATATAACACGGTCCAACTTTACTACTTTATAACCAATATGCTCAAATATTTTACGAACAATTCTATTTCTACCAGAATGTATTTCTATTCCAACTTCAGTTTTTGGTTGCCCATCAACATAAGAAACTGCATCGATAAATACTTTTCTACCCTCAATAATAACATCACCTCTCAATTTTTCTAAATCTTTTAAATCTAATTTTCTATCCAAAGAAGCGTGGTATAGTTTTCTAACATTGTGTTTTGGATGCGTTAATTTTTTAGCTAAATCGCCATCGTTTGTAAACAACAATAAACCAGTTGTATTTCTATCTAATCTTCCAACAGGATAAATACGTTCTTTTGATGCGTTTGCAATAAGATCCATTACTGTTTTTCTACCTCTATCATCATCCATGGTAGTAATGTAGTTCTTAGGTTTATTAAGTAGAATGTATTTTTTTTGTTCAGGTGAAATTGTAGTTCCATCAAATTTAACAACATCATTAGGTTGTACTTTATAACCCATTTCTGTTACTAAATTTCCATTAACCTCTACACTACCATGTTTTATAAATGTGTCTGCTTCTCTTCGAGAACAAATTCCTGAATTGGCAATGTATTTATTTAACCTTACCCCAGTTGATTCTTCTTTCTTTTCAACTTTTTTAGTATTGGGTTTAAAATTTCTTTTAGTAGCTTTTGGTTTGCTTGATTTACTATCTTGTCGTCTTCGCGACGAGTTTTTATTAGAATTCATTGTTAAATTTTTTGCAAAGGTACTCTAAATAGCCTTTAGTTCAACTGATTAATCACCTTTTCTAGTACTAAAGAGGTATCAATTAAAACTAAAGATAAAACACCTACCAACAATAAAACTTTTAACACATTGTGTAAAATTCTATAGTCGTTTCTTTCTGATGATTTATAAAGGAAAAAGCCAACTGACACTAAGGTAAAACCTGCTAAATAAAAATAATATCGCATATAACTTAACTCTGGATAGCTAAATAATACAACAACAGGAATTATAGTAATTAGTAGTAATAAGTATGAAATTTTTTTGGTCGCTTTTTCTCCATATACTACTGGAAAAGTTCTATAGTTATTTGCTAATGCTCCTTTTAAATTCTGCAAATCTTTTATAAGTTCTCTAACCATAATTACTAAAAAGAGAAATATTGCGTGAATAAATATAATTTTAGAGAAATTTTTGTAATAAATAAAAATCACAAAAAAAGGCAAAATGGTTAAAACTGTTGCAGATAGCAATCCTGTAAAAGGATATTTTTTAAGCTTGTGAGAATACAACCAAATTCCAAAAATATAAACTGCAAAAAACAAAGCAGCTTTAAAAGAAACTAGGAAACCAAAAGAAAATCCAATAAAATTGAGAATAAAATATAAACTTAATCTAGTTTCTTGATTTATATAATTATCTATTCCAGTTTTTAAAGGCCGATTAATAGCATCTACTTTTGTATCATAAAAGTTATTAATAATATATCCTGCAGATACTACACAAACAGTAGCAATAATAAGATACAATAAATGTGCATCAAAAACTACAACAGAAATAGATTTTTTTGGAGAAAAAATAAATACTGAGGCTAAATATTGCGCAATTACAAGTATTAAAATATTGTAACCTCTTACAACTGATAATAAGCTAAATACTTTTTTTAGTAAAGTCTTCTTTTTTGAAGAACTCATTTGAAGTAAGCTTTTAGAACCTGTAAACGAGCTCTAATTTATAATCTTTTAGGCTTTGTTGTGCTTTGCTAAAATCTTCAGTAAAACCAAGGATATAGCCTCCACCACCAGAACCACATAATTTTAAATAATAGTCGTTAGTAGAAATACCTTTTTCCCAAACATTATGAAATGCATCAGGAATCATTGGTTTAAAGTTTTTAAGTACAACTTTAGATAATTTTTTAACGTTAGTAAATAAAGATTTTACATTTCCATTTAAAAAATCGTCTATACAAGCATCTGTATGTAAAGCAAACTCTTCACTTAACATTTTTCTAAAACCTTCGTTTTTCATCTTATTCATAAAGATGTTAACCATAGGTTCTGTTTCACCAATTTGCTCTGAATCTAATAAGAATACAGCTCCTTTACCTTCTTTTTGGGATGGTATTCCTGCTGGCTCTATATTTTCTTTAGAATTAATTAATATTGGTAAACTTAAATATGAATTTAAAGGATCTAACCCTGAACTTTTACCATGGAAAAAAGATTCCATTTGAGAAAAAATAGCTTTAAGCTTAAGCAATTTGTCTCGAGTTAAATTCTCTAAAACAGTAATTTTATCTAATGCATATTTGTCGTAAATAGAAGCTACTAAAGCACCTGAACTACCTACACCATATCCTTGTGGAATAGAAGAATCGAAAAACATACCTTTTGCTAAATCTGCTTTAAACTCATTTAAATCAAAAGCTACAAGTTCTGAATTTAGGCTTGCTAAATAAGTATAGAATTTTTGTAGACTTTCATTCGATTTTTTGGCAACTCCTTCTAAGTTATCTGAAGTTTTTAAAGCACCTCTATAAGAGTTGTAAGGTATGGCTAAACCTTTAGAATCTTTTATGATACCATATTCTCCAAACAAGAGAATCTTAGCGTAAAATAATGGTCCTTTCATTTTTTTCTTTTACAATGCAAAAATACTAATTAAAAATGTAAAGTATTTAATAAACATTTTTATAAAATGTTTTCCAAACTCCTACTCTTTCACCTTTACTATATTTTCCTTTTTTTTTGATTTTTCCGTTTTTGTAATACTCTTTCCAATTACCATCTCGTAAACCATTGTTGTAGCTTCCTATTTCTCTTAATTCTCCTGTACTGTAATACTCTAGAAATTTACCATTTAGTTTACCATCTTTATAAAATACTTTTCTGTATACTATTCTGTTTTTATAAAAATAGGAAATATTACCTTCTAATTTAGTTTGCGTTCTATAATATACAGCTTTACTTTGTGTAGTTCTGTTTAAATCTTCATCCAACCAAACAGTCTCTTGAAAGTTAAAGGCTGTAGTAATAAGAAAAACTACTAATAAAAGCAGTAGTTTTGATACTGTTAATTGAAGTGAAATTGGTTTACTTTTAATCATAATTGTCTAGCCCCTAGGCCAGTATTATCACAAATATAATGTTTTTTTTGACAGAACCTAGAGAGTTCATTATCAATAAATTGCATAATCTTAGTTTTTTCAATTTCTGGAAACAAGACATGTACGTTTGCGCCAGCATCTAAGGTAAAGCAAATATTACTTTGGTTTTCTTGTCTATAACTCCAAATTCTATTGATTATTTCTAGAGTATTTGGTTTCATTAAAATAAAATAAGGATTACTAGTCATCATCATTGCATGAAGTGTAAGTGCTTCACTTTCTACAATATTGATGAATTTTTCTAAATTTCCATTCTGTAATACTTCAGACAAAAGAATTAGATTTTCATTCGCTTGTTTAAACCTTGTTTCTGCATAAGGATGATTATGCATTAACCCATGACCAACTGTACTAGACACTTGTTTTTCTCCTTTATCAACCAATAAAATTACATCTTGATAATTCTCAAAAACTGGGTGTACATTATGTGGAAATTTAACTCCAAATAAATCTGAACTACCTTCGATTTCAGGATGATTTCCCCAAACTACTATAGGCCCTTCTATACTTCTACTTGCAGAACCTGAACCTAATCTTGCTAAAAATGATGCTTTTTTAGTAATGTATTCTTTTGACAAATCAGCTACAAGTTCATTTTCTAAACTCAACAAACACATAGCAATTGCACTTAGGCCACTTGCAGAAGATGCTATACCACTTGAATGTGGAAAAGAGTTTTCTGAACTTATAATCATCTTATAATCAAAAACGTAAGGACAATAATTTTGTATTCTATTAAAGAATTCTTCAATTTTTGGCTTAAATTCTGGTTTTGGTTTACCTTCGAATATTAAGTCAAAATCGACTTGATTTGTAGTATTTTGCTTTTTAACGAAATCTATTTTTGTAGTTGTATTTGAATTACTTAAAGTAAAACTAATAGAAGCATTTTTTGGAATTTGAGGATTACTTTTTCCCCAATATTTTACTAACGCTATATTACTTGGTGTTTGCCAGGTAAAACTGACTTTTTCAATAGATTTTAATGCTGGTGTAACTAAAAATTGATCTGTATTCAAGACTCAAAAAATTTACAACAAAGATAGTATTTATTAAACCAAAACTTTAAACTGTTGTTTGTATTTTTGTTGCTTATGATTTCAAAAAATGCATTTCTATTATTGAATGGTTCTAGGCCTAAAACATTGCCAGACTTATCTAAATATGCAATTATTTGTGCTACAGATGGTGCCTATAAATTACTAAAAGAGAAATCTATTACACCACATTTTATTTCTGGAGATTTCGATTCAATTTCAGAAATCCCAAAAGATATTGAGGTAATACACACACCAAACCAAGAGTTTACCGATTTTGAAAAAGCCATCAAAATATTACTTAATATGGGCATTACAAATGTTCATGTTTATGGTGCTAGTGGCTTGTCTCAAGATCATTTTTTAGGAAATTTACATGTAGCAATAGTGTTTAAAAACAAAATACAAATAACTTTTTTTGATGATTATCAATATTATTTTTTAGCAAAACAAACTGAAAAAATAAAAGTTAAAAAAGGTAACATTGTATCTCTAGTGCCTGTAGTAGAAACAAAAAACATCATTACAAAAGGATTAGAATACGAGTTAGAAAATGAAGATTTAGTTTTTGGTAAAAGAGTGGGTATAAGAAACAAAGCTACACAGAATGAATTTGAAATTTGTTTTAGTGAAGGTGAATTATTTATTTTTATAGAACATGAGTAAAAAAATAAAACTATTGTGGGATTTTAGAGGGCCAGATGCTTTAGCTACTGCAAAACATCATACTAAACATTTACATGAATTTGCAACTTTAGAGCATTTAAGTTATTATGAAATAAATACAATCTCAAAAAACCCAATGTTAGCATCTGCTTTTATAACTGTTGATGAGAAAGACATGAAAATATACAGAGATGCTCTAAAACCTCATAGAGGTGAATTAGGATAACCTAATAAAACTATTCTAAATTTTATTTCCATTTTATATTACAACCAATACTAGGTTTTTGGTTTGCTAAAACTGGTTTGTTATTTAATAGGTTTTCAATAGCTTGTTTTAAATCTTTGCCTGTAACTGGTATTTCATTACCTGGTCTAGAATCGTCTAATTGCCCATGATAAACAGAACTTAAGTTCTCATCAAAAACATATAAATCAGGTGTGCAAGCAGCATTATAAGCCTCTGCTACTTCTTGAGTTTCATCATATAAATAAGGAAAAGGATATTGTAAATCGCTGGCTAGTTTTTTCATTAAATGAGGTGCATCTTGAGGGTAATTTTCTACATCATTTGAGCTTATAGCAATAAAGTTAACCCCCTTAGTTTTGTATTCATTAGCCAACTTAACTAACATATCATTAACATGAATTACAAAAGGACAATGATTGCATATAAACATAATTACTGTTGCTTTGTTTCCTTTTAAATCTTCTAATGAGTATATTTTATCGTCTATCGTATTTGGTAAAGTAAAGTCTGGAGCTTTAGTTCCTACTGCAAATTCATTTGATGGTGTTCTTGCCATTTTTTTTCTTTTTAATATTTAACTAACCTCAGCAATTGCTGTTGCACAAATATAACCACCTGTCCATGCATTTTGAAAATTAAATCCTCCTGTTACTGCATCAATGTTTAAAATTTCACCCACAAAAAACAAGTTTTTGTGCAACTTACTTTCAAATCTTTTAAAGTTAATTTCTTTTAAATCAACACCTCCTGCTGTAACAAATTCGTCTTTAAATGTAGTTCTGCCATTTGCATTATACACTCCTTTTGTTAATTGACTTGTTAGTTCTTGAATTTGTTTATTAGAAATATCTGCCCAATTTTGTTCGCTTTTTATACCAGCATACAAAACTAGTTTTTCCCACAGTCGTTTTGAAATTTCTTCAAAAGGCGATTTCAAAATAATTGTCTTTTTTGGGTTGTTTTTTTTCAGTTGTAGTAAGTTTTCAAAAACACTTTCAAATGATCTATTCAACCAGTTTACTTCAACTTGATATTGGTAGTTTTTTTCAGCTAAAATTCTTGCTCCAAATGCCGATAATTTTAATACTGCAGGCCCACTCATTCCCCAATGAGTAATTAATAAAGGTCCAAATGAAACTAACTTAGTGCCTAAAATTTTTACTTCTGCATTAGGTATAGAAACTCCCATTAAATCTGATAATCTTTCGTCTTTAATATTAAATGTAAATAAAGAGGGAACAGGAGTAATAACTTTATGATTTAGTGTTTGGCATAAATCCCAAACTTTTTTTGAACTTCCTGCAGCCATTACTAAATAATCTGCTGTAAAATTTTGTTCTTTTGTGTTAATAACCCAATTATTTTCTTGTTGATAAACAGCATTTACACCACAACTTGTTAACACTTTAATTCCTAGTTTATTAACAGTGTTTTGAAAGCAATTTAAAATAGCTTGACTTGTATTTGCCTCTGGAAAAACACGATTATCATCTTCAATTTTTAGAGGAACTCCCCTATTTTCAAACCATTCAAAAGTGTCACCAGTCATAAATTGATGAAAAGGACCTAAGAGCTCTTTCTTTCCTCTTGGATAAAATTCACACAACTCTTTTGGTGTAAAACAAGCATGAGTAACATTGCATCTTCCACCACCAGAAATTTTTACTTTTTGTAAAACATCTTTACCTTTTTCTAAAATGGTTATGTCTAAATTAGAATTTTTCTCTTTTGCATTAATAGCTGTAAAAAAACCTGCAGCTCCCCCACCAACAATTACTACTCTTTTCATAACACCATTTTAGAATAAGGAATCACTGTAGTAAACCCTTTTTTATTAAAATATTGTGGTGTGTTTTCGTTTCCAGTGGCCATAACAAAATCTCCTCCCCAAGCACCTAAACTTTTTACAGCACCAAAATAATCTGAAAATAAATTCTGCTTTACTGGCTGTAAATTAATTAAAGATGTAATTATTTGTTCGTGTTCTTCTATTAATTGCTCAAAATCATCAAGATTGTTTGTCTCAGTAATTTTATTAGTAATTTCTGAAACTCTTTGTAACTCTTTGTTTATGCTTTTTTGTTGTGCTTTATATGTTGCAATTCCTTTTTTAGAATCTTGTTTTTTATTTAGAAATACAAAAAACAACTGTTCTTTAAAACTTGGATTAAAATTTACCTGATTAACAACAGGTTTTTTATCTTCAATTTTATAAAATATTGGACTGTTGTGTTGTGCACATGCAATATCGTAACCACTCCCTTTAAAAGAGTTCCAAAGTAACTCAAAAGCATCTACTTTTGCCCAAGATGCTATTGAATTAATTAATGTTGATGAACTTCCTAAGCCCCAATTTCTTGGAAAAGTCAATTTTGTTTTCACTACAAAACCTCCATCAGTTTTTAAAAATTCTGGATTTAATTTTTGTGCAACCTGTAAAATTTCTAGTAAAGTTTCTGCTATAAATTCAGTACTTCCTTCTGTATTAGAATTAAATGTTGCTGATGTTAAGCGTAGTTTAGGTAAATCAAAAACTGCTTCAAACCAACAATTGTTATCATGTGTAAAACTTCCCCAAATTAATTGTTGCTCTTGTATTTGTGCAATAGTTAAGTCTTGACCAAATTTTGTAGGTACAGCCAAAGCTTTTGCACCATCTAGCACAAGGTATTCTCCTGTTAGTAATAATTTTCCATTCGAATAAAAGTTCATTATAGCAAATCAAATTGTTTAAAATGATGTGTAAAATGTTTAACCTGAAACTTTTTCCAATACTCGTAATTTAATTCACCAAAAAAAGGATGCAAGACAGTTCTATTTTCATCTACTTTAAAAACATTTTCAAATAACTCTATTTGATGTAATAAATCTTCAATAGCTTCATTTATCGAGTTAAATTGTACAGGATTTGGTTCTTCAGATAAATTTGGGGCTTTAAACCCTTGAGTTAACTCATTTTCTGAATCTAAAAATGGTTTTCTTCTTTTCGCTTTTTCATCGTCAACAAAAACATCAACTTTCCAATTACCATTTGCAATTTTTGTAATAGCACTTAGGTGTTCTATCATTTGTTGAGCATTCATTTTGCCAAAAATAGGTTTTTGAGAATTTGATAAAGTAGCAAGTTTAGATTGTACCAAATCTTTATTTAAAAAGTTTATCCAATTTACTTTTGGTTTTCTTAAATCTTCTATTTTATTTACTACAGCAGCATGAGAAACTGTTTTGTTTTCGAAATGTTTTTCAACTAAAGCTTTTTCTTCTTTTGTTGCTTTAAATTGATTTAGAATATTTTGCAAATGCATTTTCATATGACCATGCTGTATCCCTTTAGTAGTTAACGCTCTTAATGCAGCAAAATTTTGAGCCAAACCAGCAGCTGCCATAATTTGCATTAAATCTCTAGCTGATGGTTTTTGTAACATTTCTAAAGATAATTTGGCTAAAGGATGTAAAGCTGTTAAGCCACCAACAGTTCCTATTGCTAGAGGTAATTCTATCCAAAATTTAAAAACATCATTTTCAATTTCACAATGTGATAAGCTCGTGTAAACACCATCTTTTGATGCATATGCATGAGCACCTGCTTCTATAGCTCTAAAGTCGTTTCCAGTAGCTAATACAACAGCATCTATACCATTCATAATGCCTTTATTATGAGTAACAGCTCTGTAAGGTTCTACCTTTGCAATATCTACAGCTTGTTTAAATTTTTGTGCAAATTTCACTGGATTTTCACCACCTAATTCCTCAACTTTACAACTAACCTCAGCTCTAACTAAACATTCTGGCAAGTAGTTAGATAATATGCTCATTACTATTTCAATTTCATCATTCTTAAAAGTTTTTACAATAACTTCTAAACAAGAGTTTATGAAATTTGCACCCATTGAATCTTTTGTTTCAAAGGATACATGAAGTTGATAATAATTGGCTAGTTTATTTGATTTATCAATTAATTGAATATCTAAAATTCCTCCACCACGTTTTTTCATATTCTTAGTGATAGAGGCTGTTGCTGCTAATAATTCAGTTTTATTTTCTTTAAAATAGTTTTCTAAATCTTCTTTGTTACCAGCATAAATAAAATGTACTTGACCAATTTTTGTAGTTCCTAAAACTTTTGTTTTAAATCCACCTCTTGTACTCCAAAATTTTGCAACTAAAGAAGCTGCTGCTACTACTGAGCTTTCTTCAATTACCATTGGTAAAACATACTCTTTACCATTTATAATAAAGTTTGGAGCAACACCAAATGGCATGTAAAAATTGGTTATTGTGTTTTCTATAAAGTCATCATGTAATTGTTGTAATTGGGAATTAGTATTCCAATATTTGGCAATTGTTTCCTTTACTTCACTTGGGTTTTGAAAGAAATTTTGAATTAACCAATCTATTTTCTCTTGCTTGCTAAGTCTAGAAAAGCCTTTTATAGTTTTACTCATTTAATTCTTTAAAAAGTATTAAAAACAAAGATAGGTGAATAGCTGCAAACATACTTTTTTTGATAAATATTTTTATTTATAGTTGTTAATATGCTTAAAAAAATAGTTAAAAAATGAGGTTTTTCAATTCAAAATACTATTTTCGAGAGTTTTTATCTAAATACTTAGAATTGACCAATTTTTACAAAAACCAAGAACTTATGAAGAAATTTCTGATGCTTGCTATGCTTATTGCAGTAGTAAGTTGTAAAACTGATGATGTTAAGAAAAAAATATACAATACAGGTGATAAAGAAATTACACAAGCTGATATTTGGAATGGAACATTTTCACCAAAAAGAATGAATGTACTTAACTCTATGAATGGAGACTTTTATTCACTCTTAAATTCAGAAAATAATGTAACTAGTGTAGATAAATATAGCTACAAAACACTTGAAAAAGTTGAGACTATTGTAAGTAGTAAAGATTTACCTGAATTACAAAATATTTCTTCTTACAGTTTTAATGAAGATGAATCTATATTAATTTTAGGAACAAACTTCAAAAAAATATACAGAAGATCTTATAGTGGTACTTTTTACGCTTACAATATTGCATCAAAAAAACTATCACTAATAGGGAAAGATATTCAAGAGCCTGTTTTTTCACCAGATAATAAAAAAGTTGCTTTTGCCAAAGACAATAACTTATACATTAAAAATGTACTTACCAATACTACCACTCAAGTTACAAGAGATGGCAAAAAAAATAGCATTATTAATGGTACTACAGATTGGGTTTACGAAGAAGAATTTGGTTTGGTTAGAGCTTTTGAATGGAGTAAAGACAGCAGATACATTGCCTTTTTAAGATTTGATGAATCTAATGTTCCTACGTTTTCAATGGATATTACAGGAAACAAATTGTATCCAGAACAACAAGTGTTTAAATATCCTAAAGCAGGAGAAAAAAATGCTGATGTTAGTCTTCATATGTACAATGTTGGTACTAGAAGAACTAACAAAATTGCATTAGGAGATTACGAATATATACCTAGAATTAAGTGGTCCAACAACAATAACATTTTAATTGCAACTACCTTAAATCGTCATCAAAATAACTTAAATCTTCATAAAGTTAATGCCTTAAGAAGTTCAAGTGTTTTATTGTTAAATGAAACAGATAAAGCTTATGTAGATATACATGATAATTTAACTTTTTTAAGTGATAATAGCTTTATTTGGACTAGTGAAAAAGATGGCTACAATCATATTTATCATTACAATTTTAATGGAAAATTAATCAATCAAGTAACTAAAGGTAATTGGGATGTTACACGATATTATGGTTGTGATGAACAAAAAAAGCGCATCTATTATCAATCAGCAGAAATTAACTCAATAAACAGAGGTGTTTACGGTATTGATTTAGATGGCAACAACAAAGAATTATTAAGTTATGGAGATGGACAAAGTAGTGCATCTTTTAGTGACAATTTAAATTATTTTATAAACACATATTCTTCTGCAAATACACCACCTGTTTACGATTTATATAAAGCTGATGGCACTAAAATTAAGAATATTGTAAATAATGACGAGTTAAAGAAAGAATTGGCTGAATACAAAATGAGTCCAAAAGAATTTTCTACCATAGAAATTAATGGTAATAAATTAAACATGTGGATGATAAAACCTGTAGATTTTGATGAGAACAAACAATATCCAATGTTAATGTTTCAATACTCTGGACCTGGTTCTCAACAAGTGAGTAATAGATGGAATGCTAGTAACGATTATTGGCACAATATGTTAGCTCAAAAAGGAATGATAGTAGTCTGTGTAGATGGACGTGGCACAGGATTAAAAGGTGCTGAATTTAAAAAAGTAACACAAAAAGAATTAGGTAAATACGAAGTTGAAGATCAAATAGCAGCAGCAAAAAAATTAGCAGAAAGAAGCTATATAGATGAAAATAAAATCGGAATCTGGGGCTGGTCTTATGGTGGTTTTATGAGCACGAATTGCTTATTAAAAGGCAACGATATTTTCTCAATGGCAATAGCAGTTGCACCAGTAACTTCATGGCGTTTTTACGATTCTATTTACACAGAACGTTATATGACAACACCTCAAGAAAATGCAAGTGGTTATGATGATAATTCACCAATAAATTATGCTAATTTACTTGAAGGTGATTACTTACTAGTTCATGGAACAGGAGATGATAATGTACACGTACAAAATTCGTACAGAATGATAAACGCATTAATTGAAGCTAACAAACAATTTGATATGTTTGTGGTTCCAGACAGAACACATGGTATTTACAAAGGAAAAAACATGCGTTTAAACTTATATACAAAAATGACCAATTTTGTAGAAGACAAACTAATTAATAAATCAACTAAAATAAAAGGATAATTATGTTAGATAAAGGAGTAAGCACAACAACACAAGAACCAGAAATGTTTGGCCATCCAAAAGGTTTATTTTACCTTTTCTTTGCTGAACTTTGGGAACGCTTTAGTTTTTATGGTATGAGAGCATTATTAATGCTCTACATGGTAAATGAAATTTTTAAAGCCTTAGCAGAAAAAGATACAGCTGCAGCTGCAGTTTATGCATCATATGGTTCTTTAGTTTATGCATCTACAGTAATAGGTGGACGAATTTCTGATAAGATTTTAGGGATGAGAGCCTCTATTTTCTTAGGAGGTATTTTAATGTCTTTAGGTCATTTTGTGTTAGCAATTGAAAATGACATAGCTTTCTTTTTAGCATTAGCATTTATTGTTGTTGGTAATGGTTTCTTTAAACCCAATATTTCAACTTTTGTAGGTTCTCTTTACAAAGATGGTGATAGAAGAAAAGACTCTGGCTTTACTATATTTTACATGGGTATAAATATTGGTGCATTTGTATCTCCACTTCTTTGTGGATGGTTAGGTGAAACGTATGGCTGGCATTATGGATTTGGTCTTGCTGGAATTGGAATGTTAACTGGTTTAGCATTCTTTTGGAGTGGAATAAAAAATAATGTTTTTGGTGATAGAGGTTTACCTCCAAATCAAGAAGTTTACGAAAAGAAAATAATGGGTATTCCTCAAAAAACATTTGTACCTGTTGTTTCATTTTTAGCAGCACCTGTAATTGCTTATTTATTATCAGAATACAAAGCTGTTGGTGGAGGAGAAACCTTTTTAGGTGATAAAAATATTGTGAATTTATTATTTGTTTTAATTGGTATTGCTGTTCTAATTAATATGGCAGTTATTATTGCAAAAGCAAATCCAGATGAACGAAAAAAGTTAATAATGGCTGTTTTAATTACATTCTTTATGACACTTTTCTGGGGTTTTCATGAATTATCAGGAAGTATCATTACATTGTTTGCTGATAGAAATGTAGAATTAAGCTGGTTAAATGCTGCACAAACAAACTCATTAAACCCAGTTTTTATTATAATACTTTCTATACCTGTTTCTCTACTTTGGGCTTATTTATCTAAAAAGAAGATGAATCCAAGAACACCTTATAAATTTGGGTTAGGACTTGTATTAGCAGGTTTAAGTTTTTATGTTTTAGGTTTAAGTGGAGCAAGTGCTAACGAAAATGGATTGGTACCAATGTATTATTTAATTGTAATGTACTTTATTTTATCTGTTGGTGAATTATTTATGTCGCCTGTTGGTTTGTCAAAAATTACAGATTTATCACCAAAAAGAATTGTAGCTTTTATGATGGGTGTATGGTTTTTATCTTCTGCTTTCGCATTTCAAATAGTAGGGTTTATCTCTAAACAATTAGCTATTGAAAGTACAGATGTAAATGTTGGTGGTATGCAAACTTTAGGAATTTATACAGAAGGATTTAACTTAATAGGATTATATTCACTAGGAGCAGGTGCAGTAGTATTAATCTTTTCTCCTTTAATGAAAAAGTTATTAGGTAACGTACACTAGAAAAAATACATTAAAAATCCCAAAATATTCTTATTTTGGGATTTTTTCATTCAATCAATATTACACTTATGGCAACCAATTTAGATTCACTTTTTAAAGACAAAGTATTAGGGCATCCAACAGGACTTTTTGTATTATTCTTCACAGAAATGTGGGAACGTTTTTCTTATTATGGAATGCGTGCTCTACTCATAATGTTTTTTACCGCTAAAATTTTTGAAGGTGGTTGGGAATGGCCTGAAAGTTGGGCTTATGCAATTTTTGGGACCTATGTTTCATTAGTCTATTTAAGCACCTTAATTGGTGGTTACTTTGCTGATAATATTATTGGTTACAGGTGGGCAGTTGTTGTAGGAGCTTTATTAATGACACTTGGCCATGCTTCTATGGCTGTAGAAACACCATTTTTTATATATTCAGGTTTAACACTTTTAGTGTTTGGTAGTGGATTTTTTAAACCTAACATGACCTCAATAATTTCACAAATGTATGCAGAGAAACCAGAAAAAAAAGATGGAGCTTATACCATTTTTTACATGGGTGTTAATGCAGGTGCATTTATAGGAATTTTATTGTGTGGGTACTTAGGTGAACAAATTGGTTGGTCTTGGGGATTTGGTGTTGCAGGATTGTTTATGTTATTTGGATTATTACAGTTTTGGTTTGCACAAAATATTTTTGGTGATATAGGTTTAAAACCAGACAAAAAGCAAATTGAAGTTAAAATTGAAAAAGGCGATAAACTAAATCCTTTTACAAAATTCGAATTGGGTCTAATTGGTATTTCATCAATTTTAGGGTTAAGTTGGATTTTAAATGACCCTATCTCAAAAATTTCTGAAGGAAAATACAATCTTTTTAATTTTGATGTTTTTGGATTAAAAGGTGCTGATTTTGCAATTTTATTTGCTTTAGGACTGTTTGTAATATTACTATTTATAAGAATTCCAAAATATGCTAAAATTACTAGAGATAGAATGATAGCAGTAGTCTTTTTCTGTTTTGTAACCATTTTTTTCTGGGCAATTTTTGAACAAGCCCCAGGTTCTTTAACAATTTTTGCAAGAGATTATACCAATAGAGTTTTAGAAGGGAATGCAGCAATTATTTTTAAAATAGTAGATGTTTTGCTTACAGTAGTTCCTTTAGGTGTTATTACTTGGGTTTTAATAAAATTATTCAATAAAACATTTGCAAAGTATTCTTTATCTAACATATTTCTAGCAATAAGTTTTGTTATTATTTGGGGAATATCAATTTTTAGATTGTACGATAAATTAAGTGGTGATGTAGCTGAAATTGATGCTTCTTGGTTTGGTACGTTAAACTCTCTTTTTATTATAACATTAGCTCCATTATTTTCAAAATGGTGGGAGAGCAAACGTAATCCAAATGCCAATATGAAATATGCCATTGGTATGACTTTATTAGGATTAGGAATGGCTTGTGTAGCATTAGGTTCTACTTCAATACCAGCTGGCGCTAAAACAGCTTCAGTTAGTATGATTTGGTTAGTCTTAGTGTACTTTTTTCATACAATGGGAGAATTATGTATTTCGCCAGTATCATTATCTTATGTAAGCAAATTAGTACCAGCTAGAATGATAGCTATAATGTTTGGCGTTTATTATTTAGCTATTGCAATTGGTATGAAATTAGCAGGTATGTTTGGTGAAGCTTCAACTGAAATTGCTAAAACTGAAGGTTTAAGTTACTTTTTCTGGATATTAACAGCTGTTTCCTTAATATTAGCAGTATTATCTGTTGTTATGTATCCAATTATTAAGAGACTTATGCATGGTATTAAATAAATGCTAACTTTGGCATATACTTTGTAGAAATTTTATCAATGAAAAAAATATATCTTTTAATCTTTCTTTTGGGTTTTATGTTAACTATAAACGCTCAAGAAAGAGTAAATTGGTTAACTTTTGAAAAAGCAATTGAGCTTAATAAAGAAAACCCAAAACCAATTCTAATTGACATTTATACAGATTGGTGTGGCTTTTGTAAAAAAATGGACATCAACACGTATTCTAATACAATTATTGCTAAGTATATAAATGATCATTTTTATGCAATAAAATTAGATGGTGAAGGGAAAGAAGATATAAATTATAAAGGCTACACTTTTAAATATAATAAGCAAGGAAATACAGAGTACCATGAGCTTTCAGTAACGCTAATGAATGGTAAATTATCTTACCCAACTACTGTTTTTATGAATGAAAAAGAGGAGCTATTACAAAAAATACCTGGTTATTTAACTCCAGAACGTTTTGAAAAGATATTAGCCTATTTTAAAACCAAATCTTATAAGGATAAAGACTGGGTAGATTTTGAAAAAAGTTTTAAAAGCAACCTAAAGTAATTAATATTTAAACCTAAAAGCACCTTCTTTTCCTGTATAATAAAAACGAGTATTGTAGCCTTTACTCACCTTTTCCCACAAGTAAACATAAGACTTATAATTAGACCCATCTGCTACAATTAGCTCTGGTTTTAAAAGCTGTATAAGTCTTGAAACATTTATTTTTGGTGAATTTTGAAGCAAAACTACAGGGCTTTTTAAGGAGTTAATATTGTAAATTCCTAGACTATCTACCACCAAAAATTGTTGTTTTTTTAATTTAAAATAATTTACAATTTGACTTTTTCCAAATATAAATACCTGCTCTCCAATTTTATAATTTCTTAGAAAACTTTGGTTAGATAAACTATCATTTTTAATATTAATAAATAGTGAGTCTCCTATTCTATTTCCAAAAATACTTGCTCTACTTTTATGAAAAACTATTAATTCATTTTTCTTATTAATTTTATGGTGTTCAAAGAGATAAATAGATTGTACAATAATTAATGAGACTAGCACTAATACTAACTTATTTGCAGAAAATTTTGTTATCAAGTTTATACAACTAATAATTACTAGGTAACAACCAATCATCATTAAAAAAGAAAGTGATATATCTTCAAATAAAAATGCCTCTTGATTAGAAATCCAACTAACAAAACTATTCATCAAGTTAATAATCCATTGATAAAAATTTGCAATTACTTGAGGTAAAATTTTAAATACAGCAAGATAAATTACCACAATTCCCAACAATAAAATAGTACCTAAAAATGGTATAATTATTAAATTAGAAAGTAAAAACAATCCTGGAAATTGATGGAAATAAAAAAGACTTAATGGTAAAATTACAGCTTGTGCAGCAATTGAAACCGTTATTAATTTCCAAAAGAAATCAACAACTTTAAGTTTAGGTTGCCAAAATTTATAAAGTTTGGGTTGAATCCAAATAATTCCAAAAACGGCTAAATAACTTAATTGAAACCCTACATCAAATAAAAACATAGGATTAAAAACTAGTAAGAATAACATTGAGCTAATCAGAGAAAACTCAACCACGTTTTTTCGTTTAAAAAGTTGACCAAAAGCTACAAAAGAGAACATAGTTACAGCCCTAACTACTGATGCAGACAAACCAGCAATACATGCAAACAACCATAATAAAGTAATGACTAAAATTACTTTTATGTACTTACCGTTTTTAAAATTATCTAAGGGTTTAAAAAAATGCAAAAGCAATAATAAAATAATACCAACATGCAAGCCAGATACAGCTAAAATATGTATGGCTCCTGCTTTTGAATATTCTGCAATTAGTTCTTTAGAAATTTCATTTCTTTGCCCTAATAATAAAGCACTAATTACACCAAATTCATCATCATTAAAATGATATTTCTTTAAAGATTTTTGTACAACTTTTCTAACCTTTGCTGCATAACCTTTTATTGTTGATGTAGTTTTATTTAAGTATAAAAAGTTATCATGATTTAAATAAAGTTGTTTATTAATCCCTTGTCTTTTTAAATAGGATTTATAATTGAATTGATGTGGATTTAATGGAGACAATACTTCTTGAAAACTTGCTGATGTTAGCAAAACATCATCAACATCAAAAAAGGTAGTACTACTATCTTTTTGAATATTAAGCAAGACCTTTCCATTCGTATTTGAAGCATCTATTTCAATCACCTTTGCTTCATATTTATAATGGTAAATACTAGGCTTTAGAACTTTTGTAATTCTTAATGTGGCTAAAGAATTTTCCTTTAAAAAGTTTTGATAATAATTTTCTGAATTCTTATCATTTTGAATGTAAACAGAAAAGACACCTATTAAAAAGAAGAGTAAAAAACTAATTAGTGTGGTTACAATCCTGTTTTTAAATAAGAGTGAAATTAGTATGCCAGCAATAAAAAAAGGGAAAAAATATAATAATGATAACTGCCAAATTTTTAAATAAAATTGCAGTATAATCCCTAATATTAGAAATACCAAAATATGTATTGGTAAATAATTCAGTACCCTTTTCATAGCATAATAAAGGTACAAAAAAATACAAATAATAAGAACTCTAGCTACTTAAGCCCTCAATAATAAGTTGTGCAGTTTTCTCTGAAGCTCCTTTACCACCTAGTTTTTTTTCTAAATCAAAATAATCTAGAAACATTTTTTTTCTGGTGTCTTCAGTTAAAATATTTAACAAAGCTTCTCTTAGTTTAGCTGTAGTAAAATCGTTTTGAATTAACTCTGTTACAACTTCTTTATCCATTATTAAATTAACTAGAGAAATATACTTTAACGTAATAATTCTTTTCGCAATTTGATACGATATAAAACTTCCTTTATAACAAACTACCTGAGGTACTTTAAATAAAACTGTTTCTAATGTTGCTGTACCTGAAGCTACTAATGCGGCTGTTGAAATTGATAATAAATCGTATGTTTTGTTTTGTACGAAACCTACTTTATTATTTTTAATTATTCTTTGGTAAAAAATATTTTCTTGACTAGGTGCACCAGCAATCACAAAATAATACTCAGAAAACTCATTCACTAAAGATAGCATAACCGATAACATTTTATTAATTTCTTGTTTTCTACTACCTGGTAAAACAGCTATTATAGGTTTCTTGCCTAAGTTATGTTCGTTTCTAAAACTTAATTCATCTACTTGTATTCTATCTGCTATTGCATCTATTAAAGGATGACCTACAAAATGAACTTTGTAATCGAATTGTTTGTAAAAATCTTTTTCAAAAGGAAGAATTACAAACATATTGTCTATATCTCTTTTTATCTTTTTTACTCTGCTTGCCCTACTAGCCCAAACTTGAGGAGATATGTAATAATTGGTTTTAAAACTAGCTTTTTTTGCCCATTTTGCTATACGTAAATTAAAGCCTGAATTATCTATAAATACAATTACGTCTGGATTAAATTTTACGATATCTTGTTTACAAAACTTTATAAAAACAAGTACTTTATTTAGATTTTTTATTACTTCAAAAAAGCCCATAAAAGCTCTTTCTTTATAATGACTTACCAGTGTTCCTCCAACAGCTTGCATTAAATCTCCACCCCAAAACCTAATATCTGCATTAGGGTCTTTCTTGTACAATGCTTTCATAAGATTTGAGCCATGTAAATCTCCTGAAGCTTCACCAGCAATTATGTAATATTTCATGCTATATATTTTAGTACAAAAGTTGTTAAAGCTATTAAAATAGTTGTTATTAAAACACCTTTAGCTCTATAATCTTGTTTCTTTTTAATTAGTACTAAGAATACAAATAAATTTGGAATGGCAGCTATTGATAATATTTTACCATACAACTTTGCTTCTTCAATCATTACTATAGTTTCTTTGAAACCTAGTTTAGAGAAAAACTCTATATAAAAAAAACCACCAGCTAACGTAGCTAGTATTGATAGACAAACCCCAAGTAGTGTTTCTTTTGTTATAAATCCCAAGAGTTTAATTTTTGAATCATATGATGAGCAGTTAAATCGAACTGAACAGGAACTATAGAAACATAACCATTTTCTAGTGCATAAATATCTGTATCTTGACCCTTATCTTTATTGATAAATTCACCAGACAACCAATAGTATTCTTTACCAAATGGACTCTTTCTTTTATCAAAATCTTCTTTCCAAACACCCATAGCTTGTCTACAAATTTTTGTTCCTTTTATCTCATTTTTCTTAAGATTAGGAATGTTCACGTTTAATACAATACCTTCAGGTAAGCCATTTAATAATGTATTTAAAGTTATACTTTTTACAAACTCTTCTGCAGGTTTAAAATCTGCATGCCATTTAAAATCTAAAAGTGAAAAACCTATAGCTGGTATACCTTCAATTCCAGCTTCAATTGCAGCACTCATTGTACCAGAATAAATAACGTTAATAGAAGAGTTAGACCCATGGTTAATACCTGAAACACATAAATCTGGTTTTTTATTCAAAATTTCACTAACAGCCATTTTAACACAGTCTGCAGGTGTACCAGAACAAGTATATTCTAGTTGTGGTCCATCATCTATAGTAATTGGGTTACATGTTAAAACATTATCAACAGTAATTGCATGTCCCATACCACTTTGTGGACTATCAGGTGCTACCACTACAACTTCTCCAATCTTATTCATAATTCGAATTAAAGCTCTTATTCCTGGAGCTGTAATACCATCATCATTGGTAACTAGAATTAGCGGCTTTTCTTGCATATAGTTTGATTTTATTACAAATGTAATTTATTTTAAGTGATTTCTTTTTAACATTTTCTAAAGATTGTAGCATGCTTATTTTCAGTAACATTGCAATGCAATCAGAACCAAGTGCATGAGAGTATTTTACAGAGTAAGTATTGTAATATGTTTAACTTTTTTTTGTTTTACTGCTAAGGGTCAAAACAAACAAAAATCACCTTGCGCAGGAGAAAAATACAGTCAGTTTGATTTTTGGGAAGGTAACTGGAAAGTTTTCGACACCAAAGGCAATTTAATTGAAAAAAACAGATTAGTTAAAATGCAAAGCAATTGTGTGATGCAAGAAAATTGGGAATCTAAAACTAGTAATAGTAAAGGCACCAGTTATAACTATTACAATAAAGTTGATGATTCTTGGAATCAAGTATGAATTGATAACTCAGGATTTTCATTGGTTTTAAAAGGTAATTTAATCGATGGTAAAATGATTTTAAAAAGTGATTTGGTGAAGACAGCTAAAGGAAGTTACTACAATAGAGTTACTTGGTCTAAAAACAATGATGGTTCATTAACTCAGCTTTGGAAGTATATTAATGTAGAAGGGAAAGTAATTTCTGAAGCTTTTAGAGGTATTTATAAAAAAGCAAGTTAGAAGTTTGGCACTATTTTAGTAGATTAGCATATAAATTTTAAATAATTATAATTGATTTTTATGAAGATGAGATTTAGGTTGAAAACAGGTTTGTTAGCATTCGCATTATTTTTGAATGCTTTTTTTATTGAAGCTAATACAAACCACACCACAAATAACGATCCTGAAAAGGACAAAGTACTTATTTACGTTTTAAAAAATATTTTAACCAGAGGTCATTTTGTTGTAAAAGACATGAACGATGATTTTTCTGAGCAAGTATTTAACAGTTTTATAGATGGTTTAGACCCAAGTAAACGTTACTTTACACAGCAAGACATTAAAGAGTTTTCAAAATACAAGTACCAAATAGACAATCAACTATTACAAGATGATTTAACTTTTTATAAATTAGTTTATGGTAGATTTTTAGAAAAAATTAAAAATGCAAAGTCATATTATGGTCAGTTATTAGAGCAACCATTTAACTTTAATAAAGATGAAACCATAGATTTAGACTACGAAAAAGTTCCATTTGCCAGTAACGATAACGAACTTATCGATTATTGGAGAAAACAATTAAAGCTACAAACCTTAAGCAGAATTCAAGAACAAACAGAATTACAAAAAGAAAAGCAAAAGAAAGACAAAAATTTTGTAGCCAAAAACTTTAAAACCTTAGAAAAAGAAGCAAGAGCAGAAGTGCTTAAAAACATGGAAGAGCTTTATATAAGAATAGAAGAGCTTGAGCATGAAGACTGGTTTTCTACATTCTTAAATTCTGTAGTTGGTGCTTTTGATCCTCATACCACATATATGGATCCTAATATTAAAGATCGTTTTGACCAAAGAATGTCAGGAAAATTAGAAGGTATAGGAGCTCGTCTTCAGAAAAAAGGAATTTATACCCACGTTTTTGAATTAGTTTCAGGAGGGCCAGCATGGAAAAAAGGTGAACTTGAACCTGGTGATATTATATTAAAAGTAGGCCAAGGTGAAGAAGAGCCTGTAGATATTGTTGGTATGCGTTTAGATGACGCAATAAAATTTATAAAAGGTCCAAAAGGAACAGAGGTAAGATTAACCATAAAGAAAAAATTAGATGGTTCAATTGAAACAATTTCTATTATTAGAGATGTAGTTCAGTTAGATGAAACTTTTGTAAAATCGAGTATTGTAGAAAAAGATGGTAAAACATATGCCATTATTAACTTACCAAGTTTCTATATAGACTTTTCAGACAATAACTACAGAGATTCTGCAAAAGATATGGAGAAAGAAATTGAACGTCTTAAAAAAGAAGGAGTTTCTGGCTTAATTGTAGATTTAAGAAATAACGGAGGTGGATCTTTAAAAACTGCAGTTGAAATATCAGGATTGTTTATAGAAGAAGGACCTGTGGTACAAGTAAAATATAGAGGAGAAAACCCAATCATAAAAAAAGACGAAGATCCAAAAATGCAATGGGATGGTGCTGTAGTTGTACTTGTTAATGAATTTTCTGCATCTGCATCAGAAATTTTTGCAGCTGCAATGCAAGATTATAAAAGAGCTGTTATCTTAGGAGGAAATCAGACTTATGGTAAAGGTACAGTTCAGAATATTCTGCCTATAAATCAGTTTTATCCAAATTATGAAAAAGATCTTGGATTTTTAAAAATGACTATCCAAAAATTCTACAGAGTTAATGGTGGTTCAACTCAAAAAGAAGGAGTGTATTCTGATATTGCAATGCCTAGTAGACTAAGTTATATGCAATTTGGTGAACGCGATTTAGAAGGAGCTTTAGATTGGGATAAAGTGGCACAAGCCAATTATAAAAGAACAGATTCTTATGCTAATTTTGCTGATGTTGTTTACAAGAGTAAAGAAAGAATTGCAAATGATAATAACTTTAAATTGGTAAATGAATATGCTAAATGGTTAAAGAAAAATCAAGATAACACAACCTTCTCTCTAAACTATAAAAAGTTTTTTAAAGAAAATGAAATGAAAGAAAAAGAAAGTGAGCGCTTTAACTCAGTGTTTGATTATCAATCAAACTTAACTTTTACTTCACCAAAGTATGAAAAAGCACTTTTTAAGTCTAATGAAGACTTAAAAGAAAAAAGAAATGCTTGGCATAAAAACTTAGCAAAAGATATGTATGTTGCAGAAGCCTTAAACGTGCTAAGTGAACTAAAACTTAAACAAAAGAGTGAGTTAGTTAAAAACTAATTTTTACATTAAAACCATACAAAACCTGGCAATTCAAGTCAGGTTTTTTTAATATTACAAAATGAGTTATACAGTTGAATTTGCCACTAAATGGTCTGATTTTGATATGAACAGACACATGCGTCATACAGCCTATAATGACTATGCTGCTGAAGTTAGAATACGTTACTTTGCTCATGTAGGATTTCCTATAAATATGTTAACAAAAGATAATATTGGTCCTATTTTATTTGAGGAATTTACTTCATTTAGAAAAGAAATCCTTTCAGGAGAAAATATTAAAGTAGATGTAAAATTGTTAGGTTTATCAAAAGATAAACGTAAATGGAAATTAAGACATCACATCTACAATTCTAATAGCCAAATTGCTGCAGTAATTGAAGTTTTTGGTGCTTGGATTGATTTAGAAAAAAGAAAATTAACAGTTTTACCTGAAAAATATGTTTCTTTTTGGCAATTATTAGAAAAGACAGAAGATTTCAGTATTATTTAAAACGAAATCTAAAATGAAACTAACTTTAAAAAGAGACTTAAATTTTTACTTATGTATAAGATATTTTAACTTTAAAAAAAATCTTTTTATATCCCAAATAAAAAAACCTCAACTTTAAAAGTTGAGGTTTCTCTTTTTGTACAGGCGGAGAGACTCGAACTCTCACACCTCGCGGCACTAGATCCTAAGTCTAGCGTGTCTACCAATTCCACCACGCCTGCAATTTGGTCTGCAAAGATAAACAAACCAAAGAAAATTCAAAGCCTTCATTAATATTTTTCTATTTTTGAACAACTAAAAAATTTTACTTAATGAGTTCAGTTAAAAACTACATCAACGAAAATAAAAATCAATTTGTAAACGAATTAAAAGATCTTTTAAAAATACCTTCTGTTAGTGCAGATTCTGCCTATAAAAAAGATGTTTTAAATACTGCAAATTTTGTTTTAAAAAGTCTTAAAGAAGCTGGATGTGATAACGTAGAATTATGTGAAACTCCTGGTTACCCAATTGTTTATGGAGAAAAAATAATCGATAAAAATTTACCTACAGTTTTAGTTTATGGTCATTATGATGTTCAACCACCAGACCCAATCAATTTATGGGATTCACCTCCTTTTGAACCTGTAATTAAAAAAACAGATTTGCATCCAGAAGGTGCAATTTTTGCTAGAGGTGCATGTGATGATAAAGGACAAATGTATATGCACGTAAAAGCTTTAGAGTACATGACAAAAACAGGTAACTTGCCTTGTAATGTAAAGTTTATGATTGAAGGTGAAGAGGAAGTTGGCTCTGAGAGTTTATCTTGGTTTGTACCAAGAAATAAAGAGAAATTAGCCAACGATGTGATTCTAATTTCAGATACAGGAATGATTGCTAAAGATGTTCCATCTATTACAACAGGTTTACGTGGTTTAAGTTATGTTGAGGTAGAAGTAACAGGTCCTAATAGAGATTTACACTCTGGTTTGTATGGTGGTGCTGTAGCCAACCCAATTAATATTTTAGCAAAAATGATTGCTTCATTACAAGATGAAAACAATCATATTACTATTCCAGGTTTTTACGATAAAGTAGAAGATTTAAGTGATGAAGAACGTGCAGAAATGGCAAAAGCACCATTTTCTTTAGAGGCTTATAAAAAAGCTTTAGATATTGCAGATGTTTATGGTGAAAAAGGATATACTACTAACGAAAGAAATTCTATTAGACCAACTTTAGATGTAAATGGAATTTGGGGAGGTTACACAGGTGAAGGTGCAAAAACTGTAATTGCAAGTAAAGCTTACGCTAAAATATCTATGCGCTTAGTACCTAATCAAGATTGGAAAGAAATTACAGAATTATTTAAAAAGCATTTCGAAAGTATTGCGCCAAAATCTGTAAAAGTAGAAGTAAAACCTCATCATGGTGGTCAAGGCTATGTTACACCAATAGATAATATTGGTTATCAAGCAGCTAGTAAAGCTTACGAAACAACTTTTGGAAAAACACCTATTCCACAAAGAAGTGGTGGTAGTATACCTATTGTTTCATTATTTGAACAAGAATTAGGTAGTAAAACTATTTTAATGGGATTTGGCTTAGATTCTGATGCTATACATTCCCCTAATGAACATTTTGGTATTTGGAATTATTTAAAAGGTATAGAAACTATACCTCATTTCTATAAATATTTTACAGAAATGTATACTAATCAATAATTATAGTTAGGTAAACCAACTATTTTTAAAAAGTAATTTGATTATTATTTCTATATTATGTTGAATAAATTTTAACTTTGTGTATTAACAAAAAATAAATGAAAAATAAAGCAAGAGAAAACTCCTGTTGAAAGTGAATTAGACAAAATAAAAAAACGATTAGCTTCTACTGAAACTGAAATTAAAGAATTAAAAGACAAGCAAATTAATACCACTTCTTCGCCAAATAAAGAGTTAATTATGACTGAGCTTGATGCTAGATATATTAAAAGAGAAGAGGTAAATAAT
>JABXIJ010000037.1 GCA_013373105.1 Flavobacteriaceae bacterium | reverse complement strand
TTATTTTTCAAAAATTTATTTTAGAATCACTAACTTTTTTAAACGTATTAAAAAACCTAAACATAAATTAATTTTAGGAGGAGTTACTATTGGTGTTTTGCTTTATTTTATCCCACCTTTATATGGTGAAGGTTATGGGTTAATTAATAATTTACTTAATGGTAATACAGCTGCTGCTCTATCAGATTTGCCCTATAATATTGATTTCAATAACATTTGGATTGTTATTGGATTTTTATTCTTAATTGCGCTTTTTAAAGCAGTTGCTATGACAGCTACATTTGCAGCTGGTGGTGTAGGAGGAATTTTTATTCCTACTCTTTTTATGGGATCTGCCTTAGGAAATTTATTTGCTAAAATAATTAATGCTTTAGGAGGCGAAGTTTCAGAAAGTAATTTTACTTTAATTGGTATGACTGGATTAATGGCTGGTGTTTTACACGCTCCATTAACTGCTATTTTTTTGATTGCTGAAATTACTGGTGGTTACGATTTATTTGTGCCTTTAATGTTAGTAGCAGCAATAAGTTATGCTTTTACTAAATATTTTGTTTCAAACTCAATTTATACAGTAGAACTAGCTAAAAGAGGAGAACTTATTACACATAATAAAGACAAAAATGTGTTAATGATGATGAAAATAGACTCCATTATTGAAACCAATTTTAAACCTGTTTATCCTGAAATGATGTTAGGTAACATGTTAAAAAATGCTGTAGCTAAATCTACCAGAAATATATTTCCAGTAATACATAAAGAAACACAACAGTTTTTAGGTATTGTATTGTTAGATGATATACGTTCTATTATGTTTGATACAGAAATGTATAATTCTATTGCAATTGAAACTTTAATGAAAGCTGCCCCAGAAATTATTTTTTATGAAGATTCTGTAGCAAATATTATGGATAAATTTAAAACAAGTGATGCTTGGAATTTACCAGTGGTAAAAGATGGTAAATATGTTGGTTTTATATCTAAGTCTAAATTGCTGACTGCCTACAGAAAAAAATTAATTGAGGTTACTTCCTAAGAATTTTAATGTTTTAAAAAATTTACCATTAAATCTGGAAAATCTGTAAAACCACCATCAGCTTTTCCTTCAATTAAAATAACTTGCATCATCTGTTCAAAAGAATCAAATTCAGCTAATTGATCTGCTCTAAAGGTATAAGGATGAACTACCAAACCTAATTTATGAGCATCGTTAACCAAAGAAGTAAAAGTAAATTTTTCATCAACAATTTCACTCAACATTAACTTATACCAAGGTCCAACACCATCTGCATAATTAGCAAAATGTTTAAATTGTTTGGTTTCTTCTACAGACTCTATAAGCTGCACCAAGGTTAAATTTGATTGTAGTTCTTTTCGAATTCTTTCTAATTCTCTAGTATCAAAACACTGTAATATACATCTATCTTTTTTGGTCTTGTAACCATTTTCTGATAAGATTTTCAGTACAATTGTCGAAATATCTTTTCCTTCATTGTTATGAAAAGCTGGATTTTTTATCTCTGGATAAATACCAATATTTTTGCCTGTTGTTTTATTTAAACTCTGAATTAGCTCAATTTCTTCTTGCAAAGAATGGAGCTTAAAATTACCTTTCCAAATCGGAAATCTATTTGAGTATACTTGTTTGCCTGTTTTTGGATTAAAACGCTCTGTAACTATAAGTGTTTTTAATTCATCTAAAGTAAAATCTATAACATAATACCTGCCATCTACCCTCTTTCTATCTTTAAATTTTTTGGCAACATCAGTTACATCATCAAGATAAATATCATGTATTACAATTGGTACATCATCTTTACTCAACACCAAATCTTGCTCAATAAAATCGACATTCATTGCATGTGCCATAATTTTAGACGCAATTGTGTGTTCTGGCAAATACCCAGAAGCTCCTCTGTGTGCAATTACAGTTTTTGAGTTCATCTGTTGATTTTTACAATCTGAATGACATGAATAAAACAAGCTACAAATCAAAAGTAAGTAAATGTACTTCATCTTAAAAATTTAAGATTAAAGATAGAACTTTTGTAATTTTGCAATATGAAGTTAGCGTTAAAAATTATGTTTATCATCTTTATAATTTGGATGATAATTGGTGTTTTTTTAATTAACACAGAACATGAAAAAGCTCAAATTGTAATGGGTTTAGGGGTTTTATATTTATCTTTTTTATTTATGCCTCTATTTATTTATTTCAGATACAAAGATGGAAAGTATAAAAAGTATATTATAAACGATGAAAAGCTCAAAGAAGCTTTTAAAAATATAAAAGATAGCTAAGCTTCTTTTTTCAAAAATGCATATACAGGAAAATGGTCAGAAAAACCTCCTTGGTACCATCTACCAATATAGGTTCTAAAAGGATTACCTTTGAATTTTGCACGATAAAACTTCATCAATTTTTTATTAAATAAAGCAGCATAATAAAAAGAAAAACTATCATGGTTTTTTTCTAAAAAGTTTTTTGAAAATATAATTTGGTCGAATAAATTCCATTTTCCATTATATTTTAACGAACCTGTTTTTTCACTATCAAAAATACTTTCCATTGGATTGTAAAAATCATCTTGAACCAAATACTTGTGAATACTTATACTTGTTGGGTCATCGTTAAAATCTCCCATAATTATAATTCTTGGGTTTTATTCAGTGCTTTTAATATCGTTTACTACTTTTCTTACCACTTTTGCAGCAGTTATTCTTTTGTGTTCTGTAAGCTCTGCTCCTTCTCTTCTAGATGGCCAATGGTTTACCAAAACATGAGTTAATTCTCCATTTAAATAACCAGTTACTTTTAGTACATCTCTTGTATAATCTCGTTCTTCTTCATCAGTTGTAAGTATTACAGGATATGTTGTAGACTCTTTATATTCAAAGTTTTTGCTATTGTATAATAATGCAACATCTATACCTCTTTCATCTGGTGAGTTATGATGTACAAAACTGTATTTGTATTTTTTTAATGATGGTGATTTTACAAGATCATCAACAACTTTTGAGCTTTCAACTTCTACTAAACCAACAACAACAGGAGGTGTTTTAGATCTATTAATTCCTAGTTTTGCTATAACAGAACTTAACTTTTTTATTTTTTTCTATACCTTTTTATAGTCCATTTATGAATACCATTTGGTGTGAAATCGCCGTCATTGGTCCTTTTATCATCTTCTGGATGAAATAAATTTTCTACATTATAAAAGGCAATTGTAGTAATTTTTCTAGTTCTTCTAGGATATAGAATAATCTTAAGCATGGGAGATTTTTTTTATAAAAGTAAAAAAAATGAATAACTTAAAAGTTTCCTTTTGTTAACTTTCAAATAACCTTATAGATGCTATGTCTTATTATTTTTGTATTGAATTAATACTAAAGATTTGTTATAAGAAAGAAAAGTTTCAAAAGTGTGAATTTGAATTAATGAAAAAACCTTAACTCCTTTGTTAAGGTTTTTTTATGCAAAATACCTTTTCAAATTTTAAATTTTCCTTCTCATTTTTCTGTTTTTTAATATTCTATTAATCTTACTTTTTGAACAATTATTATAGTTAACTATTTTAAATAAGAATTTGTAACTGATAATTGATTTTTATTTTGAGAATTCATCAATAAATTGGCAATTATTAACAAAAAAAAGCAAGTTTATTTTAATGTTACTAAATTATATATTGCTTTAAAAACTGCTAAAAAAACACCTTTTTATAACGTTTTGGTAAATTAATTAAGTCTAAGGCTGTTGTAATTTTGAATTGTAAAATTTAAACATAAACCCAATTAAATTACAATCATGAAAAAGTTAACAATCACAGCAATTTTAGTAGTATTTACTACTTTTACTACATTTTCAAACAACGATAACGAAGACAAAAAAGAAGTAGTAAAAAAAGAGTTAAAAACAACTATAAAATCTTTACTAAGTAGTTATGACAACAAACTTGATAGCAATGCTAATGCTACAATTAATTTTATTATTAATAGCAAAGGAGAAATTATAGTGTTATCTGTAGAAACCGATAAACAAGAAATTGCTTCTTACATTAAAACTAAATTAAACTACAAGAAAACATCATTAAAAAATATTAAAAAATTAGAAGCATATACTTTACCAGTAAAGTTTACTAAAGCTTAAAACTTTATAAAGTATAATTATTTGAATTTGAATTAATAAGCCTCAACATTTGTTGAGGCTTTTTTTTGTTTATTAATTTAGAATTGTTTGTACTTTTGTAGCCTATGATAGACGCAAAAGAAGCCATTTCTGAAAAAGCTGTTTTAATTGGTGTAATTACACAGCTGCAAGATGAGAGTAAATCTAAAGAATATTTAGACGAATTAGATTTTCTTACTCAAACTGCAGGAGGAATTCCAGTTAAACGATTTGTACAAAAAATGGATAAGCCTAATCCTAAAACATTTTTAGGTTCTGGTAAGCTTGAAGATGTTAGAGATTACATTAAAACTCATGACATAGGTACAGCTATTTTTGACGATGAACTTTCACCTGCTCAATTAAGAAATATTGAAAAAATATTAGATTGTAAAATACTAGATAGAACCAACCTTATCTTAGATATTTTTGCTCAAAGAGCTCAAACAAGTTCAGCAAAAACTCAAGTTGAATTAGCACAGCATGAATATTTATTACCTCGTTTAACAAGACTTTGGACTCACTTAGACAAGCAAAAAGGTGGTATTGGAATGCGTGGTCCAGGGGAAACAGAAATAGAAACTGACAGACGTATAATAAGAGATAAAATTACACTACTCAAAAAACGTTTAGAAACCATTGATAAACAAATGGCTGTTCAGCGTAAAAACCGTGGTAAAATGGTAAGAGTAGCCTTAGTAGGTTATACAAATGTTGGGAAATCTACTTTAATGAACGTTATTAGTAAAAGTGATGTTTTTGCTGAAAATAAACTTTTTGCAACTCTAGATACAACAGTTAGAAAAGTAGTAATTAAAAACATCCCTTTTTTAATGACAGACACTGTTGGGTTTATTAGAAAACTACCAACTCAATTGGTAGAATCTTTTAAATCTACCTTAGATGAAGTTCGTGAAGCAGATTTATTACTACATGTTGTAGATATTTCTCATCCAAATTTCGAAGATCATATTGCGTCTGTAAATAGTATTTTAACAGATATAAAATCTGATGATAAGCCTACAGTAATGGTTTTTAATAAGATTGATGCATTTGAACATGAAACTATAGATGAAGACGATTTAGTAACTGAAAAAACTAAAGAACATTACACATTACAAGATTGGAAAAAAACTTGGATGAACAAAAATGATGTTGAATCTATTTTTATTTCTGCAATTAATAAAGAAAATTTAGACGATTTTAAAGATTTGGTTTACGAAGAAGTAAAGAAAATTCATATTCAACGTTTTCCTTATAACGACTTTTTATATTATGAGTATAAAGAAGAATAGAAGTCTTTATTCTTCTTTTTTATTATCCTTAATAATCCCTAAGTTTTTAACTCTATTTTTCCAAGATTTTTTAGCAAGTGCTTGTAAGTCTTCAACATTATCAGTTTCATCCATAATTTCTAAACCTAGTAAGGTTTCTATAACGTCTTCTTGTGAAACCAAACCACTAACAGAACCATATTCATCTACCACTAAAGCTATATGTTCTCTTTCTTGAATTAATTTGTCGAATAAATCTGGAATCGATAAATCTCTATCTGTAACTAAAATATCTCTTTTTATAGTAGATAATGGTTTATCTCCTTTACCTTGTATAATAGCTTCTAATAAATTTGCTTTTAAAAAATAGCCAGTAATTTCATCTGGGTTTTCAGAAAATATTGGAATTCTAGAAAACTGTAAATCTTTATGATCTTCATAAAACTCAGCAATTGTTAGTGTTTCATCTGCAGTTTCTAAAACAGATCTAGGCGTCATTACATCATTAACTTTTACTTCTTTAAAACCTAATAAATTTCGTATAACTTTACTTTCATTTTTTTGAAAAACACCCTCTTTTTCAGCAAGATCAGCCATTACTAAAAAACTTTCTCTACTTAAAATACTACCATGACCACTGCCACCTATTAAAATGGTAGTTAATTGCAATAACCATAAAATACCTGTATATTTTAGCGGAAAAATCATAATTTTTAATGCTTTTGCAGTAAAATTTGCAAGATTTCTCCAATAAGTTGCTCCAATAGTTTTTGGTATAATTTCAGAAGCAACTAAGATTAAAATTGTCATGATTGTAGATACAACACCAACCATTATATCTTCTGTAAAATTAAAGCCTAAAATTGATCTTTGTGTTGAACCATATAAATTAACGTAAGCAACTTTTGCTTGTACACCCACTAAAATTGCACCAACAGTATGAGCAACTGTATTAATTGTTAATATTGCTATAAGTGGCTTGTCTACATCCTTTTTTAAAGTCTCTAATTCTATAGCATATTCATGCCCTTCATTCTTCTTTATATTAATAAATGTTGGTGTTATACTAAGTAAAACTGCTTCTAAAATGGAGCACAAAAAAGAAAAGAAAATAGATATGGTTGCGTAAACTATTAATAAAGTCATTCACAGAAAATTATATTACAAAAATAACTAAAATAAGAAACCTCAAGGAATTCTTGAGGTTTATTATATAAATTAAAAGTATTATTGATTAAAAATTGTAGCTTAAACCAAATAACCAGTAGTTTTGTAACTTATTATCTATAGTATCAAAAGTTGCTGCTTGGTTAGTTAATAAAGCATTATTTAATGCTTCTTGTCTATTATTACGTAAACCAAACTCGAAACCTAAGCCAATACCTTTCCAAAGTGTATAAGAAAAAGCGTTAGTCCAGGTCCAGTTAGATAAGTTATTTCCTTCATAACTCTGAAACAATGATAAGTGAGATTTAACCTTAAACTTACCAAAAGATTTATTATAATCTGCTAGTACTTTTAAACCTAAAGAAGATTCAAAACTAGTATCTGAATTACTAAAAACAAAATTGTAGTTAGCAGGGTGAAAAAGGACTATAAAATTACTTGAAGGCGCCCAAGTAACACCTGCACCTAAATCTAAATATCCAGGATTATTAAAATTTTCTATAATAGTAGTTCTGTATTCTAACAAACCAGAAACAGCCCAATGTTTACTAAAGTTTCTACCATAAATTGAGCTAATATTAAATACATCAGAAGCTGTATCAAAACCTTCATCACCAGAAACAGATTTATCATCTAATTTTACCCAACCTAAGTTAACATTAAGTGTATTTCTCCAAAAGAATTTTTCTTTAATTAAATTTGCAAAAGCATTAACTGTAATACCAATATTACCAGCATCTGCATTAGGTTCGTCTCTTGCATACCAATTATTAAAACTCGACAAACTAGCTCCTACAGTACCAAAAGCACCAAATTTCCAGCCTGGCATAGATTCTATTTGTTTTTTAATCTTATCAGCTTTTGCTTGTAATTTAGAAATAGAATCATTTTTAGTAGCTAATTCTTTTTTTAATTCATCTACTGTTTGTGCATTTGAAAAATGTGAAAATGCTAAAATAATTGAGAATGCAATTATTATTTTTTTCATTGGTAATATTTTTAAAAAGAACAAAAATAACTTTTAATTTGAGTTAAACCACTACTAATAAACAACTTTTTCATGAAAGCTATAATTAATTCCTAATCCAAAAAGTTGTCTGAATTGTATTTTACTTGAAGAATTATCGTCTATTATTACATGGAAAGTCATTTGCATTTTAATGCTTCTGTTAACTTTAAATCCAATATTTGCTTGATAATCGACATCAATATTTCCAGAATCTTGTAAATAATCTGTATAAAGGTTTAAAATATTCTCCATAACAATGTTTTCCATCAAAGTAAATTTGTAATACCCTGATAAGTTAAAACCTAATGCAAATAGAGTTGTTTTTCCTAAAGGAACACCATACTCTCCTGAAAATCTTTGATTTACAACTGTCCATCTAGCTGTAGATGGTGCAATATTTACATTTAAATCATCAGATTTTTTCCATAACATACCAGGACCTAAAGTTATGTAAGCAGGAGACAGTACTTGAGAAACCAATTTTTTTGGATCTTCTTTGTAGTTGTATCCATTACTATATTGACTTCTAAAGTTTCCAATGAAAGATAAGAACCAATATTTACCAGTTTTAACCCCTAATACTGAATTTAGTTCAACTCTATCATCTGTTTTTCGGTATCCTTTATCTTGTATATAACTAATACCATAACTGGTTAAAAACCTAGTATCCCAGTTTATATTATCTTTCTTGTAATTAAAGTCATAATTTACATTTAGATTACCTGCAATTGTATTTTCACCTCCTGAAGCCCAATTTGTAAAAGATGATTGATTAAATATAAATGCAAATCTTCCATGCACTTTCCATCTTGGTTTTGGTTTATTTACCTTCTTCTCTTGTGAGTACATACTTAAAGCACAAAGAATTAAAATGAAAGTAACAATACTTCTCATGAAAAGTTGACGATTATTTTACAAAAATAAAATTGCTAAGAGAAATAGAAAATTATTTTTTGTTTTTATAAAGTGGCACTGTAGAACATGCCTCTCCAAACATGATACTTTTTGCAAGGGGTTGCAACTTCTGAATTAACATAGCATATGCACTTTCTGGAATAGGTTTATTACTACAACCTTTTATAATTACTGGCTTGTCTACAAACTCATTCCAATCTATAAAATTTAATAGTTCTTGATAAATTACAGTTTCTAAAAGTTCTAAATTACCAACTACTGTTTTTTGGGCAAAAGATGACATCTCAGAAACTACAAGCATAAAAGCCCATGATGGAATAATAGCATCTGCAGAGCAAGTTACAGCCACAAAACAGTTGTTGTATTGTGCCCAATTATGTTGCTTTACATGTTCTCTAAAATCTTTTTCTTTTAAAATTAAGCCCTGAAAAAGCCAATCTTTAATATCAAAAACAACTCTTTCTCCTTCAGGATAAATTTCTTCTAAATCAAAAGTTCTTAGTTTGCTATTGGCAACTCTATTTATAATTTCTTCTGCCATAATTATAACATTCCTAATTCTAACTTTGCTTCTTCACTCATCATATCTTGAGTCCATGTTGGATCGAAAGTTATTTCTACTTCGCAGTTATTTATTTCTTTTAATGTTTTTACTTTCTCTTCTACTTCTACTGGTAAGGTTTCTGCAACTGGACAATTTGGCGATGTTAATGTCATTAATATTTTGGCATCATATTCTTCTGAAACAAAAACATCATAAATTAAACCAAGTTCATATATGTCAACAGGTATCTCTGGATCAAAAATTGTTTTAAGAACCCTAATTATTTTGTCTCCTATTTCTTCTAATTCTTTATCTGTCATCTCAATATTGTTAATTCGTCATCTTTGCTTGTTGAGCAATAGCGTACATTTTTATTTGTTTTACCATAGAAACTAAACCATTAGCTCTTGTAGGTGAAAGATGCTCTTTTAAACCAATTTCATCAATAAAATTTGTATCAGCAGCTAAAATATCTTTTGGTGTTTGTTCTGAAAAAACACGTAACAACAAAGCCACAATTCCTTTTGTTAAAATAGCATCGCTATCTGCAGTATAACGTATTTTATCTCCATGCAATTCAGAAAATAGCCATACTTTAGACTGACATCCTTTTATGATATTTTCATCAACTTTTTTGCTTTCATCTATTATAGGAAGAGATTTTCCTAATTCTATGATGTACTCGTAACGCTGCATCCAGTCATCGAACATTGAAAACTCATCTATAATTTCTTCTTGTATTTCTTTAATACTCATTTTTTAAGCGTATTTTTGCAGTTTAATTAACATTGCATTTCAGTTGCAAAATTAAGGATTAATTTTAAGAATGAGTAAATTATTAGCTGTTGGTACAGTTGCTTTTGATGCTATAGAAACTCCTTTTGGTAAAACAGATAAAATACTAGGTGGTTCTGGAACTTTTGTAGGTTTAGCTGCAAGTCAATTTGATGTTCAAACTGGTATTGTTTCTGTTGTTGGCGAAGATTTTCCTGAGTCTTATTTAACTATGATGAATGCTAAAGGTATTAATACTGATGGCATTGAAGTTATTAAAGGAGGAAAAACATTTTTTTGGAGTGGAAAATATCATAATGACATGAATTCTAGAGATACTTTAATTACAGAATTAAATGTCTTAGAAAATTTTGAGCCAGTTGTACCAGATAACTTTAAAGATGCAGATATTGTAATGTTAGGCAACTTACACCCTTTAGTACAAGCATCTGTATTAGAACAAATGTCTAAAAGACCAAAACTAGTAGTGCTTGATACTATGAATTTTTGGATGGATATTTCTCTTAATGAACTGCATGATGTATTAAAAAAAGTTGATGTTGTAACCATTAATGATGAAGAAGCAAGGCAATTAAGTGGAGAGTATTCTTTAGTTAATGCTGCTAAGAAAATACATAAAATGGGACCTAAATATGTAGTTATTAAAAAAGGGGAACATGGTGCTTTATTGTTTAATGAAGGCAATATGTTTTTTGCCCCAGCATTACCATTAGCTGAAGTTTTCGATCCAACAGGAGCTGGTGATACTTTTGCAGGAGGCTTTTGTGGCTATTTAACCAAAACTAAAGATATTAGTTTTGAGAACATGAAAAATGCTATTATTTACGGCTCAAATTTAGCTTCATTTTGTGTTGAAAAATTTGGTACAGAACGCATGCAAGAATTAACACAAGAAGAAGTAAGTAATCGTTTACAAGCTTTTAAAGAACTAACACAATTTGATATTGAGTTATCTTAATATAAAGAGTCTGCCAAAAAATGCTAATTTTTTTATCAAACTTAATATAAATGAGCGATAAAATTAAACACGAATGTGGAATTGCCCTAGTTAGGTTAAAGAAACCTCTGCAATTTTATAAAGACAAATATGGAACTGCTTTTTACGGAATTAACAAAATGTATTTGTTAATGGAAAAGCAACACAATAGAGGTCAAGATGGTGCTGGTTTAGCAAGTGTTAAGTTTAATGTAGAGCCAGGTACAAGATACGTAAGTCGAATTCGTTCTAATCAACCTCAACCAATACAAGATATTTTTGCTCAAATTAACCAACGAATTAATGGTGTTTTTGAGGTGAATCCTGATAAAAAAGACGATGTTAATTGGCAAGAAGAAAACATGCCATACATTGGTAACTTATTCTTAGGTCATGTGCGTTATGGAACATTTGGTAAAAACAGTATAGAAAATGTACATCCTTTTTTAAGGCAAAGTAATTGGAAACATAAAAACCTTATTGTTGCTGGAAATTTTAATATGACCAATTCTAATAAAATATTAGAAGAACTTATTGAATTAGGCCAACATCCTAAAGAGTTTACAGACACTGTAACGGTAATGGAAAAAATAGGTCATTTCCTTGAAGATGAAGTTGGTAAGTTATATCAAAAAGCAAAAAAGGAAGGTTTAAGTAAAAGAGAAGCATCACCCTTTATCGAAGAGAACTTAAGCTTAAAAAAAGTTTTAAAACGTTCTTCTAAAAATTGGGATGGTGGTTATGCAATGGCTGGTTTAGTTGGTCATGGAGATGCATTTGTTTTTAGAGATCCAAGTGGAATTCGTCCAACTTACTTTTACGAAGATGATGAAGTTGTTGTTGTAGCCTCAGAAAGACCAGTTATTCAAACTGTCTTTAATGTAAAGATCGAAGATGTACAAGAGTTAGAGAGAGGACATGCTTTAATTATAAAGAAAAGTGGTAAAACTAGCATTAAAAAAATTAAAGAACCCTTAGAGAATAAAGCCTGTTCTTTTGAACGTATTTATTTTTCTAGAGGAAGTGATGCAGATATTTATGAAGAACGTAAAAACCTCGGAAAATATGTTTTCCCACAAATTCTAGAGTCTATAAATTCTGATGTTTCAAACACTGTATTTTCTTATATACCAAATACAGCTGAAACTTCTTTTTATGGTATGACAGAAGCTGCAGAAGATATCTTAAATCAACAAAAAACAGCTAAAATACTTCAAGGTGGTGGAAAGTTATCTGCTGCACGTGTTACTGAAATCTTATCAGAAAGACCACGTTTTGAAAAAATTGCCATAAAAGACGCTAAATTAAGAACGTTTATAGCAGATGATAATAGTAGAGATGATTTAGTTGAACATGTTTACGATATTACATATGGTGTTGTAAAGCCTACAGATAATTTAGTAATTATTGATGATAGTATTGTTCGTGGAACAACTCTTAAAAAGAGTATCATTAAAATATTAGATCGTTTAAAGCCAAAGAAAATTGTGGTAGTTTCTTCTGCACCACAAATTCGTTATCCAGACTGTTATGGCATAGATATGGCTAGAATTGATGCTTTTATTGCTTTTAAAGCGGCTTTAGCATTATTAAAAGAAACCAATCAATATCAAATTGTAGATGAGGTTTATAAAAAGTGTAAAGAACAGCAATCTAAAGACGATACAGAAATCATAAATTATGTAAAAGGAATTTATGCCCCTTTTAGTGCAGAAGAAATTTCTAGTAAAATTGCTCAAATGCTAAAAACTGATGATATAAATGCAGAAGTTGAGGTTATTTATCAAACCATAGAAGGTTTACACAAAGCCTGCCCAAAAAATTTAGGT
This sequence comes from Flavobacteriaceae bacterium, assembly GCA_013373105.1. Lineage (GTDB taxonomy): Bacteria > Bacteroidota > Bacteroidia > Flavobacteriales > Flavobacteriaceae > Polaribacter. Next base: position 37,032 of record JABXIJ010000037.1, on the reverse strand, counting down.
GATTGGTATTTTACAGGAGATTATCCTACTCCAGGTGGAATGCGTGTGGTAAACCAAGCTTTTATAAACTTTTATGAAGGCAATGATAAAAGAGCTTACTAAATACAAAAATATTTAAATAGAAAGCCTCCAAATTTGGAGGTTTTTTTGTTATTTTAAATGCTTTTCTGCAATTTTCTCTAATTCTTGATACCAATCTTCGCCAAATTTTCGAATTAAAGCGTCTTTCACAAACTTATAAATTGGTACTTGTAATTCTTTACCTAAACTGCAAGCATCATCGCAGATTTCCCATTTATGATAATTAACTGCAGCAAATTCATTGTAATCTTTAACTCTAACAGGATATAAATGACATGAAACAGGCTTTTTCCAATTAATTATTCCTTTATTGTAAGCTTCTTCAATAGCACATAAAGCTATATTGTTTTTATCATAAATTACATAAGCACAATCTGCACCATCTATTAATGGAGTTTCGAGTTCATCCCAATCACTAGTTGTCCAAACTCCCTGTTCTTCTATAACTTTTATACCTTCCTTTCTTAAAAAAGGTTTAACTTTTGGATAAATTTCTTCCAAAATCTTAGCTTCTTCCTTTTCTAATGGAGCACCTGCATCTCCATCTATACAACAAGCACCTTTACAAGCAGATAAATTACAGACAAAGTCCTTTTCTAGAACCTCTTCTGATACTATAGTTTTTCCTAACTGAAACATAACGCAAAAATAAAATTAATTTTTAGCAAAAATTACTGCATACATTATTAAGTTGACTAATTTTGCATCAAATTTTAATTTAATGAACTTTAACGTAAAAGAAATAATTACTGCTTTTATGGTTTTATTTGCAGTAATAGATATTATAGGGAATATTCCAATTATAATAGATTTAAGAAAAAAAGTTGGGCATATACAATCTGAAAAAGCATCTGTTATTGCTGGTTGTATTATGATATTTTTTCTCTTTTTAGGTAAAAGTTTATTGAACTTAATTGGTATAGATGTAAACTCTTTTGCTGTTGCTGGTGCATTCATCTTATTCTTTATTGCATTAGAAATGATTTTAGGAATTACCCTTTATAAAGATGATGGCAATGCAGGAACAATTACTGCTACAGTTTTTCCTTTAGCTTTTCCTTTAATTGCAGGGCCAGGAAGTTTAACAACACTTCTTTCTCTTCGTGCTGAATTTGCTGTAGAAAATATTATAATAGCTGTTTTATGTAATGTTGTTGTTATTTATATTGTTCTTAAAACGTCTTCAAAAATTGAAAGATTAATAGGTCCAGCAGGAATTCAGATTATTAGAAAAGTATTTGGTGTAATTTTATTAGCTATTGCTGTTAAACTTTTTGCAGCTAACATTAAAGCTTTATTTATTTAATGATATTCGATTGTTTAATTATTGGAGGAGGAGTTTCTGGAATGCAATGTGCTTTAGTCTTAGGGTCTGCTAAAGAGAAGCCTTTTGCAAAAAACAAGAATATTGGAATAATACTTCATCAAAGAGCTTCTCATTTAACTAATGCTTTATTTAATAATGTATTAGGTTTATCAGCTAAAACTCTAGGTAAAGACATTTTAATTGATGGAAAAAATCAATTAAAAGAATTGTACGCTCACATACATCAAATTGAAAAAGAAAAAGTTTTAGCAGTTGAAAAAGAAAGTGATAGCTACAAAATTGTTACAAATAAAAATACCTATCAAACTAAATTTGCTGTAATTGCATTAAATTATGCAAAACCTTTTACAATAACTGGATTAGAAAGTTTTATAATTCCTCATAAAAAATCCAATCCTGAAAAGAATAGAATTCAACTTAAAAATTCAGATCATTTAATTGAACAAAACCTCTATTGTTGTGGAACAATTGCAGGACACAGAAGTCAGTTTTCTATTGCTGCAGGAAGTGGTGCTGCAGTTGCAACAGATATTCTAACACTTTGGAATTCTGGAACTCATATTAAAGTTCATGACAAAATATGATAAATATCATTCTTTAAGCCTTTTATACTCTATAACTTTAAAGTGCAATTTATCTTAACAACTTTTAAAGGTTGTTATTATATAGGATTACATTCATCTTACGATTAATGGGGTAAGTGTTTTTTAGAAACTAAAAAGAGTAAAAAATGAAAACTAAGAAGAACCCAAGACAGCAATTAGAGAATTTTAGTAAGATTTTCTTTCAAATAGGTATCGTGTTAACATTATTTATACTTCATGTATTAATAGAACATAAAACATATGAAAAGGAATATTCAAATAGTCTAAAAAATGTAGCTATGGTAGATGAGCTACAAGAAGATATTCCAATTGTTGAAATGAAAGACCTAAAACCACCTCCACCTAAAACACCAACAGTGGTAGAGCAAATAAAGGTGGTAGAGGACGATTTAAAAATAGAAGAAACTATAGTCGAATCTACTGAAACTGATGAAAATGAAGCAGTTATTATTACAGAGCAAGAAATTGTTGAGGAAGAAGAAGAAGAAGTTATTGTAGAAGATATACCTTTTGTTTTAATTCAAGATGTACCTGTTTTTCCAGGTTGTGAAGGAAACAACAGTCAATTAAAAAAGTGTTTTTCACAAAAAGTACAAGAATACTTCTTAAAAAACTTCAATACTGGTTTAGCAAATGAACTTGGTTTAAGAGCTGGTAAAAAGAAACTATTTGTAGTATTTAGAATTGATAAAGATGGTTTTATAAAAAATGTGAAATCTAGAGGGCCTCACCCTCTACTTGAAAAAGAGGTAGTGAAAATTATTAGTGGTTTACCACAAATGAAGCCAGGTAAGCAAAGAGGAATAGCTGTATCTGTTAGTTATAGTATACCAATAACATTTCAAGTAGTTTTATAAAAGTAAACCCAGCTTAAAATCTGGGTTTTTTTATATGTTTTAATAATATTATTCTACAGTTATCGACTAGTACTTCCAAATTATAATTGGAAATAGGAGATTGGAATCTATTAAACGATTAGGTTGGAATGTGGTTGAAGTTATTAAAAGAGAAGTTAAAGATAGAGATGAGGAATTACAAGAGAAGTTTGTTATACGTTGAAGAGATGTTTTGTGGGGTATGATTTGAAGATGTATTAAAGAAAATAACCTAACAATTTTATTATTATTAGGTTATTGGTTGAAGGTATTTTTCTTTTTCATTAATAATTATTGCAGTTAGAAACAATAAGGATGTGAAAAATAATTTCATTCTTTAAATTTTTTTTAAAATTATTGTTTTTTTAGATTTTATTGTTAAAAAAATAATAAGTAAAGTAAAAACAATTTAAAATCTAGAAAATAGATTTCTCAATATCATTAATATTCCCTTCATAATTTAATCTAAAACTATTTTCTCCATCTTCAACAAGTTTTGTTCTTTTTAAAATTTTAGTAAAATTTTCATCTAAATTTTTAAGAGAAACTTCAAGGTTTAAAAACGGGTCATTTTTGTTTTTGGAAAAATCCATTTCAGCTTCTAAACTTAACTCACCCAAATATTGAGTATTTAGATCAAAATCTAAATTTAAATCATCATCATTTTTAGTAATCTCCATACTAAATTCTTTTCCTTCCAGTTCTCTAATACCAATATCGTCTAGATCCAACTGTTTTGTTAAATCATGAGGAAGTATAAAATTATCAAGGTTAAATTTAATTGACAAATCTGATAAATCGTCTATTTCTCCATATAATTCGTTAAACTTAACAATATTGATTAAATCATCACTATCTAATTCAAATTCTAAATTTCCTAATTCAAGTTTTCCCTCATCTTTATTTGGAGATATTTCTAGTTCATTTAATCGTATGTCAAAATAATTAAAATTTAATTCATTTTCATTGGGGTTAATTTGACCATTAAGAGATAATTCAAGATATTCAACTTCCGATAAGACATCTCTATTAACAAACTTTATTTTTGTTAAGTTTATTTCTGAATTTGTTAACAGAATATTGAAATTACCTTCTTTTATTTCTTTCATAGATGGTAGATCATTCCTATCAACAGTTAATTCTAATTCTTCAATTTGTATGTATTCTCCATCATTAAAATTCATCTCTATTTCTTCAAAAGTAATTTTTGAATTTAAAAACGAATAACTAATATCTTCATATTTTATTTCAAATTCTTTATCCGAATCTTTTAAGAAGTCAGATATTTTTTCTTCAATTTTTGATGAAATAACAGTGTTAACTACTGAATTTGTGATAAATAAAACAATAAATATAGATGTTATAATTACGATTTTTTTGTTGCTTTTAAGAAAGTTCATAAAATATTTATTTAAAGTTTTCTCTAGAAAAATAATGTTTAAAATATTTTTTTCCTATTAAAATTAGTTGCAACTAAATAAGATTACTTTTTCTTGTTTATTTTTAATATATTTGTATATGTGAAACTAATACTTTTTTTCTTACTCTCTTTTCAATCAATTGAAAAACCGATAGATTCTTACTTTGATTCTTCAGATGAAATTTTTTACTTATTGTATGATGAAAAAATAGAAAAGTATAGTCTTGAAAGTGAATATAAATTACTTTCTTCTATAGAAATTAAATACTCAATTAACCTAAATTTAAAGAACTTTAAATTTGTAGATCAACATCTATTATCAAATAATTTAGGTGGAGAAATCTTAGAAATTAGAGGAGATTCTATTTTTAGAATAGACAATTCTTACAATCACAAACTTCAATTAGGTTCTTTAGAATTTATAAGAAATGACACTATTTTTAGATATGGAGGATATGGTTTTTTTGAGAATAGAAACTTTTTTACTTATTATAACAGAAAAATAAATAGTTGGGAGTTTTTAAACATTAAAGGAGATATAATACCCGAAGAATTGTCCAATTTTTTGTATTATAAAACAAAAGATAATATATATATTTTAGGAGGGTTTACAATTGATAAATTCAATAATGATATTATCCATAAAAATTACAACTCTTATAAATTTGATTTTAAAACTAAAAAATGGAAACATCTTGGTAAATTAAATAATCATATTGAAAGGAATTTGATTATTCCGTTGGATAATGACACTTTTTTTTCTTTCAATAAACAAAACGGAAATATTTTAAAATTCAATATCAATTCAAATTTAATTGAAGAGTTTTATAAGACTCCTACCACAAAGAAAATACAATCATCATTTTTAAAACCATTTGTTCATAACGATAATCTTCATTTTTTTAATTATGAAAATAATCAACTAAATTTTAATTCTATTTCTATAAAAGATTTTGAATCTTCTTTAAGAAAAACAGATTCTAGAAATATATATAAAAATTCTTATTTGTTTCTTATTGGAATCTGTTTGAGTTTTATTGTTATTGTATTTTCAATTATCGTTATCACCAAGAAAACTATAAATAAAATTATAAAAATTAATGGTTTATATTTCTACAATTTCAAAAGGTTGTCTTTGAGAGGTAAAGAAGAGGTTGTATTTAATATTATCTTTAACCAGAGTAGGAATAATGTAAAAGTAGACAATAGAACTATTACTGAAATATTCTATGATGAAAATTTAAACTATACAACTATTAATAGAAGAAAAAACGAATCGATAAATAAATTAAATGATAAATTTAAAATATTATTGAAAACAAATAAAGATATAATTTTAAGAGAACAATCTGAAATCGATAAAAGAGAAATTTTTTACTCTATAAACTCTAAATTCCTTTAACCTCTATTAAACCTAACAGAAGTTGTTTTTAAACACATTATACCACGAGGTATTTATAGCTCTTCCTCATTTAGAATTTGAGATATCTTTCTGTATTCTATTGGGTAAGAAAATATTCTTTAAAACCGTTTATTTTATAGAACAAATGCTCCTGATATTCAGAATATGAATAACTCCAAAGATGAGTAGTTCTAATTGATATTGAGAATGTTACCAATAATCTATAGAATAAGAGTAATTGTCACGAGTAACTACTCCACTGTTACAGACTTTGCTAAGTTTCTAGGTTGATCTACATTTTTTCCTAACATAACTGCTATATGATAAGATAATAATTGTAATGGAATTGTAGTTAAAAGTGGCGTTAATGCCTCTTCTGTATCTGGTACTTCTATGTAATGATCTGCAATTTCTTTTACTGTAACATCTCCTTCAGTAACAATAGCAATTATCTTTCCTGCTCTAGATTTTATTTCTTGTATGTTACTAACTACTTTTTCATAATGACCTTTGTTAGTAGCAATTACAAAAATTGGCATATTTTCGTCAATTAATGCAATTGGTCCATGTTTCATTTCTGCTGCAGGATAACCTTCAGCATGTATGTATGAAATCTCTTTTAGTTTTAATGCACCTTCTAAAGCCACAGGAAAATTAAATCCTCTACCTAAATATAAACAGTTTTTAGCATCTTTATACACAGATGCAATTTCCTTTACCTTTTCATCAATTTGTAATAACTCCTCTACTTGTTTAGGTATTAATTGCATTTTTTCAAGATAATTCTCGAAGTTATGTTGAGGAATTGACCCTTTTGCTTGACCTAACTTTAAAGCAATTAAAGTTAATACAGTAATTTGTGTTGTAAATGCTTTTGTTGAAGCCACACCAATTTCTGGACCAGCATGAGTGTATGCTCCTGAATGTGTTTCTCTAGCAATTGAAGAACCAACAACATTACAAATTCCATACACAAAAGCTCCCATAGATTTTGCTAATTTAATAGCTGCTAAAGTATCTGCTGTTTCACCTGATTGTGAAATTGCTATTACCACATCTTTATTGGTAATAATTGGATTTCTATATCTAAATTCTGATGCATACTCAACCTCTACGGGTATTCTAGCTAAATCTTCAAATAAATATTCACCAACTAAACCTGCATGCCAAGAAGTACCACAAGCAACAATTATTATTCTATTTGCATTTAAAAATTTATCAAGATACGTTTCAATACTAGACATCTTAATAATCTTTTCTTCTAAAAGCATTCTACCTCTAAAAGTATCTGTAATAGCTTTAGGCTGTTCGTAAATTTCTTTTAACATAAAATGATCAAAGCCTCCTTTTTCAATTTGGTCTAAGCTCATTTGCAATTTTTGTATCTCTGGCTGTACAAGAGCATCGTCCATTATTTTATGAACTTTAACTCCTTTACCAACTCTAATAATTGCCATTTCTTCATCTTCTAAATAAATGGCATCTTTTGTATATTCTACAAAAGGTGAAGCATCTGAAGCAACAAAAAACTCTTTATTGTCTTTTCCTACACCAATTGCAATAGGACTTCCTAAACGTGCAACTATTATTTCATTAGGTCTGTTTTTATCGAAAACAGCAATAGCATAAGCTCCAACAACATTCGTTAAAGCTAATTGTACTGCTTTACCTAATTTACAGCCCTCTGTTAATTTAACCTCTTCTATAAGGTTTACTAAAACCTCAGTATCTGTATCACTCTTAAAACTGTAGCCTCTGGATATTAATTCTTTTTTTATAGTGTCATAGTTTTCTATAATTCCATTATGAACTAGAACTAAATCTCCAGACTGTGAAAAATGTGGATGTGAGTTTACATCATTTGGTACACCATGGGTTGCCCATCTTGTATGGCCCATTCCTATGTTACCAACTTTACTTTTTGGTTTTGATTTTATAATTTCTTCAAGATGTGAAACTTTACCTTTTGTTTTAGAAAGGTGCATGTTTTCACCATCAAAAATCATAACTCCAGCACTATCATAACCTCTATACTCTAATCTTTTTAGACCATTAATTACAATAGGATAAGCTTTCCTGTAGCCAATATAAGCTGATATACCACACATAAATTTTCCCTTTTATCTAATTTTTACTTTCTCTCCGAATAAGATATTTTTAACACTGGTTTTCTGCTACTATTTAAACTGTTAAATAAAGTTACAGTTTTTGGGTTCCAACTAAAGTTAGTAAAAATAGTATCAGATAGCGAAAAGGGTTCGTCAGACCTGTTATAAGCTTTAACTTTTAGATCTGGAAAATTATTAATTTCTCCGCTTACAATATCTGATATATAATCTGTAATATTAAAAGTATAATGATCTTTTTTCCCATTATCATCTCTATTCAGATTTCCTCCTATTCCACCAAAGTTAGCTTCTGTGTATGCATCTTTAATTTGACTTGTTATTTCTGATGTGCCTATATTATAAGATTTATATAAGTATAGCCTTTCTGGAACGTTAGAAGTATCAGCAGATTGATTGATATACATGGTAATTGTTGCATCATTTATTAGCCAATCTTTAGAACGAAGTTCGTTAACAACTGCTGGTGTTAATAATTGTAATTTACCTTCACTACCCGCGGTTCCTTGAATTTTTACCTCGTTATTATTTGGATAAGTTTTTTCATCCATTTTAAATGTATTCACTTTAAAACCAGAGAATGGAAAACTATTGTTTTTGTGAATAATAGTATCTACTGAATTTCCAGAAACTAGAACTGTGTTTGTATAGTAAATTTCTATTGAAGGAATTAAATCTGTGTTAGTGTTATTTAAGTTTAAGGATAATAAAGACCCTTCATTTCCAGTAGCTTCTAGAATGATTCCCCTAAAATAATTATTAAATGCAGCTTGTGATTCAAATTCAGATGATTCTAATTTATCTAAAAGCAAACTTTTTAATTGAGCTTTATCTAAAGGAACTCTTCCAAATGGAATTGGAGCAGTGTTAGTTATAGAAAAAGTAATTTTAACTGTATCTGTTCTAACAACAGAGTCGTCATGAGATCTTCTTTTTATAGCAATTATAGTATCGCTTTCATTTGGAATGAAAGGGTAGTCTATTGTAGAATTTAATTCTGTGCCAATTTTTTCAAATACATCATTAGACTTATAACTATTTCTTTTTGTTGGGTCTAAAGGATTAAACTCATTCATAAATGTGTTAGATCTATACACATTTAAATTAAATGGTTTTAGTATATCACCAAAAACTGAGTCTATTTCATAAACCCCTGTTGTACCGTTTAGAGTAGCTTGATATGGTATTTTTAAGTAAACTGTATCAATTTTTGTAACCACAGTTGTGTCAGCTCCATAGTTTCTATCTACAACTCTTAACCCAGAAGTTACTGCAAGTTGAGACACTATTGAAGCTTCTAACTTTTCATAATCTGGATTGTTGTAAACACCCAATAAATACTGACCAGGTTGTCTAGTTATATTGTCTGTTTGTAATTCAGTTAATGGACTATTTTCAACAGTCACATCATATTCTATAGAATTGGTGTCAAATTTTAAATTGCTTATAACATTAGAGCCCAAGTCTGCAAAGTCTTCTTCACAAGAAACTACAAATGCTAAAAAGGAAACAACAACACCAAAATATATACTCTTTCTTAAGATTTCTTTCACTTTACGAAAATTATTCATCTACTAATAAATCAGCATAAAAGTTTAAATAGGTTTCTTTTATTGTATCAACTTCATAAGTTAAAACTGGCAATTCTTTCTTTTCGATGTAAGACGTTAATTCTTCATCTAAATTTTCGCTACCATAAATTATAGCATCTGAATTATCAATTGCACTTTTTAAAATGTTGGTATGTGTTGGTTTTTCTAAATGCTTAGATTTTGCAGGTTCAGATAAATCAAAATTAACCTTATTAGATAAATCTATGTTTAACTCACCATCAAAACCATTATTGTATATAGAAGTAACAATTTTACTATCTGTAAACAATGGTTCTTCTTTGTAATATTCTTTTAAATACAATGGTAATAAAGAAGCCATCCAACCATGAACATGAATAATATCTGGTGCCCAGTTTAATTTTTTTACAGTTTCTATAACTCCTTTTGCAAAGAAAATGGCTCTTTCATCATTATCTGTAAATAACTTATCATCTTCGTCTGTAAAAACAGCTTTTCTTTTAAAATATTCTTCGTTGTCTATAAAATAAACTTGCATTCTTTCTTTAGGAATCGAAGCAACTTTTATAATTAATGGCATATCTACATCATTTACCACCAAATTCATACCAGACAAACGAATAACTTCATGTAATTGATGTCTTCTTTCGTTAATTACGCCAAATCTTGGCATAAAAATTCTGGTTTGAACTCCTTTTGAATGCGCGTTTTTGGCTGCCATGAATGAAGTGGATGACAACTCTGTTTCTGGTAAATAAGGTACAACTTCTGAGGAAACAAATAATACTCTCTTATCCTTCATTAAATCTAATTCTTTTTGTAAAGGTGCAAAAATACAAATTTTTATGCTAATATCCTGTTAATTATGGTAAGTTTGCACAGATTAATTGACTAGCTTTCATGGAAATTTACACTAAGAAACAAGCTTTAAAAGTTTATTTATCTAAAATAAAAACACAAAATAAAAGTATTGGCTTTGTTCCTACAATGGGAGCTCTTCACAAAGGTCATATTTCTTTAATACAAAAAGCAAAAAAAAACAATGCTATTGTTGTTGCTAGTATTTTTGTGAATCCAACTCAATTTAACAATAAAGAAGATTTAGAAAAGTATCCAAAAACACTCGATAAAGATATTGAGTTGCTAAAAAAAGTAAAATGTGATGTTTTATTTTATCCATCTGTAGAAGAAATTTACAGCAATTCTGTAAAATCAGAAAGTTATGATTTTGATGGACTAGAGTATGAAATGGAGGGTAAATTTAGACATGGACATTTTAATGGTGTTGGCACCATAGTAAAAACACTTTTTGATATTGTAAAACCCAATAAAGCTTATTTTGGTGAAAAGGATTTTCAACAACTTCAAATTATAAAAAAATTAGTTAAAAAAGAGCATTTAGACGTTAGTATACAATCTTGCGAAATTTATAGAGAAGATGATGGTTTAGCTATGAGTTCTAGAAACGCAAGACTAACCATTGAGCATAGAAATGCTGCTCCTTTTATTTATAAAGTTTTAAAGGAAGTAAAACAGAAATTTAAAACAGAAAAAATAAGCGTAATAAATAATTGGGTAACAAATGAGTTTAAAAACCACACAAATTTAGAATTAGAATACTTTACAATTGCTGATGAAAAAACATTAAAAACTGCTGAAGTCAAAGAAAATGACAAGAAATATAGAGCTTTCATTGCAGTGTTTGCAGGAAAAATAAGATTGATTGACAATATCAAATTAAAACTTTCATAATCAAAAAATTCCTATTTTTGCAACATGTTAGTACAAGTAGTAAAATCTAAAATCCACCGTGTAAAAGTTACAGGTGCAGATTTGAATTACATAGGCAGTATAACCATAGATGAAGACCTTATGGATGCTGCAAATATTATTGAAGGGGAGCGTGTTCAAATTGTAAACAACAATAATGGAAATCGTTTAGAAACTTATGCAATACCAGGCCCAAGAGGAAGTGGTGAAATAACCTTAAATGGCGCAGCTTCTAGACTTGTTGCTGTTGGCGATGTGTTAATTATAATTGTATATGCTTTTATGGAATTAGAAGAAGTTAAAAAATTTAAGCCTTCATTAGTTTTCCCTAACGAAAAAGACAATACACTAACCTAGCATTTTGAATTTTAAAAAGATTTTAAAAATTATTTTACCTCTCATTTTGGGAGGTTTTTTAGTTTGGTATTCACTAACTATTGTCTCACCAAAAGCACTACTACAATATTTTAAAAACGCAAATTATTGGTGGATTGGATTAGGATTAATCTTTGGTATTCTAAGCCATTTATCTAGAGCTTATAGATGGAAATTTTTGTTAGAGCCTTTAGGTTATAAACCAAGATTTGTAAATTCTACTTTAGCTGTTTTAGTAGCTTATTTAATGAATATTTTTTTACCTAGAGCAGGTGAAGTTACTAGAGCTGCAGTTATGGCAAACTATGAAAAAATTCCTTTTGAAAAAGGTTTTGGAACCATTGTAGCAGAAAGAATTGCAGACTTAATTATGATGCTTCTTATAGTTGGCATAACCTTGTTAATACAGTTTGATTTTATTTGGCAATTGCTTAGTAAAGATTTTAACCCAATAAAATCTATAATTACAATTGTTTCTGTATTACTATTTTTTGTTGTTATTTTTCTCTACATCAAAAAAGGAAAATCGAATATTGCTAAAAAAATTAAATCCTTTTTAATAGGATTAAAAGAAGGTGTTTTAAGTATCTTTAAAATGAAAAATAAGTGGGCATTTATTTTTCATACTATATTTATTTGGGCAATGTATGTTGCTATGTTTTGGGCAACAATTCCTGCTGTTGAAGGATTAGAAGTTCCAATTGGTGGAGTTTTAATCGGCTTTATTGCTGGGGGTTTTTCTATTGCTGCTACAAATGGTGGTGTAGGTCTTTACCCTGTTGCTGTTGCTGGAGCATTAGCTTTATTTAATATAGATAAAGTTACTGGTAACGCTTTTGGATGGATAATGTGGACTGCACAAACCTCAATGGTTGTAGTTTTTGGTGGTTTAGCTTTTTTATTATTGCCTGTTGTTAATAAAGAAAAATAGTTTCAGTAATTATTAGTTAATAACTTTACTATTTTAGAGCTTTACAACATAAGAAAATGCCAAAAACTAAAACAACTTTTTTCTGTCAAAATTGTGGAACTCAACATGCAAAATGGGTAGGTCAATGTGGTGCATGTAAAGAATGGAATACCATTGTAGAAGAAGTAATACAAAAAGAAGAAAAAAGAGTTTGGAAACAAAGTACTTCAACAAAACAAACTTCTAACAAACCTCTAAAAATAGCAGATATTCAACTGAATCCTGAAGAGAGGATTGCAACTAACAATAACGAATTAGATACTGTTTTAGGGGGTGGATTAGTTAAAGGCTCTGTTACTTTATTAGGTGGAGAGCCTGGCATTGGAAAATCGACTTTATTACTACAAGTTGCACTAAATATCAGTCAAAAAGTATTATATGTTTCTGGTGAAGAGAGTCAATCTCAAATAAAAATGAGAGCAGAAAGAATTAATGTAAATAATAAAAGATGCTTAGTTTTAACAGAAACAAACACTCAAAATATTTTTAGAAATATAGAAGAAACTGAGCCAGATGTTTTAGTAATTGACTCTATACAAACCTTACATACAAATTCTATAGAAGCTTCACCTGGTAGCATTTCTCAAATTCGAGAAACTGCAGCTGAATTAATAAAATTTGCTAAAGAAACTGCCACACCTGTACTACTCATTGGCCATATCAATAAAGAAGGAAATATTGCTGGACCAAAAATTTTAGAACATATGGTAGATGTAGTTCTACAGTTTGAAGGCGATAGAAACCATACTTACAGAATTTTAAGAAGTCATAAAAACAGGTTTGGTTCAACCTCTGAGTTAGGAATTTATGAAATGCTTTCAAATGGTTTACGTGAAATTTCAAATCCTTCAGAAATTTTAATTTCTAAAAAAGATGCTGATTTAAGTGGAACAGCAATTGCAAGCACATTAGAAGGCATTAGACCATTAATGATAGAAATTCAAGCATTAGTTTCTACTGCTGTTTATGGAACTCCACAACGTTCATCAACTGGTTACAACTTAAAAAGATTAAATATGTTATTGGCTGTTTTAGAAAAACGAGCAGGTTTTAAGTTAGGTGCCAAAGATGTATTTTTAAACATAACTGGAGGTATAAATGTAGATGACCCTGCAATAGATTTAGCAGTAATTGCTTCTATTTTATCTTCTAATCAAGATATTGCAATTAACCCAGATGTTTGTTTTGCAGCAGAAGTTGGTTTAGCAGGCGAAATAAGACCAATATCCAAAATAGATCAACGTATTTTAGAAGCAGAAAAATTAGGCTATAAAACTTTTGTTACTTCTAAATACAATAAAATTTCATCAAATAAATTTGGAATAAAATTAATTTTAGTTGGTAAAATTGAAGAGGTTTTTGCTACTCTTTTTGCTTAATCTTTAAGTAAATAATTTAACTTATCATCTAACTTTATCCATTCTTTTTTTTGGCACATTGTAAGTCCAAGCAAAAGAAGCAACTTTATTATTTGGTAAAAAATAAACTCATGCTGCGTATCTAACTTACTCATATTTATGTATTTATATTCTGATACAGGATACAATTGAAGTTTTGTTAAATTATCTCTTTTGTTATAGTTTGCGTTTCTAACTCTCCTAAGTTATTTGTGTAAGTAACATCTTTTGTTGTAGAACCTAAATCGCTGTTACCAAATGAAAAATAAATAACAATGCCTATTAACAAAACGTTTGAAGGAATAGTGATTTTTTCACTCAATTTTAAAATTCCTTTATTTATTCGCTCTCTATGATAAATATAAATGGTTAAAGATGGAATAGCTCCAATTATAGTCCATAGTAAAATATCAACCCAATAAGGAGAGAAATATTATACCTAATTAAAACCCAATCTACAAATTGTAAAAAGGTCCATGCAGCTACTAAATACGCTGCTAAAACTTTGCTACTGTTTGCCACCTTTTACTTGAAGAGTTTTTAGACACAATTATTTATTTGAAGCTAAAAATAAAAATATAAAAAGAAACCTCACAAATTTTGTGAGGTTTCTTTTTAAGTTATTTGAAAGTGATTACTTCTTGTTTACTTCTTTAATGTATTTTTCTAGTGCCATTGTCATAGAAGGTGTCTCTGGCGATGGTGCTTGTATATTACATTTTAAACCTGCATCTGTAACTGCTTTTATAGTAGAGTTACCAAATGCTGCAATTCTTGTATTGTTCTGCTTAAAATCTGGGAAGTTATGAAATAAAGATTCTATTCCAGAAGGACTAAAGAATACTAAAATATCATAAAATACATTTTCTAAGTCAGATAAATCACTAATTACTGTTCTGTATAAATCTGCTCTTTTCCAATCAACACCTAAATTGTTTAATTCTTCTGGAATTAATGGTTTTAATTTATCTGAGGATGGTAATAAAAACTTCTCTGATTTATGTTTTTTCATAAGTTTTGTTAACTCAGGAAATGTTCTGTTACCAACATAAATCTTTCTTTTTCTATAAACAACATATTTTTGTAGATAATATGCAACCGCTTCTGATTGACAGAAATATTTCATATCATCAGGTACTTTAAAGCGCATTTCTTCTGCTACCCTAAAAAAATGATCTACAGCATTTCTACTAGTAAGAATGATTGCTGTAAAATTCTTTAAGTCAATTTTTTGAGCTCTAACCTCTTTTACAGGTATACCTTCTACGTGTATAAAAGATCTAAAGTCAATTTTTACTTTTTGCTTATCAGACAACTCAAAATAAGGAGAAGTTTCTGTTTTTGGGGCAGGTTGCGATACCAATATCGTTTTCACTTTCATATTACGCATGGGTTTTGTTAAACACCAATTTAAACAGTATAAATAGGGGTGCTATTTCAAAGGCGCAAATGTACAAAATAAAATAAAACAACTTATAAAATACTAGCTTTTTGTTTGTTATAAGAATAAAAATAAATCGTAAAAGGAAAAATAGAATTACTATAAAAAGTAAGTAAGTCATATTTAAAAATGAATATACATATAGAATTGTACCTATATAAAAAACAAAAGCCAAAGAGAACAAGTAACTCCATTTAGAAATTAAGAAAAATTTAAGTTGATTCTTTATAACAAATAACCTCACCAATACATTTTCTAATATCCATTTTACTATAAAGTAGAAAAAGACAAAGCAATAAAGTGTAATATATGTCGAAAATTTAATGGTTTGTTGGTCTTTAAAATAAGACTGTGTAAAAGCTAAAACCAAAGAGAAGCTACCTATTGTAAATAAAAACAATACTATTTGGTAGACATTTAAAATACCTACTGTATCATCTGTTTCTAGTTTTACAAAGGGAACTTTAAAAATAGTTGCTACTTGTTGTTTCAAAAGTTTAGCATCTGTTGTTTTTAATAAAAAAACGCATAGAAATAAAAAGCACATTACGAGTGTAATCCAATTTTCTAGAATAGTTAATTTTTCTATTGCTTGCAATGCTTTAATCTTAAAACTTTAGCACAAAATTAGTAATTAATTAATGTATATTTGCTACTCTACTACATGAAATTTTATTTATGTCAGACGCTTTAGTAATTATTCCTACCTACAACGAAAAAGAAAATATTGAAGCCATTATTAGAGCCGTTTTTAAACAAGAGAAAGAATTTCACGTTCTTGTGGTTGACGACAATTCTCCAGATGGAACTGCAACTATTGTAAAAAACTTACAAAAAGAATTTGAAGAAAAGCTTTTTTTAAAAATAAGAACAAACAAAAATGGGCTAGGGAAAGCATATTTGAGTGGGTTTAAATGGGCTTTAGAGAGAAATTATAACTACATTATACAAATGGATGCAGATTTTTCTCATAACCCAGAAGATTTAATTCGATTATACGAATCTTGCGCAAAAGACAATTTTGACGTTTCAATTGGTTCAAGATATGTAAAAAACAGGGTAAATGTAGTGAATTGGGATATTAAAAGATTACTGCTATCCTACTTTGCATCAAGGTATGTTAAAGTAATAACACAAATACCTATTTTCGATACAACTGCTGGTTTTAACTGTTGGAAAAGAAACGTTTTAGAAACAATTCAACTAAATAAAATAAAATTTGTTGGATATGCTTTTCAGATAGAAATGAAGTTTAAAGCTTGGAAACATAATTTTAAAATAAATGAAGTATCTGTTATTTTTACAGATAGAAAAAAAGGGGAATCCAAAATGAGTGGAAATATTATTTATGAAGCATTATTTGGAGTAATAAAAATGAGGTTTAATGGTTTACCAAAATAAATATTAAGAATGAATTATTTAATTAAAGGAGCTACAATAGTTAATGAAAATAAAGTTTTTAAAGGTGATGTTTTAATTGAAAACGAACTCATAAAACAAGTTGACACTAACATAGAAGCAACTGAAAAGGTTACTATAATTAATGCTGAAGGCAAATATTTAATACCAGGCTTTATAGACGATCAAGTTCATTTTAGAGAACCAGGCTTAACACACAAAGCCAATATTGAAAGCGAAAGTAGAGCAGCAGCAGCTGGTGGAATAACAACATTTATAGAACAACCAAACACAGTACCTAATGCAACAACTCAAAAGTTATTAGAAGATAAGTTTGAAATTGCATCAAAATCTTCTTATGTAAATTATTCATTTATGTTTGGTGGTACCAATGATAATTTAGAAGAATTGCTTAAAACAAATCCTAAAAATGTTGCTGGTATAAAATTGTTCTTAGGATCTTCTACTGGTAATATGTTAGTTGATGATGTAAGTGTTTTAGAAAAAATATTTTCTTCTACTAAAATGATTATATCTGTACATTGTGAAGATGAAGCCACAATTCGAGAAAATACTAAAATTTACAAAGAAAAGTACGGAGATGATATTCCAATAAAATACCATCCAATTATTAGAAGTGCAGAAGCATGTTATATCTCATCTTCAAAAGCAATTGAATTAGCAAAAAAAACAGGTGCACGTTTACATATTTTTCATGTATCAACTGAAAAAGAAACACATTTATTTAGAAACGATATCCCTTTAGAAGAAAAGAAAATAACAGCAGAAGTCTGTGTACACCATCTTTGGTTTAATGATAAAGATTATGATGAAAAAGGTACATTTATTAAATGGAATCCTGCTGTTAAAACAGAACAAGACAGACAAGGTTTATGGAAGGCATTGTTAGATGATAGAATTGATGTTTTAGCTACAGATCATGCACCACACACTTTAGAAGAAAAATCGAATGTGTATACTTCTGCACCAAGTGGTGGGCCATTAGTACAACATGCTGTTTTGGCAATTTTAGAGAAAGTTAAAGAAGGTGTAATTCCAATCGAAAAAGCTGTAGAAAAAATGAGCCATAATCCAGCAAAATTATTTCAGATAGAAAAAAGAGGCTTCATAAAAGAGGGTTATTTTGCTGATTTAGTGTTAATTGATAATAATAAACCACAAACTGTTACCAAAGAAAATGTACTCTATAAATGTGGTTGGTCTCCTTTTGAAGGAACTACTTTTTCATCAACCATTACACAAACTTTTGTAAATGGAAATTTAATTTACAATAATGGTGAGTTTAATGATACAATAAAAGGCAAACGTTTAACTTTTGATAGGTAAAATGAAAAAAATCACGTTCTTTTTTTCTATTGCTATTCTGTGTTCTTGTACAAGTAATACCATTTTAGAGCCACCTAAAGATTTAATTTCTAAAGACTCTATGAGTATTCTTATCCAAGAGTTAATGATAGCTTCTTCTGCCAAATTTATTAAAACAAAAGAGCTTAAAAAAGGTATAAATTATATGCCTTTAGTATATGAAAAATTTAAGATAGATAGTAGTCGTTTTCAACGAAGCAGTTTGTATTATTTATCTAAAATAGATGAATACATAGAAATTTTTGAAGACGCTAACAAAAGAATAGAAAAAAAGAAAGCTTTTTATGACAAGATTAAAAACAAACAAGATTCTTTAAGAAAAGACTCTTTAACAAAACTTAAGTCTAAACCAAAAATTGATACTTCAAAAATTAAGAAACCTCTTTAAGAAATTGATGTGCTGTTGATTTAATTGTTTTTTCTAATAACTCGAACTTTAAACCTAAAGTTTCTTGTATTTTTTTAGACGAATATTTAGATATAGTATGAGTGCTTCTTGCAGAATATTTACTCAATAAAGGTTCTTTTCCTGTAAGTTTTGATAGTATCCAAGCAACTCTCCAAAAAACTGCAGTTTGCCAAGGTTTTATTTTTTTCGATGGTTTTTTTACACATAATCCATCAGCAATTGCAAGCAATACATCTTTGTACGATTTATTTTCTGAAACCAAAATAAATCGTTCATTTTTTATGTTAGCTTTCATTAAATTAATCATAGCTTTTACAACATCAGTTACAGCAACAAAACCTGTTACTCCTTCTGTGTAAAAATTAAATCCATTATAAACTTGAGAAAAAAGTTTACTTGATCCTGTATGCCAAAAACCCTTTCCTAAAATAACTCCAGGATTTACAATTACAACATCAACACCTTCTTGGCTTGCGCGCCATATTTCCATTTCGCCGCCAAATTTAGTAATTGAATAACCACTATTATCGATTTCTTTATTCCATTCACATTCTTCAGTTATTAATTCTACATATGTTTTCGCATCGCCTACAGCAGCAATAGAGCTAACATAACAAAGTTTTTCTACTTTTTTATCGATAGCTAAATTAGCAACAATTGCAGTTCCATAAATATTTACTTTTCGCATTTCTCTGTAATCTTTTGGATTAAAAGAAATAAAGGCTGCACAATGATATACTTGGGTTACTTTTTCAAACGCAACAATCATATCTGGCACATTTGTAACATCTGCTTTTAACCAGATAATTTTTTTAAAAAGAGATGTGTCTGAAGTGTAATAAGAGAATACTTTTTTTACATTTTCTAAAGATGAATTTGTTCGGTAAATAGCTTTTACATCGTTGTTTTCAACAACCAAATGATACAATAAATGAGAGCCAACAAAACCTGTGCCACCAGTAACTAAAATCATATAACGAATTTAGTATATTTTACTTGATAAACTTATATTTGCTATCTGATAAATTGACCATAATGAAGAATTTTATTGAAGAATTACAATGGAGAGGAATGTTGCATGATTGCATGCCAGGTACTGAAGAACATTTGTTAGAGGAAATGAGAAGTGCTTATGTTGGTTTTGACCCTACTGCAGACTCACTTCACATTGGAAACTTAGTGCCTATAATGTTATTAGCTCATTATCAAAGATGTGGGCATAAACCTATTGCTTTAGTTGGTGGTGCTACTGGTATGATTGGAGATCCTTCAGGAAAATCTTCTGAACGTAATTTATTAGACGAAAAAACTTTACGTCATAATCAAGAGTGTGTAAAAGCTCAACTTGGGCATTTTTTAGATTTTGAAAGTAATGCAAAAAATGCTGCAATTCTTGTAAATAATTACGATTGGATGAAAGAATTTTCGTTTTTAGAATTTATAAGAGATGTAGGTAAACATATAACTGTAAACTACATGATGGCTAAAGATTCAGTAAAAAACAGAATAGGCTCTGAGTCAAAAGAAGGCATGTCTTTTACAGAATTTACCTATCAATTAGTACAAGGTTACGACTTTTTACATTTATATAAAGCTCATGCAACAACCATACAAATGGGTGGTTCAGATCAATGGGGAAATATTACCACAGGAACTGAACTAATTCGAAGAGTTGGTGGTGGAAAAGGTTATGCAATTACTTGCCCATTAATTACAAAATCTGATGGTTCTAAGTTTGGAAAATCAGAAGGTGGTAATGTTTGGCTTGATGCTAAAAGAACATCTCCTTACAAATTTTACCAATATTGGTTAAATACTTCTGATGAAGATGCAGAAAAATATATTAAGATTTTTACTTTTTTAGATAAAGAAACTATAGACACTTTAATTCAAGAGCATACAAAAGCACCTCATACTCGTGTTTTACAAAAAAGATTAGGAGAAGAAGTAACTGTTCTAGTACATGGTAAAGAAGAATATGAAAAAGCAATTGCAGCTTCTAATATATTATTTGGTAAGTCTACAACAGAAGATTTAAAATCTTTAGACGAACAAACTTTTTTAGATGTTTTTGATGGTGTTCCTCAATCTGAAATTGACACTTTAGATGTAGAGAATGGTTTAGATATGATTGGTGCTTTAGCAGCTAAAACAGGGTTTTTAAAATCTAATGGTGAAGCTAGAAGAGCCTTAAAAGAAAATGCTATATCTGTGAATAAAAATAAGGTTCAAGAAGACTATTTAATTTCTAAAGAAGACTTAATTGCAGATAAATATGTATTAATACAGAGAGGTAAAAAAAGTTACTTCTTGTTAAAAATAAAGTAACATGAATTTAGAAGTTGATTTTAACAATGTAACCTACTTAATTTGGCTTATTGTTTCATTAACTTTTATCATTTTCTTTAGGTACTTAGTATTTTCTTTATCCTATCATTTTACATTTTTTAAACTATTAAAAAACAGATTTAGCAGTAGGTTTCTACATAAAAAGAAATTACAAGCCAAGCAATACAAAAAAGAGATTTATTGGTCTGCAATAAGTGGATGTATTTTTGGTGCTGTTGCTGTAGTGTTTTATTATTTATATGTTAACGATTATACATTAATCTACAATAGTTTTTCAAATAATTCTTGGTGGTACATTCCTATAAGTATAGTTCTGTTTTTATTTCTACAAGACACCTACTATTATTGGGCACATAGATGGATGCATTTACCAAAAGTTTATAAATATTTTCATTTGGTACACCACAAAAGTATCCATACCTCTGTATTTACCTCTTTTTCATTTCATCCTTTTGAAACTATATTACAAGCTGCGTTTTTTCCGTTAATCGTTTTAATTCTACCTATACATTTGTATGCATTTCTAACAGTGTTAGCGCTAATGACAGTTTCAGCAACTATAAATCATGCAGGGGTTGAAGTTTATCCTTCAGGAAAGTTTGGGAATTGGTTTCAAAAATGGATAATTGGTGCTTCTCATCACGATAAACATCACACAAAATTTAACTATAATTATGGGTTGTATTTTACCTTTTGGGATCGATTAATGAAAACAGAATATGAAAATGACTCTAATTAATTTTTTTGGTATTTTAAATCTAACCAATTAATATCTGCTTTCGATTGTAACTTTTTAGTTTCTCCCTCTTGCCAATCTTTTAGTTTACTTCCAAACCAAGAACTATAAAAAAGATAAAGTTTTCCATCTCTAATTTCGTACTGCTCTGCATCTATATTCATCTTAGTTTTTTTTACTGCCATTGCATAAGCACAATAACCACCATATTGTGGTATATACTTTTTAGGGTTTGCATTAAACAGTTTTAAATTTTCTTGTGATGCAAACTTAAATTTAGCATTTTCGAAAGTAACTTGAAATTTATTTTTTCCTTCTACAGGAGATTTTTGGGTAAAATAAGAAACAACATCAAAACCTTCTGCAACAAAACCTTTTTTGGTGTTATAGTCTATTTGTTGTGAAAAAACAGCAGTGGTAACAAGTAAAAATACAATTATAATTCTCATGATATTAGCTAGTTAGTTTAAATTAAAGTCGTAAAAGTTTACAAACCTTACAAGAGCTACAAAGATTATTTATATTACCATAAGATTACAGCCTCTAATATCTGAATGATCAAAACGCCCAATTATTTCGAAAGAATTATTTGAATAAACTTTTCCTAAATCTTGGGTTGCAATGAATGAACATGAGTTAAAGTTGGCTAAATCTATAACATTAATTCCTCCTGTTTTTTCAATTTTTTGAATTGTAAGAGCATCTTCTGTATCTCGTGTTAAAATTCGCATCCAAGGTGGGGTTTCAAATATTCCTTTCCCTTTTGAGTAAGCTTGACTTAATAATTCTGTCATACCATATTCTGAATGAATTTCAGAGACTCCAAATCCTTTAGAAAGCAAATGATGCAATTCTTTACGAATAAGTTCTTTTCTCCTTCCTTTCATTCCTCCTGTTTCCATAACAATTGTATTTTGTAGATTAAATTGATATTTTTCAATTAAATCTAACAATGCAAAAGAAACACCAATTAAAAGGACTTTTTTTCCTTGTTTGTCTAAATTATTTAGAGTTTCTGCTAACTCGTCTAAATTATTTAAATAAAACCCACTTTCGAAATGCTTAGATTTTCGAATTAAATCATCAACCATAAAAACCAAGGAACTTCCTTTTCTTTCAAGATAATTAGGTAGTAATGCCAATACAACATAATCTTCTATATTTCCATAAAAGTTTGAAAATCCTCTCAAATAACTTTGCTTATATAGCTCTATATCTGTAAGATAATGCTTGCTAGTTATAGCATCTGTAGTACCTGAACTTGTAAAAACCTCTTGCACTTCGTCTAAAGACGACAGTATTTTTCTACTTTTAAAAAACTGTATTGGTAAAAAAGGTATCTCTTCTATTTGCTGAATATCTGAAGGATGTTTGTATAATAAATCGCAAAAAGAACGATATACTCTATTGTTATTAAACTGATGTTTAAAGAACTCTATAGCAGTTTTAACAAATTGTTTTTCAGATGAAATAGAAAAAATTGTATCTTTCATATGAAAACAAAAATAACATATATAAAAAGGATTTTCATTAATTTAAAAACTCTTTTATTATGAAAAAATTTAGTTTACTTATAGTATTAGCAATTATTCTTCTTTCTAGTTGTGAACAAGAAGATCGAATTTTAGAATTAAAAGTTTTACCCATAAAAGAAGTAGTTGCTCCTAAAAGTTTTAAATATCAAACAGTAGATACTTTAGCAATAAAGTACACCTTACCAAATGCTTGTTACAGCTTTAAAGATGTGTATTACAGAATAAATAAAAACTCTAGAACAGTAGCTATAAATGCTTTTCAACAAAACGATATTCCATGCTCACAAGCAACTATTGATATGGAATTAAAATTACCAATAAACGTGTTACAAGACGAAGAATATGTTTTTAAAATCTACAAAGGAAAAGACTCTAATGGAGATTCTATTTTCGATGAAATTAGAATTCCTGTAATTCCTTAATTATTCTTTGTAAATTTTAATTACTAGGTTGCCATCATCATCCATAGAGGCTCTATACATACCTGCTGTGTTAAATTCAAAAGACATGTTTCCATTCTTGTCTAAAGCAACTACACCTCCTGTACCACCAAGTTTGGTTAATTTGTTTTGTATTACATCAGTTGTAGCTTCTTTTAATGTTTTGTTTTGATATTCCATTTGTGCAGAAATATCATAAGCTACTTGACTTCTTATAAAGTATTCTCCCCAACCTGTAGATGAAACACCACAAGTTTTATTATTTGCATAAGTTCCAGATCCAATTATTGGTGCATCACCAATTCTTCCCCATCTTTTGTTAGTCATACCACCAGTTGATGTTCCTGCTGCAATGTTTCCATTTTTATCTAAAGCAACACAGCCTACTGTACCAAATTTGGCATTTTTTATATCAGAATCATAAAAAGCAGCTGTTTTATCATCATGATCTAATTCTGTTTTCTCTCTTTCTCTAATTCTTTCTAAAGATTTAAAACGTCTTTCTGTATAAAAATAACTTGGTTCAACAATTTCTAACCCTTTTTCTTTTGCAAAAGTAGAAGCCCCTTTACCTGAAAGCATAACATGTTCAGAATCTGTCATTACTTTTACAGCTAATTCAATTGGACTTTTAACATCTGTAACTCCTGCAACTGCACCTGCATTTAATGTTTTACCATCCATAAAAGAAGCATCTAATTCATTAGTTCCTGCATTTGTAAAAACAGCTCCTTTACCAGCATTAAATAATGGTGATTCTTCCATAACTTGAATGGTTTTTATTACTGCATCTTGACTAGTACCACCATTTTGCAAAATCGTATATCCTACTCTTATTGCTTCTTCAAGTTTAGCTTTGTATTCTTTTTCTTTTTCTTCGGTCATATTTTTCTTTAAAATAGTTCCTGCCCCACCATGAATTATTATAGCAAAGTCATTAACCTTTTTTTCGGTTTTTTTTGTTTCAGTTGTCGTACAACTAAAAAGGATGGTACACGCCATCAAAAAGAATGATATTTTTTTCATTATTGTTTAATTTTAAACAAAAGTAAAAGTTCTTGTTATATTTTTTTACTACTATTTTATTTGTAAATTCGTTCTTCGAAATTAACTAACTAAATTGTAATTACAAAATGACTGACTTTGGTATAGCAGAGGCTCTACAAAACCTTGGGGTAAAAGATATTAATAATGGCTCTTCTACTGGAAAAAACAACTTTTCTAATGGAGAAATTATAGAGAGTTTTTCACCTGTAGATGGTAAATTAATTGGTAAAGTTAAAGCTACATCAAAAGAAGATTATGAAAAAGTAATGCAATCTGCTTCAGAATCATTTAAAACTTGGCGTACAATTCCAGCTCCACAAAGAGGTGAAATAGTTCGTCAATTTGGAGAAAAATTGCGAGAAAAAAAAGAAGCATTAGGAAAATTAGTTTCCTACGAAATGGGAAAAAGCTATCAAGAAGGATTAGGAGAAGTTCAAGAAATGATAGATATCTGTGACTTTGCAGTTGGTCTATCAAGACAGTTGTATGGCTTAACCATGCATTCAGAAAGACCAGGCCATAGAATGTATGAACAATACCATCCACTGGGAATTGTGGGCATAATTTCTGCTTTTAATTTTCCAGTGGCAGTTTGGTCTTGGAACACAGCTTTAGCATGGGTTTGTGGAGATGTTTGTGTTTGGAAACCTAGTGAAAAAACACCTTTATGTGGTATCGCTTGCCAGAATATTATTGCAGAAGTATTAGAAGAAAATAACTTACCAGAAGGAATTTCTTGTTTAATAAATGGCGACTATAAAGTAGGTGAGTTTATAACCAAAGACTCTAGAGTTCCTTTAGTTTCTGCTACAGGCTCAACTAGAATGGGTAAAATTGTTGCCAAAGAAGTTGCTGGTAGATTAGGTAAAACTTTGCTAGAACTTGGAGGTAATAATGCAATAATTGTAACTCCAGATGCAGATATTAAAATGACAGTAATTGGTGCTGTTTTTGGTGCAGTAGGTACAGCAGGTCAACGATGTACTTCAACAAGAAGATTGATTATTCATGAATCTATTTACGATAAGGTAAAAAATGCTGTGGTTGATGCATATAATCAACTAAAAATTGGAAATCCATTAAATGAAAATAACCATGTTGGCCCTTTAATAGATACTGATGCAGTTGAAAATTATAAAAATGCATTACAAAAAGTAGTAGAGGAAGGTGGAAAAATTATTGTTGATGGAGGTGTTTTAAGTGGAGAAGGTTTTGAATCTGGTTGTTATGTTAAACCTGCTATTGCTGAAGCAAAAAATACTTTTAAAATTGTACAACATGAGACTTTTGCGCCTGTTTTATATTTATTAAAATATTCTGGAGAAGTTACAAATGCAATAGAAATTCAGAATAATGTAGCTCAAGGTTTATCATCTGCAATTATGACTAATAATTTACGTGAAGCAGAAGTTTTCTTATCTGTTGCTGGCTCAGATTGTGGAATTGCCAATGTTAATATTGGAACATCAGGAGCAGAAATTGGTGGTGCATTTGGTGGAGAAAAAGAAACTGGTGGTGGTCGAGAATCTGGCTCAGATGCATGGAAAATTTACATGCGTAGACAAACCAACACAATTAATTATACTACAGAATTACCTTTAGCACAAGGAATAAAATTTGATTTATAAGAAAAAGAAAAAGTCCCTTTTTAAAAACCAACTTTTCAAAAAGTTGGTTTTTTTTCATTTATAAATTAAACTATCTTTAATTTTAAATGTCTTAATAGATATGAAAAAAAGGCACATACTTCATCTTTATAATAGAATTGGTTTTGGTATAACACCAAAAGAGTTAAGTCGTTTATCTAGAAAATCTAGAAAAAACATTGTTAAAGAACTTTTTCAAAATTCTAAAAATGTTTCTGAAATTTCTGTAGACACTTCTTTTTTAAATTCTATTGATCCAAAAGATTTAAGAGATGAAAAGTTTAGAAGAAAAGTTAATAAAAAAGTAGAGAAAAAATTGTTGACTTTTCAAATTTATGGTTTGAACATATCTTAAGCCCTAAAGAAATTTTAAGAGAAAAAATGACCCTCTTTTGGGCCAATCATTTTGTGTGTCAAAACAACCAAGTTCACTTTATTCAACAGTATAATAATACTTTACGAAAATATGCCTTAGGTAATTTTTCTGACTTAACTAAAGCTATTTCAAAAGAGCCTGCTATGTTATTTTATTTAAATAACAAACAAAATAAAAAAAGCAGTCCGAATGAAAATTTTGCTAGAGAGTTAATGGAGTTGTTTACACTAGGTAGAGGAAAATATTCTGAAAAAGATATAAAAGAAGCTGCAAGAGCTTTCACAGGATATAATAATGATTATAAAGGAAACTTTGTTTTTAGAAAGTATCAGCATGATGATAATGAAAAAGCTTTTTTTGATAAAAAAGGTAATTTTACAGGTGATGATATCATAGACATCATTTTAGAAAAAGAAGCATGCGCCAAATACATTTGTTCTAAAATTTACTCACATTTTGTAAATGATATTATAAATGAGCAACATGTAAATGAAATGACAGCTGTATTTTACAAAGATTATGATATTGAAAACTTAATGCAATTTGTAGTTTTAGCAGATTGGTTTTATGATGATAACAATATTGGTACAAAAATAAAATCTCCTATGGATCTTATTGCTGGCATTTATACTATTACTCCTTTTGAGTTTTTAAATAAAAAACAAATAAACGTTATACAAAAAATGCTTGGTCAAATTTTAATGAGACCACCAAATGTTGCTGGCTGGAAAACAGGGAAATATTGGATTGATAGTAACACAATTGTGGCAAGGTTACGTTTAGCTTCTATTTTACTAAACAATGCCGCTATTACCTACAATGATGATGCAATTATGGGGTTAATGAATAACAAGGTTATTAAAAGAAAGCAATTTTTTAAGCTAAAGCCAAATTGGAAAATGTTTGATGATAATTTTAAAAAATATAATCATGAAGAACTTTTAGAACATTTGGTTTTATCAAAAATGAATCCTTCTACTAAAGAGAAGTTATTGGCAAATACAACTATACCTCTTAGAGATTTTTGCATTCAAATAATGTCGTTACCAGAATATCAACTTTGCTAAATTATTAAATTATGAAACGTAGAGATTTTTTAAAACAAAGTTCTTTAGCAACTGGCATGTTGTTTATTCCTCAATTTCTGAAAGCATTTGAAAATCCATTAATAACATCAACAAATGCCAAAAAATTAGTTATAATTCAACTTAAAGGTGGAAACGATGGATTAAATACTATTGTGCCATTTAGAAATGATATTTATTATAAAAATAGAGATAGAATTGCTCTAAATGGTTCAGATATTATTAAAGTGAATAAAGAGTTTGGTTTTCATAAAAGCTTAGCTTCTCTTCAACCATTATACGACAAAGGTTACTTAAGCATAATTAACAGTGTAGGTTATCCTAACCCAAGTTTATCTCATTTTAGATCTACAGATATTTGGCAAACAGCAAGCAAAAGTGAAGAATACTTACAAAATGGTTGGGTTGGCAGGTTTTTAGATGAAACTAACTCTAAGCCTTATAATGCTATTGAAGTAGACGATAGTTTGTCTTTAATGTTAAAAGGAGAAAAAACAAGTGGTTTAGCAATTACAAACCCAAACTTATTTTACAGGTCTTTACGAGAGCCTTTTTTTAATAAGATATTATCAAATGCAGAAGACATACATTTAAGTGAACATAATTTAGGGTATTTATACAATACCGTAATTAATGCGAAATCATCTTCGAAATATATTTTCGAAAAAAGTAAAACTAAAAGTAGTGGTAAAAATTATCCAAAGAATAATTTTGGAAATCAATTAAAAACAATCTTTGAATTTATTTCTTCTGGGCTAGAAACTCAAATCTATTATGCAGGATTAAATGGTTTTGATACTCATGCTAATCAACCAAATACACAAGCTCGCCTTTTAAAAACGTATGCAGAATGTATAAATGTTTTTGTAAATGATTTAGAAAAAAATAATTTGTTAGATGATGTTGTTATTCTAACTTTCTCTGAATTTGGTAGACGTGTTAAGCAAAACAAATCTGCAGGTACAGACCATGGAACTGCTAACAATGTTTTTGTAATTGGTAAACATCTAAAAAAGCAAGGTTTATACAATAGTCTTCCTGATTTATCAAATTTAGATGATAATGGAAATTTAAAATATCAAATAGATTTTAGAGAAGTTTATGCTACTATTTTAGACAAATGGTTACAAGTTGATGATGCCTCTATTTTAAATAAAGACTTTTCTAAATTAGCCTTTTTATAAGTGAAATTTTTGGTGTTTTTTAGCTATACTTTACTTTTCGAATAACTCTCATAGCCTCTTTATATTTAATATAAGTAGTTTTATCGTCTAGCGCTTTTATATACGATTTTGCTTTTCGTAATTGGTCTGCAGCATCTGTAAAACCATTTAAAAAACATAACAAATAATTGGTTGGCAACCTTAACACATAATCTTTTTCTGAACTTGTTAACTCTTGATCTGAATTAAACTTTCTTACGATTTCATTTGAATTTATATAAATATGATGTAATAAATTAGTATCGTATTTTGGTGGTTCAAACAAAAATTCTGTAACAATATCATGCTTCCCATTTTCTTTAAAATGGATTACAGTTTTCTCTAAAGGAAAATGTTTTTCTTGTTGTTCTATACCTATTAAAATAAACTCTGTAATTATAAATGAAGAACTATTATAGGTTATTTGAACATCATCTAAAGCCGAAAAAAATAAACGAACTTGCTCGTTAATTAACTCAATATCTACTCTAGAATAAAACTCTTGATTATTAATTACCTTTTTCTCTCCTGCCCAACACAAAACAAACTGCTCTTTAAAAACTTTATATTGTGGATTAAAATTTGCATGATGATTGTTTATAAAATCGAAAACACCATTTAAAGTGAGCTCAATATTGTTTCTAGCATTTTTTATGATAGATTCGACTAATGTTTTATTAGTATTTCTTAACTCAAATACATCTCCTAAAAAAGGCATAGAGTTACTGCCTCTTCTATAAAAGATACTTTCTCTTCTATATTTCCAAGCATTTTTTAATAACGATGAAATTTTTCCATTTGGATAAATGGTTACTAAACCTACAACTTTATGTCTTTGTAATCTTGGAAAGGGTACATTTTCATATTGAATTTTTGGAGGGTTAAGTAAGTAAGCATTCACCAAGTTTTGAATTTTACTATCATCAAAAAAATCGACTCCAATAATTTTATTTTCTTCATCGCTAACACCAATAATAATGTAAGAATTATTCTCTGGGTTCGAATTTGACAAAGCACAAACATGTTTAATAAACTTTGCTTTGCCTTCTTTTGTGCTTAAAGAAAGTTTTTGCTTTTTATCATAAAAACTGTTCTCATCATTATGAGAAAGTAAGTTTTTAATTAAAAGCCTTTTGTTAATCATTTTTAGTTGTCTTTTCTAACCATTGTTGCGCTTGCTTGTGCTGTTGGATATACAACTAAATCTTCTATGTTAACATGGTAAGGTCTTGTAACTACAAAATGAATAATATCTGCAATATCTTCTGCTTGTAGAGCTTTATAGCCAGAATAGACTTGTTTTGCTCTAGATGAGTCTCCTTTAAAGCGAACATCAGAAAATTCTGTTTCTACCAAACCTGGATGAATACCTGCAACTCTAATGTTATATTCATGTAAATCTAAACGCATTGACTTATTTAAAGCGTTTACAGCAAACTTTGAGGCACAATATACGTTTCCGTTTCTATAAACTTCTTTTCCTGCTGTAGAGCCAATATTTACAATAAAACCAGCGTTGTTTTCTATCATTAAAGGAATAATGCATTTTGATACGTATAAAAGCCCTTTTACATTAATATCTAACATTGCTTCCCAATCATCTATATTGCCATCTTGTAGGGTTGCTAAACCATGAGCATTACCTGCATTATTGATTAAAACATCAATTTTTTTAAAGGATTCTGGTAACAATTTAAAGGCATTTTCTACTTCGCTTCTTTTAGAAACATCGAACTGCAATGTGGTGACTTCTGTTTTTTTGGAAAGTTCTTTTTGTAAGGCTGATAACCTTTCTGTTCTTCTACCACAAAGAATTAGTCTAAAATTATTATTTGCAAACAATGTAGCAGTTGCCTTTCCAATACCTGATGTTGCTCCTGTAATAAAAGCTGTTTTCATAAAGTGTTATTTAGTTTTTTAAATTTAAAGAATAGTGCTATTTAGTGTAGTTTTTTAGTAGTTAAATTTTTAATCAATTATCAACAATGAAAAAACCGCTCTTTTCAGAGCGGTTTCCCTTTTAATTGACTATCTGAGAAATAGCCAATCAAAAATCAACTAACCAAACTTTATTTTAAATGTCTTCTATCTTTTATTTTTCTAACGACTTTTATACGTTTTCTATTGTTATTTCTAACTAAATCTTTTGAACTTACTTCTTTCGATTTTCCTTTTAAGAACTGTATAAAACCTCTTCCTCTAAAACTATAGGTTGTACCTGAATCTATATGATAAAGACGAATGTTATTGTCATTTGTAACAGTTAATTCAAACTCTTCTACTACTCCACCATCATAATTAAGTGTTAAGATTTTTAAATCTTCAAAACCTGCTACATCAAAAACTTCATAACTACCTACGTAATCCCAATTAATAAAATCAATTTGTGTGCCAAAATTATCTTGAGAACTATAAAATGTTGTTATATTCTCTGGTGTGAATTGTAAAAAATTTTCTGCATCAAATTCATTTATGTTACCTCCATTTGTAGCTACTTTCTCCCAAGCAGCAAACTCTTGTAAAAAGTATTCTATATTCTCATAAAACAGTCTATCATAATCGAATTTATTTACATTATAGCCTACTAAAAAGTAACTTACATTTCTTTTATAGTTATAGATTTCTATTTCATTATTTGATATAACTGTTACATCAAAATCTGCATAACCATCTAAATCGTGAAATGTTTGTAAAATACCATTAAAAGTATTGTAAGTACCTACGTCTATACCTAAACCATTTCCTGTTCTACCAATGTCTACAATATTATTATTAGCATACATAACTCCATTAATGAATGATAATGTAAATGCTTTTGAAACAAAAGGCACATCGTTATTACCATATGTTCTATGATAATCTACATACCATAAGTCGTAGCCAGAAACAACTTCTTCTAAAGTTGGTTCTAGAATAAAATCATCTGAAACAATTATAGAACATGAGCTTAAATAAGTAGCTGTAAACACAATTGTAAAAAGTAATTTTAAATTTTTCATAAGCATAGAGTTTATGGTTATGCTTAACTAAATTCAAATTGTGTGCCAAAATTAATTTGCTTTTTAAAGCATTGATTTACAACTTTTAAAAACAAAAAAAGCGAACTAAATTAGTTCGCTTTTGTTATTTTATATAGTTTTAATCTTAATTGTTTAATGCTTCTGCACCACCTACAATTTCTAAAATTTCGTTAGTAATTGCAGCTTGTCTTGCTTTATTGTAAGTTAATAATAACTCATCACGTAAATCAGTAGCATTATCTGTTGCTTTATGCATTGCTGTCATTCTAGCACCATGCTCAGAAGCGAAACTATCTCTAAGAGACTTATATAATTGAGTTTTTAATGACTTAGGAATTAAAGCCTCAATAATCTCTATTTTAGAAGGTTCAAAAATGTAATCTAAATTAACATTTGTACTTTCTTTGGTTTCAATAGGTCTTATTGGTAAAAATTGCTCAACTTGTGGTAATTGTGTTGCAGCATTTTTAAATTGGTTATAGATAAGTTCAATCTTATCATAAGTACCTTCTGCAAATAACTGCATTAGTTTATCTGCAATAACTGCTGTATTATCGAAAGTTAAATCGTCATAAATATCATTATAAGATTCAACAACATTATATTGTTTAGATAATACGTCTGTACCTTTTTTACCAATACCAAGTATATCTACAGAAGCTTCTGAATATTTTTCTTGAATGGTTTTAATGGTTTCTTTTACTATTGATGAATTAAAACCACCACATAAACCTCTATTTGAAGTAATAACTACTAATAATACTTTAGAAACTTCTCTTTCTTGAGAATACACTCCACCAGTATCTCCATCTAAAGTAGCACTTAAGTTTTGTAACAACTCAGTTAATTTAGACGAATAAGGTCTCATTGCAATAATTGCATCTTGAGCTTTTTTCAACTTTGCAGCAGATACCATTTTCATGGCAGATGTAATCTGCATTGTTGATTTAATAGAGGTTATTCTATTTCGTATTTCTTTTAAATTTGCCATTCTTTAGTTGTTAGTTATTAGTTTTTGTATAACTTTTTAAGTGCTATACACTAACGTCTATTATGCAAAATGTTTAGAAATTTCTTTAGCTGCAGCTTCTAAAGTTGCAATAGCTTCGTCTGTTAATTTACCAGACTTTAATACATCTAAAGTATCTCTATGTTTTGAATTTAAATAATCGATATAATCTCTTTCAAACTTTTTAACTTGATTTACAGGTACATCTTTTAATAAATTCTTAGAACCTGCATAGATAATTGCAATCTGATCTTCTACAGTATAAGGATCGTTTTGAGCTTGTTTTAAAATTTCAACATTTCGTTGTCCTTTAGAAATTACACTCATTGTTGCAGCATCTAAATCTGAACCAAACTTAGCAAAAGCTTCTAATTCTCTAAACTGTGCTTGATCTAATTTTAAAGTACCAGATACTTTTTTCATAGATTTAATCTGAGCGTTACCCCCAACCCTAGATACAGAAATACCTACGTTAATTGCTGGACGAACACCAGAGTTAAATAAATCTGACTCTAAGAAGATCTGACCATCTGTAATAGAAATTACGTTTGTTGGAATATATGCAGATACGTCTCCAGCTTGAGTTTCAATAATTGGTAAAGCTGTTAAAGAACCACCACCTTTTATTTTACCAACTAAAGTAGCTGGTACATCATTCATTTGTGCAGCAATAGTATCATCGTTAATAACTTTTGCAGCTCTTTCTAATAATCTTGAGTGTAAGTAGAATACATCACCAGGATATGCTTCACGTCCTGGAGGTCTTCTTAACAATAAAGATACCTCTCTATATGCTACTGCTTGCTTAGATAAATCGTCATAAATAATTAAAGCTGGTCTACCTGTATCTCTAAAATATTCTCCAATTGCAGCTCCTGCAAATGGTGCATATACCTGCATTGGTGCAGGATCTGATGCGTTAGCAGCTACAATTGTTGTATATGCTAAAGCTCCTTTTTCTTCTAAAACGTTTGCAATTGCAGCTACAGTAGATGCTTTCTGACCTACAGCAACATAAATACAATAAACTGGCTCACCAGCATCATAGAATTCTTTTTGATTTATGATGGTATCAATAGCAACTGTAGATTTACCAGTTTGTCTATCACCAATAATTAACTCACGCTGACCTCTACCAACAGGAATCATAGCATCAATAGATTTAATACCTGTTTGTAATGGCTCAGTTACTGGCTCTCTATAAATTACACCAGGAGCTTTACGCTCTAATGGCATTTCAAAAGTTTCACCTTTAATTGGTCCTTTACCATCAATAGGATTTCCTAAGGTGTCTAAAACACGACCAACAACTCCTTCACCCGCTCTTAATGAAGCAATTCTTTCTGTTCTTTTTACAGTTGAACCTTCTTTAATACTAGTAGAAGCTCCTAAAAGTACAACCCCTGCATTATCTTCTTCTAAGTTAAGTACAATTCCTTCTAATCCGTTTTCAAATTCTACTAACTCACCGTACTGTACGTTAGATAAACCGTAAACACGTGCAATACCATCACCTACTTGTAGTACAGTACCTACTTCGCTTAAAGAAGCTTGAGCTTCAAAATTTGTTAATTGTTCTTTTAAAATTGCTGATACTTCAGCTGGTTTAATTGTTGCCATCTTATTCTATTTGATGTATAATTAAATTTTTGGAATGTAATGACCATTGTCAAATTCCTTTCTCAATTCGTTTAAATAATTAGAGATGCTAGCATCGTACTGCACATCTCCTACTCTTAAGATAAATCCTCCTAAAATGTTTGGATTTACTATATTTTCTAGATCTGCTTTGTCTCCTGTTAATTCAACAATTTTATCTAGAACTTGCTTTTCAATTTCTTTTGTTAATGGTTCTGCTGTAATTACTTTTGCAACACTTATTTGTTTGTAGTGATCATAAATAATTACGTATTGTTTTGCCACTGAAGCCAAAATATCTATCCTGCCATTTTCTTTTAATAAATTAAATAACCCTAATGTAATGTTATTTACATTTTTAGAAAATGTAGCGTTTAATACATTTAATTTATCAGCAGGTTTAATAATTGGACTTTCTAATACTACTTTTAATTCTTTGTTATTAGAAATAGTATCTAATACCAATAACATATCTTCTTGTAAAGAAGTCTCACTTTTTGTTTCCTTAGCAAGATTTAAAATTGCTTTTGCGTAACGTAATGCTGCTCTAGCGTCTTTCATGTTATTAGTTTAAAGTAACGTCTTTTAAAGATTCTTCTATTAACTTTAATTGCTCTTTTTTAGAAGATAATTCTCTTTTTATTACAGATTCTGCTATACCAATTGATAACTCAGCAACATTCTTTTTAATTTCAGCTAAAGCTGCTTGTTTTTCTTGAGCAATAGTTTCTTGAGCTGTTGCAATTAAGTTAGAGGTTACTTCTTTTGCTTCTTCTTTTGCTTCTGCAATCATTTTATCTCTAATCTCTCTAGCTTCTTTCATCATTGCATCTCTTTCTGCTCTAGCTTCTTTTGCTAACCTTTCGTTATCAGCAGTTAAGTTTTGCATTTCTTTACGTGCATTTTCTGCAGCTGCTAAAGCGTCTTCAATACCAGATTCTCTTTCTTCAAGTGAATTTAAGATTGGTTTCCAAGCAAATTTTACTAACAAAGAAATTAGTATTAATACAAATACGGTTGATACTATAAATAACCCTGGAGAAAAATCGTTTAATAATGTTTCCATTTTAAGATACTTTGTTTATTATTTGGTGTTTAATTTTTGAAATAGACTTTGTAACCAACCGTTACAAAGTCTATTTTTTTTGATTTTTGATTTGAAGATTAACCTTTTCCTAAGATTAATGCACCAAATGCTAAACCTTCTAATAACGCAGCAATAATAATCATCGCTAACTGGATTTTTCCTGTCGCTTCTGGCTGACGAGCAATACCTTCCATTGCTTTACCACCAATTTGACCTAAACCAATTCCTGCTCCAATTACTACTAAACCTGCTCCAATTAAATTGTACATAATAAATGTATTTATAAAAATTAAACAAACTTTTTAATGATGCTCATCATGGTCTTCTACAGCCATACCTATAAACAATGCAGAAAGCAATGTAAAAATATAAGCTTGTAAAAAAGCCACTAAAAGCTCTATTAATAATATTAAAAATGTAAGCACAACAGATAAACCTGTAGCACCTACAACACCTAATGTTTCTTTTAAGGTAAACATGATGGCAATTAAGCTCATCACAACAATATGACCTGCAGTAATGTTTGCAAACAAACGCACTAATAATGAAAATGGTTTGATTAATAAAGCACCTGCTAATTCAATTATTGCTAAAAAAGGTCTTAATAAAACTGGTACACCAGGCATCCAAATCATATGTAACCAATATCCTTTTGTACCACTTACTGTGTAAATAACTAAGGTAAAAATTGCCAAACAAGCAGTAACTGCAAGCTGACCTGTAACGTTAAAACCTAAAGGAGTTAAGCCTACTAAGTTTAATAACCAAATAAAGAAAAATACTGTTAATAAATAGCCAGTGAATCTTCTATAATGTTTTTCACCAATATTAGGTCTTGCCAATTCATCTCTTACATAAATTACCAAAGGCTCTAAAACCCTTGCAAAACCAGTTGGAATTTGCTTTCTCTTGTATTGTTTTGCTAGACGTGAAAACCACAATAACATTAATAAGCCTACCAATAACATACCAACTACACTTTTAGTAATGGAAAAATCTAAAACTTTGTGTGCGTTTGTTGGATGATGCTCTTCATCAAAATTAATTGCTGAAGCTTCAGCATCTAACTCGTAAATTTTTGAGTGTACTTTAGCAAATTTTAATCCTTTTTTCTCAACAATTACATGACCATCATCATTATGATGAAACTCTGATGACATAAAAGTTACTAAGCCTTCACTTGTCCATAAAATTACTGGTAATGGAAAACCCCAGTGATGTCTTTCGTTATTAGAATCAGTGTAAGAAAACAAAGAGAAATCATGAGAATCTTTTATATGATGTAAGATATACTCTTCTACTTCTTCTT
>JABXIJ010000050.1 GCA_013373105.1 Flavobacteriaceae bacterium | reverse complement strand
GCAAAGATAATACTACTATCCCTTATCAACCAAATTTTTTTAACGAAAAAAATAAAGAATTTTATACCCTGAAATCAACTCAATGAAAAACAATTAGTTAAAACTAATTATTATTTAATTTGATGGGTTAAAATGTATACTATTTATATTGTACAAAAAGTAGAATTCTAATATCTTTGCAGTCCAAAAAAATCATCATTAATGATACATATTACTTTACCTGATGGAAGCATTAAGGAATTTGAAAAAAATACAACTCCTTTTGAGGTTGCTAAAAGTATAAGCGAAGGCTTAGCAAGAAACATCATATCTGCTAGTTTTAACTCTACGACTATTGAAACAACCACACCTTTAACAGAGGATGGAAACTTAGTGTTGTATACCTTTAATGATGATCTTGGTAAAAAAGCGTTTTGGCATTCTTCTGCACACGTTATGGCTGAAGCTATCATAAATTTTTATCCTGAAGCAAAATTAACGATAGGACCAGCTATTGATAATGGCTTTTATTATGATGTTGATTTTGGCGAAGAAATTTTTTCTGAAAAAGACTTTAAAAGAGTGGAAGATAAATTTCTTGAAATAGCCAGAGGTAAACATCAATTTAAAATGCGCGAGGTTTCTAAGGCAGATGCTTTGGCTTTGTACAAAAAAGAGAACAATCCTTATAAAGTAGAGTTGATTGAAAATTTAACAGATGGCGACATTACTTTTTGTGATCATAGCAATTTTACAGATTTATGTAGAGGAGGACACATTCCAAATACTGGTTTAATTAAAGCAGTAAAAATTATGAATGTTGCTGGAGCCTATTGGAGAGGAGATGAAAAAAACAATCAGTTGACTCGTGTTTATGGAATATCGTTTCCAAAACAAAAGATGCTAACTGAATATTTACATTTATTAGAAGAAGCTAAAAAACGTGACCACAGAAAACTTGGTAAGGAATTAGAATTGTTTACTTTCTCTCAAAAAGTAGGGCAAGGATTACCTTTATGGTTACCTAAAGGTGCTGCTTTAAGAAGTAGATTAGAGAACTTTTTAAAAGATGCTCAAAAGAAAGCAGGTTACGAAATAGTAATGACTCCTCATATTGGCCAAAAAGAATTATATGTAACTTCTGGGCATTATGAAAAATATGGAGAAGACAGCTTTCAACCCATAAAAACACCTAAAATGGATGAGGAGTTTTTATTAAAACCAATGAACTGTCCTCATCATTGTGAAGTATATAATTTTAAACCTCATTCTTATAAAGACTTACCAAA
Organism: Flavobacteriaceae bacterium; assembly: GCA_013373105.1. Lineage (GTDB taxonomy): Bacteria > Bacteroidota > Bacteroidia > Flavobacteriales > Flavobacteriaceae > Polaribacter. The sequence goes on along the minus strand of JABXIJ010000050.1, from coordinate 32,570 downwards.
ACGTTATGCAGAGTTTGGTACTGTATATAGATATGAACAAAGTGGAGAGTTACATGGTTTAACAAGAGTAAGAGGATTTACTCAAGATGATGCCCATATTTTTTGTACACCAGAACAACTAGATGAAGAATTTAAGGAAGTAATAGACCTAGTATTGTATGTATTTGGTTCACTAGGGTTTGAAAACTTTACTACACAGGTTTCTATACGCGATATGAAAAATCAAGATAAATATATAGGTGATGCAGAAACTTGGGATATTGCTGAAAAAGCAATTATTTCAGCTGCAAAAGATAAAGGTCTTGATTATGTAATTGAAGAAGGTGAAGCAGCTTTTTATGGTCCAAAGTTAGACTTTATGGTAAAAGATGCTTTAGGTAGAAGTTGGCAGCTAGGAACCATTCAAGTTGATTATAATTTACCAAAACGTTTCGATTTAAGTTATACAGGGGCAGACAATCAACAACACAGACCTGTTATGATTCATAGAGCTCCTTTTGGAAGTATGGAACGTTTTATTGCAGTTTTACTAGAGCACACAGGTGGAAATTTCCCACTCTGGCTTACTCCAGAGCAAGTTATTATACTGCCAATCAGTGAGAAATATCAAAAATATTCAGAAAAAGTTTTAGAATCGTTAGAAAATTCCGAAATTCGCGCCCTCATAGATGACAGATCTGAAAAGACTGGAAGAAAAATTAGAGATGCAGAAGTTAGCAAAATACCTTATATGGTAATTGTTGGCGAGAAAGAAGAAGGTGAAGAAACTGTGTCAGTTAGAAAGCACGGAGAAGGTGATCTAGGAACTTTTACTTTAACAGATTTTGTTGCTATGGTGAAAGAAGAAGAACAAAAAACAATTAAAAAATTTAAATAATTAAATATTTTTAAATATATTTTAATCAAAATAAAAGTTTAATTAAAATTTAAAGATTATAGCTATACGTAGAAGCAGGTCAAGAAGACCTTTAAGAGTTATTAAAGAAGATCAACATAGAATTAATGAAAAAATTAAATATGTTGATGAAGTTAGAGTTGTAGGAGAAAATGTTGAAGTAGGCGTTTATCCTATAGCTAAAGCCAAAGCAATGGCTGAAGAGCAAGGGTTAGATTTGGTAGAAATATCGCCAAAGGCTAAACCTCCTGTTTGTAAAATTATTGATTATAAGAAATTCTTATACGAACAGAAAAAACGTGAAAAAGCTTTAAAAGCGAAAGCTACTAAAGTTACAGTTAAAGAAATACGTTTTGGGCCTCAGACAGACGAACACGATTATGAGTTTAAAAAGAAACATGCCATTAAGTTTTTACAAGATGGTGCTAAATTAAAAGCATTTGTTTTCTTTAAAGGAAGGTCTATTGTATTTAAAGAGCAAGGTCAAATTTTATTATTAAGATTAGCTCAGGAATTAGAAGAATATGGTAAGGTGGAGCAACTACCTAAATTAGAAGGTAAACGTATGATAATGTTTATCGCTCCAAAAAAAACAAAATAATATCTAATTAATTAGATAAAAACATAAGTAAGTAAGTTTAAAAACGAAGGAGAAATGCCTAAATTAAAAACAAAATCTAGTGCCAAGAAACGATTTAAAGTTACAGGTTCTGGAAAATTAAAAAGAAAGCACGCGTTTAAAAGTCACATCTTAACAAAGAAGTCTAAAAAACGTAAATTAAAGTTAACTCATGATACTTTAGTACATAAGTCTGATGAGGCTAACATTAAGCAACAATTAAACTTAAAATAAGTTTAATAAAAGGGAATTAAATTAATAACCATGGAGTTAGGCACAACACAAGTATTCTTTAATGAATCGCCTACTACAAAAAACAATTTTGAATTATGCCAAGATCAGTAAATTCAGTAGCTTCAAGAAATAGAAGAAAAAAAATATTGAAGCAAGCAAAAGGTTACTTTGGACGTAGAAAGAACGTTTATACAGTAGCAAAAAATGCGGTTGAAAAAGGTATGTTATACGCATACAGAGACCGTAAAAACAATAAGAGAAACTTCCGTTCTTTATGGATTACGCGTATTAACGCAGCAGCTCGTTTAAACGGAATGTCTTACTCTCAGTTTATGGGAAAAGTGAAAGCTAATAACATAGAACTTAACAGAAAAGTTTTAGCAGATTTAGCTGTTAACAACCCAGAAGCTTTTAAGGCAGTTGTTGAAAAAATAAAATAAATTAATATTACTTACTTATTAAAAACCCAAGCGTCAAGTTTGGGTTTTTTTATTACTTTTACATCCTAAATATTTATCCCCGTATATGAAGTTTAAAATACTAACACTATTTCTTTTTCTATCAATAGCATTTTCATTTGCTCAAGAAACAAATGAGGTAGAAGACCAATCTTTAAAAGGTCAGTTTGATAAGATATATAGAACTTCTACAACATACAGACCTCCAGATACTAAAAAAAGATACAAGGTTATAAATATAGAAAGTTACGACTTTTTAAAAGCGAATGTTCTAGATTCAATTGATAAGGCTAATAAAGAAGTTGCAGACAAAATAAAACAGCTTAATGCAGAAAGAGATAAGAACAATCAACTAAATACAGTGTTAACTAAAACTAAGAAAGAATTAGAAATAGCTTTAGAAAACGAAAATTCTATCTCTTTTTTAGGCATACCTCTAAGTAAAACTTCCTACAATTTCTTACTTTGGTCTATAATTATACTACTTATTGGTGCCCTAGCAACCTTTATTTTTAAATTTACTAGAAGTAATGTGTTAACTAAAAAAGCACAAGAAAACTTAGTTGATTTAGAATATGAATTTGAAACTCATAGAAAGAAATCTTTAGAAAGAGAACAAAAACTAAGAAGACAACTTCAAGACGAAATAAATAAACAAAGAAATAGTAAAAGTTAATTATACAATCTTACACTAACTATTTATTACTTTAGTATTACATTAACTCAACATCATTAAAGCACTAATAAAAAGTTAATGCAAACTTAGTGAAGTATTATTTTGTAGTTTTATGCTTAATCATTACTTTAAGCATTTATAACAACTAATAGTCATTAATGAAAACCCTTTTTTTTACCAGAGAATTCCCTCCATATGTTTATGGTGGTGCAGGTGTTCATGTAGAATACCTTGCTGAAGAATTATCTAAACTAATGCAAGTTGAAGTTAGGAGTTTTGGTGATCAAAATGTAAAAGAAAAAAGTATTACTGTTAAAGGGTTTCCTTATGAAAATCCTATTTTTAATGATGCTGATGATAAGTTAAAAGCAGTTTTACAAACATTAAGTACTGGTGTTCATATGAATGCTGATTCTATAGATGCTGATGTAATTCATTGCCACACATGGTATGCACATTTTGCTGGTATTATGGCTAAGTTATGCTATGGAATTCCTTTAGTAATTACTACACATTCACTAGAGCCTTTAAGACCTTGGAAAAGAGAACAATTAGGTAATGGTTATGATGCTTCTTCATGGATAGAAAAAACTGCTATTGAAATGGCAGATGCATTAATTGCTGTTTCAAAAGAAACTAAAGAAGATGTATTAAAATATTTTAACGTTGATGCTGAAAAAGTAAAGGTGATTTATAATGGTATTAATTTACAGCAATATAACACCACTTCTGAAATCTCAACCTTAGAGGAATATCATATTGATAAAACCAAACCTTATGTTCTTTTTGTTGGACGAATTACTAGGCAAAAAGGTATCATTCATTTAGTAAATGCTATAAAGTACATTAATAAAGACACTCAAGTTGTGCTTTGTGCAGGTGCACCAGATACCAAAGAAATTGGTATAGAAATGGAAGAAGCTGTTAACGAAGTTCAAAAAAATAGAAACAACGTTATTTGGATTGATAAAATGCTCAGTAAAAAAGAAATTATTCAGTTATATTCTCATGCATCTGTATTTTGCTGCCCTTCTATTTACGAGCCTTTTGGCATTATTAATGTAGAAGCAATGGCTTGTAACACTGCTGTTGTGGCAAGTGCTGTAGGAGGTATAAAAGAAGTTGTTGTAGATGGTGAAACTGGAATTTTAGTTCCTGTAGAGCAACAAAATGTTGCTCCTTTTGAACCCATTAATCCAGACAAATTTGCCAAAGATTTAGCAAATGGAATAAATACACTAATAGGAAATCCAGAACTTAGAACTTCTATGGCTAAAAAAGGTAGAGAAAGAGTTGAAAAATATTTTGATTGGATTTCTATAGCAGAACAAACAAAAGAATTGTATAAATCATTAATTAAATAAGATGATAAATAATAAAGTTTTAGGAATTATTTTAGGTGGTGGTCAAGGGTCTAGATTATACCCTTTAACCAAAGACAGATCTAAGCCAGCAGTACCAATTGCAGGTAAATATAGGTTGGTAGACATCCCTATTTCTAACTGTATTAATTCTGATATTAAAAGAATGTATGTCTTAACACAGTTTAATTCTGCATCGTTAAACAGACATATAAAAAACACATATCACTTTAGTTTTTTTAGCTCTGCATTTGTAGATGTTTTAGCTGCAGAACAAACTATAAAAAGTGATAAATGGTTTCAAGGAACTGCAGATGCTGTTAGACAAAGTATGCATCATTTTTTACAACATGATTTTGAATATGCACTTATTTTATCTGGAGACCAACTCTATCAAATGGATTACAATGAAATGATTCAAGCACATATTGATGCAAAAGCAGACATTACTATTGGAACTTATCCTGTTAATGCTAAAGATGGAACTTCATTTGGAATCTTAAAAACCGATGATGAAAATAAAATTACATCATTTATAGAAAAACCATCAGCAGATGTTATTGTCGATTGGAAATCTGATGTAAGTGATGACATGAAAAATCAAGGTCGTGAATACTTAGGTTCTACAGGTATTTATGTATTTAATAGAGATTTGTTAGTTGAGTTAATGAATGATGAAAGTACCATTGATTTTGGCAAAGAAATTATTCCTCAAAGTATTGAAAAGCAAAAGGTTATAAGCTATCCCTTTGAAGGTTATTGGACAGATATTGGTAACATAGATTCTTTCTTTGAAGCTAACCTTGGATTAACTGATGATATCCCAAAATTTAATCTTTTTGATTTAAATAATAGAGTTTATACGAATGCACGTATTTTACCAACATCAAAAATATCTGGGACAACCTTAAATAAAGCAGTAATTGCAGAAGGCTGTATTATTCATGCTGCAACTATAGAAAAATCTGTAATTGGAATTCGTTCTAGAATTGGGAAAGAAACCACCATTATTAACACCTATATGATGGGAAGTGATGTTTATGAAACGCTAGAAGATATAGAAAATAAAAATAATCATATCCTACTTGGAATTGGTGAACGTTGTTTTATTAAAAATGCCATAATTGATAAAAACTGTAGAATTGGAGATGATGTAAGAATAAATGGAGGTCCTCATCTAGAAGATACAGAAACAGATAAGTATGTTATTAAAGATGGGATTGTAGTACTTAAAAAAGAAGCTGTATTACCTAAAGGAACTGTAATATAAATTAAAGTAAACCACTATCATATAGTGAGTATTTTGTGGTTTATTTAATGAAGACTTAAATTTTATAACTAAAAAATTATTAGATAATTTCCCACTAGCCTTTTACACTTAGCATTAATAAAACCGCAATAAATTTATTGAATATAACAGAAGATGAAAAAGTTAAAGAAATGCTTTCTTAAAAAGGTAACATATCATCTTTAAACTTAAAATTAGGAATGCGTTAACAAACAGTCATTTTTTTATATATATTTATTAGTAAACTGTATAATTTTTTTTATATAGATAATCAATAGTATTTTAGTCAATCATAAATTAGATATCTTTTTTTCATATGTTAAACCAAAGTAGAATTGTAATCGAAAATGTTGCACCTCAAATTAATAATGGTGATATTTTTATTAAACGAGTTGTAAATGAAGTTGTAAATGTAACAGCAGATGTTTTGGTTGATGGTCATGATGTTTTACAAGCCAATGTTTTATACAAGCATAAAACAGCAAAAAAATGGAATTCTGTTAGAATGCATCTTACAGAAAATGATGAATACACAGCTAGTTTTATTACAGAAAAACAAGGTTTTTACAACTATAAAATTGAAGGTTGGGTAGATTATGCCTTGAATTGGCAACATGGAATTCATAGAAAGATTGATGATTATCAACATGTAAACTCAGAACTACTAGAAGGTGCAGCATTACTAGAAAAAATAGTAGATGGTATAACAGGTGATGATAAAAAATACATAGAATATTTAATCGAAATCTTTAAAAATAAAGACAATTATGGTGAAGCAATTAAAGAAGCTGTTTCAGAACGATTAACTACCATATTTAGAGAAAATCCAGAAAAATTACTAACGCATACTACAAAAGAATTTCAAGTTTATGTAGATAGAGAAAAAGCTCGTTTTTCAACTTGGTATGAGTTTTTTCCACGATCAGCAGCAGAACAAGAAGGTAAACATGGTACTTTTAATGACTGTCATAGACTTTTACCTAGAATTTCTAAAATGGGATTTGACACTTTATACTTCCCTCCTATTCATCCAATTGGTGAAGTAAATAGAAAAGGAAAAAACAACACAACAGTTGCTCAAAAAGGTGATGTTGGTTCTACTTGGGGAATTGGGTCTAAACATGGTGGACATAAAGACATTCATCCACAGTTAGGCACTGTAGAGGATTTTAAAAACTTAGTGAATGCTGCAAAAGAAATAGGAATTGAAGTTGCTATGGATTATGCTTTACAAGCTGCACCAGATCATCCTTGGGTAAAAGATCATCCAGATTGGTTTAAGTGGAGACCAGATGGTACTGTACAATATGCAGAAAATCCACCAAAAAAATACCAAGATATCTTACCTATTTATTGGGAAAGCAAAGACTACAAAAATTTATGGAAAGAATGCTTAGACACGCTTCTATATTGGATAGAGGAATTTGGTATTCAGGTTTTTAGAGTAGACAACCCTCATACAAAACCTTATTATTTTTGGGGCTGGATAATCGATCAAATTAAGAAAAAACATCCTAATGTATTGTTTTTAGCTGAAGCATTTACCAAGCCAAAAGTAATGCAACAATTAGCTAAACAAGGCTATACACAGAGTTATACTTATTTTACTTGGCGTGTTCATAAACATGAAATTATGGAGTATATGAATGAGTTAACTCAAACCAATCAGCGAGAATATATGCGTCCTAATTTTTGGCCAAATACACCAGATATTAATCCTTATCATTTACAAGGTGCTCCTGAAAGTATGTATATTTTACGCTATGCTTTAGCTGCTACTTTAAGTTCTAATATTGGTATTTATGGTCCTGTTTTTGAACAACAAATAGACACACCAATTCCTGGAAAGGAAGAGTATTATATGTCTGAAAAATTTCAAATTTGTCATTACGATTGGTTTAAAGAAAATAAAATAAGTACGCTTATTTCTAAAATAAATGCGATTAGAAAAGAGAATACATCTTATCAACAAACCAACAATATTAAATTTGTAGAAACTCAAAACGACAATCTTATAGCCTTCTATAAATGGGATGAAAATAAAACTAATGAAACTTTAACCATCATAAGTTTAGATGCTTACCATTCTCAATCTGGTTCTGTACAATTACCAATGCAAGAATTAGATATTCATCATGGCCATAAGGTAGAAGTGTTAGATTTAGTAACTAGAAATTCTTACAACTGGTATAATGAGTGGAATTATGTAGAACTTCACCCAACATTACCTTTTCATATCTTTAAAATCAACAAATAAAAAATGACAGAAAGCAACAAAATAAGTAATAAATCTTCAATTTTTTCATGTTATACTCAATGGGAAAAACTCATAGAAGATAAAGATTTTGTTGACGTTTTTTTATCTGAAGTTTTAGAAGAATATATTCAAAAACAACGTTGGTATGGTGGAAAATCTAGTAAATTAAAATACATAGAATTAAGCGAGTATTTTAGAATACAACAAGACAATGAGGTGTATTTTGGATTGATCTTAGAAGTAAATTTTGTAGAGGCTTTTTACCATCATTACTTTTTACCAATTTCATTTGTTTCTGATGAAAATTTTGCAAAAGAAAATAGAATTTTACCCATAAAACTTAAAGATCAAGAAGGCTATATAATAGATGCCATGTATCTTGAATCTTTTAAAAGAGTAGTTTACAATAGAATTATAAATGCACTCCCTGTAGATAAAACTCCTGTACAATATCATAAATCAGAAACCTTTAGTTTTCCTGAATATGAATCTTCAAGATTTTTAGGTGCAGAGCAGAGTAATACTTCTATAATTTATAATGATAAATTTATTCTAAAATTCTTTAGAAGAATTTATGCTGATAAAAACCCTGACTATGAAATGAGTCATTTTTTATCCTTTAAAAAAGAGTTTAAGCACACACCCAAATACCTAGGTTCAATTAATGTTGTAGATTCAGAAAGCTCATACATTACCATTGGTTTAATGCAAGAATTAGTACCAAATAAAGGTGATGCTTGGGAATATTTCTTAAAAAAAATTCACCAAATCTATTTAGCAATAGATAAAAAGGAAATCGACTTAAAGAACTTACCAGATATTGAACTTTTTAAGCGACAAGCCATTGTAGATTTACCTCCACAAATTGTAGATTGGATTGGCTTAAACATGCTTAATAAAGTAAAATTACTAGCACAAAGAACTGCAGAAATGCACATAGCACTAGGTTCTGAATTCGCAGATACTTCTTTCACACCAACACGTTTTAATGGCGATTATACAGTATGGTTAAAAAATAGATTAACCTACCAATTTCAAAATAGATTAAATCTAACTGAAAATAATTTGCATAAATTAGATGGTTATAGTTTAAAACTTGCCAAAGAGTTTTTAGATAATAAAAATGCTATTAGAAAGCGTTTTGTAAATTTCGATTGGACAAAACTAAAAGGCGAAAGAATTAGAATTCATGGCGATTATCATTTAGGTCAAATTTTAGTACAAGATGATGATTTTTGTATTTTAGATTTCGAAGGAGAGCCAGAAAGTACCATAAGAGACCGCAAAGTAAAACAACCTCCATTAAAAGATGTTGCTGGTTTATTTAGATCTTTTCATTATGCAATTTATTCTACTATTTTTAATCATAAGAAAGAATATACCAAAGAATCAGAAGAACTATTTAAATACGGAGAATTAATGTATAAGTATTTTATAGCAGTTTTCTTAGAAACATATAGAGCAGTTACACAAGAAGCTAATTTATCTATTGGATACACAAACGAAAGAGTATATTTATTAAAATATTGTTTGCTTGAAAAAGCAATTTACGAGTTAGGCTACGAGCTAAACTCTAGACCAAAATGGACCATAATTCCTTTAAAGGGAATTGCAAACATTATGAACTCATAACACATGACAAAAACAAAAGTATTTAGTCTATTCACAGAATTTGATATTAACCTTTTTAAAGACGGCAAACATTATAGATTATACGAAAAATTCGGTTCGCATATTACCACAGTAGATGGTGAAGAAGGTACCTATTTTGCAGTTTGGGCACCAAGTGCAAAAAGCATATCTGTAATTGGCGATTTTAATTATTGGCTAGAAGGCGAACATCAATTAAATGTACGTTGGGATGGTAGTGGAATTTGGGAAGGCTTTATTCCTGGTGTAAAAAAAGGCAGCATTTACAAGTACAAAATACAAAGTTCACATAACGATGTAACAACCGAAAAAGCAGATCCTTTTGCAAGAAGATGTGAACATCCACCCAAAACAGCCTCTGTTGTTTGGAGTGATAATTATGAGTGGGAAGACAAAAAATGGATGAAAAATAGAAAAAATAAGAATGCATTAAATGCACCTTTTTCTGTTTATGAAGTACATTTAGGATCTTGGAAAAAGCATGTAGAAGAAAACAGGTTTTTAAGCTATAAAGAATTAGCAGATGAATTAGTGAATTATGTAGATGACTTAAATTTTACACATGTAGAATTTATGCCAATAATGGAGTATCCTTATGACCCAAGTTGGGGATACCAATTAACAGGTTATTTTGCGCCAACATCACGTTTTGGTTATCCAGATGAATTTAAATATTTAGTAGATCAATTTCACCAAAAAGGAATTGGAGTCATTTTAGATTGGGTACCATCGCATTTTCCCTCAGATGACCATGGATTAGGTTTCTTTGATGGTTCTCATTTATACGAACATCCAGATCAACGAAAAGGATATCATCAAGATTGGAAAAGTTTAATTTTTAATTACGGTAGAAACGAAGTAAAAGCTTTCTTAATCAGTAATGCCATTTTTTGGTTAGATCAATATCATGCAGATGGTTTACGGGTTGATGCTGTAGCATCTATGTTGTTTTTAGATTACTCTAGAGAAGAAGGCCAATGGGAACCAAATATATTTGGAGGTAGAGAGTATTTAGAAGCGATAGATTTTATTAAAGACATGAATACAGAGGTTTATGCTTCGTTTCCAGATGTGCAAACTATTGCAGAAGAATCTACATCTTTCCCTAAAGTTTCTAGACCAATTTACGATGGTGGTTTAGGTTTTGGAATGAAATGGATGATGGGTTGGATGCACGATACCTTAGAATATTTTTCTAAAGAACCTGTATACAGAAAACATCATCAAAACGATCTAACTTTTAGTCTAAACTATGCATTTACAGAAAATTTTATGTTACCCTTATCTCACGATGAAGTTGTTTATGGTAAAAAAGCCTTAGTAGATAAAATGCCTGGTGATGAATGGCAACGTTTTGGTAATTTAAGAGCTTTATATAGTTTAATGTTTACACATCCTGGTACAAAATTATTATTTCAAGGAGATGAGTTTGGCCAAACAGCAGAATGGAATTTTCAAAATAGTTTAGATTGGCATTTATTACAATTCGATGTTCATAAAGGAGTTCAAACACTAATAAAAGATTTGAATAAGTTTTATAAAAAAGAACGTGCTTTATACGAGAAGCAATTTAGTTCAGAAGGTTTTGAATGGATAGATCATGGAGATAGTCAAAACTCAGTATTGTCTTACATACGAAAAGGAGAGCATGAAAAAGACAATGTTATAGTGGTTTTAAATTTAACACCTGTTCCTAGAGAGAACTATAGAATTGGACTACCAAAAGCAGGTAATTTAAAAGAAGTTTTTAATAGCGATGCAAAAAAATATAATGGCTCAGGCAATTATAAAAACACCAATTTAGTTTCTGAAAATACAGAATGGAATTTTAGAGCTAACTCCGTTGAATTAAACTTACCACCATTAGCTATGGTTGCTTACAAGTACAAATAAAAATCTATTAAAAACAAATCCTATTAAAGTCTCTTATAAGAGGCTTTTTTTTATCTCTTTTGCGATAACGTTATCGTAAATTTATTAACCAAAAAATAAGCGTTTCCCATTAAAATTTACGACTTTTATAGGGTTTAAAAACAAACACTTATGATTGTTAACACAGAGTTAGAACAAAAAGGAAATTTATTTCCTTCTGAAATTATAAATTATACCAAAGATGTTGATAAATTATATTTTACATCTAAAAACCATGTAATTCTTCAGGTAACAGTTGTTAGAGATAGTGTTATTCGTTTTAGATATTCAACAACAGGTAAATTCAAAAATGATTTTTCATACGGAATTACAATGCATGCTTCTAGAGGCTATAGCTTTTTAGAAGTTTCTGAAGAAAAAGACTACTATGAAATAAGAACAAAAAAATTAATTTGTAAAATCGACAAAGCTAACATGAAAGTTAGTTTATATGATGCTATCGATAACTTATTAATTAATGAAGATGAAATTGGTTTTCATTGGGAAGAAAGTTATGAATTTGGTGGGGACATCGTAAAAATGAGTAAGGTTTCTCAAAAGGCAGAAAGTTACTATGGCTTAGGCGACAAACCTGTTGAGATAAATATGAAAGGAAAGCGATTCGAAAACTGGGTAACAGATTCATATGCTTTTGGGAAACACACAGATCCAATCTATAAAGCAATACCTTTTTACACCTCAATTCACGAAGATAAAGCATATGGTATTTTCTTCGATAATACCTTTAAAACTCATTTTGATTTTGCACAAGAACGTAGAAATGTAACTAGTTTCTGGGCTCAAGGAGGTGATATGGATTACTATTTTATTTATGGGCCTCAAATGTCTGATGTTGTTGCAAATTATACAGATTTAACTGGTAAACCACACTCTTTACCTCCTCTTTGGGCATTAGGTTATCATCAATGTAAATGGAGTTATTACCCAGAAAGTAATGTTAAAGAAATAACTAATAAGTTTAGAGAATTACAAATACCATGTGATGCAATTTATTTAGACATAGATTACATGGATGGTTTTAGATGTTTCACTTGGGATAAAAATTATTTTCCAGATCCAAAAAGAATGGTAAAAGAATTGGAAAATGATGGTTTTAAAGCAGTGGTAATTATAGATCCAGGTATTAAAATAGATTTGGAATATGGTGTTTTTAAAGAAGCATTAGACAAAGATTATTTCTGTAAACGAGCAGATGGCCCTTACATGAAAGGTAAAGTTTGGCCTGGTGAATGTTATTTTCCTGACTTTACGAAACCAGAAGTTAGAGAATGGTGGTCAAGTTTATTTCAAGAATTAATTGAAGATATTGGCGTTAAAGGTGTTTGGAACGATATGAACGAACCTGCAGTTATGGAGGTGCCAAACAAAACTTTTCCAGATGATGTAAGACATGATTATGATGGTAATCCTTGTAGTCATAGAAAAGCACACAATGTCTATGGAATGCAAATGGCTAGAGCAACCTATCATGGTTTAAAAAAATATTCATACCCAAAAAGACCTTTTGTAATTACTAGAGCAGCATATTCTGGCACACAACGTTATACCTCTACTTGGATGGGAGATAACGTTGCAACTTGGGAACATTTATGGATTGCTAATGTACAAGCACAAAGATTAGCCATGTCTGGCTTTTCATTTGCTGGATCTGATATTGGTGGTTTTGCTGAACAACCTAATGGTGAGTTGTTTGCAAGATGGATTCAATTAGGAGTATTTCATGTATTTTGTAGAGTACATTCTTCTGGAGATCATGGAGATCAAGAACCTTGGGTTTTTGGCGATGAAATAACAGATATTGTTAGAAAGTTTGTTGAAATAAGATATCAGTTGTTACCTTATTTATATACTGCTTTTTGGAATTACATAAATAATGGAACACCAATTTTAAAATCGCTAGTTTTATTCGATCAAGCAGATCCACACACACATTACAGAAGCGACGAATTTGTTTATGGTGAACAGATTTTGGTTTGCCCTATTCAAGAACCAAATTCTAAAGGAAGAAGAATGTATATTCCAAGAGGAAACTGGTATAATTTCTGGACAGATGAAGTTGTTGAAGGTGGAAAAGAAATGTGGGTAGATGCTGACTTAGATAGCATGCCAATATTCATTAAAGAAGGTGCTATAATTCCAAAATACCCAGTACAACAATATGTTGATGAAAAACAGTTTGATGAAATTACTTTAGACGTTTATTATAAAATTGGTAAAGAATCTTCTCAATTATACGATGATGCACATGATGGTTATGATTACAGAAAAGGAAGATATAGTTTAAGAACGTTTAAACTAACTGGTAGAAAAGATGAATTTATTTTACAGCAACATAAAGAAGGTACTTACAACGCACCTTATACTAAGTTTAAAATAGTCTTCCATAATTTACCTTTTACAGTAAAGAAAGTTCAAATAGACAATGCTGATGTAGATTTAAACGGATTAAATTCTAAAACACACACATTAACTATTACTAAAGAATTTACTGAACTGCATTTATTTGGTAGTTAACCAAAAATAAATTTAATACAAAAAGCAGTAAGGTTTTCTTACTGCTTTTTTTTTAAATACCTTCTCCAAGTTCTTTTAGCTTTTGAGTATTTTCAGCTAACATAAGCTCATCAATAATTTTTTGAATATCGCCATTCACTATGTTAGACAAGTCATATAAGGTTAATCCAATTCTATGATCTGTTACTCTACCTTGAGGATAATTATAGGTTCTAATTTTTGCACTTCTGTCACCAGAAGTTACCATAGAGCCACGTTTTGCAGCATCTTCTTCCTGCTTTTTTGCCAATTCTAAATCGTATAATCTAGAACGTAAAACTTTAAAAGCTTTCTCTTTATTCTTGTGCTGACTCTTTTGATCTTGACATTGTGCCACCAAACCTGTTGGCTCATGCGTTAAACGAACAGCAGAATAGGTTGTGTTTACAGACTGACCTCCAGGACCAGATGAACAGAAATAATCTATTCTAACATCCTTTGGGTTTATTTCAACATCAAACTCTTCTGCTTCTGGAAACACCATACAAGTTGCAGCAGATGTATGAACTCTACCTTGTGTTTCTGTTTGTGGTACTCTTTGTACTCGATGAACACCAGCTTCAAATTTTAATGTACCATAAACATCATTACCAGAAACTTCGAACTGAATTTCTTTAAATCCTCCATTTGTTCCTTCTGAATAATCGACAACATCTACTCGCCAACCTTTACTTTCACAGTATTTAGAATACATTCTAAACAAATCTCCAGCAAAAATACTAGCTTCATCTCCACCTGTTCCAGCTCTTAATTCTACAACTGCATTTTTACTATCTTCTGGATCTTTAGGAATCAATAAAAACTTAATTTCCTCTTCTATTTCTGGTAATCTAGCACTAGCCTCTTCTAATTGCATTTTGGCCATTTCTGTCATTTCTGCATCAGAACCATCTGCTATAATTTCTTTCGCTTCTTCAATATTATTTAAAAGACTTTGGTATTCATCACCTTTTTTTACTACATCTCCTAAGTCTTTATATTCTTTACTCAATTGTGCATAACGCTTTTGATCAGCAATAATTTCTGGCTGAATAATAAGGTCAGAAACCTCATCATAACGCTGTTTTACAATTTGAATTTTCTCTATCATTTTATCCTCTTTTGTGGTTTGCGAATTTACAATATTTATAGGTATATTTGGAATAACCAAATTACTTTTTGTGAGAATAACTGTATTAATACTAACTTTCTTAGTAATGGTTTCATGTTCTAAAGAAACCAAAACACAAAATAAACCAGCTTTTTTAATTGGCAATTGGAAACGTTTGAATGACAAACCAAATTTTCAAACCTATGAATCTTGGAACATCAATTTTAAGGGTTTTGGCTACACTAAAAAAGGAACTGAAACTACTTTTAGTGAGCAAATGAGAATTGTTTCCATCAACGATACTTTACATTTAGAAGTAGTTGGTGTTAATGATAAACCAACGTTGTTTAAGTTTATAGAGCAAACAGATACTTCTTTTGTTGCAGAAAACCCAACACATGATTTTCCTAAAAAATTACCTATTATTTAGAGAAAAATCAGTTAAAAGCAATTGTGACTAATGATGATTTTAGAATAGATTTTGTTTTTGAAAAGCAAAATTAATATTCAAAAACACCATATTCACTTTTAATAGTAAGTTTCTTCTTTTCTGAAGCTTCTACTCTACCAATTACTTTTGCATCTACATTAAATGATTTTGAAATTAAAATCACTTCTTCTGCAATTTCTGGTGATAGATACAACTCCATTCGATGTCCGCAGTTAAATACTTGATACATTTCTTTCCAATCGGTTTTTGATTGCTCTTGTATCAATTTAAATAATGGCGGAATTGGAAACATATTGTCTTTTACAATATGTAAATTTTCTACAAAATGTAAAATTTTAGTTTGTGCTCCACCAGAACAATGAATCATTCCGTGAATATCCTTTGAATTATACTTAGATAGGATTTCTTTAATGATTGGGGCGTAAGTTCTTGTTGGTGATAATACTAATTTACCTGCATCAATAGGTGAATTTTCAACTTCATCAGTTAGTTTTGTGTTTCCAGAATATACCAAATCTGATGGTACTGAAGCGTCAAAACTTTCTGGATATTTTTCAGCTAAGTAGTTATGAAAAACATCGTGTCTTGCAGAAGTTAAACCATTAGAGCCCATACCTCCATTGTATTCAGTTTCATAAGTTGCTTGCCCAAAAGATTCAAGACCAAGAATAACATCACCTGGTTTAATATTTGCGTTGTCAATTACATCCTTTCGTTTCATTCTTGCAGTAACCGTAGAATCTACAATAATAGTTCGTACTAAATCACCAACATCTGCAGTTTCACCTCCTGTTGAATGAATAGTTACACCAAATTTTTGTAAATCTGCAATTAATTCTTCTGTTCCGTTAATAATGGCTGATAAAACTTCACCTGGAATTTTACTTTTGTTTCTTCCGATGGTTGAGGATAACATGATATTATCTGTTGCACCAACACACAACAAATCATCTATATTCATAATTAATGCATCTTGTGCAATTCCTTTCCAAACTGATAAATCTCCTGTTTCTTTCCAATACATATAGGCTAAAGAACTTTTTGTACCTGCACCATCTGCATGCATAATTAGACAATATTCATTATCATTAGTTAAATAATCTGGTACAATTTTGCAAAATGCTTTTGGAAACAATCCTTTATCTATGTTTTTGATTGCATTGTGCACATCTTCTTTTGAGGCAGAAACACCTCTTTGCGCATAACGTTTAGAAACTTCTTTACTCATGATTTTGTGTTGGGTTACAAAGGTATGCTTTTACAAAAAAAATCCTACTCAAAAAGTAGGATGTTTTTATATTACCTAATAAATAATAGTTCTCTATACTTAGTTAATGGCCAAATATTATCATCGACCATAGTTTCTAGTTTATCAGAATGATAGCGTATTTGCTCAAAGTAAGGTTTAACCTTTTTACAGTAACTCTCAGCAGATTTTAAACCTGTTAATTTATTTGCTTCTTTTCGTTCTTCAATCATTGCTAGTGTTAATGCATTAATTTGTGTAATGTGATTTGATATGGTTTTAATTAAAGCAATTTGCTCATTAGCTATGGTTTTATACTCCTCTCCAAATACTTCTTTTAAGTTTTTAGTATTTTCTAATAAGGTGTTTTGATAGTTAATCGCAGTAGGAATTACGTGGTTTCTAGCAATATCTCCAATTACTCTGCTTTCTATTTGCAAGCGTTTTGTATACTCTTCAACTTCAATTTCAAAACGAGCTTCTTGCTCTATTTTATTCATTACCTGCATTTCTTCAAAAAGCGCAATAGTTTTCTTGTCAATTTTTGCTTTAAGTGCTTCTGGTGTAGTTTTATTATTGCTTAGCCCTCTC
This sequence comes from Flavobacteriaceae bacterium, assembly GCA_013373105.1. GTDB lineage: Bacteria > Bacteroidota > Bacteroidia > Flavobacteriales > Flavobacteriaceae > Polaribacter. Next base: position 15,269 of record JABXIJ010000050.1, on the reverse strand, counting down.
TTTTTAGCTTCTTTTTCCCATGCCTCACCATAACCATCTCCTTCAAAACGAATACTTTTACAATCTTTAATATATTCTCTTAAAATATTAAAAATTGCTTCGTCCTTTTTTAAGTTTTTCTCCTCTATTAAGGTATCAACTTCAACTTTAAATTCTTTTAATTGTTTAGCTACTATTGTATTTAATACTGTCATTGGTATTGCACAATTAGCTGTAGAGCCAACAGCTCTAAATTCGAATTTATTACCTGTAAAAGCAAAAGGTGATGTTCTATTTCTATCGGTATTATCTAATAATATTTCTGGAATTTTACCAATTATATTCAGTTTTAAATCAGTTTTTTCTTCTGGTGATAATTTTCCTTTGGTTACATTTTCTAACTCATCTAAAACAGCAGAAAGCTGACTACCAATAAAGACAGAAATAATTGCTGGTGGTGCTTCATTAGCACCCAATCTATGATCGTTACTTGCAGATGCTATTGAGGCTCTCAGTAATTCTTCATAATTATAAACAGCTTTAATAGTATTTACAAAAAAAGTTAAAAACTGTAAATTTTTCATTGGTGTTTTACCAGGACTCAATAAATTAGTTCCATCTGAAGTAGATAAAGACCAATTATTGTGCTTACCAGAACCATTAACACCATAAAATGGTTTTTCATGAAACAATACTTTAAATTGATGACGCTTGGCAATTCTACCCATAACGTCCATTAATAATGAATTATGGTCTACTGCTAAATTTGCTTCTTCAAAAATAGGGGCTAACTCAAACTGATTAGGTGCTACCTCATTATGTCTTGTCTTAACAGGTATTCCCAACTTTAAAGATTCTATTTCAAGCTCTTTCATAAAATTCATTGCTCTTGATGGAATACTACCAAAGTAATGATCATCTAATTGTTGACCTTTTGCAGGTGTGTGACCTAATAAAGTTCTACCTGTTAAAATTATATCTGGTCTTGAGTTGGCTAGAGCTTCGTCAATTAAAAAGTATTCTTGTTCCCAACCTAAAGTAGCATTTACCTTAGAAACATTTTTATCGAAATATTTACAAACTGCAGTAGCATGAGTGTCAACTGCTTGTAAAGCTCTTAATAAGGGCGTTTTATTATCTAAAGCTTCACCTGTATACGCTACAAAAATAGTGGGTATACATAATGTTGTACCATACACAAAAGCAGGTGATGTTGGGTCCCATGCAGTGTAGCCTCTTGCTTCAAAAGTATTTCGAATTCCACCATTTGGAAAACTTGATGCATCAGGTTCTTGTTGCACTAGCTGTTCACCATCAAAACGTTCCATAGCAACACTACCATTAATAGACTCAAAAAAAGCATCATGTTTTTCTGCAGTAGCCCCTGTTAATGGCTGAAACCAATGTGTATAATGAGTAGCTCCTCTAGAAATAGCCCAATCTTTCATACTAACTGCAACTTGATCTGCTATTTTTCTATCAATTTTACTACCTTTCTCAATAGCACTCATTACACTTTCGTAAGCAGATTTGGTTAAATATTGTTGCAAAGTAATACTATTAAACACATTTCTCCCAAAAAGGCTAGAACGCTTTTCTGTTTCATGTATCTCATTACTATTTCTATTTAACGCTTTTTTTAATGCAGCAAATCTAATTGTTGACATATGTTAAGTATTTTTTAAGTTTTTAATATGATTTGCAAATATACCCCAATAAAATTAGGGGTAAAATTATTTTAATGTATGTTAATAAATTTTACCCCCTTTTTTTTGATATGTTTATAAAATATTTGATTTTTGTGGCGTTAATTTAAAATAAAGAAATAAATTAAAATTATGAGCAAGTCTAAATTAGAGTACATTTGGTTAGATGGTTATCATCCAACTCAAAACATGCGTAGTAAAACTAAAATTGAGGAAAATTTTAGTGGTAAATTAGAAGATTGCCCAATGTGGTCTTTTGATGGTTCATCTACAAGACAAGCAGAAGGTGGTTCTTCAGACTGTTTACTTAAACCAGTTGCTATTTATCCAGATCCTGCAAGAAGAGATGGTTATTTAGTAATGACAGAAGTTTTAAATGCAGATGGTACTCCACACGTTTCTAACGGTAGAGCAACAATTGATGATGATAATGATGACTTTTGGTTTGGTTTCGAACAAGAATACTTTATTATGGACAAAAAAACACAGTTACCATTAGGTTTCCCTGTTGGTGGTTATCCTGCTCCTCAAGGTTTATATTATTGTTCTGTTGGTGGTAGAAATACTCATGGTAGAGCTTTAGTAGAAGAACATGCTAATTTATGTATAGATGCTGGTTTAAACTTCGAAGGTATAAATCAAGAAGTTGCTTCTGGTCAATGGGAATTCCAATTATTTGCAAAAGGCGCAAAAAAAGCTGGAGATGAAATTTGGGTTGCTCGTTATTTATTAGATAGATTAACTGAAAAATATGGTTGGTACATTGAGTATCACCCAAAACCACTAGGTAAAGAAATGGACTGGAATGGTTCTGGTATGCATGCTAACTTCTCTAACAACTTATTAAGAACTTGTGGTTCTAGAGAAGTTTATGAAAAAGTTTGTGAAGCATTTAGACCTGTTGTTAAAGAACATATTGAAGTTTATGGTGAGTTTAACGATCAGCGTTTAACTGGTGACCATGAAACTGCATCAATTTCTGATTTCTCTTATGGTATTTCAGATAGAGGTGCATCAATTAGAATTCCAATTTTAACTGTAGAAAAAGGTTGGAAAGGCTGGTTAGAAGATAGAAGACCTGCTTCTAATGGTGACCCATATAAAATTGCTGCTAGAATTATTAAAACAGTAAAATCTGCTGACGTTTAATAAAATAGATTTATATATAATAAAAAGCCAAAACAAAAGTTTTGGCTTTTTTATATTATTCCTTTTATTCAGGAGGAAATCTTGTAATAATTTCTTTTACAAATTCTTTTATTCTGGCTTCTTTTTTAGCTTGGTTTTGAGTTTTTAAAGCTCCAGTTCCAACTCCTTGCCAAATCAATTCTTTTTTAGCTTTATCAATAAAATCTATAAATAAAGTACCTTCTGTATACTGACTCACATTTACATTGTTGACGCCTCCTCCCCAAATCCAAGGGTTCCAGCCCCAACCCCAACCCCAGCCAAGGCCAAAATTGTTTTGATTTACATTAACTCGCTCTCTAGATTTAGTAAATATACTTACCAATAAATCTGGAGTTTCAGATTTTATAAACCCTTGATTTTTCATTTCAATTTCAACAGCTCTTAATATTCTTTTTTTGTCTAAATCAGAAATATTAGCTTTGTCTATACCTGGCTTATAAAAAGCATAGGTTTTGTATTTAGAAAAATCTACTTGAGTATCATAATCTATTGTTACTTTTAATGAGTTACATGAGCTTAGTACAAGAACTCCAATAAAGAAAATAACTAATTTTTTCATAATTTGATGTGTTAAGTTAAACTATTCATCAAATCGTCATCAACTATATTTGGAAGGGTAACTTTTAATCGTTTTTCTGACTGCATAGCTCTTTTGATTGCAAAAACAGCTTCATCATTTCTTGCCCAACTTCGCCTTGAAATTCCATTGTTAACATCCCAAAAAAGCATTGATTTTAAACGCTTTGACGCTGCTTTACTACCATCAAGAAGCATGCCAAAACCTCCATTAATTACTTCACCCCAACCTACTCCACCTCCATTGTGAATAGATACCCAAGTTGCTCCTCTAAAGCTATCTCCAATCACATTTTGAATTGCCATGTCTGATGTAAATTTTGAACCATCGTAAATATTAGAAGTTTCTCTGTAAGGAGAGTCTGTACCTGATACATCATGATGATCTCTTCCTAACACTACAGGACCAATTTTACCTTTTTTAATAGCTTTATTAAATGCATTTGCTATTTTAATTCTTCCTTCTGCATCTGCATATAAAATTCTAGCTTGAGAGCCAACTACTAATTTATTCTTTTGAGCTTCTTTAATCCATTGAATATTATCAGCCATTTGTTGCTGAATTTCTTTTGGTGCATCTTTCTTTATTTCTTCTAAAACCTCACAAGCAATTGCATCTGTTTTTTGCAAATCTTTCTCTTTACCAGAAGCACAAACCCATCTAAAAGGCCCAAAACCATAATCGAAACACATAGGCCCCATAATATCTTGTACATAAGAAGGGTATTTAAACTCTCTATACAATTCATTTTTAGAATTCAAAACATCAGCTCCAGCTCTACTCGATTCAAGTAAAAACGCATTTCCATAATCGAAAAAATAAGTCCCTTTTGCTGTATGATTATTAATAGCTGATGTATGCCTTCTGAGAGATTCTTGCACTTTTCCCTTAAATAAATCAGGGTTTTCAGCCATCATTATATTAGATTCTTCAAATGACAAACCTGCAGGATAATAGCCTCCTGCCCAAGGATTATGCAATGATGTTTGGTCTGAACCTAAATCAATAAAAATATTCTCTTCATCAAATTTTTCCCATACATCAACTACGTTACCTAAATAGGCAATTGATATTGTTTCTTTTTGCTCTTTAGCTTTTTGTACTCTTTCAACTAAGGCATTTAAATCTGTAATTTTTTCATCAATCCAACCTTGATCTAATCGAACTTGAGTAATTTTGGGGTTTACTTCTGCACAAACTGTTATGCAACCTGCAATATTTCCTGCTTTAGGTTGCGCACCACTCATTCCTCCTAAACCAGAAGTTACGAACAAATTCCCTTTAGGTTCTTTTCCTATTTTTCTAAAAGCGTTTAACACAGTAATTGTAGTACCATGAACAATCCCTTGTGGACCAATGTACATATAGCTTCCTGCTGTCATTTGCCCATATTGTGAGACTCCTAAAGCATTAAACTTTTCCCAATCATCTGGTTTAGAATAATTAGGAATTACCATACCATTTGTTACTACAACTCTTGGTGCATTTTTATGCGATGGAAATAAACCCATTGGATGTCCAGAATACACAACTAAAGTTTGTTTATCTGTCATCTGAGCTAAATACTGCATGGTTAACAAATATTGCGCCCAGTTTTGAAAAACAGCACCATTACCTCCATAGGTAATTAATTCATCTGGATGCTGAGCAACAGCATCATCTAAATTATTCTGAATCATTAACATGATAGCTTTTGCTTGTAATGATTTACCTGGATACTCTTTTATAGACCTTGCATAAATTTGATATGTAGGCTTAAACCTATACATATAAATTCTACCATAGGCATTCAATTCATCATTAAATTCAGCTAATAATTCTTTATGATGTTGCTTTGGAAAATAACGAAGTGCATTTTTTAAAGCTAACTTTCGTTCTTCCTCAGAAAGTATTTCCTTTCTTTTAGGTGCATGATTTCTAGAAATATCAAGCGTTACTTTTGGTGGTAATTCTGTAGGAATACCTTGTAATATTTGTTCTTTAAAAGTCATTTGTTGATTGAAAAGTTAAATGAGTACAAATATATCTATTTTGAGAGTTTATTAACACTTAGTAATCATTAAAGATTAGTGAGATTTTTTGAAAAATCCGTAAATTGCGAGCCTTAAATGATAGATTTTTTACGAATGGAACAAATTAAACCTTACAAACCAAAACATAAAGTAAGAATTGTAACTGCAGCTTCTCTCTTTGATGGACATGATGCAGCAATAAATATTATGCGAAGAATCATACAAGCTACTGGAGTAGAAGTAATTCATTTAGGGCATGATAGAAGTGTAGAAGAAGTTGTTAACTGTGCCATTCAAGAAGATGCAAATGCTATTGCAATGACTTCTTATCAGGGAGGTCATAATGAGTATTTTAAATACATGTACGATCTTTTACAAGAAAAAGGTGCTAGTCACATCAAAATTTTTGGTGGTGGTGGTGGAGTAATTTTACCAGACGAAATTAAAGAATTAATGGACTATGGAATTACTCGAATATACTCACCAGATGATGGTCGTGAATTAGGTTTACAAGGAATGATTAATGACTTAGTTCAACAATCTGACTTTGCCATTGGCGATAAACTTTCTGTTAACGTAAAAGATTTAGCAAATAAAGTAAGTGGTAATATTGCTAGAGTAATTTCTGCTGCAGAAAATTTCCCAGAAATAGCCAAAGCTACTTTAGCAGAAATTCACGAAAAAAATAAAAGTTCTAAAACCCCTGTATTAGGAATTACAGGTACAGGAGGTGCAGGAAAATCTTCTTTAGTAGATGAATTAGTAAGACGTTTTTTAATTGATTTTCCAAATAAAACTGTTGGATTAATTTCTGTTGACCCATCAAAAAGAAAGACAGGTGGTGCTTTATTAGGAGACAGAATACGTATGAATGCGATTAACGATTCAAGAGTTTACATGCGTTCGCTAGCTACGCGTCAATCGAACTTAGCGTTATCAAAATATGTAAATGAAGCTGTAGAAGTGTTAAAAGCTGCAGAGTTCGATTTAATTATTTTAGAAACTTCTGGTATTGGGCAATCTGATACTGAAATTATAGAACATTCAGACACCTCATTATATGTAATGACACCTGAATTTGGAGCTGCAACTCAGCTTGAAAAAATTGACATGCTTGATTTTGCTGATCTAGTAGCCATAAATAAATTCGACAAAAGAGGTGCTTTAGATGCCATTCGTGATGTAAAAAAACAATACATGCGTAATAATAATCTATGGGATATTCCTATGGATGATATGCCTGTTTTTGGAACCATTGCATCACAATTTAATGACCCAGGCATGAACTCGCTTTACAGAGCGATAATGGACAAATTGGTTGAAAAAACAAATGCAGACTTAGTATCAACTTTTGAAATCACTAAAGAAATGTCTGAAAAGATTTATGTAATTCCTCCTAAAAGAGTACGTTACTTATCTGAAATTTCTGAAAATAACAGAAGTTATGACAACACAGTTAATGAGCAGGTAAAAGTTGCCCAAAAATTGTATGGTATTTACACCACAATTGAAAGTGTATCAGACGCTAACATAACCTTAGACAAATCTGGTATAGATACTGCATCAATTCAAAAAACTGAAAAGAATAAAGATTTTCTTAAACTTTTATTAGGGGAATTTGATCGTGTAAAAATGGATTTAGATCCATATAATTGGGAAGTTATTTTAAATTGGGATGAAAAGGTTAAAAAATACAAAGACCCAATTTATGCATTTAAAGTTAGAGATAAAGAAATTAAAATTGAAACACACACCAAATCATTATCTCACACAGCAATTCCTAAAGTAGCTTTACCAAAATACAAAGCTTGGGGCGATTTATTACGTTGGTGTTTACAAGAAAATGTTCCTGGTGAATTCCCATATACTTCTGGATTATATCCTTTTAAAAGAACTGGTGAAGACCCAACAAGAATGTTTGCTGGTGAAGGAGGCCCAGAAAGAACTAATAGACGCTTTCATTACGTTAGCTTAGGTATGCCTGCTAAACGTTTATCAACTGCTTTTGATTCAGTTACTTTGTATGGAAACGATCCAGGTCACAGACCAGATATTTATGGGAAAATTGGAAATGCAGGAGTTTCTATTTGTTGTTTAGATGATGCTAAAAAGTTGTATTCTGGTTTCGATTTAAGTCATGCTATGACCTCTGTTTCTATGACCATTAATGGGCCTGCTCCAATGTTATTAGGGTTCTTTATGAATGCAGCCATAGATCAGAATTGTGAGAAATACATAAAAGAACATAAACTTGAAAAAGAAGTAGAAAAGAAGTTTAAAGAAGTTTATGATGATAAAGGTGTAGAAAGACCAAAATATCATGGTGAATTACCAGAAGGTAATGATGGTTTAGGATTAATGCTGCTTGGTTTAACAGGTGATCAAGTTTTACCAGCTGATGTTTATCAAAAAATAAAAACAGAAACTTTAGCGCAAGTTAGAGGTACAGTTCAAGCTGATATTTTAAAAGAAGATCAAGCGCAAAATACTTGTATATTTTCAACTGAATTTGCCTTACGTTTAATGGGTGATGTTCAGGAATATTTTATTCAAAAGCAGGTTAGAAATTTCTATTCAGTTTCTATTTCAGGTTATCATATTGCAGAAGCTGGAGCTAACCCAATTACACAGTTGGCACTTACTTTAGCAAATGGTTTTACTTATGTAGAGTATTATTTATCAAGAGGAATGGATATTAACAAGTTTGGTCCAAACTTATCGTTCTTCTTCTCTAATGGAATTGATCCTGAATATTCTGTAATAGGTAGAGTGGCTCGTAAAATTTGGTCTAAAGCCTTAAAACATAAATATGGAGCCAATCCTAGAGCTCAAATGTTAAAATATCACATTCAAACTTCTGGACGTTCGTTACACGCACAAGAAATTGATTTTAATGATATTAGAACTACTTTACAAGCACTGTATGCCATTTATGATAACTGTAACTCATTACACACCAATGCTTATGATGAAGCCATTACTACACCAACAGAAGAGTCAGTTAGAAGAGCTATGGCTATACAGTTAATCATCAATAAAGAGTTAGGTTTAGCTAAAAACGAAAACCCTATTCAAGGTTCTTTTATTATTGAAGAACTTACAGATTTAGTTGAAGAAGCTGTATTAGAAGAGTTTGATAGAATTACAGAAAGAGGTGGTGTTTTAGGTGCTATGGAAACCATGTACCAACGTTCTAAAATACAGGAAGAAAGTTTGTATTACGAAACTTTAAAGCATACAGGAGAGTTCCCAATTATTGGTGTTAACACTTTCCTAAGCTCAAAAGGATCGCCAACAGTATTGCCTGCAGAAGTAATTAGAGCTACAGAAGAAGAAAAACAAAATCAAATTAGAACTAAGGAAAACCTTAATAAAGTTCAGCAAAAAAATGCTGATAAACAATTAGAAATCTTACAAGAAGCTGCCATTCAAAATGATAATATTTTTGAAAAATTAATGGAAGCTACTAAGGTTTGTAGTTTAGGTCAAATTACTGATGCTTTATTTAAAGTAGGTGGCCAATACAGAAGAAATATGTAATGCAAAAGCCTATTGTAAAAAAAGCCACACAAAATTGTGTGGCTTTTTTTATGATTCTAAATCCAATTAAAACTATTTAGTAGTTTTTATTCCGTCTTTTAACAACATAACTCCCATAGCAACTAACCATAATACTTTAATATGGAACAATGGTTTGTAAACTTCAAAGTTATCTGGAATACTTAAAATAACAGCAACTGCTGCAACACCAAAAATAGTAGTAAACCAACCTAACCATTTACTAACTAAATTCCATTTTAAGAAAGCATAGCCTAACAATACAAAACCAACTCCAGAGAAAATTCTTCCAAACCTAATAAAACAAGTTACATATTGATTTGTAAACAAAACACCATTCATAAACTCCTCAACCTCTTCTGCAGATAATCCAGCAGTTTTTCCAACACCCCAAGCACCAAAATTATAGTAAAATGCATTAGCAATAGCTAGGGTAAATGTACCAACAATAATCATTCCTAAACCAGGGAAAGTTAATACTCTGTATGGGTTTTTCGTTAATAATGAAGTTAGTGAAAAAGTAGCAATCCCCATAGTTACCCATCCAAAAATGTGAAAACGATACATCCATATCCAATACCAAACATTTTCACCAATTTTTTCGAAATCTGAAACTTTAATATATTCACCTATATGATGTGTAGTCAATGCCCAACTACTCCATAATAATACTGCAGCTACTAAAAATGCCCCTGCTATAAATTTAGTCTCAAAAGATTTTATTACCTTACCCATTATATATTAGTTTTTAGTTGGGACAAGTATATGATTATTAGAATTTTTTATGTGTAACATTTGTTACATAAGAAGTATGATTTATATTATTATTTTGTAGTATTAAACAAACCACTAAATAAAAAGTCTTTTGGAAAGAAGGTCATTTGTAAAAAAAGCTACTTTAGGTGTATTTGCTACCCTATTAGGAACTGATATAGTTTATGGCGCTAAAATGCTTGAAGGCTACAAACCTCTAGGCCTACAAGAACCAGACCCATTTAAATTGTTTAAAAAAAACAAAGAAATGGTTGTTTTAAATGATAAGCCATGGAATATAGAACCAAAAGCACACCTTTTAGATGATAAAGTAACTCCAAATGCTGCCATGTTTATTAGAAATAATGGTAAAATTCCTTATGAAATTGATGCAGAAAAATGGACTTTAACTATTGATGGTGAATCTGTAAAAAAGCAGAAAACTTACAGTTTACAAGACTTAAAAACCAATTTTAAACACTATACTTACCAGCTTACCATAGAGTGTGGTGGTAATGGAAGAAGTGAATTTAATCCCCCAGCTAAAGGCAACCAATGGACATTAGGTGCTGTACATTGTGCTTCTTGGACAGGTGTTCGCTTAAAAGATATTCTTGCAGATGTTGGCATTAAAGATGATGCAGTTTATATTGGCTATCATGCAGCAGATGTGCATTTAAGTGGAGACCCTAGTAAAGAGCCAATATCTAGAGGTTGCCCAATTAGTAAGGCTATACAAGAAGAAACTTTGTTAGCTTTTAAAATGAATGGTGAAGACATTCCTGTTGCCCATGGTTATCCTTTACGATTAGTAGCAGGAGGTTGGCCTGCTTCTGTTTCTGGGAAATGGGTAAATAGAATTAGTATTCGTAATAAAGTACACGATGGCGCTAAAATGACAGGTACAGCATATAGAGTTCCTTGTAAACCTGTTTCGCCTGGTGAAAAAGTTAAAGATGAAGATATGTGCATTATAGAATCTATGCCAGTGAAGTCTTTAATCACCTACCCAAAATCTGGAGCCATTATAAAAAAAGGAAAATCTTTAGACATTAGAGGGCATGCTTGGGCAGGAGAGTTAGAAGTTTCTGCTGTTGAATATTCTATTGATTTTGGTGCTACTTGGCAAAAATGCTCGTTAGACAAACCAGCAAATAGATTAGCTTGGCAGCATTTTTCTGCAAGTATAGAATTTCCAAAATCAGGTTATTATGAAGTTTGGGCAAAAGCTATTGATAGCAATGGTAATGCTCAGCCAATGGTAGTTCCTGGTTGGAATCCAAAAGGATATTTAAACAATGCTTGTCATAGAATTGCTGTAAAAGTTAGCTAATATGAACGAGAGTGAGTTTAATAAAAAAATAAAAAAAGCTCAGCGAACAGCATATCAAGCTGCATTTGCAACAGCAATTGCTACAGCCTTATTATTGTTTAGTATTTACTACCCAACTTTTTTAGTTTTTAAAAACAACGAAACACAACTCAGCACTGTAACATTAGATGAGGATAGAATAGAAAATGGTATTCATGTTAGAACTGGTTTAGTTGATGCAGAAGGACTAATGACCGTTGTTAATAATTGTACAAACTGCCATTCATCTAAATTGGTTACACAAAATAGAATGAATGCAGAACGTTGGAATGAGACCATTAAGTGGATGCAGGAAAAGCAAAACTTATGGGATTTAGGAGAAAACCAAAAAATTATTGTCGATTATTTGGTTAAAAATTATCCGCCAAAAAAGGTAGGTAGAAGAATGCAATTAACTGATATCGAATGGTATGAATTACAAGATTAGTTTTTTGTTTCTTTTAGTGGCTTTAATGTCTTGTAAAAAAGACTCAACTACTTCTAAAACTTATAGCAAGCATCAGTATTTAATTAGTGCTAAAGAGCTTAAGGAAATTGGTAAAGAAGAAGGTATTAAGATTATTGATTTTAGAAAAGAAAGTGCATACAAAAAAGAACATATAGCTAATGCAATTCATCTTTGGAGAGACGACATTGTAAATAAAAATTATGGCTATGATGGTATGATGCCAATACCTAATGAAATTGAAAAACTATTTAGTGAATTAGGTATAAAATCTACAGACCATTTAGTTATTTATGACGATATAGGTCTTTGTGAAGCAGCAAGACTTTGGTGGATTTTACAAAACTATAGTTTTACCAACGTAAAATTATTACAAGGAGGTTTACAAAGCTGGAAACAAATTTCTGGAGAAACAAATAGCACTATACCAAGTTTTACAAAAACCAATTTTAAACTACCCAAAGAAAAGTCTATGAAATATTACATTGCTAAAGACGATGTTAAACAACAACTTTCCACATCAATTTTAATAGATACAAGAACTAAAGACGAGTACTTGGGTAAATATCAAAAAAAAGGAGCTGCTAAAGCAGGAAGAATTGCTAATAGTTTGCATTTAGATTGGGCAGAAACCATTCATTATCATGGAGATCAATCATTAAAATCGATAGAGGAATTAGAAAAAATCTATTCGAATTTAAATATAGAAAAGAATGATTCAATAATTTTGTATTGTCATAGTGGCGTTAGATCGGCTCACACCACTTTTGTACTTACACAATTATTGGGTTATAAAAATGTAAAGAATTACGATGGTTCTTGGATTGAATGGAGTCGTTTTAATGAATTACCTTACGAAAATGAAAGTACAATAAAATAATACAGAAATTATGAGTGAATATTTAGATGCATTTGTTAATTCCTTCTTAGGAACCTTAGATTGGACATTGAAATCGATACTATTTGAAGTACCTTGGTATACCAATTATTTTTGGGGGTTAGTTGTAATCTCTTTTGTAGTTTGGGGATTAGAAATTGCCTTTCCTTGGCGTAAAAATCAAGCTATTTTTAGAAAAGACTTTTGGTTAGATGCTTTTTACATGTTTTTTAACTTCTTCATTTTTTCAATTGTAATAAGTGGAGTTTATAAAATATTCGGATTACTATTTGCCGAATTTAACATAACAACCAAGAGTTTAGCACTTGTAGATATGTCTAACTGGGCACCTTGGCTACAGCTTTTAGTATTCTTTATCATCTTAGATTTTGTACAATGGTTTACACATGTTCTATTACACAGATATGAATTTTTATGGCGTTTTCACAAGGTACACCACAGTGTAAAAGAAATGGGTTTTGCAGCACATTTACGTTACCATTGGATGGAAAATGTACTCTACAAACCCTTAAAAACTTTTGGAGTTATGATTTTAGGTGGTTTTGAGCCAGAACAAGCCTACATCGTCCATTTTATTACCATAGCTATTGGCCATTTAAATCATGCCAATATTAAAATTAGTTGGGGTGTATTTAAGTACATTTTTAACAATCCAGTTATGCATTTATACCATCATGCTTATAATTTACCAGAAGGAAGGTATGGAATGAATTATGGAATAAGTTTAAGTCTATGGGATTATATTTTTAAAACAGATTATGTGCCAGAAGATAGTGGTACAATAGAAATTGGTTTTAAAGGGGATGATAAATTCCCAAAAGATTTTATTGGGCAAAATCTCTATGGATTTAAAAAAGAATAAACTTTTCTAAATTTAGCCAACTAACATCTAATCAATTAATTCGTTATCTTAGTAGCTATTTAAAACTAAAAGATTGGCCGAATTAAGAAAAGAAGATATAAGTCAAGAGGTATTTGACCTATATGATGACTATGCACACAATAAAATTTAGAGAAAAAAGAATTGGTTTAGCTTTTATCTTAATTAGAAAATATTTACACAAAAATATATTGGCTTTTTAGCAATTACTAATAATAAAAGATGTACATTTGTAAAGTTCAAAGTAGAACACCTTTTAATAGTAAGGTATTTTTTAGTAATTAGTAAAAGAGTATAGTCTTCTTTCCTTTTTAATTTATCATCACTTTATTTTTAAGAATCAAACAACGTAATAATCGTATAGATTTTATTATATATCTAAACGTAACGTTACTCTAATTGAACAAAAATTATTTTTAACATAAAATTTAGTAAGATGCAAGAAGGCACAGTAAAATTTTTTAACAACTCAAAAGGATTTGGGTTTATCAAATCAAATGAATCAGGAGAAGACATTTTTGTACATTCAACTGGTTTAATCGACAACATTAAAGAAGATGACAAAGTTCAATACAACACTGAACAAGGTCAAAAAGGATTAAATGCAATTAACGTTGAAGTTGTTTTTTAACTCATAACGAATTAACATTTGAAAACTGAACTAAGATTGTCTGAAAAGACAATCTTTTTTTATTTAAAAAAGTATGATTATAAACTACTAACAATTAGCTATAATGAGAATTGACTTGTTATAGAGCTTTATAATTCGATAATTTAAATGATTAATCTTAAATTTAAATTAACAAAAAATCTGCATAACATTATAATACAGTATTGATTTTACTTGTAGTAGTAAATTCAATTTTATTAGATTTTTTTTGTAATTGTTAATGACTATATACTGTTAAAAAAAGTACATATATAGAAAACTGAAAATGAAGTTTTTACTAAAAAATGTATCGCTACCTTCTTTTTTTAGAACGCTTCACCTTATTCTTTCTTCTGTTAAAAGGAATGGCATCATCAAAAGTATGTTTCACTGGTTTTAAATCCTTTTTCTTACGCCACTTTTCATCATTAGGTAAAAGTCTTTTTACTAAATCTGAACGACCAACTTTATTGAGTTTATCTAGAATCCATTTTCTGTTTTCTTTTTTGTACCAAAAGAAAAATTTATGTTGGTCTAACTTTTCTTGTCGTGTTTTTGCTGTATTTACTTCTTGCAAAGTGTATGGGTGATAACCTGAATAATAGATTACTGTAGCCACAGTCATAGGCGTAGGTGTAAACCCTTGTACTTGTTCTAATTGAAAGCCCATATCTTTGGTTTCAGCAGCTAAGTTTGCCATATCTTCTAATTCACTTGCAGGATGACTAGAAATAAAATAAGGAATTAATTGTAAGTTTAATTTATTCTTAAGGTTTATTTTATCAAAACGCTCTTTAAACTTATGAAAATAAGTAAAGCTTGGTTTACGCATAAGTTTTAATACAGGATCTGATGTATGTTCAGGGGCAACTTTTAATCGACCAGAAACATGTTTGGTCATTACCTCTTCTGTATACGCATCTAGTTCTTTAGGGTCTGCATTTTTATTGAACTCTGGTACTAACATATCATGTCTAATCCCACTTCCAATAAATGACTTTTTTACTTTTGGATGATTGTCTACAGCTTGATACAATTCAGTTAAAGGTTTATGAGAAGTATCTAAATTAGAACAAATTACTGGCGAAATACAAGAGGGCGCTACACATTTGTCACAAATTTCTTGAACCTTTCCTTTCATCTTATACATATTAGCAGAAGGACCTCCAATATCAGATAAGCTTCCTTTAAAATCAGGCATGTTGGCAACCTTATCTACTTCTTTTAAAATAGATTCTTGACTTCTACT
>JABXIJ010000009.1 GCA_013373105.1 Flavobacteriaceae bacterium | reverse complement strand
GCCATTTTTATAAACTTCAATTTCATCAAACAAATGCATTTCTGCAGCAGTTTTTCCATATTTATACTCTTGCCATAAATACTCACCATAACTTGCAAAAGATTCGTTTAAAGCAATATTTGCCCAGCTTTCTGAAGTTACTAAATTACCAAACCAATGATGAAAAACTTCATGTGCTATGGTGTTTTCATGTTTATTTTCATCAATTAATTGTCCAGGTTTTTGGTATGCTTGTTCTCCATGAACTACAGCTGTAGTATTTTCCATTGCTCCAGAAACATAATCTCTAACCACAATTTGATGATATTTGTTCCATGGATAAGGAATATTAAGTTTATCTTCAAAAAAACCAATCATTTCTGGTGTATTCCCAAAAATAGCTTTAGCATAAGGTGCATATTCTTTTTCTACATAATAATTAACAGGTATATTTTTGTAAGAATCTTTTATAATTTCAAACTCTCCTACACCAACAAAAGCTAAATAAGGTGCATGCTTTTTGTCTAATTTCCATGAATCTGTTCTGTTATTTCCTTTTTTAACTTGATTTATTAATTCTCCATTAGAAAGTGTAACATATTTATTAGGAACAGTAATAGCTATTTCTTGGGTCATTTTCTGATTTGGTGCATCTATTGTTGGAAACCACGCACTACTAGCTTGAGTTTCACCTTGAGTCCAAATTTGAGCTGTTTCATTTTTATTAAAACCATCAGTATTAATAAAATACATTCCTTTTGCGTCTGTAATTACTCTACTGCCTTCGTCTATAATTTTTTCTGGTTGGGCTACATAATTCAAGTAAACTGTAAAACTTTCAGATCTTGTATAAGTTTTTGGTAATTCTATGGTTATTCTAAAATCATCATAAGTAAAATTTAAATTCTCATTATTAAGTTTTACTTCTTTAAAAATCATTGATTTTGCATCTAAAACCAACTTATTTGTAGCATAAAAATGTGGTTTTAAAGTAATCCAAGCTTCTCCATTCATTGTTTTGGCTTGAAAATTAAAATCAATATTTAGTTTAGTATGAATTAAATCGTGAATTTTCTCTCTTTCTGGTTTATATTTTAGTGAATTTTGCGAGAAACTCAATAAATTCAGAAATAAGATAAGAATAGTTACAACATGTTTGTACTTCATAAAATCAGCTTTCTTGTGGTCAAAAATAATAAATAAGCTTATAGTAGTTGTTAATGCTTGGTTAAATTCAAAAAGCATACCAAAAAAACAAAAAAAGCTGTAACTCATTTAAGAATTACAGCTTTTAAAGTATATTATTTTAATACTTACTTATTAAACATATTTGCAATGTTTTGAAAAGCAGAATTGTTACCATCTATGTTTACACTGTTCATCATTTCTATAATTTTAGCAGGGTTCATATTTTCACCTAGTAAACGTGCAACTCCAACTCCTGCTTGATCTCCATAACCAAAAGCAACAACTTCGTCTATAGCATCTGTATCTCCTGAATAGTAGACGTTTACATTCATACCCTTCATTTTCATAGACATTAGACTTTTATAGTCGTTATTATCTTTAAATATATTTTTTAGCTTTTCTTTTTCAGTTTCATAAGCTGCCTTATTTTCTGAAGTTTTTGGAAGATAAGCTATATTAATTTTTTTAATACTCTTAATAGTTTCTTTTACATTATCTGATGCATCATTGTTTGCAGACAATACTGAACTTACAGGCAAATCACCTGTATAAAAACCATCTTTACCACTTGTTTCTACTAAATAAGATTGTAACGATTTTTCGTTTTTACAAGAGCTTAAAAGCAAAACAAAGGTTAATAAAAAACAACTTGTGATTAATTTTTTCATTGTATTAGGTTTTAATAAGTCCAGAGTTTACCTCTGGACTTAATTAGTTTACTTATTTTCTTTTACCATTTTATCGGTAAATTCAGATACTTTATTAATATCTATATTACCTGTTAAAGACATAACTACAGCTTCTGACATTCCTTTAGTTTTTTTGTCTATACCTTTAACAAACATTAGCACTTCGCTTACATAGTCTTTGTTTGATGTAGCTTTTACGTAAATTTTAATACGAGATTCGTCTTCTTTTACACGCATAAGCTCTGTAAGTTTGCTAGTTTTAATGGCATTGTTTACCATTTTCTCCATTTTAGATGCAATATCTGCATTCTCTGTTGAAAACATCTTAAATTCATTTAAGTCGTTAATCATTTCAAAAGCCTGCATTACATCATTGTCTTTAGATTTAGTGTTTTTGGGTTGAAATTTCTTTAACAACTGAAAAGCGTCTTTGGTTACAACAACCATGTCTACTCCTTCTAAATCCTCTAAACTATCAAAAATAGATTGTGCGTTTGTTAAAATTGGTGTTATCATAAACGCCATTATTAATAGTATTTTTTTCATGATTTCTATTCTTTTACTTGGTTTTATTAATTTATTAATTTTAGTGCATTATTTACTTTGCTCTCGTAAGTATTTAACTGTGCAATTGCGTTTTCTCCTTTTTGTAAGTTTTTAGATAACATTTGCAGTCCTTTTGTTACTTGTGCATAGATTTTTTCTGCTTGTTTACGTTCTTTATACTCATCGTATTTTGGTTTACCAACAAATACAGTGAATAATAAAGTAATTGAGGCAGCTACAGACAACCATTTAAAGTTTATCTTCTTAGATTTTTTAGGTTCTAACTGAATGGTTTTTGTAAACTTCTCGTCCTTTGTGTTAGCAAAATAAGTAAACATAGCTTTATACTCTTGCAAATGTGGAGCAACAAAATCTCCTGTAAAGTAGTTTTTTAAGATTGTTTCTTCTTGCAATGTAGTTTCAGCATTTAAATACTTATCTACTAACTTTTCTATTTTAACTAACTCCATAATTGTGGGTTTTTATGAGTTCTTCTCGTATTGTTTTTCTTGCTCTAGATAATGCTACTCTAACTGCTGTTGGTTTCATGTCTACCATTTTACAGATTTCATCAAAATCATACTCTTCAATATCTCTTAATTGAATAATAATCTTTTGATTTTCTGGTAAGTTTTCAATTAATTCGTGTACTTTATTTACACTATCATTAACTTCAACTTTTTTATCTAAAGAAGTATCTTTTTCTTTATAATTACTATGAACTAAAGTTAAATTACTTGCTTGTTTACTTTTTAAACGATCATAACAATAATTCTTTGTCATGGTCATTGCAAATGCTTCAACATTTTTATAATCAGCTATCTTTTCTTTACTCTTCCACAATTTAAAATAAAGTTCTTGGGTAGCATCTTCAGCTTCTTCAGTAGAAACCAAAAGTCTTTTTGCTAACCTAAAGACTTTGTCTTTAAATGGTAAAACAACTTTTAAAAAGTCTGATTGATTCATTAATTAATTTTAGTTTTCTGATATTTTTTCATTTCTTATATCAGGTTTACAAGTTTACGACGACTAAGTATTTAATTTGTTACAATAAATAACAAAAAATAGAATTTATTTTTAATTGGTTTTGATAATCAGTGTTTTAAGATTTAAAATATTTTAAAAAATTAACTTTTTAAAATTTTTAAACGTTTTAAAATTATGTAATTTTAGACATCAATTATCATTCAACTACAATTTATAAAGTATTTTAAAGTATAATTTTAATAATTGATAATGAAAAAAAGCCTTACTACCCTAGCTCTCACCTTTTTAATTTTATTGACTTCTTGTAATAAAGATGAAACTATTTTAGTTGAACCATCTATTAATGATAAAGTAAATTACTTTATATGGCGTGGTTTAGGAACGTATTATTTTTGGCAAGAAGATGTACCAGATTTATCTGATGAGCGTTTCACTAACTTTGATGAACTTTATAATTATTTTAGAAATTATAGCTCACCTGAAGAAGTTTTTTACAGCTTGTTATATCAGTATGAAGTTGTAGATCGTTTTTCTTGGATTGTAGACGACTATATTGCTTTAGAAAACTCATTTCAGGGAATAAATGTGGCAAATGGTATGGAGTTTGGCCTGGTAAGAAATAAAACCAACAACACTAATGTTTTTGGTTATGTAAGATATGTTGTACCTAATTCTGATGCTGAAATTAAAGGTATTACAAGAGGAATGATTTTTAATAAGGTAGATGGACAATCTTTAAATGAAGATAATTTTTCGAATCTTTTATTTGGTAGTAATCTCAACTATACTATTGAATTAGCAGATTATAATAATGGAGATCCTGTAGCAAATGGCACAACAATAGGTTTAACAAAAGCACAAATTAATGAAAATCCTGTAAAAATTGCTAAAGTTTTTAATGAAGGAAACACCAAAATTGGTTATTTGCTTTACAACCAATTTGCTGCTAATTACGACAGTGAATTAAATGCTGCTATTGGTTATTTAAGATCGCAAAATATAGATGAATTAATTGTTGATTTACGTTACAATCCTGGTGGATTTACAAGTTCAGCTATTTATTTAGGAAGTATGATAACTGGGCAATTTACTGGACAATTGTATTCTAAAGAAGTTTGGAATAGCAAAGTTATGAATGCATTATCACCAGATTTATTCGAAAATGATTTTGTAGAGCAAATTCTTTTTAGAGATTCTAATGGAAATGTTGTTACAAATGAACCAATTAATTCAATGAACTTAAATAGGGTGTATTTTATAACTTCTGGTTCAACAGCTTCTGCTTCAGAATTGGTAATAAATGCTCTAGGCTCTTACATAGATGTTAGAGTAATAGGTTCTACGACTACTGGTAAACAAGTTGGTTCTGTTACTTTATACGATACTTCAAACTTATTTAGATCTGGTAACAATTTAAGCAGTCAGCATACTTATGCATTACAGCCAATTGTTTTTGAAATTACCAATAAAGATGGAGAAAATTATCCAAATGGAATTATACCAGGAACAAGCTTTAATGGTATCAACTTACCTGAAGACTATGGCAATCTTGGTGTTTTAGGTGAAAAATCTGATCCTTTATTAAATAGAACAATTAATTATATATTAACAGGTCAGAAATTCGATAATTCAAATAAAGAGAAAGGTTTTACTTTAGAAGAAATATATAACTCTAAATTAGCTACACCATCTTCAGACAAGTTAATTAAAACTACACCTAAGTTTAATTTTACACCTCTTAAATAGTTAATTTAAAACATCAGGTCTAAATTCACTCATTAATTCCTCTTGTTTAGTTTTAGCATATGCGTATCCAGAATCCCACCATTTACGCATCAAATTTTTATTAAAAATAAGAGAATTTGTAGTTAAAACTGTTGGTGTATAGTATAAATTTAGTTTAACATCTTTCTGACTTGCTGCTAATTTACCAATGGTAATATTGTGTCTTTCAACATTCGACAACATGAATGCTATAATATCGAACAATAAAGTAAAGGGGTTTTTAGCATGTAATCTATTTATGTAGTTTACTTCTGTTTCAAGTATAATTGCATCGATTTCTGTTGCTCCTCTTGAAATAGCTTCTCTTATAGGAACTAAAGAGCCAAAACCACCATCTGCATATTGTTGTCTATTTTTCTCTAATAAACTCATAAAAGGAACGTAGTTACAAGAACCCCAAATCCAATCAAGAAAGTCTTCATAAGAACATTCTTTGTTAGATTTATACTCTATTTGGTTAGCAGTAATGTTAGAAATAGTAACCACAACTTCTTTATCTTGATTAATAATTTGCTCATACATTTCTTTGGTTATATTTTCTTTAATTAATTTCCTTAGATTTTTACTTTCACCAAAGGTTTTTCTACCATTAAGAAAATTCCAAAATGTATTAAAGTGATTTATTTTAACAATTTGCTCTCCTGCTATTTTTCTTATTTTAAATGGATTGTTACTAAAAATTGATTTTTGATTTACACTTGTATAGAGTTCTTTCAACTCATCTAGCATCCCCAAAGCTAAATGAGAAACCATTAAACTACCTGTAGATGTCCCTAAAAACATATCGTAATTTCGGTTTTCTTTTTTCATTAAGTATTGAGCAACACCTCCTGCAAAAGCTCCTTTACTTCCACCACCAGAAATTACGAGTGCTTTTTTCATAAATTAGAAATCATTTTTTTAAATTCGTTATATAAATGTAAGGAAAAAATGAAAAGACCTCTTATAATAATTGTATTCTGTTTTTTTATTATACAATGCTCAAAAAAACATAAACCAAGAAGTATTAATGAGGTTTCAATTAAAGAATTTACTATAGAAAATGTAAGTATAAGAGCAATAAAAGCAATAGACAATGAAACTTTATACTTTGCAGGTTCAAATGGTGTTATAGGTTTTACAAATAATGGTGGAAAATCATGGGTTAAAAACACCTTATATTATCAAGATTCAATAAAGCCACATTTTAGAAGTATAGCATTAAATAATGGAAATATTTTTGCACTTTCTATAGCAAACCCTGCTTTGTTATATAAAATAACTGCAACAGATACAACAATAGTTTATTCAGAAAAACATGATAAAGTTTTCTATGATTCTCTAACCTTTTTTGATGATAACATTCATGGTATTGCTGTTGGTGATCCAACTGAAGATTGCCCCTCTATAATAATTACAAAAGATGGTGGTGAAACTTGGGAGAAAATTACCTGTGATAAATTACCAAAATTTGAAGAAGGTGAAGCCTTTTATGCAGCAAGTAATACTAATTTAAAAACTTTAGGTAGTTCAGTTTGGATTGCTTCTGGTGGTAATAAGGCTAGAGTTTTACGATCAGATAATTATGGTAAGACTTGGAGAGTCTTTAACACTCCTATTATTCAAGGTAAAAGTCCTCAAGGAATTTATTCTATTGATTTTGCAAATTTTAAAAGAGGAATTGTAGTTGGAGGTGATTTTAGTAAACCTGAAGAAAATTATGCAAACAAAGCCATTACAAAAAATGGTGGTAAAACTTGGACTTTGGTAGCAAATAATCAAGAACCTAATTATAAAAGTTGTGTACAATATGTACCAAAAACTAATGGTAAAGAAGTTTTTGCTGTTGGTAAAACAGGAATTTCATATTCAGAAGATGGAGGGTTAAATTGGAGAAAAGTTTCAGAAGAAGCTTATTATTCAATTCAATTTGTAGATAAGTATACAGCTTGGTTAAGTGGTAACAATAAAATTGGTAAACTAGTATTAAAATAGCTATGATAGATAAAACTAAAATCACAGAAAGATTTATAAGTTACGTTAAAATAGATACAGAATCTAATCCAAATAATCCTGATTTTCCTAGTTCAGAAAAACAGTGGAAACTAGCAAAGAAACTTGAAAAAGAATTAAATGCTATTGGTTTAACAGATGTTGAGCTAGATGAAAATTGTTATTTAATGGCAACTTTACCAAGTAACATAGACTATAAGGTACCTACAATAGGTTTTGTTGCTCATATAGATACAAGTCCAGATTTTACTGGAGCTAATGTAAATCCTAAAATAGTAGAAAACTATAATGGTAATGACATTATTTTAAATAAAGATGAAAACATAGTTTTGTCTCCTAATGATTTTGAAGATCTTTTACAGTACAAAGGTCAAACATTAATAACCACAGATGGCACAACACTTTTGGGTGCAGATGATAAAGCTGGTGTAACTGAAATTGTGTCTGCTATAGAGTTTTTAATTAACAATCCAGAAATAAAACATGGTACTATAAGAATTTGTTTTACACCTGATGAAGAAGTAGGTAAAGGTGCTCATTTATTTGATGTAGATAAATTTGGTGCAGAATGGGCTTACACAATGGATGGTAGCCAAATTGGTGAATTAGAATACGAAAATTTTAATGCTGCTAGTGCTAGAATTACTATAAAAGGTAAAATTGTACATCCAGGATATGCAAAAGGCAAAATGATAAATTCTATGCTTATTGCTAAAGATTATATAGCATCATTACCTGCTAATGAAACCCCAGAAAAAACTCAAGATTACGAAGGTTTTTTTCATTTACATGATATGAGTGGTAATGTAGAACAAACTGTATTAGAATACATTATAAGAGATCATGATTTTGATTTATTTGAAAAAAGAAAATATCTTATGCAAAAAATTGCATTTTATATGAATGAAGAATTAGGCAAAGACTTAGTTCATGTTGAAATAAAAAATCAATATTTTAACATGAAAGAAAAAGTACTACCAGTTAAGCATATTGTAGACATTGCAGAAGAAGTAATGCTAGATTTAGGTATAAAACCTATAATAAAGCCAATAAGAGGAGGTACAGATGGTTCTCAACTTTCATTTAAAGGATTACCTTGCCCAAATATATTTGCTGGTGGACATAATTTTCATGGAAGATATGAATATGTTCCTGTAGAATCTATAATTAAAGCAACTGAGGTAATTGTTGGTATTGCAAAAAAAGTAGCTGAAAAATATAAATAAAGGTTAAACTAACTCTGGTTTTTTTCCTTTAATGTTTTCAAAAAATCCCATAAAGTGTTCAAAATCTTTATCCTTATTATCAGTTAAGTAATAAGGATCAGATATTTTAATTTGTTTATTTTCAAAATCTAATCCTGCCATTACAACAGGAACATTTGCTCCCTTAGCTATATAGTAGAACCCAGTTTTCCATTTGTCTACTTTTTTACGAGTTCCTTCTGGAGAAAGCCCAAGTCTAAACTCTTCTTTAGAGTTAAAAACATCTACTATTGCATCAACAAGATTATTATTCTTAGATCTGTCTACTGGTGCACCACCAAGTGCTTTAAATAAAAATCCAAATGGACCTTTAAAAAGAGAATCTTTACCAATATAATTAATCATTATACCAGAAGCCATTCTTGCTAATATTGCTATTGGAAAATCTACCCAACTTGTGTGTGGTGCAGCAATAACAACATACTTCTTTAAGTGTGTAGGAAAATTTCCATTAAACTTCCATCCTAAAATTGTGTGGAATATAAATTTTGCCAATATTTTCATGAAATAAGAAGAATTTGTTTACAAAATCCTTTTAAAAGACTTAAAAAATAGAGTTTAAAATGATAAATTTAAGGACTTAATTTGATATGATGACAGAATATTTAAGTTACTTTTTTATAACCTTGGTTTTTAGCGTTATAGGTTTTGTGATTGGTAAATTATTAACAAAAATTACCTTCGAAAAAGAAAAATTGAATCTCGAAAAAGAAAAAGCTTCTTTAGAAGAAAGAGTAAACTTATTACAACAAACTAGTGAAATTGCTGAGAATAATTTTATTGAAAAAGAAAAAGAACTTAAAGAGCAGCAAAAAGAAAAAGAAAATTTAATAGTTAGTAATACTAATAAAATATCAGAGATTAATCAATTAAAAGAAAAATTGTCAGAAAACAAATCTGAGATTGAAAAGCTACAAGAAAAATTTACGAAAGAGTTTGAAAATTTAGCAAATAAAATTTTAGAAGAAAAGTCAAATAAATTTACTGAACAAAACAAAGAAAACCTAAAAGGTATACTTAATCCACTACAAGAAAAGATTAAAACCTTTGAAGATAAAGTAGAAAAGACACACAAAGAAAGTATAGATTATCATGCTGCTTTACGTCAACAAATTTTAGGATTAAAAGAGTTAAATCAACAAATGAGTAAGGAAACTATTAACCTAACCAAAGCACTAAAAGGTGATAGTAAAACACAAGGAGATTGGGGAGAAACACAATTAGAACTTTTATTAGAAAAAGCAAATCTCACAAAAGATATACACTATTCTACACAAGGTGGTTTTAGAGATGAGCATGGAAAAATTAAAAAACCAGATTTTATAATAAACCTACCTGAAAATAGACATTTAATTGTTGATTCTAAAGTTTCGCTAACAGCATACGAAAAGTATTTTAGTGAAGAAAATGAAGAAAAAAAGGATGACTATTTAAAAAAACACATAGATAGTATTAGAAAACACTTTAAAGAATTAGGAGATAAAAAATACGATACACTTTATGAAATTAATTCTCCAGACTATGTTTTAATGTTTGTTCCTATAGAACCTGCGCTATTATTAGCTTTAAATAAAGTTAATAATTTATATTTAGAAGCTTTAGATAAAAATGTTGTTTTAGTATCTACATCTACTTTACTAGCTACCTTAAGTACAGTATCTTCTATGTGGAGACAAGAAAACCAAAAAAGAAATGTTATAGAAATAGCTAAACAAGCTGGTGCTTTATATGACCAATTTGTGAATTTAACAAACGATTTAATTAAAGTAGGTAATCAGCTAAAAACTGTTCAAGGTAGTTACGACTCTTCAATGAAAAAACTTACAGGTAAAGGTAATTTAATTAGAAAAGTAGAAAAGATTAAAGAATTAGGAGCTACTACTAGCAAAAATATGAATCAAAATTTATTAGATAGAGCAACAGCAGAAGATTAATCTAAAGGTTTAATCTTTCTATCTCTTTTAGTAAAATACCATTTATTTTCTTGTAACACTTTTTTTCCTATAACCAAATAAGTGAAAAAAATCAGTAGTAAAAAAAGCAGCAATTTTTGGGTTTACAATTAACGTATTTTGTAGTGTTTTATGCTTTTTTATACCAGGTAATGCTCTTAATATAAAATGTAGGTTTAACTTTCTTAGAAATTTGGAGAGTGCTAACCATTTTTCTGATATTTTTTGGACTAAAAAATAACCGTCTGTACCCTTAGCTTGATACAAAGGCAAAAACATTTGACCTGCAAAAGGTGCCTTTACATATAATCCATCATGATAAGCTAGATGTTGATTACTATATATATCATCAAAATTCATAAAACCAGGTATCATCTTAAAATTATCTCCTCTAATATTTCTTATAACATTATTTATAGTTTGATAACGTTTATAAGGGGTAATATTTTTAAATAATAAATCTTTTTTTCTTAAAGATGGTAATATTCCAACTAAAACTATTTTACTGTTATTTAAATCTTTAGCGTGTTTATTTCCTTTATTGAGCAAATAATTAAGGTTAGATTCAATTTCAGAAAAACAGTTATCCACTAGTTTATAAGGATCTAAATTTATTTCTAAATTAAAAAGTGCTAATTCTGTGGTATAATGTTCGTCTTTTATGTTTTTAAGTAGTTCTAAAGCAATATTTGCTGGTCTGTAATTTTTATCTACCAAACAAACTTCTTGTTCTGCTCCTACTCTTTGAATACCCGTTTCAAACAATTTATTTTTAAGTATATAATCGAAAACTTCAATATCTTTCAATAAGAATCGAATAAATTCTTTTCTATCTTTTTTAGATGTAATAGCTGAAACAGATTGAGAGCCCATAATTGTAAGAATCTGAATAGTAAGTTACAAGGATATATCTGATTAAAATATGATATATATCATGATAAAAACCTGAAAACAAAAAGATTATATAGCTTAATCTCTTTTAAGTTTGTTTATTAATTTACCAACAGTTAAACCTTGAATAACTATAGAGAAAATTACTACTATATAAGTAATAACTAGGAATAAGTCACGATACATTTCTTGAGTTAATCCTAAAGCTAATGCAATAGAAATTCCACCACGTAAACCTCCCCAAGTCATAATTAAACCTGTCTTTGGAACAAAATCTAATTTCTTCTGAAATAAGTTTATAGGTAAAAACAATGAGATATATCTACATAAAAGAACAATAGGGATTGTTATTAAACCAACTAAAATATACTTTTCATTAAAAACTAGGATAAGCATTTCCATACCAATTAATACAAAAAGAATTGCGTTTAGTAATATATCTATAAGCTCCCAAAATTTATCTACATATTTTTCTGTTACTTCAGACATTGTAGAAGCTCTCACTGTATCATTTCCAACTATTAATCCTGCTGTAACCATTGCTAAAGGTGCAGACAAATGTAGTTTATGTGCAATTACAGTACCTCCCATAACAGCAGCTAATGTTATGATTACTTCTATATCATAATCGTCTATAGATCTCATTAATCGATAACAAACATAACCTAATATTCCACCTAGAATAACACCTCCAATTACTTCTTGGCCAAATAACTTAAATACATTAAATGTGGTTTCATCATCAATACCAGATTGCGCAATTTGATAGATTGTTAAAAATACGACAACACCTACTCCATCATTAAAAAGTGATTCTCCTACAATTTTTGTTTCTAATTTTTTTGGAACTCCTGCTTGTTTTAAAATTCCTAAAACTGCTATAGGATCTGTAGGTGATATTAACGCACCAAATAACAAGCAATAAATAAAATCAGTCGGTAAATTTAGTAGCTGTAAGACTCCATAAATTGCACCACCAACTAAAAATGTAGAAGTTAAAACACCTACTGTAGAAAATAATAAAATTGGCCATCTCTGCACTTTGAGTTGTTCAAAATTTGTATGTAAAGCCCCAGCAAATAACAAGAAACTTAACATTTCATCTAATAAAATTGATTTAAAATCTATATTAGAAATAATAGATTTTTCAACATTAAGTAAAGTAGGATCTAAATAACTTAACAACAATACAGCAATGGTAAAGACAATTGTAATTATCATTAAACCAATAGTATTTGGCATCTTTAAAAAACGAGTATTTATAAAACCAAAAACTGCAGATAAAAAAATTAGTACTGTTGCTATTGTATAGGTATCCATTAATTGTTTTTTTTGAAATTGAAATATATAAAAAAAGCATCAAGAAAACTCTTGATGCTTTTAATTTTTATACTGTTTGTATTACATTACAAATAATCTTCTAGAACTCATCATTTCTGATACTCTGTCTGCAATATCGTGTAAAGCTTCTTCATTTTCAGCATTTTGTATAGCTTCATCTATAAACTCTACAACTTTAACCATATCTTCTTCTTTTAAACCACGAGTTGTAATAGCAGGTGTACCTACTCTAATTCCTGAAGTTATAAATGGACTTTTATCATCAAAAGGAACCATATTTTTGTTTACAGTAATTTCAGCTTTTCCAAGTGCTAGTTCAGCATCTTTTCCAGAAATATTTTTGTTTCTTAAATCAATTAACATACAGTGATTGTCTGTTCCTCCAGAAATAATATGATAATCTCTTGCTATAAACTCTTCTGCCATTTTAGCAGCATTTTTCTTTACTTGAATTTGATATTCTAAAAACTCATCTGTTAAAGCTTCTCCAAAAGCAACAGCTTTTCCTGCAATTACATGCTCTAAAGGACCTCCTTGATTTCCAGGGAAAACTGCCGAATTTAATAAGGTTGACATTTTCTTAGGATTTCCATTTTTTAGGGTTTCACCAAAAGGGTTATCAAAATCTTGACCCATCATTATAATTCCTCCTCTAGGTCCTCTTAAGGTTTTGTGTGTAGTTGATGTTACAATATGACAATGAGGTAAAGGATCATTTAAGATTCCTTTAGCTATTAATCCTGCAGGATGAGAAATATCTGCCATTAAAATTGCATTTACAGAATCTGCAATTTCTCTAAAGCGTTTAAAATCTATATCTCTTGAATAAGCAGATGCACCAGCAATAATTAATTGTGGTTTTTCTTTTGTAGCTATTTCTTGAATTTTATCGTAATTTAAAACACCAGTAGCTTCTTCTACTCCATAAAAAACAGGATTGTATAATTTACCAGAAAAGTTTACAGGAGAACCATGAGTTAAATGTCCACCATGAGATAAGTCAAATCCAAGAATTTTATCTCCTGGTTTTAAACATGCAGCAAATACAGCTGTGTTTGCCTGTGAACCTGAATGTGGTTGTACATTAACATAAGCAGCACCAAACAATTCTTTTGCTCTATCAATAGCAATTTGTTCAACAATATCAACAACTTCACAACCTCCATAATATCGTTTCCCAGGATAACCCTCAGCATATTTATTAGTTAAAATAGAACCTTGAGCTCTCATCACTTGTTCACTAGTATAATTCTCAGAAGCAATTAATTCTAAACCATTTAATTGGCGTTCTCTTTCTTGTTCTATTAAATCAAAAATTTCGTGATCTATTTGCATGTTTTAATTATTTATAAACACCAAAAATAATGAAAATGAAACAGTCAAAAACGTTTATTTATCATTGTTTTTAACATTTTATCAAGATATTTTTCCAACAAAATAAACAATTGTTAAAAAAAGAATTTTCGTTATATTTTTATTTTAAAATGTTAAAAATTCGTGTAGATTTGAAGAATTAAATATTAAAAATGGAAATAACAGCAAATAACCCAAAACGAAAATCTTGGTTAAAAGTTAAAGAAGATTCAGACTTTCCAATTCAAAATATCCCATTTGGTGTATTTATTACCAGAGATGATATTATTACCATTGGTAGTAGAATTGGTGATTATGCTATAGACTTAGGTGCTTTTCATCAATTAGGCTATTTTGATGGTATTCCACTTACAGATGATATGTTTTTACAAGACAATCTAAATGATTTTATTGCAGATGGTAGAAAAACATGGCGTTTAGTAAGAAATAGAATTGCAGATGTTTTTGATGTAAAAAATGGAAAGTTACGTGATAATGCTGAACATAAAGACAAGATAATTTTTAGAATGGATGAGGTAGAAATGTTATTACCTGTTGCTGTTGGAGACTATACAGATTTTTATGCAAGTAAAGAGCATGCTACTAATGTAGGTTCGTTATTTAGAGATCCAGAAAATGCTTTATTACCAAATTGGTTACATATTCCTATTGGTTACCATGGTAGAAGCTCTTCTATTGTGCCATCTGGTACTCCAATTAGACGTCCTTATGGACAAACTAAACCTGCAGAAGGTTCAAACAAACCAGGTTTTGGCCCAACTAAATTATTAGACTTCGAATTAGAAATGGCATTTATAACTACAGATGCAAATGTTTTAGGTGAAAGAATTCCTATTGAAGAAGCTGAAGAATATATTTTTGGGTTAGTACAATTTAACGATTGGTCTGCTAGAGACATTCAAGCTTGGGAATATGTTCCTTTAGGGCCATTTTTAGGAAAAAGTTTTGCATCTACAATTTCACCTTGGATTGTTACTTTAGATGCACTTGAGCCTTTTAGAGTGGATAACCCAAAACAAGTTCATGAGCCTTTACCCTATTTAAAACAAAAAGGAAAAGGTAGTTATGATATTAAATTACAAGTTGCTATTAAGCCAGAAGGAGGACAAGAAACTGTTGTTGCAAACTCTAATTTTAAATATATGTATTGGACTATGGCTCAACAATTAGCGCACCATACAGTTAATGGTTGTCCTGTAGAAAGTGGAGATATGATGGGGTCTGGAACTATTTCTGGTCCGACAAAAAATAGTTTTGGTTCTATGTTAGAGTTAACTTGGAGAGGACAAAACCCAATTAAACTCAAAGATGGTTCTGAACGTAAATTTATTAATGATAACGATACCGTAATTATGCGAGCACATTGTAAAAACGATAAAATTCGAATTGGTTTTGGAGAATGTGTTGGTAAAATTCTACCAGCAAAATAAATTTTAAACCTCACTTAGTGAGGTTTTTTTATTTCTATTTATTTAGTTAACCATATATAATTATTTAATTTACTAGGAGTTAATTTTTAAGATTCAATAATTAAATTAATGAAAAAAATTAGACTGTCTTTTTACATCATTATTTTTCTTAACATTCATTTGTAATACTACTTATTCACAAAATGATAAGAATTTAAGAGTGTTTTATTAGAAGATGATTATATAGAAAAAATGAATGGTAAAATAGGAATAGATATTTCATTTAATAATGCTTACAAAACATTTGACGCAGAAGCATCTTCAAATAGAATTTTAGTTCACCCAAATACACCAAATAACTTACGCTTTAATTTAAATTACGATTTTTTATCTGTTGGTTATCAAATATCACCAGACTTTTTACCTAGTAATGGAGTCAATGAAGAAAAAGGTAAAACCAAATCTTTTAGGTTTGGTACAAATCTAGTTTTTAAACATTGGTTTTCTGAAATCGAGTATTCAAAAGTAACTGGATTTTTTCTAAAAAATACTACAGATTATGATGCTAATTGGCTAAGTGGTGATCCATTTATACAATATCCATATTTACGATATGATGGTTTCTCTTTAACTGTTGGTTATATACAAAACTCAAAATTTTCGATGAGAAGTTTAACTAACCAAACTGAACGACAACTTAAAAGTGCTGGAACTTTTTTACCTGTATTTAACATCGATTATTATGTATTAAATGATATTTCATATACAACTGGTTCAAGTTGATCTAATAATATAGAATTAAATATTGGGCTTGGTTATGCTTATACTCATGTTTTTAATGAACGTATTTATACTTCTTTAGGATTATTTGCAAGTCTAGGTTATATAAATTCTAATTCAAATGAATTTAGAAATAACTTTCTACTTAGAGCAGATGGCAGATTAGGTTTAGGTTACAATGGCTCTAAATATTACTCTGGTCTTTTTGTAACGTTGTCTGGAACTAGATTTAAACAAAACGAAATAAGAGTAACAAATACAGATACTAGAGTTTACTTTCACTTGTTTTTTGGAATAAGATTAGATGCTCCCAACTTTTTGAAAAAAAACATTAATAAGTTAAAAGGTGTTATGCAATTTATAATACTAGAAAAAAATAGCAAAATCTAGTATCTAATTTATAAATCTACATTATTGATTAGTTGTAAAGAATTTTACTATTTTTAACAATAATATTATTTTAATGAAATTCTTTAAACTTATACTTTCAATGGTATTTACCATTGGAATATTCTACGTATTAAATACAAAAATAGGATCAATTCCACCTTTAGGAAAATTTTTAAATCCAACTTCTGGTATTTGGCAGAATGAAGTAGATGAATCTATTACTGGTGAGATAAAAATTGATGCCCTATCAGACAAAGTAACAGTAAAGTATGATGAATATTTAATTCCTCATGTTTTTGCGCAAAACAATCACGATTTATATAAAGCTCAAGGTTATTTAACAGCAAAACACCGTTTATGGCAGTTAGAGTTTCAAACTTACGCTGCTGCAGGACGTTTATCAGAAATAATTGGAGAAGGTGCTTTAAATTACGATAGGTCTGAACGCAGACGAGGTATGGGTTATGGTGCAGAACAAAGTATTACTTTTATGAAGAAAAATGATCCTGTTACTTATCAATTTTTAGAAGATTATGCTGAGGGAGTTAATGCTTATATTAACCAATTAAAACCAGAAAAATATCCTGTAGAATACAAATTATTAAACTATAAACCAGAACAATGGACTCCAAAAAAAACAGCATTATTATTAATGTATATGACAAAAATGCTAGCTGGTTATGATGATGATTTAGAACTAACCAATGTGTTAAGATTGGTAGGAAAAGAAAACTTTGATTTATTATTTCCAGATTTTTTCGATGAAGTAGACCCTGTTATCCCAAAAGAAACAGATTGGAGTTTTATTGATGTTCCACAAACAAAATCTCCTGAAAAATCATTTGTTTTAGACACAATAAAAGAAACTATAGAAAAACCAAACCCAGATAATGGTAGTAATAACTGGGCTATTTCTGGTAAAAAATCTGTTACAGGTAAACCAATTTTAGCTAACGATCCTCATTTAGGCTTAAACCTACCTTCTATTTGGTTTGTAATGCAATTAAGTACACCAAACTATAATGCCTTTGGTGCTACAATTCCTGGAGCTTTAGCTGTAATTTCAGGATTTAACGAACATATTGCTTGGGGTGAAACTAATGCTACAAGAGATGTTATAGATTGGTATAAAATTACTTTTAATAAAGATAGAACCCAATATAAATTTGATGGTGATTGGAAAGATGTAATAGTAAGAATAGAAGAGATAAAGATTAAAGGAAAAAAACCTTTTATAGATTCTGTTTTATATACACATCATGGTCCAGTAGTTTATGATAAAAACTTTAGAGCTAATAACGAACGTTCTGGATATGCTATGAGATGGATTGGACATGATGGAGGTAATCATCAAAAAACTTTTATAGAATTAAACAAAGCTAAAAACTACGATGATTATGTAGAAGCTTTAAAATATTGGGATGCACCAGCACAAAATTTTGTTTTTGCATCAACAGAAGGTGATATTGCCTTATGGATTCAAGGTAAATTTGCAAATAAATGGGAAGGCCAAGGTAAATTTTTAATGGATGGTAGTAACTCTAAAAATGATTGGCAATCTTTCATTCCAAAAGAATTTAATGCTCATTCCAAAAATCCAGAACGTGGTTTTGTAAGTTCTGCTAACCAACATCCTGTAGATGAAAAATACCCTTATTATGTTTTTAATGATGGTTATGAAACCTACAGAAATCGAGTAATAAATGATTTCTTTAAAAGAAAGGAAAAATATAGTGTTGAAGATTTTAAAGAATTACATAATAATAATTTCAATTTAAAAGCATCAGAGTTAGTTCCTTATATGTTGCAAAACATGAACACTTCTAGTTTAACAAAAGAAGAAATTTTTATACTTGAGGAAATTAAATCTTGGAAATTTAATAATGATATTAATGAAGTTGGGCCAAGTATTTGGAGACAATGGTATGGTAATTTATACAATATCTTATGGGATGAGTTTGATAATGATAGTATTTCACTAACTTCTCCATATACTTATCAAACTATTTATCTATTAAAAAACAATGGTAAACATAAATTTATGGATATTGTAGAAACCAAAGATGTGAAAGAAACAGCCAAAGATTTGTTTTTATTATCGTTTAAAAAGGCTTCAAAACGATTACAAGAATTAAAAAAAGAAAGAGGAGATTATAAATGGGTAAATTATAAAAGAACATATGCAGGCCATTTATTACAAGGTTTACCTGCATTTTCTAGGTTTAATATTCCAATTGGTGGAGATAGAAATATTGTAAATGCAACTTCAGAAAACCATGGCCCATCATGGAGAATGATTGTTGAAATGACCTCACCTCCTACTGCAATTGGCATATATCCTGGAGGACAATCTGGTAACCCTGGAAGCAAATATTATGATAATTTTATTGATAATTGGGCAGCTGGAAAATACAATAACTTATACTTTTTAAAAGCTAATGAAACTAGAGACAATTTAATTGGTACGCAAACTTTAATTCCAAATTCTAATGAATAAAAATATACTAAACTTTATAGCTACCATTATTTTATCGGTAGTTTTATCTCTGATATTTCCTTGGTGGTCAATTATGGTTGCAGCGTTTATTGCTTCAATTTTATTTCCATTAAAGAATTCTAAAATATTTTTTGTGCCATTTTTAGCAATTCTTTTGTATTGGGGGTTTTACTCATATGCTTTAAGTAGTATTAATAATTTTACCTTAGCTAAAAAGATTTCTCAATTGTTAATGCTTGGTGGAGATCCTTATTTATTGATGCTTGTAACAGGTTTAGTTGGTGGAATTGCAGCAGGTATTAGTGGTGTTTTTGGCAAACAAATAATAAATACCTTAAAAAAGAATAAATAGATTTCTTAATTACCTAGTAAAATTACTTTAAGTTTTTTAAGATAAAATCTACAGTTTTATTGGTGTTAGCATTAGCAGAATAAATGTCAGAAATATGCTTTGCAGGATTTGCATACCCATTAGCAATCATATATTCAATTTCATCTACAAACTCTAGTGATACTTTACCAGTTAACAAAAGACTTAAATCTTTTTGATCTTGACAATAATTATAAATTTTTTTTAACCCTGTTAAATACAAATAGTCTTTGGTAAAACCTCCACCTCTGTGAGCTCTTACACAAATGTAAAAAGCTTGTTCTCTATCTAAATCATAATCGTTATGCAACATTCTAAACGTTCTAGAAAATGAATAGCCTTTTGCTAGACTGTTTACTGCTAAAACTCTGTATGCTAATTCCTTTAGTCGTTTTATAGTTAAATTACCAGACATATATTCACTAAAAACAGCTAATCCTTCTTGAGTCTCTTCGTTGTTAGGAAAACCGTGTGAAAATACTTTTAGAGGATGCAACATACCATTCATTGTTGTTACCATATGTACACCAATTTCATGATTTGTTAAAATATTAATTTCATTTTGACTAAAAGTGTGATTTTCATTCAGCATCAACATTTGTTTACTATTAGAAACCATAGCAATAGCTCCCATGGTTTTTGAATTTATTATTTGATATGAAAAATCGTAATTTTTAGAATATTCTTTAAAAAATTGATGTGATTCTGATGCTGAAAATTTAGGTTGAAAAAGTTCATCATTTTCATCTTCACTATCGAAATGTAATATGAATTTTGCATTTTCTACATCATTTTCAGTTGGTGTTCCAAAAGAACGTAAACTATTGTAATAGAAACGTTTACCTTTGCCTATTGTTTCTATACATTGAATTATTCCTGAATAAAAATAAATAATATCTTCATAAAAATCTCGTAAACGTTCGTCTTCAATTTCATCAATTTTTAATGCAAAAAATTCTTTATGAAGCGAAAACTTATCGAAATCTCTTTTTGGATAAGTAAACTTTGGATCTGTTAAATATTTAGAATTGAAAAACTTTTGTTTTTCTTCTTCTATATTGTTAGGATTCACATAATTAAGCATTTCAATCTTTTTGACTAAAACATCAATTTTGTTATCTATCTCTAATAATTTTTGATTTTTAACTGAAACTACATCACTCATAAACATCTAAGAATAGGGAGTCAAATTTACAATTTATGAGCTTTATAAAAGCTATTTGCGTGTTTTTTTAATTCAACTTTTAAATAACTTTCAACAGCAGCAACTACTTCTGGATACATAATTTGAGATAATTCATCACAATAAACTTTAGCAATTTCTGTTGCTAAAACTAATGTATTCTTGAAATTGTTTGTAATATATTTTAGAAAATAGCCATTACCTTGAAAGGTATCATTAATTTTTGAAGTTGATTTTATATTGTTAGGTAAAGGTGTATTTTCCAGTATTGCTCTCCAAGATTCTATTTCATTTTTAAATCTATCATTATCAATATTAGAAGTTCCTAAATTCCAAGTAGGTACTTCTCTTGTCCATCTTTTCCAATTGTAAGAATGCATATCATAAACAATACAAACACCAAATTTCTTTTCAATTTTACTTATTAAAGCATGAACAACACTATAAAATGCAGCATG
Organism: Flavobacteriaceae bacterium; assembly: GCA_013373105.1. Classification (GTDB taxonomy): domain Bacteria; phylum Bacteroidota; class Bacteroidia; order Flavobacteriales; family Flavobacteriaceae; genus Polaribacter. The sequence continues at coordinate 29,811 of JABXIJ010000009.1, read as the reverse complement.
CTTTTGCAAACTTTTTTCCTGCATTTTTTTTGGTAATGGATTTTTCCAAAGTTGCTTTCCCCAAGCATCTATGTAAATTGCAGTTTCAGGTGCTCTGTTTAAATCATATTCGAAACGAGAATCGCAACCAGCAATTACTATTGGATGCGTTTGAACCATGGTTTTAGTTTCAGGGTCTTCCTCAAACCAACGTTCATATTCTGTATGTAAGCAATTCTCCCACAACTCTTTTCTAAACTGATGACCATCGTGAACAGCACCACAAACATAATGTACATAATCATGTATTATTAAAGTAAAAGAATAATCACTTGAAACAGCTTCAAATGTTTCTTCGTTATTAATTTTACAAATAATTTCGGCAACTGTTAACTTTTGCATTTTAATCGATTATCTTTTTTAATACACTAAAGACTTTACGTTCAATAACATCTACAGAGCCATCTGCAAAAAAAACATTTTTAATATCTTTTAATAATGACTCTTTTTGTTCTTGAGTTAATTTATTCTCACTGATATATTGTTGAATTTTATTCAAATTTTCTTTTTCTGAATCTACAACTACTTCAGTATGTATTCTATGAAAAGTTTTAATATCAACTTTAGATTGAATATATGCTTCCTCTTCTACACTTTCAAAATGATTACAATGAGCTGCATAAAGCAACACATAAGCTTGAAATTCTCTTTCTGTCCAGTTTAATTTTTTCATTATGTATTTATTGGTAAATTTGGTGTACTCCCCCATTCTGTCCAAGATCCATCATAAACAGCACAATCCTTTTTACCAATTATATTAGCAGCTAAAGCTAAGATTGATGCTGTAATTCCTGAACCACAACTGAATATAATTGGTTTATTTTTTGGATTAATTTCATTTAAAATAACTCTTAAATCATCAGTTGATTTTATGAAATTTTCTTTTAAAACCTTAGTATATGGTAAATTTTTTGATTTAGGAATATGACCTCCTTTAAGTTCTTTTCTTGGTTCTGGTTCTCTTGCAAAAAAACGCCCTTCAGAACGAGCATCTACTACTAAAAAATTATTTGAATTTAAATTCTCTAAAACATCTGTTGTAAAAGCTAATTTATTTGCTGTAAAGTTTGCTGTAAAATTTCCATCTGTATGAGTTGTTGAGCTGAAATCTTTAACAGGATAGTTCTTAGCCTTCCAAGCAGGTAAACCTCCATCTAAAACTGCAATATTTTTAAACCCCATAAGCTGAAACATCCACCATACTCTTGCTGAAGAATAGAGGCCTAAATTATCATAAACTATAAGGCAACTTGAAGTATTAATTCCTAAAGATTGAACCCTTTTCTCAAATTCAACTGGACTTAAAACTGTATTAGGAAACTTGGAGTTTTTATCTGAAAATTCATTTTTAATATCAAAAAAAATTGCGTTTTTAATAAACTCTTTATGCTTTGAAGTAGAGTTATCTTTGTTTGTTACTTTTGGTATGCTTGCATCTAGTATAACAAGATTTTCATCCTCAAAATGTTGATATAACCAATCCGCAGATACTATTGATGAAGTAACTTTTAACATTATTAAAACACAAATATTTAAGCTTCGTCAACTACTCTTTTAAGCTTAGATTTTCTTAAAAAGGCAGCATCTCTCTCAAGAACTTTACTTTCCATAAAATTAACAACTTTCTCTTGAATTCGAGTTTTGTAAACTTTATTCATATAAGTAATTCCTCCTGGAGACATTACATTTACCTCTACTAATTTACCTCCAATTACATCTATTCCAACAAAATACAAACCATCTTTAACTAATTTTGGCCCTATTTTTTCGCAAAGTCTTTTTTCTTCTGCACTTAATTTATGTTTGGCAACTCTTCCTCCTGCAGAAACATTAGATCTATGATCTTTTTCTCCAGGAATTCTTCGCATTGCACCAATTGGTAATCCATTTAAAAGCAATATTCTAACATCACCTTGCTCTGCACCTTCAATATATTCTTGTAGAATTACATAATCTGAACCACCATCACCTTTACTAATATAAAAGTCTAGCAACGAATTAATATTTCCTTTTGCTGATTTTTCAATTAAAATAACACCTGAACCACCAAATCCATTTAAGGGTTTTAAAATCATTTTATCAGAAGTTGATTCTTCAATCATTCTAACTAAATAATCTTTATTTTTTGATACATGAGTTACAGGAATAATTTCATTATTTGGATCTTCAAAAACTGCCGTATAAAGTTTGTTATTTGCCTCACGCATACCTTGAACAGAATTTATGATAAAAACATCATCTTTAACTGAGTCTAAAAAATTTAGCATTAAAGGATCTAAAGGTGGTTCAGCACGCATAAATATAATGTCAAAACCAGCTAAAGGCAGCATTTCTTCTCTTGTAGTAGTTTTATTATAGAACGTTTTAATATTACTAGGTACCTTTTCTAACCTATTTAAAATTGTGCAAAACGCATTGGTTACACTATTTCTTATAGTAAGGTTTGAAGGAGTACAAATTGCTACACCATGACCTCTTTTTGCACATTCGTGAATTAGGGTTAATGAAGTATCATTTTCTGGTGATTTGATACTATCCCAAGGATACATTAAAAAACAAACATTCATATTTTATTTTTTAGTAGTTAAGAATTAAGTTCTATTATCAAATTTAAAACTTAATTAGATTTTACTTCATCTAAATGATCATTCCAATTCTTTGGCTTTGGATCATGTAATTTACCTACAGATTTTGCTACAAGTGCAGAAACTGTTGCATCACCTGTAACATTAATTACTGTTCTACACATATCTAGAGGCCTATCTACAGCAAAGATTAAGGCTAAACCTATTGCTAATTTTTCTGCTGGAAAATTAACTGATTCTAGTACAATTACTAACATAACCATTCCTGCTCCAGGAACTGCAGCAGAACCAATTGAGGCTAAAAGCGCTGTTACTATAATTGTTAATTGACCACTAAGTGACAAGTCAAATCCTAAAGCTTGAGAAATAAAAACTGCAGCTACTGCTTGGTAAAGTGAAGTTCCATCCATATTAATTGTTGCTCCAACAGGTAATACAAAACTAGATACTTCCTTATCTACTCCTATGTGCTCTTCAACTCTTTCCATTGTAACTGGTAATGTTGCTGCACTTGAACTTGTTGAAAATGCTAAAAGCTGAGCTGGACTAAGTTGTTGTAAAAACCAAAAAGGATTTTTCCTTGTAAATATACTAACCAATAGCATGTAGAAGGAAATCATAATTAATAACCCTCCAACAACAGTTAATGCATATTTAAGTAAGGCTACCAATAAATCAGGATCATTAGATGATACTACAACATTTGCTAGAAGTGCAAATACAGCAAAAGGTGCTGAAAGCATAATTAAATCGACCATTTTTAAAACAACTTCGTTAAGGGAATCGAAGAAATCTTTTAATGGTTTTGCATTTTTTTCGCCAATCAATAACATAGATATCCCTAAAAATATAGTAAAGAATATTACTTGAAGCATGGCTGTATTGTTACTCATAGCACTTAAAGCATTATCAGGAACCATATCAACAACAAATTGTAAAGGTCCACTGTTTTTTTGCTTACTAGCTTCTTGCATTTTCGATTTAACACCTTCACTATTTGCATAAGTATCTGTTAGTTTTGTAATAGTTTCTTCAGATACTCCATTACCAGGCTCTATAATGTTAACTAATAATAAACCAATTGTGATTGCAATTACTGTTGTACCAATATAAATTCCTATTGTTCGTAAACCAATATTTCTGAATTTTGAGATGTCTTTTAAGTCTGAGATTCCTTTAACTAAAGAAGCAATAATTAATGGTACAGCTATTAGCTTTAATAATTTTACGAAAATAGTTCCAAAAGGATTAATCCAATCTCCAACAATTTTGGCTCCTCCTGGCACTGAAGTCATACCTAAACCAAATAATATTCCTAAAACCATTCCTATTAATATCTTCCAATGTAAAGCTAAGTTTTTCATTTAATCATTTAAAAATTTAAAAGGCTTGAAAGATAAAAAATAAATTAAGAAGTACATGGGTTTATTAATACATAATAGCACTAAACCTATAAAAAACTAAAATTATAAGTAACTAAAAATTTATACTTCACTTTTATAACAAGACTTATAAATATCTTCATAAACAGGTAGTATATTTTGTAATGAAAATTGCTGAGTATGTGCTTTAGCGTTACTTTTAAATTGTTCTAAAGTGGCATCTTCTTTCAAAATAGAAATAGCATTTTTAGCCATATCATGTACATCTCCTAAGTCACTTAAATAACCTGTTTTACCATGAATATTTACTTCTGGTAATCCACCAGTATTTGTAGAAATTACAGGTGTTTTTGCAGCCATAGCTTCAAGGGCTGCTAAACCAAAACTTTCAGTACTAGAAGGTAAAAGAAATAAATCTGTATAGCATAGAATTCTATCAATTTCTGTACTATTTCCTAAAAAGTATACATTCTTTTTAATGTTTAATTCCTTAATTAGTTTTTCTGCTTTTATTCTATCTGGTCCTTCTCCAATTAAAAGTAGTTTAGAAGGTACTTGTTTTTGAATTTCACTAAAAACACGCACAACATCTTCAACTCTTTTTACAGGTCTAAAGTTACTTATGTGTGTAATAATTTTTTCATCTCTATGTGCAAGTGCTCCTCTACTGCATTCATCATCAATTGTGTTTTCGTACTTTTTTACATCAATAAAATTATAAACTACATGAATATCTTTTGAAATGTTAAATAATTCGTTAGTTTTTTCTTTCAAACTGTTTGAAACAGCTGTCACTACGTCTGAGTTATTTATACTAAACTCTACTGCAGTTTTATATGTAGGATGACTACCCACTAAAGTAATATCTGTACCATGTAATGTAGTAACTACCTTAATTTTAATACCTTTTTCTTCTAGCATTTTTTTAGCCATATATGCTGCATAAGCATGAGGTATTGCATAATGTACATGTAAAACTTCTAAGGAGTATTTTCTAACAACCTCTACCATTTTACTAGACAAGGCTAATTCATATGGTTGGTATTGAAACAATGGATATTCTTCAATTAACACCCTGTGAAAATGTAACTTATGTGATAAAAAATCTAAACGAACTGGTTGATTGTATGTTATAAAGTGAACTTCATGACCATTATCTGCTAAAGCCATACCTAGTTCTGTAGCTACAACTCCACTACCTCCAAAAGTTGGGTAACAAACAATTCCTATTTTCATTTAATTTTTTTTAAAAATATTGTTGTTGTAAAGATAAGTTTAATATTAAACTTCAATCTAAATGAATTCATAAAAAAACCTGCACTTAAAAATGCAGGTTTATATATTTTACAAACTTAAGAATTAATAATCTCCTAAAGTTTCTGGATTTTGAGCTAAAGCAGATTCTAACTGTTCATCATTAGGAGCAACTCCATGCCATTTGTGTGTTCCCATCATAAAATCTACACCATTACCCATTTCTGTATGTAATAATATACAAACTGGTTTTCCTTTACCTGTTAATGATTTAGCTTGAGATAAACCTGATAAAATGCCCAAAATATCATTACCTTCTTTAACTTCTATAACATCCCAACCAAAAGCTTCAAATTTTTCTTTTACATTACCCATAAAAAGAACATCATCAGTAGAACCATCTATTTGCTGACCATTTAAATCAATAGTGCAAATCATATTATCTATCTTTTTAGCAGATGCATACATGATAGCTTCCCAATTTTGTCCTTCTTGTAATTCACCATCACCATGTAAAGTATACACTAACTTTTTATCACCATTCAGCTTTTTAGCTTCTGCAGCTCCAATTGCAACAGACATTCCTTGACCTAAAGATCCAGATGCAATTCTTACACCTGGTAAACCTTCATGTGTTGTTGGATGACCTTGTAAACGAGAATCTATGTGTCTAAAAGTTGCTAATTCTGATACTGAAAAAAATCCACTATGTGCTAATACACTGTAATATACAGGAGAAATATGACCATTAGATAAGAAGAATACATCTTCGTTTATACCATCCATGGTGAAGTCTGTAGAATAATCCATTACTTCTTGATATAAACAAGTAAAAAATTCAGCACAGCCTAAAGATCCACCAGGATGACCTGAGTTTACAGCATGTACCATTCTTACGATATCTCTTCTTACTTGTTGTGTAAAGTCTTTTAATTCTTGGGTAGTAGACATTTTATTTTAATAAAAATTAGAGTACAAAAATACGAAAGACTTCTAAAATGTTTAGTTTTTATACTTTAATTATTTTAAAATTATTAACAAAATTATGTCTTTTGTTTTTTCTTTTTAGCTGCTGGAAATAAAACGTTATTAAGTATTAATCGATAACCAGGTGAAGTGGGATGTAAATCAAGTTCTGTCTTTGGATCACCTACTCTGTGTGTATAATCTTCTGGATCATGACCTCCATAAAAAGTAAACATTCCTTTACCTTTTGTGCCATGAATATAACGTGCTTCTCTGTTTACTTTATTTTCTCCTAAAACTAAAACATTACTCTTTATGGTAGTTCTGTCAAATGATGTTGTTTGTCCCATAAAACCTTTCACTAAAATAGTATGATTTTGTGTTAACATGGTTGGAACTGGATCCCATTTTGCAGAAAATTCTATTAATGAGAAATAATCTGAAGTTTTAGGAATTCTTCGTTTTCTTGTCATATCTATTGAAGAAAACTCGTATGTTGTTGGTCTTCTAACCAAATCAAAGTCGGTAAATGCGAATGTTTTGTTATAATTAATTTTTGATTGGTAATTAGGATCTGAAGCATCACCATCGAACATAGCTTCTGCAATATCTACACCTTCTGCAGATAAAGCAATATCAAAACTATCTGTTGCAGAACACATGGCAAACATAAATCCACCACCAATTACATAATCTCTTATTTTTTTTGCTACTGCTAACTTTTGCTCTGAAACTTTGCTATATCCTAATTCAGCAGCAAGTTTTTCTGCATCTTTTTTTGCTTGAATATACCAAGGTGCAGTTCTAAAAGAACCATAAAACTTACCATATTGTCCTGTAAAATCTTCATGATGTAAGTGTAACCATTCGTATAATAAAAGTTTATCTGCCAATACTTCTTTATCATATACCACATCAAAAGGAATTTCTGCATAGGTTAACACCATAGTTACAGCATCATCCCAAGGCATTTTATCTTTAGGCGAATAAACTGCTATTTTTGGTGCTTTTTCTAAAGTAACTGCTTCTTGGTTTGAAGAAGGTGATGATATTTGTTGTAAAATTAATTGAGATTTTGCATCTGTAATAACTTCATAAGATACTCCTCTAATTCTACATTCGTTTTCAATTGCTTTGTTATTTTCAATAAAAAATGCGCCACCATCATAATTCAATAACCACTTAGACTTTAAACCAATCTCTAAAGAATAGTATACAATACCATAAGCTTTTAAATGGTTTCTTTGGTTATCATGATTCATAGGAATGTAAATAAAAGATGCCCATGAATTAGAAATGGTACAAATAAGAAATAAAAATAAAATTGATTTTCTCATAAAATAAAACTAAAATACACAATTACATGCATGTAATTGTGTATTAATCTATATTTTAAAAATTATTTAAGATTTAAAAAGGTACATCATCTTCGTCTCCAAAAGCATCTTTTGGCTCAATTCTATGATCTGGAGAATCATCATTTGCAAATGGATTATTCATTGCAGATTGAAATTCTGAGCTAAAACTTTCTTCTAAGTCTGAAAATTTTGCAAGATGACCCGTAAATTTTAAGCGAATATTATCTAAACCACCATTTCTGTGTTTAGCTACAATAAATTCACCTTGACCCTCACATGGTGTATGTTCATCATCATCCCATTCTGTCATTCCATAATATTCGGGTCTAAAAATAAAACTCACAATATCTGCATCTTGTTCAATTGCACCAGATTCACGTAAATCTGAAAGTAATGGTCTTTTACTACCTCCTCTTGTTTCAACTGCTCTAGACAACTGAGATAATGCTATAACAGGTACGTTTAATTCTTTTGCTAAAGCTTTTAAGTTTCTAGATATTGTAGAAATTTCTTGTTCTCTGTTTCCTCCTCCTTTATTATTTCCACCAGCAGTCATTAACTGTAAATAATCAATTACAATTATTTTAACGTTATGTTGCGAAACTAAACGTCTAGCTTTTGCTCTGAGATCGAAAATTGATAATGAAGGTGTATCATCTATAAAAATAGGAGCATCAGATAAACGTTTTACTTTAACATTTAATTGCTCCCACTCATGTGGTTCTAGGTTTCCTTTTCTTAATTTTTCTGATGTTAAACCAGTTTCCGAAGAAATCATTCTTGTTATTAACTGTACAGATGACATCTCTAATGAAAAAACAGCAACTGCATGGTTAAAATCAATTGCCATATTTTTGGCCATTGAAATTACAAAAGCTGTTTTACCCATACCTGGTCTTGCAGCAATTATAATCAAATCTGAAGGTTGCCAACCAGATGTTAATGCATCTAATTTTGTAAAGCCAGTAGCCAAACCTGACATTCCTTCTTTATTACCAATTTCTTGAATTTTCTTTAAAGCTTGTTTTACAAGAGAACCAGCATCTTCAGATGATTTTTTTAAGTTACCTTGAGTAACTTCAAATAGTTTTGCTTCTGCTTCATCTAATAAATCAAAAACATCTGTAGATTCGTCATATGAACTTTCAATAATTTCACTAGAAATTGAAATTAATTTTCGCTGAATATACTTTTGAAGTATAATTCTAGCATGAAACTCTATATGAGCAGAAGATGCAACTTTTTGTGTTAAACGAATTAAATAGAAGTCTCCTCCAACAGCTTCTAACTTACCGTTCTTTTTTAACAAATTAGAAACTGTTAAAAGATCTATTGGTTGTGAATTTTGAAAAAGTTCGTAGATGACAGCATAAATTTCTTTATGTTTGTTATCGTAAAAAGCATCTGAATGAAGTATATCTATTACATCATCTATTCCTTTTTTATCAATCATCATTGCACCTAAGACAGCTTCCTCTAAATCTAATGACTGTGGGGGAACTTTGCCTTTTTCTAAACTAATAATTTTAGTTTTATCAATTTTCTTACCTGCTAGTGCATTCGTTTTCTCCATGAAACAAAAGTATATTTTTAGTTGTAATTTGAGTTAATATCATTAAAATTTATTTGTAAACAATTTTTGTAAACAAAAATGTTATTATGTTGTTAATAACGTAAATGGTTTTTAAAAGTATTACTTATTTTTACCCTACATGAAATGGAATAAAACTCATATTGTTGTAGCTGCATTTTTACCTGTACAAATGATTTTAATGCGATTAGCTGAAAATCATCCAAATGTAATTGAGGTATACTACTCAATTGGTATTTACCCATATATTTCTTCTTTTTTTAGAATACTATTAGGTTGGATTCCATTTTCTATAGGTGATATGCTACTAAGTATTTTACTCTTCATTATTATACGATTTTTATTTCTTCTCATAAAAAATAAATTTAAAGACTTTATCAAAAAAATAATTAAGGCTACAGCATTTGCATCCACAATTTATTTTTGTTTTTACCTCTTTTGGGGATTGAATTATTATAGAGAACCTCTTGCTAAAAGCCTTGGTTTTGAACAACGTAAACACTCGAATACTGAACTTGAGAATGTAACCAATTATATCATAGAAAATTTAAATAGAACTCATCTAAAAATAACAAATAACGATTCTATAAAAGTAAATAGTCCTTATAGTTCAAAAGATTTTTATAAGCTAGCAATTGATGGTTATAATAATTTAGCTATAAAATATCCGCAGTTTAATTATAAACAAAGCTCAATTAAAAATTCATTAATGAGTGAGTTACAAAGTTACAATGGTACTTCTGGGTACATTAACCCTTTAACTGGTGAGGCTCATGTGAATAAGTTAGTCCCAAAAACCAGTTATCCTACAACAACTTGTCATGAAATGGCACATCAAATTGGTTATGCAGCAGAAAATGAAGCTAACTTTATTGGCTTTTTAGCTGCTAATTATAACAATGATCTTTACTTTAAATACGCTAGTTATAGAATGGCATTTGGGTATTGTATTGCAGAGGTTAGAAAACGAGACCCAAAGTTATATCAATCACTTTGGAAAAAAGTTAATAAAGGCATTATACAAGATTTTAATGATAGCTATGAGTTTTGGAATAGTTATAAAAATATTTTTGAACCTTTAGTAAAAAAAGGTTACAATACTTATTTAAAAGCAAATAAGCAATCAAAAGGTACAGACTCCTATAACTATGTTGTTGATTTACTGATTTCCTACTATAGAAAACAAGTAAATTGATTTATTAATTTTATGTTAAAAAGAAAATCATACCTTTATAGCAGTATGGTTCTATCTAAATTTACAAGCAATTCAAATAATTATAACTAACATGAGAAAACTACTTTTCTTACTCTTTTTCTTGTCGTTATCAGTCTCATATGCACAAGACTATTTTCCGACAGACAAAGGTGTAAAAACAACAAAAAACACAACGTTTGCATTTACAAACGCTACAATTTATGTAACACCAACAGACGTTATTAAAAAAGGTACTTTACTAATTAAAGATGGTAAAGTAGTAGGTGTAGGAAGATCAGTTAAAATTCCAGAAAATGCAATTACAACTGACTTAGAAGGTAAAAACATTTACCCATCTTTTATTGATTTATATTCAGATTTTGGTATTGCTAAACCAAAAAATAATAGAAGTGGAGATCAATATGAAGCCAATAGAAGTGGTTATTATTGGAACGATCATATTAGACCAGATATAAATCCTTTAGGAGATTTTAAATTCGATTCTAGAAAAGCAAAAGAAATGATTAATGCTGGATTTGGAGTGGTAAATACACACATGCACGATGGTATTATTCGTGGAAATGGCTTGCTTATAGCATTAAATCCAAATGCATCAGATGCTTATAGATTACTTAATGAAAATTCAGGTCAATTTCTTTCATTTAATAAAAGTGTAACATCTAGACAATCGTATCCAAATTCCAGAATGGGTGCAATGGCTTTATTACGTCAAACTTATTTAGATGCAGATTGGTATGCGAAAGGAAATATGAATAATAAAGATTTAGCTCTTGAAGCATTAAACAAGAATAAAAATTTAGTTCAATTTTTTGAAGTTGGCAACTGGTTAGATGCTACAAGAGCAGATAAAGTTGGTGATGAATTTAATATTCAATACACCATTATTGGTGCAGGAGATGAATATGAAAGAATTGCAGACATTAAAGCTTTAAATGCAAGCTTTATTATTCCTGTAAACTTTACAAATGCTTTTGATGTATCAAATCCATTATTAGCAAGACAAATTTCTTTACGTGATATGCGTAAGTGGAATCAAGAACCATCTAACTTAAGTGTTTTAGCTAAAAACAACATTAATTTTGCACTTACAACTCATGGTTTAAAATCAGTAAAATCTTTTCATAAAAACTTACAAAAAGCTATAAAATATGGTTTTGATGAGGAAAAAGCTTTAGCTGCTTTAACTACAATACCAGCTTCTATTATAGGAAATTCAGAAATTGGAAATTTAAAAGAAGGTAGTGTAGCTAACTTTTTAATTACTTCTGGAGATGTTTTTGATTCATCAACTACTCTTTATGAAAACTGGGTTCAAGGACAAAAGAATGTAATTAATGATATGACCATTAGAGATATTACAGGTGAGTATTCTTTAAGTGTAAATAACAAAAGTTATAAAGTAACAATTACTGGTTCAGGCGCTAAACAAAAGGCTAGCATTACTCAAGGTGATGATAAAGTTAAATCTACATTTTCGTATTCAAATGAATGGATTTCTATGACTTTAAACGAAAAATCTGGTTACACTAGATTGATTGGTAAAGTGATTAATGACTCAAATGGTATGGAAGGTACAGCTTTTGATACTGAAGGAAATGAGTCTAAGTGGACAGCAAGTATGCTAATGAGAAAAGAAGATAAAAAATCTCGTAAGAAAAAAGAAATGTCTACTGTAGAAGTTGTTCCTGTTAGTTATCCTAATTTAGGTTTTGGTAATTTCTCACAACCAAAAACTGAAACTATTTTAATTAAAAATGTTACAGTATGGACAAGTGAAGAAGCAGGTATTCTTAAAAATACAGATGTACTTTTAAAAGATGGTAAAATTGCAGAAATTGGCAATAATTTAAGTGCTAGAAGAGCAACAGTTATAGATGGTACAGGCAAACATTTAACAGCTGGTATTATTGATGAGCACTCACATATTGCAGCTTCTGCAATAAATGAAGGAGGTCAAAACTCATCAGCAGAAGTAACAATAGAGGATGTTGTAGATCCTACTGATATTAATATCTACAGAAACATTTCTGGTGGTACTACAACTTCTCAAATTTTACATGGTTCTGCAAACCCAATTGGTGGGCGTTCTGCAATCATTAAATTAAAATGGGGAGAGAATGCAGATGAAATGATTTATGAAAACACACCTAAATTTATAAAATTTGCTTTAGGTGAAAATGTAAAACAATCTAGATATAGTAATGGTACTCGTTTTCCACAAACAAGAATGGGAGTTGAACAATTGTTTATAGACTATTTTACAAGAGCCAAAGAATACGATGCTCTTAAAAAAAGTGGTAAACCTTACAGAAAAGACATCGAATTAGATGTATTAGCAGAAATACTAAATAAAGAACGTTTCATTTCTTGTCACTCTTATGTGCAATCAGAAATTAATATGCTAATGAAAGTTGCTGAAAAATTTGATTTTAACATCAATACTTTCACACATATTTTAGAAGGTTATAAAGTTGCTGATAAAATGGCAAAACATGGTGTTGGTGGTTCTACTTTTTCAGATTGGTGGGCATACAAATACGAAGTTATAGACGCTATTCCTTATAATGCAGCAATAATGCATAATGTAGGGGTAACTGTTGCTATTAATTCAGATGATAGAGAAATGTCTAGACGTTTAAATCAAGAAGCTGCGAAAACTATGAAATATGGTGGATTATCAGAGATTGATGCTTGGAATACAGTAACTATTAATCCTGCTAAACTTTTACATATAGATGATAGAGTTGGTAGTATTAAAGAAGGTAAAGATGCAGATGTTGTTTTATGGTCAGATTATCCAATGTCTATCTATGCAAAAGTTGAAAAAACGATAATTGAAGGAAAAGTATTTTTTGATAGACAAGAAGATTTAAAAAAGCGTAAAGCTATAACACAAGAAAAAAGCAGACTTATTAATATGATGCTACAAGAAAAACTTGGTGGTGGTAAAACCATACCTCCAATGATAAGAAAAGATAGAGATTTTCACTGTGATACATTAGAAGAATAAAAAACGAAAAACCATGAAAAATTTATTATACAGTTTGTTATTTTTCTTTGTAATAGCAAACATTAACGCACAACAAACACCAGCAAATAAGCAAACCACAGCCATTTCAATAGAAGGCGCAACTGCACATTTAGGAAATGGTAAAGTAATTGAAAATTCACTAATTATGTTTAGTGATGGTAAAATTACTTTTGTAGGAAGTGCAATGCAAAGAATTGCAAGATTAGGTACAGTTATAAAAGCAGAAGGCAAACATATTTATCCAGGATTTATTGCTGTAAATGCATCATTAGGTTTAGCTGAAATTGATGCTGTAAAAGCAACCTTAGATTATGATGAAATTGGCTCTATGAATCCTCATGTTAGAAGTATAATTGCCTACAATGCAGAAAGTAAAGTAGTTGAATCTATGAGACCTAATGGAGTTTTAATGGCTCAAATTACTCCAAGAGGTGGTGTTATTTCTGGCACTTCAAGTGTAGTACAATTAGATGCTTGGAACTGGGAAGATGCTACTTTTAAAGTAGATGATGCAATTCACATGAATTGGCCAGGGAGTTTTACACGTGGCAGATGGTGGTTAGGTGAAGACCCTGCTTTAAAAGCTGACCCTAAATATGCAGATTATGTAGAAAATATTAAAAGCTATTTAGCAAATGCTAAATTATATTTAAAGGGTAATAACGATAAAAAGCATTTACCGTTTGAAGCTACAAAAGGACTTTTTGACGGTTCTCAAAAACTTTTTATTCATGCAAATGGACAAAAAGAATTAACTGATGCAGTAACTGTCACAAAAGATTTAGGCGTTAAAAATGTAGTTATTGTTAATGCTGAAGGCGCAGAAAGTATTACTGATTTATTAGTAAAACATAATGTTGGTGTTGTATTACAAAGACCACACAGAAACCCAAATAGCGAAGACGATGCTTATGATTATACATACACAATTGCTAAAACCTTAGTAGATAAAGGTGTAACTGTTGCCATTGGTATGGAAGGTCAAATGGAACGTATGAATACAAGAAACCTTCCATTTTATGCAGGTACTTTTTCTGCACATGGTTTAGATAAAGAGGTTGCTTTACAATTAATTACATCTAATGCAGCCAACATTTTAGGCATTAATGATAAAGTAGGAACTTTAGAAGTAGGTAAAGATGCAACCTTATTCATTTCTGAAGGTGATGCTTTAGATATGAAAGGTAACATTATCAATAAAGCTTACATTCAAGGTAGAGATATTAGTTTAGAAACACATCATACCAAACTTTGGAAACGATATTCTAACAAATACAAATCTAAATAATTATAAGGCTCACAAAAGTGAGCCTTTTTTAATACATTCTAAAAAGTCAAATTAGGTATATTTGTTTAAATGAAAAAAATAACCAGCATTCATAATAGTTTCATTAAAAATATCTTTAAACTCCAAGAAAAATCTAGAGAACGAAAAAAACAAGGCTTATTTTTAATTGAAGGGAAGCGTGAAATTTCTCTAGCCTTAGCTGCTAATTACACTTTAAAACATATTTTATTTTGTTATGAATTAATTGATATAAACACCTTAGATGAATTTGAAAACTCATCAATTAATATCATAGAAATAACAAAGGCTGTCTATGAAAAAATTGCATATAGATCATCTACAGAAGGGCTTTTGGCAATTGCAGAAATTAAAAACACCACCCTAGAGAACATAACATTTAAGAGAGAAAATCCATTAATTTTAATAGCAGAAAGTATAGAAAAACCTGGCAATATTGGTGCATTATTAAGAACTGCTGATGCAGCTAATTTAGACGCAGTTTTTATTGCAAATCCTAAAAGCGATTTATATAATCCAAATATTATACGTTCAAGTGTGGGTTGTGTTTTTACAAATCAAATTGCAATTGGTACATCAGAAGAAATTATAGATTTTTTAATAGCAAAAAATATCAACTTCTATTCTGCTACCTTGCAAAACTCTAACGTATACTATAAACTAAATTATACTAAACCAACTGCTTTAGTTGTAGGTACAGAAGCTTCTGGTTTAACTGAAATATGGAGACAGAAAGCAACACAAAACATAAATATTCCTATGCAAGGTGAGATTGATTCTATGAATGTGTCTGTGTCTGCAGCAATTCTTATCTTTGAAGCGAAAAGACAACGAAACTTCAACTAACTTTCATGAAAACATTAGGAATTGATATTGGTGGTTCTGGAATAAAAGCCGCAATTGTAGATACAAAAACAGGCGAATTAACAACAGAAAGACATAGAATTCCTACTCCAAAACCAGCAACCCCAGAAGCAATTGCTAAAGTTGTAAAAGAAATGGTTGAGCACTTTAATTGGAAAAAGGGTGTGGGATGTAGCTTTCCTACTACAATTGTAAATGGAAAATGTATACATCATGGAAATTTAAGTGAAAAATGGTTAAATGTAAAAGTAGATAAACTCTTTAGAAAAGAATGTCATGTTCCTTTTTATGTAAGTAATGACGCAGACTTAGCTGGTGTTGCTGAAGTAAACTTAGGAGCTGGAAAACATGAAAAAGGTGTCATTATCGTTATAACTATTGGTACTGGAATTGGTTCTGGTTTATTTTATAAAGGTGAGTTGATTCCTAACTTAGAATTGGGAAAAATGCTGCATAAAGATGGTAAAATTATAGAATTTTTTACAGCAGATTCAGTAAGAAAAAAAGAAGATTTATCTCTAAAAAAATGGGCTTTACGTTTCGACCAACTTTTAAATTATACAAGAATTGTTTTCTCCCCTAGCCTCATTATTTTAGGAGGTGGCATCAGTAAAAAATACGATAAGTTTAAAGACTATTTAACAACTGATGTAAAAATAAAAGTAGCCAAATTTAGAAATAATGCTGGTATTATTGGAGCTGCTATGCATGCAAAGAAATCTATGAAAAAATAAATGCAACCTACCACTCTTTTTTACGTTTTAATTGGCATTATAGTCATTAGCTTTTTATTTGATAAGTTCTTAGACTATATAAATGCTAAAAAATTTAACGATACTATTCCAGAAAAATTAGTTGATGTTTATGATGAAGATGAATACAAAAGGTCTCAAGCTTATAAAAAAACAAATGCTACATTTTCAACTTTAACAGCTATCTTTTCCTTATTACTAACCTTATTATTCTTCTTTTTAGATGGATTTAGAATTGTAGATGATTTTGCAAGGAATTTCAGTAATAACTCAATTTTATTTGGTTTACTTTTTTTTGGAATTATTCTAATTGGCTCAGATATATTTAGTTTACCTTTTTCGTATTATAAAACCTTTGTAATTGAAGAGAAATTTGGGTTTAATAAGACTACTTTAAAGACTTTTTGGCTCGATAAAATTAAAAGTTGGTTAATGACTATTATTTTAGGTGGAGGTTTATTAGCTATAGTAATTTGGTTTTATGAATTTACTGGAAAATATTTCTGGCTCTATACTTGGGCAATAATAACAGCTTTTTCAATTTTTATGAACATGTTTTATGCAAAATTGATGGTACCAATTTTTAATAAGCAAAAACCACTTGAAGAAGGAGAATTAAAATCGGCGATAAATGAATATGCTAAAAAAGTTGGTTTTACTATCGATAATATTTTTGTGATAGATGGTTCTAAACGCTCCACAAAAGCCAATGCATATTTTTCTGGTTTTGGCTCACAAAAAAGAATTACCTTATTTGATACTTTAATTAACGATTTAAACACAGATGAAATTGTAGCAGTTTTAGCTCATGAGGTTGGCCATTACAAAAAAAAACATATTGTTTTTAATATAATAACTACCATTATCTTAACAGGATTAACTTTATATATTTTATCTTTATTTATTAGCTCTCCCCTATTATCACTAACCTTAGGTGTATCTTCACCAAGTTTTCATATAGGATTAATTGCTTTTGGTATTTTATACTCTCCAATTTCTGAAATTACTGGCTTATTAATGAACTATATGTCAAGGAAATTTGAATATCAAGCAGATAATTATGCTAAAGAAACTTTTACTAGTAAGCCATTAATAACTTCACTTAAAAAATTATCAAAAAATAGTTTAAGTAATTTAACACCTCATCCTGCGTATGTTTTTGTGCATTATTCGCATCCAACATTATTACAAAGGATTAATAATTTAGATGCTTAACTTTACATTAATGTCATTTTCTTAAAATCATTTTACAGTAATCTTAATAAAATAGATTTTTAAAGTTTGTGAATTAAACAAGTAATTGTTAACTTCACTAAAGATAAGAAAGGTATTCCATGCAATACACAGCAACCATAGAAGAAGAAAATAAAGAAATAGCAAATCGTTATAAAGATTTGTTAAAAGGTACTTATGAGGTATTGTCTAAAGATGACAAAGAACTAATAAGAAAAGCTTTTGATATAGCAGTAGATGCACACTCAAGTCAAAGAAGAAAAACAGGTGAACCTTATATTTTTCATCCAATTGCAGTTGCTAAAATTGTTGCTAATGAAATTGGTTTAGGTGCAACTTCAATTGCTGCTGCCATTTTGCATGATGTAGTTGAGGATACAGAATATACACTAGATGATATGGAGCGTCTATTTGGTGAAACCATTGCAAAAATAGTTAATGGTTTAACCAAAATTTCTAGATTAAATAAAGAGCAAGACGTTTCTATACAAGCAGAAAACTTTAGAAAGATGCTGCTTACATTAAATGATGATGTAAGAGTAATTCTCATAAAAATTGCAGATCGTTTGCACAATATGCAAACTATGGATGCAATGCCAGATTATAAACAAGTTAAAATAGCCTCAGAAACTTTATACATTTATGCACCTTTAGCTCATAGACTGGGTTTATACAACATAAAAACTGAACTAGAAGATTTGGGTTTAAAGTACACTGAACCTGAGGTATATGCAAGTATAGTTGAAAAAATAAAAGAGAGTAAAGAAGAGCAACAAGATTACTTAGATAGATTCTCTAAAACCCTAAAAACTGGCTTAAATAAAGAGAAGTTTAAGTATGAAATAAAAGGTCGATTTAAATCTATTTTTTCTATTCGTAGAAAAATGCTTAAGCAAAATGTAACCTTTGAAGAAGTGTTTGATAAATATGCAATTCGTATCATATTTAAACCTATTTCTAAAGATGAAAAACACGATGCTTGGAAAATATATTCTATAGTTACCGACAATTTTAGACCTAACCCTTCTCGTTTAAGAGATTGGATTTCGCAACCAAAATCAACTGGTTATGAGGCATTACATATTACTGTTGTTGGACCAGATGCTCAATGGGTAGAAGTGCAAATTCGTTCTGAACGTATGAATGAAATTGCAGAAAAAGGTTATGCAGCTCACTTTAGATATAAACAAGGAAAAGATAACGAAAGTGGTTTAGAAGCTTGGCTTAATAAATTAAAAGAAACTTTAGAAAACCAAAATATAAACGCAGTCGACTTTGTTGAGGATTTTAAACTAAATCTTTATGCCAAAGAAATTTATGTTTTCACTCCAAAAGGCGATTTAAAGTCATTACCTAAAGATGCATCAGCTTTAGATTTTGCCTTTTCTATTCATACAGATGTTGGGTTAAAATGTAGAGGCGCAAAAGTTAACGGAAAATTAGTTCCCTTAAGTCATACTTTAAAAAGTGGCGATCAAATAGAAGTAATTACAAGTTCAACAAACAAGCCTAATTCACGTTGGTTAGATTTTGTAATTACTGCTAGAGCAAAATCTAAAATTAGAGCAGCACTTAAAGACGAAGAAAAGAAAATTGCTGAAGAAGGTAAAGCAGTTTTAACAAGAAAATTACGTCACTTAAAAATTCCTTTCAATGAAAAAACAGTTAATGAACTTGTTAATTTCTTTAAACTAAAAACAAGTTTCGATTTATTTTATAGAATAGGAAATGGAGCTATAGATAACTCACAACTAAAAGCTTATGTATCACAAAAAAACAGTAAGTTTTTAAGTTTTTTTAAAACAAAATTAAGAAGAAGTGATACTTCAAATGAAAATACACAATACACTTCAGATGAAGATGTTATAAGTAAATATGACGCACTTGTTTTTGGTAAAGAAGAAGAACAATTAGACTATAAACTTTCTAAATGTTGCAATCCAATTCCTGGCGATAAAGTATTTGGTTTTTTAACAATTAACGATGGAATTAAAGTTCATAAAAACAATTGCCCAAATGCCATTTCTCTTCAATCTAATTATGCTTACAGAATTATACAAGCAAAATGGATTGATTCTACAAAAGAAGACTTTAAAGTAATTCTAAAAATTAGTGGTGTAGACAATACAGGTATCGTAAATAATGTTACCAATATTGTTTCAAATAATATGGGAGTATTTATTAACAGTATCAATATTTCAGGAGATCAAGGAGTATTTGAAGGTAAATTATCACTTAGTGTTAAGAATAGCTCGCAATTAGAAAAACTAATCAATAACATCAAAAAAGTAGATGGAATACGAAAAGTTGATCGTGTTAATAGAATGTAAATATCATTCTATGAAAAGTGTTTTTTTATCAATAATTAAACGTAAATTTGCCCTTTAGTAAATATTATACTGATGAGTAATTCTGCTGAACATCAAGAAATAGTTAAAAAAGTTTTCACTTCTTATTTAGAAGAAAATAAGCATAGAAAAACTCCTGAACGTTATGCTATTCTTCAAGAAATTTACGATGCAGATGAGCATTTTGATATAGAATCACTTTATATTAAAATGAAAAACAAGAATTATAGAGTAAGTAGAGCAACTTTATATAATACCATAGATTTATTGTTAGACTGTAATTTGGTTAGAAAACATCAATTTGATGGACAATCTATGGCACGTTATGAAAAAAGTTACTTCGACAAAAATCACGATCATGTAATATTTACAGACTCTGGTGAAGTAAAAGAGTTTTGTGATCCAAGAATTCAAACAATTAAAAAAACAATTGAAGAGATTTTTGATATCGATATTCAAAACCACTCACTATATTTTTACGGAACAAAAAAGAAAAAAGCTTAACACTAAATTTTATACAAACTTACACAACTAATGGCTGTAGATTTATTACTAGGATTGCAATGGGGTGATGAAGGAAAGGGAAAAATCGTTGATGTACTTACCAGAAACTACGATATAATTGCACGTTTTCAAGGAGGACCAAATGCAGGTCACACATTAATTTTTGATGGAAAAAAACATGTTTTACATACAATTCCATCTGGTATTTTTCACGATAAAGCACTAAATGTAGTTGGTAATGGTGTTGTAATAGATCCTGTAATATTCAAGAAAGAATTAGAAAATTTAGATAAACACAACATAGATTACACGAGTAAACTACTAATTTCTAGAAAAGCTCATTTAATATTGCCAACTCACAGATTATTAGATGCTGCCTCTGAAACCTCTAAGGGAAAAGCTAAAATTGGATCTACTTTAAAAGGAATTGGTCCAACCTATATGGATAAAACAGGTAGAAATGGAATGCGTATTGGAGATTTAGAGTTAGATGATTGGAAAGAAAAATATGATGCTTTAACAGCAAAACATATTAAAATGATTGAGTTCTTTGATGTAGATATACAGTATGATTTAAAAGAACTAGAATCTGAGTTTTGCAAAGGAAT
This sequence comes from Flavobacteriaceae bacterium, assembly GCA_013373105.1. GTDB lineage: Bacteria > Bacteroidota > Bacteroidia > Flavobacteriales > Flavobacteriaceae > Polaribacter. The sequence goes on along the minus strand of JABXIJ010000009.1, from coordinate 8,774 downwards.
AGACAAACTTAAAACACTTCAATTTATTGATAGTGAAGAGTTTTTAAACAAAGCTATAAAAGAAAATAAATCAATTTTAGCAGAGGGTGCACAAGGTTCGTTACTAGATATTGATTTTGGTACGTATCCTTTTGTTACATCATCTAACACAACTGCTGCTGGTGCCTGTACAGGTTTAGGAGTTGCTCCAAATAGAATTGGTGATGTTTTTGGTATTTTTAAAGCTTATACCACTAGAGTTGGTTCTGGTCCTTTTCCTACAGAATTATTTGATAAAGATGGTGAAACTATGGGAAGAGTTGGTCATGAATTTGGTGCTACAACTGGTAGACCAAGAAGATGTGGTTGGCTAGATTTAGTTGCATTAAAATATGCTGTAGATGTAAATGGTGTAACTCAGTTAATGATGATGAAAGGCGATGTTTTATCAGGTTTTAAAACTATTAAAGTTTGTACATCTTATAACTACAAAGGTCAGAAAATAGAGCACTTACCCTACAATATAGAATCAGAAAATGTTTCTGTAAATTATACTGAATTAAAAGGATGGGATGAAGACCTAACTAAAATGACTTCTGAAGATCAGTTACCAAAAAATTTACTAGACTACATTTCATTTATTGAGAAAGAAACAGGTGTTCCTGTAAAAATAGTTTCTGTTGGTCCAGACAGAAAACAAACTATTATGAGATAAATTTTACTTAAGTCTTAAATTATATTTCTAAAACTTCAAATAATTATTACTTTGTTATATAAAGTGATAAATATCATTTTATGTATCAATAAAATAGAACAATTTTGACTTAGCATTAAAAACTAAGTTATGAATTCCTATGAAAACAAAACAATTGCTGATATTGTTACAGAAAACATAAACACAGCAAAAGTATTTGAAAAATATAAAATTGGTTTTGGTTTCGAAGATGACCAAAAATTAAAAAGTGTTTGTAAAAAAACTAATGTAGATATTAGTGAAATTTGTAATGAACTTTCGCACACTCACCCAAATAATTTTTATTTAAGAGATTATAATTCTTGGGATTTAGATTTACTAATTACGTTCCTTATAGAAGTACATCATGATAAGATAAAGCACGATTTAAAACTGCTAAAAATAGTAGATAATCTAATAAAAAAAGAGTTTTCAGAAGATAAGTTAATTTTAAAAAAATGTGAATTAACTCATATTCTTTCAAATGAACTTACTCTAAAGATGAAAAGGGAGGAAATTATCATTTTTCCTTACATAAAAAAGTTACAAGCTATTATAGAAAAGCACATTAATAACGACTTAAAAAGGCCATATTTAAAACAACAACTTCACATATTAGATATTGAGCGCGAACAAGTTTCTATAGATTTAAGAGAAATATTAGAGTTAACAGTAGAAATGCAATCAACAAAAATTGAAGAAGAAAAATTTAATTATTTACACTCAAAACTAAAACAATTTTACTTCGATATTCAACTTCATAATCATATTGAAAAAAATATACTTTTACCTAAAGCACTTAAATTAGAAGAAATTCTTTTATCTGAAATTACGAATAAATATTAACTATTCTTTACTAAAGAAAGTCATACTTTTGGTTATTTTTGTTCAAAATTTATAGAATTTGTTTAGATATATTATAATACTTTTTATCTTTTGTTTTAGTGTAATTTCTTTTGGGCAAGAAAGAAAAAAAATTGAGTATACAGCAGAAATACAAGAGGTAGATGAAGTTAAATTTCCAGGTGCTACCATTTTATTAGGTAATGTTAAAATGAAACACGAAGGTATAGATTTAACTTGTCAGCAAGCTTTATACTATCAAAAGAAGAATTTTTTTAAAGCTATTGGTAATGTACTTATAAAGCAAGGAGATACAATTACACAAACTAGTAAATATGCAGATTATGATGCTAATACTAAACAAGCACTTTCATGGGGAGATGTAGTATTAAGAGATAAAACTATGACCTTAACTACAGATACCCTTCAATTTGATAGAATAAATCAAAAACTATATTATAGAAGTTACGCAACCATAAGAGATAACACCAATACTTTAAAAAGTAAAAACGGTAACTATTATTTAACTAATAAAAAATTTACAGCGACTACTAGAGTAACAGTAGAAAATCCAGAGCATTTTATTAAGTCGAATCATTTAGATTATTATACAAATTCTGGATTGGCTTATTTATATGGACCTTCAACAATTACAAATACAAAAAATCAAAATAAGTTGTATGCTGAAAAAGGTTTTTATAACACAAAAACAGATATTTCTCACTTTACTAAAAATGCAATACTCTATTTAAAAGAAAGAACTGTTGAGGGAGATAGTTTGTATTATGATAAAAATAAAGGATTTGCCTCTGCTACCAACAATATTCAAATTATAGATACAATTCAGAATTTTGTTTCAAAAGGAAATTATGCTGAACTTTTTGAGAAAAAAGATTCTTTATTTATCATAAAAAAAGCAGTAGCAATTTCTATAGTTGATAAAGACTCTATGTTTATACATGGAGACACTTTATTAGTTACTGGTAAATCTAAAAAGCGAATTATTAGAACATATCATAATGTAAAAATCTTTAAATCTGATTTACAAGGTAAGTGTGATTCTATTTTTACCAACGAAGAAACAGGTTTAACAAAAATGTATAGAAATCCTGTATTGTGGTCAGAAGAAAACCAGATTACTGGTGATTCTATCTTTCTACAATCGAATTTAGAAACTGAAAAGTTAGATTCTTTAAAAGTATATAACAATGCATTTATTGTATCTAAAGACTCTTTATCTATAGACAATTTCAATCAAATTAAAGGGCGTAATATGTTTGGTAAATTTGATGAAAACAAACTAAAATTTCTTCTGGTTAAAGGAAATGCAGAATCTATATATTACAATAGAAACGAACAAACACAAGAATTAGAAACCATTACTAAAGAAATTTCAAGCAATATTGAATTTACATTAGAAAAGGGTGAAGTTGTTTCGATAAAGTATTTAACACAATCAGATGGTAAAACCTATCCACCATCTATGTTTCCAGAAGATCAAAAAATATTAAAAGGTTTTATTTGGCGAGAAAATGAACAACCCAAAAGAAAAGAGGATATTTTTATAAAAGATGGTGAAAGAGATAGAACACCAATAAATAAAGCTAAAATAAAAAAAGCACCTGCAATTTTACCTAAAAAAACAAAACCAAAAAAAGAGATATCTCAAATAAAAAACTGATGCTGAAGTCTGACTTTTTTAAATATCAAGCTCAAACCTCTCCTTTTCCTTTAGCTTTAGAAATTTCACATGCAAAAGGAAGTTATATTTACGATACATCTGGTAAAGAATATTTAGATTTTGTAGCTGGTGTTTCTGCTAACAGTTTGGGGCATAATCACCCAGAAGTTTCAGATGCAATTAAAAATCAAGTTGATAAGTATACACATGTGATGGTTTATGGTGAGTTTATACAACAACCACAAGTAGACTTATGTAAAACTTTAGTGAAACATTCACCAAAAAATATCAACACAGTATATATTACAAATTCAGGTACAGAAGCAACTGAAGGTGCAATAAAACTAGCAAAAAGAATTACCAATAGATTTGAAATTATTGCAGCTAAAAATGCATATCATGGTAATACTCAAGGAGCAATGAGTGTTTCTGGTGCTGAACAACAAAATAGAGCATTTAGACCACTAATTCCAGGTACTAAACACATCTCTTTTAACTGTGAATTTTGCTTAAATAAAATCACTGAAAAAACTGCAGCTGTTATTCTAGAAACTATTCAAGGTGGTGCAGGGTTTATTGAGCCTAAAAATAACTTTTTAGCCAAAGTAAAAGAAAGATGTTTAAAAGTTGGTGCTCTCTTAATTTTAGATGAAATACAAACTGGAATTGGAAGAACAGGAAAATTTTGGGGTTTTGAAAATTACAATGTTATACCAGATATTATTATTACAGGTAAAGGTTTAGGTGGTGGAATGCCAATTGGTGCATTTTTAGCTAACAAAAATCACATGAGTTTGTTAAAAGATAATCCTAAACTTGGTCATATATCTACTTTTGCTGGACACCCAGTAATAGCTGCTGCTGCAAATGCAACCTTAAATGTTATTATAAAAAACAATTTATTAAAAGAAAGTTTACGAAAAGAACAACTTATACGCAACTATCTTAAACATCATGAAATAATTGAAATTAGAGGAAAAGGATTGATGCTAGCTGCAATTTTAAGTTCTCCTGAAAAAGCAGCCAAGGTTGTACATAAATGTTTAAAAAATGGACTTATTCTCTTCTTCTTACTCTTCGAGGGTTGCGCATTAAGAATTACTCCTCCTCTTACAATTAATGATGAAGATTTAATTAAAGGATGTAATATAATTGCTGAAGCTTTAAATAGTATTTAATAATTTATATTAAACCTCTTCATAATACTAATAATGAAAGAAGAAAATATTTTAATTTCAGATATAGAAAATTGGTTATGTAAACCTTATTCCAAAAGTATAGAACAATCAATTAGCACCTCTAATGTACTTTTAGAAGAAATAAATAAAGAAGTAAACGAAGATGATTCTTTAAGAAAATCACTTGGTCCTTTTATTGGAAAGGTAAAAGGAGTTTAAAAACAATTAAATCAACTTGAAATTCTTAATTGGGTTAGTTTTAGTAATGGCTTTATCTCCATAGGTCATAGACCAAGTCAAAAGTTAGGCTCAGATTTAAAATTACAAAACACAACACACATACTTACTTTACTTTCTGAAAAAGAAGGTGCTGAAACTATTGAAAAAATATGTAAACAAAATTCTATGGAATGGTTATAGTTTTCTATGGAAATAGCCAATCCTGATACCATGATAGTGCAGATGAACTAAATGAGTTATTTATTAAAATGGAAGAAATACTTAAAAACCAAGGTAGAATTTATAAACATTGTTCTGCAGGAATCCATAGAACAGGCATGATATCTTTTGCTTTTTTACGTTTTTTAGGGAATACTATTACAGAATCAAAAAATAAGTTAAAACAATCAAGAATTACAACAGGTAATGAAGTTGGTGATCATAGAATAGAATGGGCAAATAATATTTATGATGAAATAAAAAAACGCTCTAAATAGTAAAAACTAGAAATTTTTTTTTACAACTTTACATTTCTACTACAATTCAAACATAAAACAATAAATTTTACTTTCTTGTTTTTCAATTATTTATATAGTTTAACATACCTGAAAACAGTGACAATAAACACCATATACCGTGAGTTAAAAATTTCATGGTAAATGGTAATTGTTTGGTACTTTAATTCACTATATATTGCAAGTGTTAATATTAAATTTATCCCCCACAATGAAAACAAATTTTAATTTTAACAGATTTATAGACTATCTATTTTTTGTTTTATGTATAATGTCAATAATCATAAGGCAAGTTATATAGTTTGCCTTTAAAAAAGTTAATTCATAAGAATAGACTAGTCCATAAAAAAAAGCCTATCAATTTTGATAGGCTTTTTTCGATAAAATTTAAATTGTAATGTATTTTTATATGTTATAAAACTTTAACATTTACTGCGTTTAAACCTTTTCTTCCTTCTACTAAGTCGAATTCTACTTCATCATTCTGACGAATTTCATCAACTAAACCAGAAACATGTACAAAGTGTTCTTTGCCATTTCCTTCTTCAGTGATAAAACCAAAACCTTTTGACTCATTGAAGAATTTTACTGTACCTTTACTCATAATAAAACTTTAATGTTGTTAAATTTATTCCTAACAACGTTGCAAAGATAATACCATTTAAGTTACTAAATTAATTTTATGTGATTTTTTTTTATAAATCCTTAAAGTTTGGATATTAGCTGTTTAGTTGCTGAAAACTCAGTTATTATTTCTAATAATACTTGTTTGGCTGGTTTAATTTCATGAATTAAACCTGCAATTTGACCAATTTCTAATTCACCTTCTTCTAAATCACCTTCAAACATTCCTCTTTTAGCCCTAGCTCTTCCCAATAAAGTTTTAATATCTTCTAAGGTTGGATTTTTTTGATATAACTCTAATACATCATAGTAAAATTTATTCTTTACCAAGCGTACTGGAGCTAGTTCTTTTAACGTTAAATGTGTATCTCCATCTTTTACATTAACAATGGTCTTTTTAAAGTTAATATGAGCTGATGATTCTTCTGTTGCTGCAAATCTACTTCCAATTTGTACTGCATCTGCTCCTAAAACCATAGCTGCAAGCATACCTTTTCCTGTTGCAATTCCACCAGCAGCAATAACTGGAATTTTAACAGCTTCTTTAACCATGGGTATTAAAGTAAAGGTTGTTGTTTCTTCTCGACCATTATGACCACCTGCTTCAAAACCTTCGCATACAATTGCATCTACACCTGCTAACTCTGCTTTTTGTGCAAACTTTACAGAGCTTACAACGTGAACTACTGTAACTTCCTTTTCTTTTAAAAATGAAGTCCAAGTTTTTGGATTTCCTGCTGATGTAAATACAATTTTAACACCTTCTTCTATAATAGTATTCATAATTTCCTCTATCTGAGGATATAACATGGGTACATTTACACCAAAAGGTTTATTGGTGGCTTTTTTGCATTTTTGAATATGCTCACGTAAAACTTCAGGATACATAGATCCAGCACCAATTAAACCTAATCCTCCTGCATTTGATACAGCTGAAGCTAATTTCCAACCAGAAACCCAAATCATTCCTCCTTGAACTATAGGGTACTCTATATTAAATAATTTTGTGATTTTGTTTTGCATATAGCGAAACTACGAAATAACGCCCGAACCTAAAAGTTCATCATTTTTATACCAAGCCACAAATTGCCCTTCTTGTATAGCAGATTGTTGGTTTAAAAACTCCACATAAAGTCCAGTTTCAACTTTGTGTAGTGTAGCTTTTTCTAAAGCTTGACGATAACGAATTCTTGCTTCTACATTCATTGATTCTCCAGATGTTAAAGCTAAATCTTCACGAATCCAGTGAATTTCTTCATTTGAAACAAACAATACATTTCTATATAAACCTGGATGATTTTTCCCCTCACCTGTGTAAATTATATTGGTATCTACATCTGTTTCAATTACAAATAAAGGTTCTTTGGTTCCACCAACTGCCAAACCTTTTCGTTGGCCTTTAGTAAAATAATGTGCTCCTTGATGTTTACCTACAACTTTACCATCATCTTTTTGATAAGTATACTTAGTTGAGAAATAAGCTAACGAATCTTCTTTTGTTTTGAATTCTGGAATCTCTTGTACATATTGAGAAAAGTCTTTTGAAATTTGGATAATTTCTCCCTCTTTAGGTTGCAATTTTTGTTGTAAGAATTCTGGTAAACGCACTTTACCAATAAAACATAAACCTTGAGAATCTTTCTTTTCTGCAGTTATTAAATCAGCTTTTTTTGCAATTTCTCTAACTTCAGGTTTTGTAAGCTCTCCAATAGGAAATAAAGCTTTTGATAATTGCTCTTGAGACAATTGACATAAAAAATAAGATTGATCTTTATTATTGTCTTTACCTGCCAATAATTTATACACCATTTCTCCATTAATCTCCTCTTCTGCTTTTCTACAATAATGACCAGTAGCAACATAATCCGCACCTAGTTTTAAAGCAATATCCATAAAGACATCAAACTTTATTTCTCGATTACAAAGTACATCAGGATTTGGAGTTCTACCCTTTTCATACTCATCAAACATATAATCTACAATACGTTCTTTGTATTGCTCACTTAAATCTACTACTTGAAAAGGAATCCCTAATTTTTGAGCAACAATCATAGCATCATTACTATCTTCTAACCAAGGACACTCATTAGAAATTGTTACAGAATCATCATGCCAATTTTTCATAAACAATCCTATAACTTCATAACCTTGTTCTTTAAGTAAATAGGCTGTAACACTAGAATCTACTCCACCAGAAAGTCCAACAACTACACGTTTCATTCTATGATTTTTTCAGCATGCAAATTTACAACAATTATTTACTTTAGTTTAGTTATTCTATATTCTAAGCTTAAGCTATTAGTTTTTCTTTTTTGTATATTTTTTTTTCTTTTCTAACTCTTTTTTATCGGCAACTTCACCATCTAAAAAGAACTCCCACTTACCTACCCTTTTCCCATCTTTATAAACGCCTCTTTCTTTTAAGTTTCCATTCAATTCAAAAAATTTAGAAAGGCCATTTGGTTTGTTATTCTTGTAAGTAATTTCTTCTATTAAAATTCCATCGCTTGAATATTTTCTAGATATACCTTCTTTTATACCATTTTTATATTCGGTTATTTCTGTAATTTTTCCATTTGGATATAAATTAATTAACTCACCATGTAATTTACCATCTTTATAATTTTCTTCAGACATAATTTTACCATTTTTAAAATAATAAAACCATTTACCTACTCTAGTTTTACCAATAAAAACACCTTTTGTCTGTAACTTACCATTTGTTGAATAAAATTCAACTTTTATTGAATCGTTTTGTTGATTATAACGTTTTATAATTGATGGAAATTTTGGATAAGATTCTCTGTAAAATTTAAAGACGCCAACTTCTTTTCCGTTTTTAAATTCACCTGTATAACGTAATTGTTTATTCGGATAATATTTTTTCCAAACTCCTGTTCTCTTATTATTGGCATCAAATTGATTGATTTTCTGAGCAAAAAGAGAAAGCTTTACTGAAAAGAAAGGTAATAAGAGAAAAACTAAATGAAGTCTTTTTATAT
>JABXIJ010000042.1 GCA_013373105.1 Flavobacteriaceae bacterium | reverse complement strand
TACAGCATGTTAAAAAATATTATTTACATCTTTTCTGCGCTTCTGTTTGCATCGTGTACCAAATCGATAAACACTTCTTCTATCAAGGTTGTTGGTGAAATGAGAGATGTGATGTGGAAAGGAGATTTAAAAGGTAAGATTGCAACAGATTCATTAAATTACAAAGAAACCTATGGATTAGGACCTATTGAGTTTTTAAAAGGAGAGATAGTAGTATTTGAAGGACAAACTATTTGAATCACTACAGGTTTAACCTTTCATTTTTCAATAAAAAATCTTACTTTTACAAAAATCATAAAAAATGGAAAAAAATATTTTTAAAGTAAGAGCTCATGATGCTATGGTGGGGGTACTCTATTTAGTAAGCGTTGGGTTAACATTCTATACTACTAATATGGATTTTTTATGGATAGCGGTAGCTGTTGGTGGGCTTCAGCTCATCAGTCCAATAACAAAGTTCTGCCCCGTTTATTTCATCCTTAACAAACTAATGCCAAATACTGACCCTATTCAGAATGGTAAGTAAAACTTAAGTCATAAATAAACTAAGTCGTGCTGCAACTTTGAATAATAGGGGGAGCAACTTATAATGATAAAACCGTTATAGTGTTATTGTGTAGCGGTTTTTTGTTTACATCGATTGAACTAAGGAATGATACATTTAATTGTTTTACTTTAATTCATCCTATATATTATGGGAATCATAAGTAATATTTAAATTTGTAACATAACAAAAGAGGTTTATGTTGCAAAATTTCTTTTACGCTATTAGAAATACCTTTGAACAATTTCTTCTATGTTATTCAAGGTTATTTTAAAAGACATCTATTAGAATTATCTATGAAATTAAGATCAAACTGCCCTTTAAATATTTTTTTAGATCTCGTTGGAGATAAATGGTCATTATTGATTATCCGAGACATTTTTATGGGAGCAAATACCTATTCTCAGTTTCTGAAATCTCCTGAGAAAATAGCATCAAATTTACTTGTTGATCGACTTAAAAAGCTTCAATCATATGGTATTCTGAATGTTATTGCAGACAAGCAAGATTCCAAAATAAAACACTACTATCTTACTGAGAAGGGCATTGACCTGTACCCTATTTTAGCTGAAATGATGAATTGGACCCAAAAGCATATAAAGGTTGACTTTCATACTTTATCTGAAGAAATGCTGAGTGAGATAAAGCAATTGGAGCCCCCCAAACATTCAGAAAATTATAGAAAAAAATACCGGGTTAAATTGGAAAAATTACTGACCGAAAATCAATGAATAAGCTATTCTAATACTGCGCAGATTCAATTTGACTTTCTAATTTCCACTACTTATTAAATAGAATTTTAATAAATCAATTATGGTAAGAAGGAATGTTAAGGATAATTATATTGCATATTTAAATAATAAATGTTAAATTTGAATACAACTTTTAACTAATCACTTTATCATGAATAATTTACCCTTTTCAAGTATTGGACCCTACTCCGATTCGTTTACCTCTACTACCGTATTATCTCGAATGATTGAAGGCATAGGTTTTAGATTTTATTGGGCAACCGAAGGCCTTCGACAAATTGATTTGGATTATAAGCCTTGTGAAGATGGGAGGTCCAGCTATGAAAACATTGAACATATATCCATGTTAACCGATGCTATCTCAGATGCATTCGAAGGAAGAATTTATGATTTCTCAAACCAGAAATCTGGATTTGAAGATTATCGCAAAAATACTTTAAACAATTTGGATGCAATCTTTAAGGCCCTTAAGGAAAACTCTGATCTCTCAAAAGTGAGTGTGCGATTAAATATGAATGGTGAGGAAGTTGTCACCCCCTTTTGGAATCTTATCAATGGACCATTCTCGGATATAATTTATCACACAGGACAGGTAGTTGCCTTTCGTAGAATTAGTGGTAATCCTATAAATCCAGGTGTAAATGTTTTCCTAGGACAAGTTATGTCGTAGGCTATCTAATTGATATTTAAATAATTACTAACTAAAAAATTAAAACTATGAGTATTAAAAGAGGAAACATTGGTTTTCATGTATCATTTGTAGTGCCAAACGATGCCACAGAAAGAATGGATCAGTTTATAGCAACACATGAACAGTTTATGCGGGAGACTCATCACCTGTCTGGTGATCAAGAACCAATTATCTTATCTTATTCTGTATTTAAATCCCCAGAATTCAACAATCCTTTCGATCCTAATAGTGGTGAAACAGGAAACACTCTTTATGGTTTAACTGAAATATACAGTGGGTCCGAAGGTGTACAAGCACATATGACTTTAGGTCAACAACGTGAAGCAATGTTTGCTGAGCTAGTGGATTTAACAAACACTTACTGTGTTGCTGGACTTTTAGGGGCACCAGTTATTGCGGCAATGGAATAATTAAATAGAAATGAACTTAGTAATAAAAGGAAAATGTACTTCAAGTTATGCTGCAGTGCATAAAGACTTTATGAAACTCTCAGAAACAAGAGCTCAATGTTGTGACGAATCGAAAACTACAATTAGTAAAATAGATGAACATAATTTCATTGTTCTAATGTTTGATGTGGACATGAGTAAGTTGAAAGAATTATTATCTACTCCTGAAAGAGATGAAGTAATTAAACTTAATGGAATCTCAAATGAAATGTTTCAATTTTCACCTTTAAGTTAGCCTCTAAATATTATTAATTTAAGTTCTATAATTGAGTATGTATAAAAAAAAAATTATTTTACCCCATTCTCTTCATATTAGAGGTATTATTAACAATAAATCAAACAAAATGAAAAAAATCGCTTTTTTACTTCTTTTATTTATATCATTTTCATGTTCTAATGAAAAATCCGAGTCTAACAATATTGATTTAATTTCAGTAAAAGTCGAGGCAAATAAATTCATAGATTCTCAATGGGATTGGTTTGAAGAAAGTTCCTTAGAAAAGGCCAAGACTATATTTTATGAAAAAGGGATTTTAATTGGAACGGATAAGGCAGAATATTACACAAATTGGGAAGAATTAGAACCCTCTATTAATGCTCAACTCGCTATCCAAAACGCCAAAATTGAAACAAGAAATCGAACAATTTTTATCAGTGCAGGTGGACACATGGTTTCATTTTCTGAAATTTTAGATTTATCATTTCAGATGGGTGAGGAAACAATGATCATCAATGATATAAGAAGTTCCGGTGTTATAAAAAAAATAGATGGACAATGGAAAATTATTCAAATGCATAATTCTATAGGAATTGATGGTCAGGCTGTTGAATATTAAACTTAACTCTCTGTCCTAATATTGGGGGGAATTATACTCTTGGTGTAATACTGATGTTCGATATTTCCAATGAGTTATCTACTAAAACAATAAAACGGTTATACTTTTATAAAGTGTAACCGTTTCTTTATTTTTGAATATGTCAAAAAGAATTTT
>JABXIJ010000054.1 GCA_013373105.1 Flavobacteriaceae bacterium | reverse complement strand
TTTTCAACAAATTTCTAAACAAGGGTTTGTTAGAGTAAGAGTTGATGGTGAAATTAGAGAAATTGAAAAAGGAATGCGTTTAGACCGTTATAAAACGCATGACATAGAAGTAGTTATAGACAGGTTAGTTGTAAATGAATCGTCTACAAAAAGATTAGAAGAAAGCATAAAAACCGCCTTATATTCTGGCAGTAATGTAATGATGGTTATTGGCTTAGATGAAGAAAAACCACGTTATTTTAGTCGAGAATTAATGTGCCCTACAACAGGCATTGCTTACCCAAATCCAGAACCAAATACTTTTTCTTTTAATTCACCAAAAGGTGCTTGTATAACTTGTAATGGCCTAGGAATTACCAATGAAATTAACTTAAGTAAAGTAATTCCAGATGATACAATATCTATAAAAAAGGGAGGTATCATTCCTTTAGGCGAACAAAAAAATAGTTGGATTTTTAAACAACTAGAAACCATTGCCCAACGTTTTAATTTTAAACTTTCAGATCCTATTAAAGACATTCCAAAAGATGCTCTAAATATGATTTTAAATGGCGGCAATGAATCTTTTGAAGTAACTTCAAAATCAGTAGGTATTACAAGAAATTATAAGATAGAATTTGAGGGTATAATTTCTTTTATAAAAAATCAATATAATGATGCTGAAAGCTCTTCAATTAAAAGATGGGCTAAAAATTTCATGGACGAAGTTAGCTGTTCTGAATGTGATGGTAAACGCTTAAAAAAAGAGGCGCTTCATTTTAAAATTTTAGATAAAAATATAAGTGATTTAGCAAAACTAGATATTAATGAACTTGCATTATGGTTTAAAAATATAGAAGAAAAACTTTCTGAAAAACAACAAAAAATAGCTTCTGAAATTTTAAAAGAAATTAAAACTAGAATCCAGTTTTTGTTAGATGTTGGCTTAGACTATTTAACCTTAGATAGAACTTCAAAATCTCTTTCTGGTGGCGAAGCTCAAAGAATTCGTTTGGCAACTCAAATTGGCTCTCAACTTGTTGGTGTACTTTATATATTAGACGAACCAAGTATTGGACTTCATCAAAGAGATAATCAAAAATTAATTGATTCACTTATAAAACTTAGAGATGTTGGTAATTCTGTTCTAGTAGTTGAACATGATGAAGACATGATTAAAAATGCTGATTTTGTTTTAGATATTGGTCCTGGTGCAGGTAGACATGGTGGTAAAATTGTAAGTGAAGGTTCTTATAAAGAACTACTAAATCATAAGACATTAACTTCAGATTATTTAAAAGGAACCAAAGAAATTGCTATTCCTAAAAAAAGAAGAAAAGGTAATGGTAAAAAAATAGTTTTAAAAGGGGCTTCTGGAAATAACTTAAAAAATGTTACTGTAGAGTTCCCTTTAGGTAAAATGATTTGTGTTACAGGTGTTTCAGGAAGTGGAAAATCTACTTTAATCAACGAAACGCTTTACCCAATTCTTAATGCGCATATCTACAGAGGTGTTAAAAAACCTATGCCTTTTAAAAAGATTGAAGGCTTAGAACATATTGACAAAGTTATAGATATAGATCAATCTCCAATTGGTAGAACTCCACGTTCAAACCCAGCAACTTACACCAAAACTTTTGATGAAATTAGAAGCTTATTTGCTAAAACTCCAGAAGCATCAATTAGAGGTTATAAACCTGGTCGTTTTTCATTTAATGTAAAAGGTGGTCGCTGTGAAACCTGTCAAGGAGGTGGTGTTAGAGTTATTGAGATGAATTTTTTACCAGATGTGCATGTAGAATGTGAAACGTGTCAAGGAAAACGATTTAACAGAGAAACTTTAGAAATTAGATACAAAGGAAAATCGATTGCAGATGTTTTAGAAATGACTATAGAAGATGCAACTGAATTCTTTAAACATATTCCTAAAATACATAGAAAACTAAAAACTATTAAAGACGTAGGTTTAGGCTATATAACACTAGGTCAGCAATCAACAACTCTTTCTGGTGGAGAAGCACAGCGTATTAAATTAGCTTCAGAACTCTCTAAAAGAGATACAGGAAACACTTTTTATATTCTTGATGAACCAACAACAGGACTCCATTTTGAAGATATTCGTGTGTTAATGGAAGTCTTAAACAAACTTGCAAATAAAGGTAACACTGTACTTATTATTGAACATAACTTAGATGTTATTAAATTAACAGATTATATTATTGACATAGGTATGGAAGGTGGAAAAAAAGGAGGCCAAGTTATAGTTTCAGGTACTCCTGAAGAAGTAGCTAATCACAAAAAAAGTTATACAGCTAAGTTTTTAAAAAAACAGTTAAATTAGCAAGTAAACTTTTAAATTAAAGTTAATTATGACACAAGACGATAGAAAAATTAGAGAAAAACTTCAACAAAAAACTTGGAATGAGATAAAAACCAATGATTCTTGGGCTATTTTTAAAATTATGGCTGAATTTGTTGAAGGCTATGAAAGGTTAAGTAAAATTGGCCCTTGTGTTTCTATATTTGGTTCTGCAAGAACAAAACCAGAGGATAAATATTATATTCTTGCAGAAGAAATAGCTTATAAATTAACACAAAGTGGTTTTGGCATTATAACTGGTGGTGGACCAGGAATTATGGAAGCTGGTAACAAAGGAGCAAACAGAGGAAAAGGTATTTCTGTAGGATTAAATATTGAGTTACCTTTTGAACAACATGATAATCCTTGGATAGATCAAGGTAAAAGTTTAGATTTCGATTACTTCTTTGTACGTAAAGTTATGTTTGTAAAATATTCTCAAGGATTTATTGTAATGCCTGGAGGTTTTGGAACTATGGATGAGTTATTTGAAGCAATGACACTTATTCAAACAAAAAAAATAGGCCGCTTTCCAATTGTTTTAGTAGGTACAAAGTTTTGGTCTGGTTTATTAGATTGGATAAAAAATACATTAATTGAAGAAGGTAATATTAGTGAAGAAGATTTGAATTTATTTAGAGTTGTAGACACTGCTGATGAAGCTGTAGATCACTTTAATAAATTCTATGCGAAGTATAAGTTAAAACCTAATTTTTAAGAATGTTTCAAAAAAGAAATGTTCTATTTCTTTTATTATTTGTGGTTTCTTGTTTGCAAGGGCAAACTCGAATTAAAACTATGTTTTACAACACTTTAAACTACAATTCAGATATAGAAAGTCAAAATAGAACCCCTCATTTAAAAACTGTTTTAAATTACGTTCAACCAGATTTGTTTATGGTTTGTGAACTAAAAAATGAAACTGCTTCAAATTATTTATTTAATAATGCAGTTGTTACTTCTAATCCTAATTTTGAAAAAGCAGAATTTAAAATTAGTCAATCACCTGCTACAGATTTATTACAGATGGTGTACTTCAACAAAAACAAACTTACTTTAGAGTTTAATGAAGTAATACCAACAGGAGTTAGAGATATCAATCATTATACATTTAGAACAAATACTCAGAACCAAATTAGAATTGAAGTGTTTGTAACACATTTAAAAGCATCAAGGGGTATAGAAAACAGAAATAAAAGAGAAGAATCTATTGAGTTATTTGTAAGGCAATTAGATAGATTGCCCCAAGATGCATATGTAGTTTTTGCAGGAGATTTTAACTTTTATACCAGTAATGAAGAAGGTTTTAAAAAATTGATAGATACTTCTAATTACATTCAAATTATAGATCCTATTAATCGTTTATGCCCAGATTTTCCAAATGATGGAAAAGATTATTTTGATGCAGATTACGACAATACCTACTTTTGGAATAACAGTACGTTTGCCGATGTTCATTCTCAATCAACTAGAACCTCTACCAGTAATGGTGCAGGTGGTGGAATGGATGATAGATTTGACTTTATTATGCTTTCTAAGAACTTTTCCACAAGTTCTGAGTTGTACTACTTAAATAGTTCCTACAAAACAATTGGTAATAATGGTAATTGCTACAATTCTTTTGTAAGTAATTCTGATTGTTCTGGTACTTATCCTCAAAACCTAAGAGATGCATTATATAATTTTAGCGATCATTTACCTGTTGTTTTAGAAATTGAAAATGTTCAAAGTGTCTTAAACACAACAAGCTTTAACACATCAAAATTAAAATATACATTAAAAAATAATACATTAAACTTAGGTAATAGTGTTAACACTATAAATATTTACAATACACTTGGGCAGTTAGTGTATCATAAAAATAATAAGAACTCTCAACAAAATGTTGTTAACTTAAGCACTTTAAAAAAAGGATTATATATATTAAAAGTAGATAGTTTTAAACCCTTAAAATTCTTATATCATTAAAAGTTATCTAAACATAAGCATAATTTGTTTTTTGTTTTCTTGTCAGGTTTTCTGTCAAAAAAACACAAATGATATTAAGGCAAAATTAGATACCGACAAACATGTATTAACTATACAACAAGAAATAATATTTCATAATCAAAGCGATAGTTTACTAACTAAAATATACCTACACAATTGGCCTAATAGTTTTAGAGATAGAAAAACTCCACTATCTAAAAGGTTCGTTAAAGATTTTAGAAAAGATTTATATTTTGCTGAACCTTCTGAAAGAGGTTTTACCATTATAAAAAACCTAGCAATAAACAATAATGTCAACAATTTTAAAGAGGTAAAAAATCAGGCAGATATTATTGAAATAAAATTAAACAACAATTTAAAACCTAATGATAGTGTAAAAATAAATGCTACCTACCAAATAAAAATTCCTGATGCTAAATTCACCAATTATGGTAAAACTTTAGACGGATATTTTTTAAGATTTTGGTATTTAACTCCTGCTGTTTATAAAAACAGTTGGCAATTAATGAGTAATCTAAATATTGATGATCTATATGAAGATAACACTGATTTCACCATAAGTATAGACATCCCAAAACCCTATGTTTTAGAAAGTAATTTATATAAATATACTTCAGATAAAAAACAATTTACAAACTACTATTTAGTAGCTAAGAATAAAACAGATGTAATTCTATCTATTAGTTTAAAAGACAAATTCAAAATTTATAAAACAAAAAGTATAAATATAAAAACAGACATTCCTCAAGGTAATTTAACAGATTCTATTGCATATAAAAATTTAAATAGAGGCCTAAATTTTATTAAAAAATATTTAGGAGATTACCCACACAAAGAAATGTTTGTAGACAATGTTAGTAGAGTAAAAAACTCAATAATTGGAGCATCAAATATCCCAAAAATTGTACGTCCGTTTGAAGATGAACTAATTTGGGACTTAGAAATGTTTAAAACCATTGTAAGTAAATACATAGCAAACACAACAAATTTTAATTTAAGAAAAGATTATTGGTTTATATATGGCTTAGAAAATTATTTACTAATTGAATATATTAACACCTACTACCCTAACAAAAAACTTTTAGGTCGTTTTTCAAATTACTGGTTATTAAGAAGTTTTAATCTTGCAAAATTGAATATTAACGACAAACATCACTTATTATATCAGTTTAATTCTAGAAGATTTTACGATCAATCTTTAGAAACTTCTGCAGACTCTTTATCGAATTTTAACAGAAAAATTACCAGTAGATATAAAGCTGGTTTAGGTTTTAGATACTTAAAAGGTTTTATAGGCACAACTCCATTTAATGATGCTATAAGAGAATTTTATTTAAATCAAAAAAACGGTTCATCTTCTAGCGATGTTTTTAGAAAAATTCTTACCCAAAAAACTGACAAGGATATAGAATGGTTTTTTAATGATTTTTTGAACACCAGTAAAAAAATTGATTACACTATTGATGATGTAATTACTGAAAAAGACAGTTTTAAAGTTACTTTAAAAAACAAAAGAAACATTACAACTCCAGTATTACTTTACGGTTTAAAAGACAAAAAAATTCAGTTTAAAAAATGGGTTACTGATGTTGACAGTACTAAAACTATAAATATTGCAAAGGGCGACTTCAATAGACTAGCTTTAAATTACGAAAACCTATACCCAGAACATAACACATTAGATAATTGGAAATCATTAGAGAAAAAGATTTTTAATAAGCCGTTAAAATTTTCTTTAATAAAAGATGTTTCAGACCCTTATTACAATCAACTCTTTTACTTACCCAATGTTAGGTATAATTTTTACAACGGATTAACTCTTGGAGTTTCTATACACAACAAACCCTTAATAAAGAGAAACCTAGAATTTACACTTTCACCATCATATGGAACAAAAAGTAAAACTCTAGCAGGAAGTTTTAATATTCTCTATAATCAGTTTTTTGAGGAAACCAATATTTATAGAATTGGATATGGTGTACAAGGAGTCAATTTAGATTATGCGCCATCTCTAACCTACACTTCATTTGTACCCTATGTAAACTTAATTTTTAAACGTAAATCTTTAAGAGATGCTGGACTTGAAGCAATACGTGCAAAATTAGTTCACATCAATAAAGAAGTTGCACCTAATCAAACACAAACAGAACAAGACAAGTATAGTGTTTTTAGCTTAAGCTATGTAAATAACAAACTAGACATGATTAATGAATTTGGTTACAGTTTAGGAACTGAATTCGCTAAAAATTTCTCAAAAGCTTTTGTAGATGTTAGGTTTAGAGCGCTTACAAGTAAAAATCGCCAATTAGATTTTAGGTTTTACGCAGGTGGATTCTTTAACAATAATACAACTGGTAATTATTTTAGTTTTGGTTTAGACAGAGCCAATGATTATTTATTTGAACTTAATTATTTTGGACGTTCTGAAGCCTCAGGTATTTTTAGTCAACAATTTATAATTGCAGAAGGAGGTTTTAAATCTGTTTTACCTGTTAGGTTTGCAAATCAATGGATGGTATCATTTAATTCTAGCATAGGTTTATGGAGATGGATTGAAGTTTACAATGATGTAGCCTTTCTTAAAAATAGAAATAGTAATGTATACTTTGCATATAACAGCGGTATTCGCTTTAACTTTGTACATAGAATTTTAGAACTATATTTTCCACTTTATTCAAATAATGGCTGGGAAGTTGGTCAACCAAACTATGGACAACGTATTAGATTTACCTTAACTGGAAACCTAGATGCAATATTCAACTTTATAAGACGTGGGTTTTTATAGATTAAACAAATTTCAATATTTTGTATAATTATCAACAAAACTGCAATAAAAATCTATTTTATTAACATATTCTTAATATTTTCAAATATTTTTAAATATCAATTAAAAAAACTATCTTTACAAAAAATTAAATCTTCTAAAATATGAGCACAAATACAGCAACTATTAATGCAAAAGAAATAAGTTTTGAGGATTTTAAAAAAGAAGTCCTAAAAGATTATAGAATCGCAAACATTAGTCGTGAGTGTAGTTTATTAGGTAGAAGAGAGGTATTAACTGGTAAAGCTAAATTCGGGATTTTTGGCGATGGTAAGGAAGTACCTCAACTAGCTATGGCCAAAGCTTTTCAAAAAGGAGATTTTAGATCTGGTTATTATAGAGACCAAACTTTTATGATGGCTATAGGTGCTTTAGATGCACAACAGTTTTTTGCTGGTTTATATGCTCATCCAGATATTGAGGCAGATCCAATGTCTGCAGGAAGACAAATGGGAGGTCATTTTGCTACACATAGTTTAAATGAAGATGGTACCTGGAAAAATTTAATGCAACAATACAATACTAGTTCAGACATTTCACCAACTGCTGGTCAAATGCCACGTTTACTAGGTCTAGCTCAAGCTTCTAAAGTTTATAGAAATCACAAAGGAGTTAATAATAAAACCAACTTTACCAATAATGGTAGTGAAGTTGCTTGGGGAACAATTGGTAACGCAAGTACAAGTGAAGGTTTATTTTTTGAAACCATAAATGCTGCAGGAGTTTTACAAGTTCCTATGATAATGAATGTTTGGGATGATGATTATGGGATTTCTGTTCATGCCAAATATCAAACTACAAAAGAAAGTATATCTGAAATTTTAAAAGGTTTTCAAAGAGAAAATGAAAAGGATGGTTATGAAATTTTTGTAGTTAATGGTTGGGATTATGTACAACTTATGGATGTTTATCAAAAAGCATCTAAAATAGCAAGAGAGCAACATGTACCAGTATTAATACACGTTAAAGAATTAACACAACCTCAAGGTCACTCAACATCTGGTTCCCATGAAAGATACAAATCTAAAGAAAGATTACAATGGGAAAGAGAGCACGATTGTATTGTAAAAATGCGTGAGTGGATTTTAGATTTCGAACTTGAGACTGAATCTGGTGAAACGTTACGTTTTGTAGAATCTGAAGAAGAATTAATTCAAATTGAAAAAGAAGCAAAAAAAGAAGTATCTACTTCAAAAAGAAATGCATGGAATGCTTATTTAAATGAAATAAAATCTGAATTAACTACCTGTGTTAACATCATAGAAAAAGTTGTTGCTAAAAGTAAAAATGGAACTTTTTTAACTAAATATAAAAACGATTTACTTGCTATAACAGATCCAACAAGAAAAGATGTTATTTCTATTGCTAGAAAATGCTTAAGATACTTAAGGGATGAAGATTTTACTGAAAAAACAGAACTTCAGAATTTCATCTCTAATGCAATAGATCAAGGTTTTGAAAAATATTCTACTCACTTATTAAGTGATACTAAATTTAGTCCTTTACAAGTAAAAGAAACTAAACCCATTTATGCAGACAAAAAGAATCTAGTTGATGCTAGAATTGTTATAAGAGACAATTTTGAAGCCATTTTAAAAAAACATGAAGAAGTTGTAATCTTTGGAGAAGATGCAGGTTATATTGGTGATGTAAATCAAGGTTTAGAAGGATTACAAGAAAAATTTGGTGAAATTAGAGTTTCTGATACTGGTATTAGAGAAGCTACTATTATTGGACAAGGAATTGGTATGGCAATGAGAGGTTTACGTCCAATTGCAGAAATTCAATATCTAGATTACTTATTATATGCATTACAAATAATGAGTGATGATATTGCGACTTTGCGTTACAGAACTTTTGGTAAACAAAAAGCACCAATAATCATAAGAACACGTGGTCATAGATTAGAAGGAATATGGCATGCCGGTTCACCAATGGGTGGTATTATAAACAACGTAAGAGGAATGCATGTTTTAGTGCCAAGAAATATGACTAAAGCTGCAGGTTTTTACAATACACTATTAGAAGGAGATGATCCTGCCTTAGTTGTTGAATGTTTAAATGGTTATCGCTTAAAAGAAGAATTACCAACTAATTTAGGAGAATTTAAAACACAAATTGGTGTTGTAGAAACTATTAAAGAAGGTAAAGATATAACTGTAGTCTCTTATGGCTCAACATTACGTTTAGTTGAAGAAGCAGCTAAAGAATTATTACAGGTTGGTATTGATGTTGAAATTATAGATGCACAAAGTTTATTACCATTTGACTTAAATGAAGACTGTGTAAAAAGTTTAGCAAAAACTAATAAATTATTAGTGGTTGATGAAGATGTTCCTGGTGGAGCTACAGCATACATTTTACAAGAAATATTAGAAAAGCAAAACGGTTATGTGTATTTAGATAGCAAACCAGCTACATTAAGTTCAAAAGCACATAGAACTGCATATGGTACTGATGGAGATTATTTCTCAAAACCATCTACAGAAGATATATTTGAGAAAATTTATGCAATGATGCATGAATACAATCCAAACAAGTTTAAGAGCTTATATTAAAAGAAAAAAGCCTAATCAATTTTGATTAGGCTTTTTTCTTTTAACAACTTAAATTTCATATAATAAGTCAACTTTTATTATTTTAGAAGCCTAATTCTAATCAAACTTTTTCATGAAAAAAATACTATTATTATCATTAATAGCGGCATTTATAATTCCTACATCAATACATGCCCAAAGAAGAAAATCAAAAAAGAAAAAAACCGAGCAAACTACCCCAAAACCACAAAAAAGCAAAGAACCTTCTTATAATACATTTGTAAATAAAAAAACAAAAACTGATGACGGTTTATTTAAAGTACATAATAATAAAGACAAATTTATATTCGAAATTCCAAAGTCCCTTTTTGGAAAAGACATGTTATTAGTTACTAGAATAAAAGACTTACCAGCTGGTTTAGGTGGTGGCTATGTAAATGCAGGTTCTAAAATAAATACTCAAGTTGTAGTTTGGGAAGAATTTCAAAATAAAATTTTACTAAAAGTAAAATCTTACAATGCAATTGCTAATGATTCACTTCCAATTTATAAATCTGTTAAAGCAAATAATTTAGAACCTATTATTTATGCATTTGATATAAAATCTCAAAATCCAGATTCTACAGCTATTTTAGTTGATGTTACCAAATTCTTTACTTCAGATATAAAAGCTATAACTGCTTTACCTTCTTCTTACAGAAGTCGTTACAAAGTAAGAAGATTAGATCCTACTCGTAGTTTCATAAATAGTATTAAAAGCTATCCAAAAAACATTGAAGTTGTTCAAGATTTTACTTTTGATGCAGATACACCTCCAAGCAATTCAAGAACAAGCACAATTACAATTAGAGTAAATCAATCTATGGTTATGTTACCAGAAGACAAAATGATGCCTCGTATTTATGATAAAAGAGTAGGTTATTTTTCAATAGGGAATATAGATTATGGATCAGATGCTTTAAAAGCAGATGCTAAAAGATATATTAGACGTTGGCGATTAGAACCAAAAAACATGGAAGCTTATAAACGTGGCGAACTTGTTGAACCTAAAAAACCTATTGTGTATTATTTAGACCCTGCAACACCAAAAAAACTGCGTAAATACATAAAACAAGGTGTAGATGATTGGCAAAAAGTCTTTGAAACAGCTGGGTTTAAAAATGCTATTATGGCAAAATACCCTCCAACAAAAGAAGAAGATCCTGATTTTAGCATGGAAGATGTTCGTTATTCATCTATAAGATATGTAGCTAGTACAACTAGAAATGCAACAGGACCAAGTGTTTCAGACCCAAGGACAGGAGAAATTTTAGAAAGTGATATTATTTGGTATCACAATCATTTACGTTCGTATAGAAATAGATATTTATTAGAAACAGGTGCAGCAAACCCTTCTGCAAGAACTTTAGATACACCAGAGGAAGAAATAGGTGAAATGATGCGTATGGTAATTGCACATGAAGTTGGTCATGCTTTAGGGTTACCTCATAACATGGCTGCAAGTTTTGCTTATCCAGTAGATAGTTTACGTTCAGGAACTTTTACTCAAAAAATGGGTATTGCAGCAACTATTATGGATTATGCACGATACAATTATGTAGCTCAACCAGGTGATAAAAACATTCGTTTTATACGTCAATTAGGTCCTTATGATCATTATGCAATTAATTGGGGATATAGATTAATACCTTATGCAAATACACCTGAAAAAGAAGTAAAAACTTTAGATCAATGGATTTCAGAAAAAGCTGGAAACCCAATTTATAGATTTGGAGATCAACGATTTGATCCTTCTGCACAAACAGAAGGTATTGGAAACGAACAAGTTAAAGCATCTACTTATGGTATCAAAAATCTAAAAATTGTTGCAGAAAATTTACCAAAATGGACATCTAGTAAAACTAATAATTACGATGATTTATCTGAACTTTATGGAGAATTACTTGGCGTTTGGAGTAGATATGTAGGTCATGTTGTTGGTAATATTGGTGGAGTATATGAATTCAATAAAAAGCCTACTCAAACTGGCTATGTTTATGAGCCTGTTTCTAAAGAAATGCAAAAAGAGTCAATGAAATGGCTTCAAGATAATGCTTTTAAAACTCAGAACTGGCTAGTAAAAAAAGACATACTCGCTAATATTAACGAAGCTGGATATACCTCTAGAATGTTGTTATTACAAAACAGACAACTTTACACTATTCTTAATATAAATAGAATAGAAAGAATGATAGATAATGAAGTTTTAAATGAAGATGCTTACACTGCATTAGATATGATTCGCGATTTAAGATCGGGTATTTTTACAGAGGTAAATTATACAAGAAATGTAGATGTTTTTAGACGTAATTTACAAAAATCATTTATTGATAGATTAGGGAGTTTATTAAATTCTAAAAGTGCCAAACATTCAGATATTAATTCTATAATAAGAGGAGAGCTTGAAGTCTTAAATTTAGCATTAACAATTGCAAAAAACAGAAAGGTTAATAGAATAACCAGATATCATTACAAAGATTGTTTGGCTAAAATAAAAACTATTTTAGATCCTAAATAACATTATTCTTTTATTAGATTATTACCTATTGCACAATGTAAACAACGTTTCTTTGTGCAATAGTTATTTTTAAGTGTAAGTAATGCTTGACTTTCCATAGCATTATTACATGATATTTTTAAGTTTTTAAAACCATCTACTATACTGTTTTTTTCAGATGATATTTGTTGGATTAACAAAAGTATATCATCTTCAAAATCTTTACCAATACTTTTTAAATACACAAACTTTAAAGGAATTATAGTATTGATTAATAATAAATCTACAAAAGACTTTGTAAGTTGTTTAGCAGATTTTTTGCTTTCACTAGTAAAAGTGTAATGAGTTTTCCAAAAAACATCTACATCTATCTTAAACAATGTATAAAACTCTGTTAATGATGTTAAATCTAAAATTTTTGAAAACAAATTTTTATGTTGATGTAGTAATGATGTAAACTGAGCAATTCTTATTGTTGGAAAATTATTTGGTCGCATTCTAAAAAACTGAAAACTACTTTTAGATATTTGTGTTAAAGAATATTTATGTTTTAAATAATCATATTCAGTTTTAAGTAATTTAAAATAACTGTTCTCAATGTCCTCATCTAAAAAACCAGCTTGTCCAAAAAGTAAAGCAGTTATTTTAATAAGCTCAAATTGCTCTTTACGAATTATAGAAAAGTCGATAGATTTTGCAAGTTTTAAAAAAGCATCTCCATTTGTTTTAAGTCCAAAATTCCTAGCTAGTAACTGAAAAAGTGTTGCTTCAAAATCTTGATTAGTTTCTTTTAAAATTGAAAGTATTAGTTCAGATTTATTCGTTAGCCGTTCAAAATACAAACGCTCTAACCAATTTTTTAACACAAATTCATCTACAATATTTATTTGATTTTCACAGGGTATAAAATTCAAATTACTATACATTAGCTCTTTGTAATTCTTCAGCAATTGTTTTGACACATAATCTTTTAAGACTAAAGTTGGTAAAGGTTTGTTATTTTTCATAAAAACCTCAACATCATGATCCCAAACAACATGAAGAATTACTGCATCAAAGTTTTCATCATTTTCATGTTGATGCGCATACCAATCTGAAGACTTTACATGTATTTCTATATTACCAACCCATAATTGATGATCTATAAAAACTTGAGCATTTAAAAAATCTGGACCAGAATTATTGTTTCTTTTTCCACAATTTTTAATCTCAACCTTTAAATTATCATGAGTAAAAAGAGTTAATGAAGTAAACAGTTTATACTGCCATATGTAGTATAAAAATTCTTCTTTCATAGTTTTTTAAGCAATTTACAAAAATTTATATAGGCATCAATTTTAGTTATCAAATCTAAAATAAGGTGAGTTTTTATAGTTTATTTTTGTCAAAAATTATGAACGATGAATACATTAGAAAGCCTAAAATGGCGTTATGCAGTAAAGAAATTCGACAATAAAAAAGAACTTACACAAACTCAAATAAATACTTTAAAAGAAGCCTTTAATTTAACAGCAACTTCTTACGGTTTACAACCTGTAAAGTTGTTGATTATAAAAAATAAAGAATTACAAAACACTCTTGTTCCACATACTTGGAATCAAAGACAAGTATTAGATGCTTCGCATGTTTTAGTTGTTTGTGTACCTAAAAGTTTTACAAAAGAAGAAGTTGCTAAATATTTTAGCTTAGTTAAAAATATTAGACAAACTCCAGATGAAGTTATTAATCCGTTTAAAGAATTTTTAACAAATGAAATTGCACAAAAATCTCAAGAGGAATTGTTTTTATGGAATAAAAATCAAGCTTATTTAGCTCTAGGTAATTTACTAACTGTTTGTGCTTTAGAAAAAATTGACGCTTGTCCAATGGAAGGTTTTAATCCTGAAAAATATGATGAAGTTTTAGAATTAGACAAACAAAATTTAAGATCAGTGTTAGTGCTACCTGTTGGCTACAGAGCTGAAGATGATTTTATGAAAGACCTAAAAAAAGTACGAAAAGAAACCCAAGATGTTATTCTTGAATACAATTAAAACAAAATAACTTCAGAAGCCTCATAAAATTGTGAGGCTTTTTTTTGCTTATAAAATAAAGTATTTTTGAACTATAAAAAACTAACTAAAACCATGAATAACGATATAAGAAACATTGAGCCTAAAATTGTTTGGAATCATTTTGCAGATTTAAATGCTGTACCAAGACCTTCTAAAAAAGAAGTAAGAGTTATTCAATTTATGGAAGATTTTGGCAAAAAACTAAACTTAGAAACCAAAGTTGATAAAGTAGGCAATGTTATCATAAAAAAGCCTGCAACATCTGGAATGGAGCATAAAAAAGATATTATACTACAAGCTCATTTAGATATGGTTCATCAAAAAAATGCAGATACCATTTTCGACTTTGAAAAACAAGGAATAGAAATGTTTGTAGATGGAGATTGGGTGAAAGCCAAAGGAACAACACTTGGTGCAGATAATGGCTTAGGAGTTGCTGCAATTATGGCTGTTTTATCATCAAAAGATATTGCACACCCTGCCATTGAAGCCTTGTTTACTATAGATGAAGAAACTGGTATGACAGGTGCTATGGGATTAGAACCTAATATTTTAAAAGGTGATATTCTTTTAAATCTAGACACAGAAGAAGATGATGAAATTGGCATTGGTTGTGCTGGAGGTGTAGATATTACTGCAACTAAAACTTATTCAGAAAAAAAAGTAGATGAAAATAATATCGCTTTTGAAATTTCAATAAAAGGATTACAAGGAGGTCACTCAGGAATGGATATTCATAGAGGTTTTGGTAATGCTAACAAAATAATGAATAGAATTCTATTTAGACTTAATGAAATTATTGACATTAACATAGCAGAAATAAATGGAGGAAGTTTACGAAATGCAATACCAAGAGAAAGCTTTGCTTTAATTGTAATTAATGCTAAAAATAAAGAAGAATTTAAATCCAATATCAAAGAATTAACTCAAATAATTAAAAGTGAATTTTCTTATATAGAACCAAATTTAGCTATTGATTTTAAACAAGTTGATTTACCATTAACAATTCTTTCTAAAGAAGAACAACGACTATTACTAAAAACAATTTATGCAGCTTTAAACGGTGTATATAGAATGATCCCTGATGTTGAAGGTTTAGTTGAAACCTCAAACAATATTGCAAGGATTATTGTTAAAAATGGTGAAATTAAAATTGGTTGTTTAACACGTTCATCTTCTGAAACCAACAAATGGGATTTAGCTAACTCATTAAAATCTTGTTTTGAATTAGGTGGTTTTTCTGTAACTTTTTCAGGAGAATACCCTGGTTGGTTACCTAACTTAAATGCATCAATTTTAAAAACATTAGTTTCATCCTATAAAAAATTGTTCAATTCAGAACCTAAAGTAGCTGCTTGTCATGCTGGTTTAGAATGTGGAATATTAGGTAAACATTATCCAAAAATGGAAATGATTTCTTTTGGTCCTAATATAAAAGGCGCTCATTCTCCTGACGAGAAAGCACAGATTTCATCAACTCAAAAATTTTGGAAATTATTACAAGATGTGTTAAAAAATATACATGAAAAAGACAATTAACATTTGTAAGAATTACAAATTAAAAAGTTAATACTTAGCTTTTAATAAATTAAAGATTAAAAACCTAACTAACTGGTATATATAACATAAACTTAAATAGAATTGTTAACATCTTTCATTTCAATAAGACATAAATAATTGTACATTTACGTCTTAGAAAATTACATTTTTAATGGGTAAAATTATTGCTATTGCTAATCAAAAAGGCGGCGTTGGTAAAACTACAACTTCTGTAAATCTAGCTGCTTCTTTGGGCGTTTTAGAGAAGAAAGTTTTATTAATAGACGCTGACCCCCAAGCAAATGCAACGTCAGGTTTGGGAGTAGATGTAGACACTGTTAATGCAGGCACATATCAAGTTTTAGAACATACAAGTTCTGCTAAAGATGCTATTGTAAATACTCAATCTCCAAACGTAGATATTATTCCTGCTCACATAGATTTAGTTGCAATTGAGATTGAATTAGTAGACAAAGAGCGTAGAGAATACATGCTTAAAAATGCAGTTGAAGAAATAAAAAATGATTACGATTTTATTTTAATAGACTGTGCTCCTTCTTTAGGACTAATTACTTTAAACTCTTTAGTTGCTGCAGACTCTGTAATAATTCCTATTCAATGTGAATATTTTGCTTTAGAAGGTTTAGGTAAGCTTTTAAATACAATTAAAAGTGTTCAAAAAATTCACAATCAAGAATTAGATATAGAAGGTTTATTATTAACTATGTTCGATTCTCGTTTACGACTTTCTAATCAGGTTGTAGATGAAGTTAGAAAACACTTCTCATCCATGGTTTTTGATACAATTATAAGAAGAAACACACGTTTAGGAGAAGCACCAAGTTATGGTGAAAGTATAATTGCATATGATGCAACTAGTAAAGGTGCTGTAAATTATTTAAATTTGGCACAAGAATTACTAAAAAAGAATTCATAAATGGCAAAAGCAACCAAGAAACAGGCATTAGGAAGAGGATTATCTGCTTTGTTGCAAGAATCACCTAACATTAATTCTGCATCCGATAAAAATGCCGATAAACTTGTAGGTAACATTATAGAGATTAAATTAAATTCAATTGCAGTAAACCCATATCAACCAAGAACTTATTTCGACGAAGAAGCTTTACGTGAATTAGCAAGTTCAATTAAAGAATTAGGAGTAATTCAGCCTATTACTGTTAGAAAACTTGAAGGTAATTCTTTTCAATTAGTTTCAGGAGAACGTAGATTTAGAGCTTCTAAGTTAATTGGAAATACAACAATACCAGCTTACGTAAGAATTGCTAACGACCAAGAAATGCTAGAAATGGCATTGGTAGAAAATATCCAACGTAAAAATTTAGACCCTATTGAAGTTGCACTTTCATATCAACGTTTAATTGATGAAATTAATTTAACACAAGAAGATTTAAGCACAAGGGTTGGAAAAAAAAGATCGACAGTAACTAATTATTTACGACTATTAAAACTAGATCCAATTATACAAACTGGTATGCGAGATGGATTTATTTCTATGGGTCATGGTCGTGCTATGATTAATGTTGAAAATACCGATGATCAATTAGCCATTTATGAAAAAATTTTAAGAGATAAACTTTCTGTTAGACAAACCGAATATCTTGTAAAAACAGTAAAATCAGGAAAAGTTACTAAACCTAAAAAGAAAACTCTACCCAAGTTTGTTAGAGATGGTAAAAAAGATATTAGTGCTTTTTTTGGTCATAAAGTTGATGTTTCTGTAACCAATAGTGGTAAAGGTAAAATTACCATACCATTTCATTCTGAAGAAGATTTTAATAGAATAAAAAACTTATTAAAGTAATTGATTTTAAAAAAAGCAATAGTGTTTTTTGGCATATGTTTGTTGCCAACATTTGTTTTAGCACAAAACGATTCTATTATTAAACGAAAAGAATTAACCAAAAAAGAATTACGTAAACTTAAAAAAGACCAAAAAAGAAAGTTACAACAAGGAGTTTATAATCCTTTATCGCCTTCTAAAGCAGCTTTTTATTCTGCCATCTTTCCTGGTGCAGGACAAATTTACAATAAGAAATATTGGAAAGCACCAATTGTTTGGGGAGCGTTAGCGATACCAGTTTATTATTATCAAATTAATAACAGCGACTATAAACGCTTTAGAAACGCTTACAAGTTGCGAAAAAATGGTTTAGTAGACGAATTTACAGTAAATGGAGTTGAAATTGTTTCAACTGAAACTTTAGAAACAGCACAAGAACAACTGAGAGAAAATAGAGATTTTTCTATTCTATCTGGAATAATATTATACATTTTACAAATTGTTGAAGCTAGTGTAAATGCTCATTTAATGCAATTTAACACAGATGATAGTTTAACGATTAGACCTACTATAATTCAAGATCCAATTAGAATTGATGCACCTGTTGTAGGTTTGAATTTAAAATTTAATTTTTGATGAAAATAGCTTTGTTAGGATATGGTAGAATGGGAAAGGAAATTGAAAAAATTGCCATTTCTAGAGGTCATGAAATAGTTATTAAAAAAAATGCAGGTGATATTGTAGATATTACTTTGGCTGATGTTGCTATTGATTTTAGTGTTCCAACATCTGCCTTTGAAAACATAAGTAATTGCTTAAATAATAAAATTCCTGTAATTTCAGGTACAACTGGTTGGTTAAATAAGTTTGATGATGCAGTAGCCCTTTGTAAAGAAAAACAGGGAGGTTTTATCTATGCATCTAATTTTAGTGTTGGTGTTAATGTATTCTTTGAACTTAACAAACAGTTGGCTAAAATGATGAAAAACTTAAGTAACTACAATATTACTATGGAAGAAATTCATCATACTAAAAAATTAGACGCACCTAGTGGTACAGCAATAACTTTAGCTGAAGGTATAATTGCAAATACTCATAAAGAAAATTGGAGTTTAGGCACAGAAGCTAAAGAAAACAGTATACCAATAGAAGCAAAAAGAATTCCTGATGTTCCAGGTACACATACAGTTTGGTATTCATCTGAAGTAGACACTATAGAAATAAAGCATACAGCTCATAACAGGCAAGGTTTTGCTTTAGGTGCTGTAATTGCAGCTGAATGGATTATCGGAAAAACAGGAATTTTCTCTATGAAAGATGTGTTAAACATCTCATAAAAACTGTAACATTTTTGCTATTTTGCGCCTTATTTAATAAGAAAAATTTACTTTGTAAAAGTATAAAAACATAAACTATGTCATTCACTCAATGGTTCATCTTTTTTATAGTAATTCAAATCATTCATTTTTTAGGAACATGGAAACTTTACGAAAAAGCAGGTAGAAAAGCTTGGGAAGCTGCAGTTCCAATTTATAATGGCGTTATTTTAATGCAAATTATTAATCGCCCAAAATGGTGGATTATCTTATTATTTATTCCAATTGTAAATTTATTGATGTTTCCAGTTATTTGGATTGAAACCATTAGAACTTTTGGCTTTTACAAACGCTTAGAGTCTATATTAGTTATACTTACATTAGGATTATATATTTTCTATATAAACTATACTACTGACGCTAAATACAATGAAGACAGAAGTTTAAAGCCACGTTCTGAATTAGGTGAATGGGTAAGTTCAATAACTTTTGCAATAATAGCTGCTACCTTAGTACACACATATTTTATGCAGCCTTTTACCATTCCAACATCTTCTTTAGAAAAGAGTTTATTAGTTGGCGATTATCTTTTTGTAAGTAAGTTTCATTATGGTGCAAGAGTGCCAAGCACAGTAGTTGCAGCACCAATGGTACATGATACAATTCCAGCAATTCCAGTTCCATTCTTAGGGTTTAATTTAACACCATCATTTGTATCCTATACAAAAAAACCTCAGTTGCCATATATGCGTTTACCAGGGTTGCAAAAAATTAAAAATAACGATATTGTTTGTTTTAATTGGCCTGCAGATTCTTTAGCAACAATGTGGGGAGATAATTCAGGAAAATTTACTTATAAACCCGTTGATAAAAAGACAAACTACGTAAAACGTTGTATTGGAATTGCTGGCGATACTTTAGAAATGAAGGATGGCTATTTTTATATTAATGGTAAAAAGAACGAATTACCATATAGAGCAAAACTTCAATTTTTCTATACCTATGAAGCTAAAAAGCCTATTGATGCAACAACTTATCCAAAATTTTTAATTGATAAAGAACGAACTTTTGTTTATAAAATATTAACTGAATATTGGAAAAACCCAAAAGTCCAAGATGCTATAAAACAAAATGGAAGCTTAACTAAAATTGGTGAAGACTCTTTATACACAGAAGTTGCAGGTGGTATAAACCCAGATTTTGCTACACGTCTTAAAATGATAAATGTAGATAATAAAATAAACATTAATCTTACTGAAGAAGAAGTTGCAATACTTAAACAATATCCACTTACTGAGTCTGTTACTAAAATAAATCATGATGCTGACGTTGCAATTTTTCCACATGTAAAAGAATTAGGTTGGAGTCAAGATAATTTTGGACCTCTTTACATACCAAAAGCTGGAGCTACAGTAAAACTTGATGCTAAATCAATTCCTTTTTACGAGCAAATCATCAAAAATTATGAAAATAATGATTTAGTAATAAATGGTGATGATATTTTTATTAATGGTAAAAAGGCTGATTCATATACTTTTAAACAAGATTATTATTGGCTTGTTGGAGACAATAGACACAACTCATTAGATGCACGTTATTGGGGATTTGTTCCTTTTGACCATGTTTTAGGAAAACCTGTAATGATTTGGTTTAGTTGGGATGCAAACGCACAAGGTTTTGCAGCTAAAATTAAATCTATAAGATGGGACAGAATGTTTACTACAGTTGGTGGTGATGGTGAACCTGTGTCTTACAGATATTTAGTTTTTGCTTTAATAGCTGCTTATATAGGCTGGAGTTATTTTAGAAATAAAAAGAAGAAAAAAGCTTAAAATGAGCTTGTTTATTCCTACATATTTTTCACCAATTTCACAATATGCTGCATTAAGCAAAGCTAATGAAGTTGTTTTTGAATTACATGATAATTATCAAAAACAAAGCTATAGAAATAGGTGTTACATCTATAATGGAAATGGAAAACAGTTGTTAAGTGTACCTGTAAAGCACAATAAAAAAGAAGGTAGAAAAAAAACCAAAGACACTTTAATCGAAAATGATTTTCCTTGGCAAGATCAACATTTTAAATCTATTCAAACTGCTTATAGAGTATCACCTTATTTTGAATTTTTTGAAGATGATATTGCTCCAATTTTCGAAAAAAAATACACTTTTTTGCACGATTTAAACATAGACACTTTTAAGTTTATTACAGATGCACTTCAATTAGAAGATTCTTTTAAAACAACTGAAAGTTATCATTTAGAAACAACTGAAATTGATTTTAGACATCTTGCAGAAAGAAAATTACAACCAGAAAAAGTAGTTGAACCATACACTCAAATGTTTGATGATAAACATGGTTTTATTCCAAACCTATCTATACTAGATTTAATATTTATGGAAGGTCCTAATGCAGTTAGTTTTTTTTAAATATAAGGCTGTGTTGCTAGGTGCTTTATGCTAAAATTTGCCATACATTACTCATTACACTTTATTGTTCCATTAGGTATTTCATTGTTGTTTTTTCGAGAAAAGTGGAAAACTGTATACTTTATCTTTTTAGCATCTATGTTAGTTGATTTAGATCATTTATTGGCAAATCCTATTTTTCAAGCCAATAGATGTAGTATTAATTTTCATCCTTTACATAGTTATTATGCTATTGGAGTTTATATTGCAGGATTGTTTTTTAAAAAAGTTAGAATTGTATGTATAGCATTATTATTTCATATGCTTACAGATTTTATAGATTGCTTTTTGTAAATCTTTTTATAAGATTTTGAATTTCTGGAGAGATATCTAATTTTATAATTAAATAAAGGTATAAAGGAATTATTATTGCACTTTTTAAAGCTATATTTAATATTGGATGAATTGGAATTTTATAAAAATAAATATCATTTATAGGAAAATCCCAAAAATTAAAAGCAACATAAATACCCAATATTATCATTAACATTTTAAAAGTCTTATTGGTAAAAGGCGTTATAGAAAACTTTTTATTTACAAAGTAAAGCTTAAATGTATTGGCTGTAAAAATTACTATTAAAGTCGCTAAAGCTAGTCCATTTGTGCCAAAATCTAATTCGTAATAAAATAATTTGTTTAAAAAATATACAGAAAAAGCCATGGCAACACTAATAGGTAATGTAATTCTATAAAATTTAGAGTTATTAATTATTGCACCATTATTTCCTAAAAAACCATTATACATTTTTAAAAAGGAAATCATAAAAACCACTAGTTCTCCACCAGCATAATTTTTGGGTAATAGTTTAAATAATTCTGTGATATTAGCATTAATCAACACAAAAAAGAAACCACTAATCAATAATAAATTAATAGAACTTTTCTTATATAAAGAAGCAACTTCCTTTATATTATCTTCATTTAAAGTTTTAGAGGTTAAAGGTTGTAGAATATTTAACATAGCTCTACTTGGAGCTTCAATAAATGATCCAATAAAAACAGCTACAGAGTAATATGCTGCTACACTTATTGCTTCTTTACCAGGAATCATAAATTTATCTATATCAAGTATAATAGCTCCTGCACTTCCTGCTAAAATTATGTATCCAGAAAAACGTAATACTTCTTTGTAATTCGAAGGAAAGGTTAACGTGATTTTAGGAAAATACAATCGAAAAGCATAAATCATCATTACAAACATTCTTAAAAAGTAAAATCCTGTTAAGTAATAGATGAATTCTGGTTTGGTTATAAATTGAAAGTAAACAGCAAAAAGTAATAGCATTACCACTACTCTATTCCACAATTCTTTTAAAATATTACCAAATACAGAATGCAATTGCACTTTTGCCCAAGCATAAAAAACCTCGAAATAAGCACAAGTAAAAGCAACTAAATATATTATAAAAGTGTAATCTTTTATTATTGGATTTTCTACGGATAAATAACTACTAATTTCTTCATAAAAAACACCTCCTAAATAACCTAAAGGAATGGCAATTAAAAGTGGTAAAAATAAAACTGATGATAAAAACTTATCTTGCTCTACTTTAGTAAAATAGCTTGAATAGAACTTAACGATTGTATGATTAATACCAAAAGCTATTAAAGGCATAATTAAATTAGATGTAGCTAATAAAAAAGTAACCAAACCATAGTAAGTGTCTTCTAAAAAACGAGTGTAAAGAAACAATGTATTTATACCACCTACTAAAAAGCCTAAGTAGATAAATATGGTGTTTTTAAAAGATTGCTTTAAAACAATTCCCATGTTACTAAGTTAGACTTTTTATTAATTCAGATAAGTCTTTGGTTAAGTTTTTTCTGTGAAATTTTTCGATATTTTTAGACCTAATTCCTAACGCTCCTTTTTTATAAAGCTCATATAAACTGAGTATTTCTTGCTCTAGATCTTCTGTATCTTTATATGAAAATAACTTACCTGCTTTGGTTTCATTTAGTATTTCTGCTAAATCGCCTTTTGATGAGCTTAATGCTAAAATTGGTCTTATAGAGGTTAAATATTCAAATAGTTTACCAGTTAGAATGCCTTGAGAGTTTTCTACATTAGGAATTAACAACAACAGTACTTGTGATGATTTTTGAAAATTTATAGCCTCTTTATGAGAAACATAGCCATGAAATTTTGAGTTATCTATTAAACCTAAACCTTGAATATCATTTTTAATTTCATCTGAAATATCTCCAACAAAATTAAGCTGTAAATCCTGTTTAAATCCATCAACTTTTTTTATTAAAGTTTGTAAAACCTTAAATAAGTTTTTTGGATTACTTTGTTTGGGCAATAAACCAATGTAAGAAATGCTAAATTTTTTATCTAAGCTTATTTCACTTGAATTTAAAACTTCATCGTCAAAACCATTTGTAATTACCTCTACTCTTTTAGCAACTTTAGAAAATTCTTTTTGTAAAGAATTACTAACTGTTAATATACAATCTGCTGATTTAAGAACAGATTTTTCTAGTTGCCTATTTTTATTTTTAGCAAAACGTAATTGTTTAAATTCATTTTGGTAATATAAATTTGACCATGGATCTCTAAAATCGGCAATCCAAGGAATTTGATAACTTTTTTGAATTTCTTTTGCAATTAAATGTACACTATGTGGTGGGCCTGTTGAAATAATTACATCTACTGAATTTTCTTTCAAATAGGCTTTAATGGCTTTTAAAGCATCCTTTTTCCAAAGTATTTTTGGATCTGGAATAAAAAAGTTACCTCTAATAAAAGACAAAATTTTATTATTTGTAGCATTAGAAACACCAGAATTATTACTCTTCATTTTTTTCCAAAAAAAATAGTTAGAAAGATCTTTTATAGGTGTTTTTAGCACTTCTATTTCATCAGAAATATCGTTTATTAATGAATTATCAATTTTTGGATAGTTAGCATTATCAACAGTAAAAACAATTGGAGTAATTTTAAACTCAGGTAAGTATTTTACAAACTTTAACCAACGTTGTACACCACTACCTCCAGCAGGTGGCCAATAATATGTAAGAATTAAGACTTTCAATTATTTAAATTAGTATACAGTTTTATTAATTCTTTTGAAGTTTGTTCCCAGGTAAAATGATTTTTCACAAAGTGCTGACCATTATCTCCTAATTGCTTTCTTAGGTCTTCATTAGTATACAAATCTAGCACTTTATTGGTGAAATCTAACACATCTCTATCTTTATGAATTAATCCTGTTTGATACTTTTCTACAAGTTCTTTTTGTGCTGTTGCATTACTAACCAATAAAGGTTTACCAAAACTCATGTATTGAAATATTTTGTTTGCATATGCTACATCATGTTGTAGATTTCTGTGTAATGGAGATATGCAAATATGACTAGCCGAAATATAAGACTGGAATAATGAAACATCTTGCCATCCTTCAAAATCAACATACTTATTTAATTCAAGTTCTTGTACTAGTTGTTTTAATATAATATCCGTTGTGTTTTTTCCAACAATAACTAATTTTATATTTGGTATTTTAACTTTTAAATAATTTAAACTTTCTATAGCTGTTTGCAACCCTCTCCTTAAATGGGTATCTCCTAAATATAGGATAACAAAATTGTCTTTATACCTATTAAGTATAGTATTATTAACAACATAATTTTCGTAAAATGATGCTCTAATAGTATTAGGTACTAAAACAAAATTTTCTTTTTGTTGAGGAATTCTTTCTTTTAAACTATTTATAAAGTGGGGAGATACTGTTATAATTTTAGAAGACTTTTTAATAAATTGTTCTTCTTTTAATTTCCACTTTTTTGGTGAAATAATATACTTACCTGGAAATTTTTGTAAATGAGGATATAACTTCATTACTTCAGGTAAATTATCATGCAAATCTAAAATGACAGGTATTTTTTTATTTTTTATTGATTTAAAAACTGCACCAGCAATTTTCATATCGTGTATATGTATAGTATTTGGCTTTATAGTAGCAAAAAACTTTTTTAGTTTTTGTTGCATCAAAATATTATAGAAAGGAACTGTATATGCTAATGCAGATAATTTATATTCTAATGTATTTGATTTATACCTATATACTTCAAAACCATCTATAATTTCATAATCAGGTTCATTATTATATTTTAGAGAAAACAAGGCTACTTTAAATCCAGCTTTTACCAAAGAAACAGCTTCATTGTGTACTCTAGGATCTGGAGGAAATGCAGCATCTAATATCATTCCTATTTTCATAGGTATTATTTAATTTTAAAAAAAGTAAAGTTAGAAAGATTTAAAGGAAGAATTTTTATAAAAATAAAAAAGAGGTAAAAAAACCTCTTTTCTACCCCTTTTTACCACAACTTCTTTTTCATAGTAATTATTTTGAATCAAATATATATTATAAAAAGATGTGAACATAATTAAATACTCTTCATTTTATAAAATGCACAGTATATTTTAAATATAAAAGCTTTGTTTTTAAAAAATAAAGTTCATAGATTGCATAAAATATATTGAGATATTTTGAGTAAAATTTTTCATTATTTACAACTTAAAAACCCAAATAAGATTAACAATACTTCTATAACCCTAACTTATAATTTGAAGCATTATCTAGTATTTATCTTGTTATTCACTATTACTACCAACGCACAAGATTTAGACCAATTCTATCTTAATAAATTATACGAGCATACAGAAAAGAATAAGGATAGTATGCTCTATTATGCAAACAAATTAAAAAATTCTAAAAATTTGTGTAATAGATATAAAGCTATTAATTATAAATCAAAAGCTTTTTATCAAATTGGTAAAATAGAAGAATCTGAATTACTTTCTAAAAGTGTTTTAGAGGATTTAAAGGATAAAAATGAAAAATGTTTAAAACACGAAAAATTAGCAGCCTTAAATAGATTGTTTTGGATCTACAAAAACAAAAGACTTTATCAATATGCGTTTCAAATAGTATTAGAAAGAGAATCTGTTATTGAAACACTTCCTAAAAATGCACTTTACTATGCTCAAATGAGGTCAGTAAATCAAAATTTAGCTATTATAAAAAGTATAATGGGTTTACATGTTGAAGCTAGACAAATACTAAAAAACAATCTTTCTTTACTTCCTGAACAATATGAAGATCTAAAAGAGGAAAGCTATCATAGAAATGAAGAAGAGGCTAATTATTTTTTAAAATTAAACCAATCCTCACTATTAAATTTAATTGGAGAATCTTATTTAAACTCTAGTACAAGCTATAATAGTAAATTATTAGATTCTGCAAGCCATTATTTTAAAAAAGCATATAGTATTGCTCAAAAGTTTAATCCACCACATAAAGATTCTGAAACTATATATCAATTAAGAGAATCAGAAGTTTTAATTGCTAAGAAAAAATATAATGAGTCTCTTAAACTTATCAAAAAATTCAGTAAAAATTCAGAGGAATTTGGAACAACACAAAGAATTAATGCTTTAAAGGCAATTTGTTATAATAATTTAGGTGTAAATGATTCTGCAGTATTTTATGCTAGAAAGTTTTTGAAAAAATACCAAAATGAAAAAAATTATAAGGAAAAGTTAATAGCTATTTACGATATTTTATCAAACCAGTATTTTAAAAGAAAAAAATTAGATAGTGCTTATAAATACTCTGAACTCACCATTAAAGAATTAAATGAATTTAATAAAAATAAAAGCTTAGTTAATAAAGCACACTATTTGCATAATGATAATGATATAAAAGTACTAAACAGAAGTATTTTAAGAAAAGAAAACAATAAACAAATTATAATTATAGTTTTTGCCATAATTGTAATTATCATTTTAATCTGGCTATATTATTCATTAAAATCTAAGAAATCTAAAATTGAGGAAGAACTTGAAGTAACTAAAACTCAAATAAGTCCTAAAATTAAAAAGAAAGATTACAACATTCATAAAGACGTAGAAGAGAACATTTTAAAAGGCATTAGGGAATTTGAAAAGTCTAAAGGTTATTTAGACCCAGAATTTAACATTAATTCACTAGCTAAAAGCCTTGATACTAATACAACTTATTTATCGTTCATTTTTAACAAGAATTATAATCAATCTTTTAAAAACTACATAACCAATTTAAGAATAGAATATTTGGTTAAACAGCTAAAAGAAAACAAAACCTTAAGAAACTATACCATTAAAGCTTTAGCAGAAGAAATTGGTTACTCTAATGCCTCTGCATTTTCTAGAGCATTTAAAAAATTAAAAGGAATTACACCTTCAGATTATTTAAAAGCTTTATCCTAACTTTTTCTTTTTCTTTTCATCATACAGTAGCCAACCAATAGTAACTACAAATAGAAGTAAATAGGAAACTAAAGAGATAAAGCCTCCTTTTTGAATTA
This sequence comes from Flavobacteriaceae bacterium, assembly GCA_013373105.1. GTDB lineage: Bacteria > Bacteroidota > Bacteroidia > Flavobacteriales > Flavobacteriaceae > Polaribacter. Next base: position 17,021 of record JABXIJ010000054.1, on the reverse strand, counting down.
CTTGAGGTTCAAATTTAAATTCTATAGTATGTTCACCTGCTGGAATTAGCATTCCTCTTAGCACATAATTTACTCGATAATGAGGTGTAAGTTTACCATCAACATAGGCATTCCATCCATTTTTATAATAGATTTCAGAAAATACAGCAAATTGTTCGCTATTTGTTTTTGATGTGTATGTAAGTTCTGTTACGTTGTATTTTTGTAGAGAAATGGTTGCTGATGTATCCTGCTTAAAAGAAAAGTTTACTTTATCTTTAATTTTACTAATATCAATTACAGCTTCAGTTTTTGTCTGTAAAGAATCTAAAGATTTCATTTCTTCATTAGCAGAATTTACAAGTTTTATACGTTCTACAAACCATGCATTCCCATTTGCGCTTGAATTTAATTGAACTTCTTCTTCACCTTTATCATTTGGCACTATAAAATATTTGGTATTTAACATGTTCAATACCTGTATATTATTTTTTGCGATTTGATACTCAAACAACTCACTGTAACGCCCCATTTTTGCAGCATGGTATCCACCTATAGATTGATGAAAATATGAAGTACTACCATCTTGCATTATACTTGTTGCAAAATTAGCTACCCTAAAATGTGTTGTATCTTTAAGTATTAACCTATCTGCCTCTGATGATACAAAAGGTTTTTCTATATTTTTAAACGGTTTAAAATTATCTGCATTAACATATGCTTTATCTACAGTTATTAAATCAGTTAATACAAGTAAAACTAAGCAGACTACTACAATATTAGTTTTTAATTTATCTGCTAAATAAAACCATAAAACACCAGCAGTAAGAATTGTAAAAATTAAAGAACGAAAAGTGTCTGATAACAACATAGCTTTTCTATCAGAAATTACAGCATCTATTAAACCAGGTAAATCTTTGTAGTTGCTATCTCTAATTCCTTCGAAAGTAGAAAACACATGAGCTAATATAAAGCCAACTAAAATTAATCCACCAAAAGTAAATACCGCTTTTTTTAGAGCTTCTCTTTTTTTTGTAGTTGATATATCACTAAAAAAGAACTCTTTTAATGCTAAAATACCCAATATTGGAACACAAACTTCAGCAATTACTTGTATTGATGAAACTGCTCTAAACTTATTGTAAAGAGGCATATAGTCAATAAATAAATTGGTTAAAATATCGAAATTTCTACCCCAACTTAATAAAATTGAAAATACTGTTGCTGCAACTAACCATTTTTTAAATTTACTTTTTACTAAGAAAATTCCTAAGAAAAATAAGAAGAAAATTACTGCTCCTATATAGGCTGGTGCTTCTATTATAGGTTGGTCTCCCCAATAGGTAAGCACTTGTTTAGAATAATTATCTGCTACTTTTTTTCCTGCTCTCTCTTCTATAAGTTTGTAAAAATTAGAATCATCATCAAGCTCTTCAACAGTACCACCTCCCATATATCTAGGAATAAAAAGGTTAAACGTTTCTAGTTTTGCATAACTGTATTCTGTAATGTAACTTTTATCTAATCCTTTTGTAGCTTGTTTTTTTGAACCATCAGGATTAATGGTTAGCTCAGATTTTCCACGAGTACTATAATCTGCATATTCTTTCATAGACATTAGTCTAGTTGCATTTGTACCAATACCAAGAGCTACAGCTGCTAGAATAACAGCTGTTTTTTTTATAAAAGTTGGAATGTCTTTGTGTTTTATGGCCTCTACTAATTCAACAATTCCTAAAATTATAATACAAAAACCTAAGTAATAAGTCATTTGTATATGATTTACATAAATTTCAAGCGCCATTGCTATACCTGTAACAATAAAACCTAAAACATACTTTTGTCTAAAAACCCAAACAATACCAGCTAATACCAAGGGCATGTATGCAATTGCATGTGCTTTTGCATTATGGCCTGGCACAAAAATGATTATTAAATAGGTAGAAAAACCAAAGGATAATGCTCCTAGAGTAGCTAGTCTCCAATCAATTTTTAGAGCCATCATTAATACAAAAAAACTAAGAAAGTATAAAAATGTATAATCTGCTGGTCTTGGTAAAAAACGTAATAATTTATCTATTGCTCTAACATAATCATGTGGATAGTATGCACTTATTTGATAAGCTGGCATACCACTAAAAGATGCACCTGTCCAATAAGGCTCCTTATTATTCTCAACTCTGTAATCGTTAATTTCCTTAACCATTCCTTGAAACTGAGTAATATCTGATTGTGATATTCTTTGCCCATTTAATACTGGGTGAAAATAAACTAGAGACGCAAAAACAAATACAGCAAGAATTCCTATATATTTTAAGATTGATTTCTGTTTCATAGCTTAATCTATTTCTTCAAAATCTACATATTCACCGACTGAATTATTAGTTTTTCTATCTTGATTTGGTTTTTTATCGATTATAGTTTCACCTTCTTTTACATTATTATAATTATTGGTGTTACCATATTGTTGTTCTGCTCTTTTCTGCATAGTATCAGCCATTTTTTTTACCAAAATTGGAGCAAGCAACCGCGTTAAAAATTTGAATGCATAATAAAAGAACAAAATAAATAAGAGAGTTTTTAATAAACCCATGAAGTTCTGTATTAAAAATAAGGGCAAAAGTAATAATTTGAGAACAATTGTTACGTTAACAAAGTATAAAACTTTAAACTTGCAAAAAACTATTATTAACTTCTTATTATAGCATTTTTATTTTAAGTTTGTTCAAGATAATTAACCTAAAACTCTTATCTATTATTCTAATGAAAACCCAAAAATTAAAGTTTACATTTCTAGTCTTTATTTTTAGTTTTTCAAATTTATTTTCTCAGTATACAGAGATTATTAACTCAAATAATCCTGGGTTTTCAGAAAGCCCTTACAGTGTTGGATCTGGAGTTTATCAATTTGAAAGTAGCTTCTTTTTAAAAAACCTTTCTACAAATACACCTACTAGTTTAGATAATTCATGGGGTGTAGACTTAGCTTTTAGAACCAGCTTTTTTCTTGAGCGATTAGAATTTGATGCTGCATTAACATTTCAAAGAGATAGATTACTTGGCAATTTCACAAATGCTTACACTATAAATAGTGGTTTAAGTAAAATTATGGTTGGTGCTAAATATTTAATTTTTGAATCAACCTATAAAGACAAAAGTAAAGAAATTAGAAGCTGGAAAAGAAGATTTGCTTTCGATACTAAAAGACTAATTCCTTCTATTGCTGTTTTTGCTGGTGTAAATACAGATTTTGTAAGTGATGTATATAAAACCAATACTGTTTCTCCTAGAATTGGAATATTACTTCAAAATGAATTGAGCAACTACTTTAATGTTATTACCAATTTTTTTTATGACTTTATTGGAACAAATTTTTCAGAATATCAATTAACCATAACTGGTACTTATAATTTTAACGATAGATGGTCTTGGTTTTTAGAAAACCAAACCATTTTTCAGCAAAACCAAACTAACACTAGCTTTGCTGGTGGTTTAGCTTTTCTTTTTAATAAAGATTTACAAATTAACACTTCTGCCAGGTTTTTAAGAGAAGCTGGTAATAATGGTTCTTACATTACCTTAGGTTTATCCTATAGAATAAACAGACATGTTGATTCTTACAAACTTTTAGATGAAAATGGTAATGAAATTATAGATACACCAATTAACAGATACAACAATAAAAGAAAGGGATTTTTTAATCGTATTTTTAGTATTTTTAAGAAAAAGAATAAAGGAAATAAAACTCGAAATAGAGGAAAAAGAAAGCGTAATAATTAATTCAATTTTTTATGATTACGATCAAAGAAGTTACAACAAAAAGAGAAATGAAACAATTTGTTTTATTTCAATTTTCTCTATATAAAGACAACAAATATTGGGTACCTCCTATCATAAAGGATGAAATCAATAATTTTGATTCTAAAAAAAATCCAGTTTTTAAAAATGCACAAGCTCAATATTTTTTAGCCTATAAAAACAACAAAATTGTTGGTAGAATTGTGGCAATTATCAATCAGTATGAAATACAACAGCAAAACATAAAAAAAATGCGTTTTGGTTGGTTTGATGTTATTGATGATATAGCAGTAACTAAAAAGCTTCTTGAAAAAGTAGAGGAAATTGGTAAAGCTAATAATTTAGAATACATTGAAGGACCTGTTGGGTTTAATAATCTTGATAAAACAGGGGTTTTAATCGAAGGTTTTAATGAATTAGGAACCATGATTACTTGGTATAACCACCCTTATTATAAAGACCATTTAGAACAATTAGGTTTCACAAAAGAGAAAGAATATTTAGAAAATAAATTCAAATTTAAAAATGTTAATATTCCTTATTATAAAAGAATTGCAACTATTTTGAAAAAAAGATTGAATGTTAAACCTCTAAACTTTAATAAAACAAAAGATATTTTACCATATGTAGATGAAATGTTTAATGTGTTCGATAAAAGCTATTCAAAACTTTCATCTTTTGTACCTATTTCTGAAGCGCAAAAAAACTATTTTAAAAAGAAATATATCTCATTCATAAATCCTGAGTATATTAAATTTGTTGTAGATTCAGATAATAAGTTAATTGCTTTTGCAATTGTAATGCCTTCATTTTCATTAGCTTTACAAAAAGCAAAAGGTAAACTTTTTCCTTTTGGAATTTTCCACCTACTTAAAGCAAAAAAGCACGCTAAAGATGTTACTTTCTACTTAATTGGTGTAGATCCAAAATATCAAAACAAAGGTGTTACTGCAGTTATATTTGACGAATTTGCTAAAATATTTTCAGAAAAAGGTATTGTTAATTGTATTAGAACACCTGAGTTAGAAGATAATACTGCTATCAGTAAAATATGGGAAGATTTTAATCCTGTAATCTATAAAAGAAGAAGAACCTATAAAAAGCAAATTAAGGCTTAAAAAGTTTATTGTAATTTCAATTAAAAAAATGCAATTATTCTATAATCCAAACTTAATACAAAACTCAAAAACCACAACTTTCAATAAAATTGAAAGCAGACATATTGTTAGGGTTTTAAGAAAAGTTATAGGAGATGAATTACAAATTACAAATGGAAAAGGACTGTTTTTTGAAGCCAAAATAAGTATAGCAAATGATAAGAAATGTGTTGCTGATATTTTCTCAATTCAAGAAAAACCAAAAACTTGGAATTACTATTTACACATTGCAATTGCTCCTACAAAAAGTAACGATAGATTTGAATGGTTTTTAGAGAAAGCAACAGAAATAGGCATTGATGAAATTACACCAATAATTTGTCAAAACTCTGAACGAAAAGTAGTTAAAGAAGAAAGATTAGAGAAGATTCTACAATCTGCAATGAAACAATCTTTAAAATTTAACATTCCAAAACTTAATAGAGTAACCAAATTCAATGATTTTATAAATCAAAATAGAGAAGGTGAGTATTTTATTGCTCATTGTGAAGATGGCAATAAAACTGTATTAAAAGACTCAATAAAAAACACAAGTAAAATGACCATTTTAATAGGCCCAGAAGGTGATTTTTCTACTAATGAAATAAAAACAGCTTTAGCTAAAAACATAACTCCAATTTCACTTGGTGAAAGTAGATTACGTACAGAAACTGCAGCTGTTTTTGCTACAAGTACAATTGCAATAATCCATCAATAATTTAGTATATTGCTGTAAAATATTACAGTGAAAAAACTAAAGTTACTTTGTATTTTTATTGCCTTAATAGCCATTAATGTAAAAGCCCAAGATGTAGCAATTTTGAAATATAATGGTGGTGGAGATTGGTATGCAAACCCAACTGGAATACCTAATCTAATTGAATTTACGAACACAAATTTAAAGACTAATATTCAAGAAAATCCTCAAACTGTTGCTGCAAATAGCGAAGATGTTTTTAATTATCCAATACTGTTTATGACAGGTCATGGTAATGTTGTATTTTCTGATGATGAAGTAAACAACCTAAAAAACTACTTAATTTCTGGTGGATTTTTGCATATATCAGATAATTATGGATTAGATAAGTTTATTAGAAGAGAGCTCAAAAAAATATTTCCAAAGTCAGCATTGCAAGAAATACCAAGTAATCACCCAATTTTTAACCAAACCTATAAATTCCCAAATGGTATTCCAAAAATACATGAGCATGACAAAAAACAACCTCAAGGATTTGGAATTTTTCATGAAGGTAGGTTAGTTCTTTTTTACGATTATGAAACCGATTTAAGTGATGGTTGGGAAGATGAAATTATACATAGTAACCCAAAAAAAGTTAGAGAAAAAGCATTGCAAATGGGAGCAAACATAATTGAGTATGCTTTTAAAAACTAAATAATTTGATGACCCAACAAATAAATATAGATGATATTAAAATTAACTTCGATACTAGTGGTTTATGGGTTTTAAATATTGCTATTGCAGTAATAATGTTTGGAGTTGCTTTAGGAATTACTATCGATGATTTTAAACGTTTATTAAAAAATCCTAAAATACTTCTTGTTGGGGTTCTATCGCAATTTATACTTTTACCTGCAACAACTTTTCTAGGTATACTTCTTATAAAACCATATCCAAGTTTTGCATTAGGTATGATAATGATTGCAGCTTGCCCAGGAGGAAATGTATCTAATTTCTTTAGTAAAATGGCAAATGGTAATGCAGCCCTTTCTGTAAGTTTAACAGCATTTGCAACACTAATTTGCATTTTTATGACACCCTTTAATTTACAGTTTTGGGGTAGCATGTATGAACCTACCAATGTAATTCTGCAACAAGTAGAACTCAACTGGCAAGATTTATTAAAATTAGTTTCTTTAATATTAGGTATACCTTTGTTCTTTGGTATGCTTATTAAACACTATCACTCTGAAATGGCAGAAAAAATAGAAAAGGTGTTAAAACCTTTGTCTATGTTAGTTTTTATTGCCTTAATAATTGTTGCTTTCTCTCAAAATTTAGATGTTTTTTTAAATCATATTCATCTAGTTTTGCTGTTAGTAGTCTTTCATAACATCTTTGCTTTTATTTTAGGATTTTACACAGCAAAGTCTTTAAAATTAGAATACAGAGAATGTAAAACTATTGCGATGGAAACTGGTATTCAGAATGGAGGACTAGGATTATTATTGATTTTTGGCTTCTTTAATGGCTTAGGTGGAATGGCTTTACTTGCCGCTTTTTGGGGGATTTGGGATGTATTTTCTGGAATGCTTTTAGCTACTTTTTGGGGTAGAAAAAAAGTAAAATCTGAAAAACAAGCTTAATTTTATTACCTTAAGAATTTATAAATTAAACAAGAGTTGATAAAGTACATTTGGTATCATACTGTTAAGTTGTTTTTAAAAATTGCACTGCATTTTTATTCAAAATCAATAAAAATTTCAGGTAAAGAAAATATACCTAGAAAAGGAGCTGTTTTGTTTGCTGTTAATCATCCAAATGCATTATTAGATCCACTTTACATAACTACATTTAATCCAAGAATTAATCATTTTTTAGTTAGAGCAGATGTGTTTAAAAAACCACTGGTTAGAAAATTTTTAGCCACATTAAACTTAATGCCAATTTATAGAATTAGAGATGGTAGAAATAAACTTTCTAATAATGATGAAGTTTTTGAGAAATGTTATACTATTTTAAGAAAAAAACAAACACTTATTATTTTTCCTCAAGGAGGACACAGTAGAGATAGAGCTATAAAACCATTAAGTAAAGGTTTTACCAGAATTGTTTTTGGTACACTAGAAAAATATCCAGAATTAGATGTACAAGTTGTTCCTGTTGGCCTTACCTATCAAAACTCAACACAATACCCGTGTAAAATTGCTGTCAACTATGGTATACCAATAAACTCAAAACAAATATTAACTAGTAATCCTAAGCCTAAAGCAATTCAAGTTTTAAAAGATGAAGTTTCAGAACAGTTGAAAAAACTTTCTGTTCATATACCCGAAAATGAACATTATAATACCGTTTTACAAAAACTTAATCAATCTAATATAGATTACACTAAGGTTAATGAAATTAATGAAAATATAAAGTCAAATAATTTTCCAAAAGCTAAAAAAACTAAAAAAAACTATCTAAAACCTTTATTATATCTAATAAAATTGAATAGTTTATTGCCATATTTATTTTGGAAAAGGAATCATAAAAAAATTAAGGATAAGGAATTCGTAGACACTTTTAGGTTTGGTTTAAACACTTTTACCTTTCCAATATTTTACTTGTTACAAGGCTATTTATTAAGTTATTTTTTAGAATACAGTATAACAGTTTACTATCTCATTTTTTCTCTAACAATGGTATTTTTATATACTAAACTTGCACCAACACCAACTGAAGATTAGATTTTAATCGATAATGGCATCTTGAATTACCTGTTGAATTTTAGTACGTATATCACTTCTAATCAACGCTCTATTTTCCATTGTTGGATAAACTCTATTAGATAAAAACACATAGATAATTTCACTTTCAGGATCTGCCCAAGTATAAGTACCTGTAAAACCAGAATGACCAAAACTTTCATTAGAAACACAGCCACAGGTGGCTTTTACTTTAGGGTTTAATTGTGGTTTATCAAAACCTAAACCTCTACGTACTTCTTTATTTTCGAAATAACGTGTATTAAATTTATCTATGGTTTCTGCTCTTAAAAAACGTCTTCCACCATAAAACCCTTTTTGCAAATACATTTGCATAACTTTTGCAACATCATTAGCGTTTGCAAATAATCCTGCATGACCAGCTACTCCTCCTAACATAGCAGCCCCCATATCATGTACATAACCATGTAATAATTGATTACGATAATAATCATCTTTTTCAGTAGGAACTATTTCAGATTTAGGAAACTTTCTAAGTGGTAAATATGTCATTCTATTTGCACCTAATGGTTTATAAAAAGACTTTTCTGCAAGGATATTTAAAGGCTCTTCATACTTTTCTTCTAATACTTCTTTAAATAAATAATATCCTAAATCACTGTACTTATACCCTTCACTATCTCGTTGGTCAACATCTCTTATATACTTGTAAATACTATCTTTATAAGACTTTCTGATGTATAAATTTTCTGCAACTTTTACACTATATTTTCTACTTCTTTTGGTTTTGTAATATTTTGATGAATTTTTACCTGTAACAGAATCTTTGGTGAGTTGATAAAATGGAATCCATGCTTTTAGACGTGCATAGTGTGATAGAATTTCTATAACTGATGCAGAAGCTTTGTTAGAGTTTTTAAAACTGGGTAGAATTTCATCTAAATGTGCAGATAATGGAATTTTTTGCTCTTCTTCTGCTTTCATAATTAAAGGTAAAGAAGCCAATATTTTGGTTAACGAAGCTAAATCGTAAACATCAGAGTTTTTTACTTTTTCTTTTTTCTTGTCTGTATGATAACCATAACTTTTTTGAAAAACAACCTTTCCTTTTCTAGCTACCAAAACTTGAAATCCTGGTGTCATTTTTTCTTTAAAAATAGTTTCAGCAAATTTATCAATTAAGGTTAAGTGATTTGTGGATAAATTGACATCTTCTGGTATTGAATATTCTAACCTGCTTAAACTATAGGTGTTTAAACCTGTGCCAACTTTAAATTCATCTCCTATTGAAACAGGTAATTTACCTGACACTACAAAGGCTCCAAAAATAGCTTGAGCAGACAATTCTTGTGCTAATTTACTATTTTGATATGACACTAAAATTGATTCGATATTTGTAAAAGATTTAAGCTGTAATAAACTGTATGGACTAGCAAATACATCTAAAACAACAGTATTATTTCTTGCTATTTCTTGTAACCAAACCAACTCTTTATCAGAAAACACATAACTTTTCCAAGGGTTTTTATTCGATTTGTGAAATCCTATAATTACTAGATTATATTTCTTTAGTTTTTTTAATAAGCCATCTAAATTGGTATCAGAAATCTCATCTATTTTTGTGTAGTTTTTTAACATACTCAAAAATGAATTCCCAGAATCATCTCCCATTTTTACATAAGCAATTTCTTTATAATCTAAATTTGCTAATGGAACTGTTTGCTGAAAGTTTTTAACTAATGTAAGAGAGTTTTTTACCAGCTTTCTATGAAGTAACTCATCATCAATTGTGTTTAAGTCTTGTTGAATATTTTCAACTACAATAGGCTTATAGTTGTGTAATCCCATCCAATATTTAGCTTTTAAAATCTTTCGAACACTAAAATCCAATCGTTCTTCAGTTAGCGTTTTTAGCAACAATGCTTGCTTAATTAAACGCACACTTGCAGGAACATCTTTTGGTATTAACAAAATATCATTACCAGCCTGAATGGCAGCCAAACCTATTTCTGCTGATGTTGCATAATTTGCTGCACCTCTCATGTTTAATCCATCTGTAATTACCAAACCATTAAATCCCAATTCTTCTTGCAACAAGTTAGTTACTACATTTTTGGATAATGATGTAGGTAAGTTTGCACTAGATTCTAAACTTGGAATATTTAAATGTGCTGTCATTACAGATCCAATTCCTGCATCAAACACTTTCTTATATGGATACAATTCAATAGAATCTAAACGAGCTTTATCAAAATTTAAAACTGGTAAAGTGTGGTGTGAATCTGTTGCAGTATCTCCATGACCAGGAAAATGTTTTGCATTAGCCATTACACCAAACTTCTGTAACCCTTTTGTAAAAGCTATAGCTTTGTTAGAAACGTTTTCTTTACTTTCTCCAAAAGACCTATTACCTATAATTGGATTTAAAGGGTTTGTATTTACGTCTACAACTGGTGCAAAATTGATATGAATACCTAACCTATTGCAATGTTTTCCTAAATGCTCTCCAAATTGTTGTACCAAAGAATCGTTTTGAATAGCACCTAAGGTCATGTTCCAAGGAAATTTATAAGTGTTTTTTAAACGCATATCTAAACCCCATTCACCATCAAAACCAATCATTAATGGTACTTTTGATAATGCTTGATACTTGTTGGTTAACTCTGCTTGTTTGTCTGGAGTGCCTTGCATAAAAATTAAATTACCAACATGATATTTGATAATCATTTCTTTTATGAATTGCTCATGCTTTTCATCTTTATTAGAGTAAGCTTGAACCATAAAAAGCTGACCAATTTTTTCGTCGATAGTCATATTTTGCAGAATACTATCTACCCAAATTTCTTGGGCTTCAAAATCTTTAGTTACTAATGGATCTAGCCTTTGCCCTTGAATATTTAATGCAATAATTAATAATAAAAATTGAACCCTCTTTAACTTCATTTTCTTCTTTTTTAAACCAAATTAATTAACTAAAAATCGTTTATGCCAACTATTTTTTGCTGGAACCTCCCACTTATGCTCAAAATCCTCTTTTGTGTTTACCATATTATTGAACACTATGGTTTCTTGAGTAATTTTTTTCTCCCTAACATATTTTTGAAAATCTGGTAATTTTACCAAATTAATATGTTCTCCATTTTTAAAACTAATGTTCATTTTATCCATTAAATCTAATTGGAATTCTTTTTCTAATTCCTGTATAAAATGTACTGAAGCATCAATGGAACAACCTGAAGCATTATTAAAACTTACATCTACTCCTATAACTAAAAACTGATTGTATTTTATTGTGAAAGAGCCTTTTAAATCATCTCCATGACGAGTCCAAGAATTTATAAATTCTCTAGCTTTTTCATTTATAAAAGAAATTTCGTTTTCTGTAAATTCTCTGTTAGATTGGTAAATCCAAACTCGAGCAGTATCAGGTAAATTTTTATATTCAGTAAACATTAATGTTTTATTTTTAATTGGTTAAAGTCATAGAAATTGATGGTGCATAAGCTTTTAGAATCTTATTTTTTGAAAAAAATGCTTCTTTCCATGATCCTTTTTCAAAGTAATAGAAATTATCATTTCTATCAATTCTTTTATATTTTGTATACCCTATAATTGGAGCATAATAATACTCATTTTCAGTTTCAGAATCTTTTTTGCTATATTGATTAAATGGTATAAAAAGTTTTTCGAATGCTACAAAAATTCCATTTTCTGGCATCTCAATATCAAATTTTGATAAATCTATTTTTACACTTTTTTGATTTTCATCAATTTCAATTGGCAAGTTAACATTCAAAACATCTTCATCTGGTAATCCTGTTTCTGCACTTTTATTAAATATTCGAATTCTAAATTTTGATTTTTTTCTATGATTACTTTTATCAGCAAAATAAACGTTAATACTTTTTAGATAATTGCAACAGTTACTTCTTTTGTCTTTTGGGAAAAATTTAGCAACCATCCTCATCCCCATTGTATGAATACCTCTTACTCGATTTTTAACATCTCCTAACACCATTGATTTATCAACTTTTTTTTCTAAAATAATTTCGTCTAATAAAATTTCTTTTGAATTTAAATAAAAAGTTTTTTCTTGTAATTCATTTGCAAAAACTATTGTATCCTTATAATTTAAACAAGAAATATGTACTTTTTCAAAAAGGTATTTTTTAGATAAATTCATAGAAAACTCACCTTTTTCTGTAGTTGAAATTCCTTTATAAGAGTTTAAAAAACTAATATTTGCATATGGTATTGGCTCTTTTGAAATTGCATCTACTAAACGTCCTGAAAACTCAATTTTCTGAGAAAACAAAAACAGAGGAAAAAACATAAAAAGTAAAAACTTTTTCATTTTAAAAGACGTTTTATAGTATGAGTTTACATTTTAGAATTAAACTTAGCTTGTAAAGCTTGTAACTTTTCATCATCAGAAAGTATTTCATTGGGTACTGTCATTCTTTCTTTTATCTGCTTTAAAACTTTCTTTGTATATAGTGGAAAATCTGCATTTTGAATCCAATTAAAATAACCAGGGTTTTCAGTTAATACTTCTTCCACAGTTCTCCCTTTGTATTTTCCAAATGAAAAGATTTCCTTTTCATCATCATTCATTAAAATAAACCCTGCAAAATCAGCTCTTTTTCCATGCTTAGAAAATGAGCTTAAGGATGCTACAGAATTTTCTAAATCGTCGTACTTTTCTAGTTGCGCTAACAAAATTTCATAAGTTGCCAAGGTATCTGCTTCTGCACTATGTGCATCTTCTAATGTTTTACCACAGTAAAATTGATAACCTGCACTTAAGGTACGTTGTTCTTTTTTATGAAAAATCGTCTGAACATCTATTGCATTTCTATTTTTCATATCAAAATCTATGCCTGCTCTCATTAATTCTTCTGTTAAAAGAGGAATATCGAATCTATTAGAATTAAAACCTGCCAAATCTGAGTCTGCAATCATTTCATTTACTTTTGGTGCTAACTCTTTAAAAGTAGGTTCAGTTACTACTTTTTCATTTGTTATACCATGAATATCTGATGCCTCTTTTGGAATTTCTACTTCTGGGTTTACCAACCAAGTTTTGCTTTCTTTATTGCCATTTGGAAATACTTTTAGAATAGAAATTTCAACAATTCTGTCTACTGCAATATTTACACCTGTGGTTTCTAAATCGAAAAAAACTAAAGGCTTTGTAAGTTTCAAGTTCATGTATTATTCGTTGTTTAATTGAGCTTTAAATTCGTCTAAATTTGCTAGTAATTCTTCAGACAAAGTTGGCGGTTTAAAATTATATTTTTGCAATTCTTCTATTAAAATATTTGCTAAAAGTAAACGAGCTGTTGGTTTATCATCAGCAGGAATTACAAACCAAGGCGCATTAGGTTTAGATGTTCTGTTAATTGCATCTTCATAACATGCTTGGTATTTATCCCATAATTTTCGTTCTTTCAAATCGCTTTTAGAAAATTTCCAGTTTTTTTCAGGAATATCTAACCTTCTTAGCAATCTGTGTTTTTGTTCGTTTTTAGATAAGTGTAAAAAGAATTTTAGAACAATTGTACCATTGGTTGCAATATGGTTTTCAAATTGATTAATTCTCTCCATTCTGTCATGATAAAAATCATCCGTTAAATCTTCTACGCTATTTATATGTGGAATGTTTTCTGCTAAAATATATTGTGGATGCACTCTTGTTACCAAAACATTTTCGTAGTGTGTTCTATTAAAAATACTCATTTTACCCTTTTCTGGTAAAGCTATATAATGTCTCCATAGAAAATCATGATTCAACTCTACCTCTGTAGGTACTTTAAAACTATGAACCAAAACACCTCTAGCATTAACATCTTTAAACACTTCACGTATTAAACTATCTTTACCAGAAGTATCCATGCCTTGTATACAAATTAAGGCTCCATACTTACCCTCTGCATACATTGTATTTTGTAAATCACTAAGTTTTTTACGTTTCTTTTTAAGTAGTTTTTTTGAATCAGGAATAAACTCTTTTGTTGTAATTTCTGATAACTTTATTGGATTTGTAATTCTGTATTTAGCTGAGTTATTCATATTGATAATTAGGATTTAAAGATAAAAATAATAAGTCTTTTAAGCATTTTGTAAGTGTATTATTTTTAAATTCGTTTTTAACATAAAAATCAGTGAATTAAGTTGAGTTTAAGATATTTTTTGGGAGCTATCATTAGTTTTCCTTTTTTACCAATATTGTATTTTGAAGGTAAAAAAATAAGGAAACAGGTACCCAAATTACCTGAAGCTAAAAACCCTGAAGGTTACATAAAAAACAAATCTAATAGAACTTTAAAAGTAATAGCCATAGGAGAAAGCACTTTTGCTGGTGTAGGAGTAGATATTCATGAAAATGGTTTTATTGGTGCTTTAGTAAAAGAAATTGCAAGAAAACATAACCTTTCTGTTTTATGGAAAGTTTATGCAAAAAGTGGATTTACAGCTAGAAAAGTTCATAAAACTATTATACCTAATATAACTGAAACTAATGCAGACTTAATTGTAATTGGATTAGGAGGAAACGATGCTTTTAAACTAAACTCACCAGATTTTTGGGGATTACAGATTAATTTAATTATAAAAAAACTTAATCAAAAATTTCCAGATACACCTATCTATTTTACAAATATGCCACCTATTAAAGAGTTTCCTGCATTTACAAGAATCATAAAATTTGTTATTGGAAACTTAGTTGAATTATTAGGCAAAAAATTGAACGCAATAGTAAAAAGGAAAAATAAAGTTTATTACAATAATGAACTTATTAAGTTCGATACTTGGCAAAATAGATATAAAATAAAAGGTGATATTAATTCATTTTTTAGTGATGGAGTTCATCCTTCATTTATAACCTATCAAACATGGGGAAAAGATATGGCCAACTATATTTTAAACACTAGATCTTTTAAACAATGGATGCAAAATCAATAATAGATAAATTTAAATTACAAGCTCACCCAGAAGGAGGTTTTTATAAAGAAATTTATTGAAGTGAAGGAGTTATTTAAAAAAACAGTTTACCTGATGAGTTTAATGGTGATAGAAACTATGCTACCAGTATTTATTTTTTGTTAACTTCTGAAAAACATTCTGCTTTTCACAAAATTAATCAAGATGAAATTTGGCATTTATATTCAAGTAAAATCTTAATATTATCTATGATTTCGCCTAATGGTGTTTTTTCTAATGTAAAAATTAGAAATAATTTCATAAAACATTTTAATTCTCTTAAATAAAGTATTTTATGAAAAAATAAAATCTTTATAATCGAATCACAATAAAAAATATTATAATGAAAAAAAATGTATTCCTTTTCGGCTTTGCAATCCTATTTAGCATTTCAATTCAAGCACAGCAAATTCCTCGATACAAAGCTAATTCTTTAGAAAAACTTCAAACTATCACTATTAACCAGGGCTTGCGCTCCCACAATGGTCTTTACAACTTAATAATGCAAAAGGACGGTAATTTATGTGTGTATAAAAATGGAAACCTGTCAGTTTGGTGTAGCATGACTAACAACCAACAAAAAAACACACTGATTATGCAAAATGATGGTAATCTTGTTATTTATAATCAATTTAACAGACCTATATGGAGCACAAATACCTATAATGGAGGTATCCAGAAAACTGGAAAAATGCTAGTACTACAGAATGATGGAAACCTAATGCTTTTTAACCAATACAATAAAGCTATTTGGACCAGTCAAAGAGGTAGATTGTACTAACATTATTCTTAAATTTTGAACCATAATAGTACTTGCCAAAAGTGAGTTTTTTTTTACCATTTCCACAAACACTATAGATCAATCTTATTTTGAAATAAGAAATATAAATAAAAATTATCCAATGATTATTGTTAATTTTGGAGTCAATTAACATCAAAATCTATTCATATGGAAAACAAAGGAAATTATAATATCAATAGTAGTGATGCTAGTCAATGTCCTTTTTTTAGCGGAACTCAAAAGAAATCTGCTGGAGGAGGAACTCAAAATCGTGACTGGTGGCCTAACGAATTAAAATTAAACATTTTACGTCAAAATGCATCTAAGAATAATCCAATGGGTGAAGATTTTGACTATGCAGAAGCATTTAAAAGTATTAATTACGATGAGCTTAAAGCTGATTTAAATAAATTAATGACAGATTCTCAAGACTGGTGGCCTGCAGACTATGGGCATTATGGAGGATTTATGATACGTATGGCTTGGCATAGTGCAGGAACCTACAGAGTTGGTGATGGACGAGGAGGTGCAGGTACAGGAACTCACAGATTTGCACCACTAAACAGTTGGCCAGATAATGGGAATTTAGACAAAGCTCGTTTACTTTTATGGCCTATCAAAAAGAAATATGGCAATAAAATATCATGGGCAGATTTAATGATTTTAGCAGGAAACGTTGCTTTAGAATCAATGGGTTTCCCAACTTATGGCTTTGCAGGAGGTAGAGAAGATGTTTACGAACCAGAACAAGATATTTACTGGGGTAGCGAAACTGGTTGGTTAGATAATGACGATAGATATGATACAAGTGATGGTGAATTAGAAGGACATTTAGGAGCAGTTCATATGGGATTAATCTATGTGAACCCTGAAGGACCTAATGGTGAACCAGATCCATTAAAATCTGCACACGATATCAGAATTACTTTTGGTAGAATGGCAATGAACGATGAAGA
>JABXIJ010000013.1 GCA_013373105.1 Flavobacteriaceae bacterium | reverse complement strand
TATTGGCTAATTGCTTGTACTTTTCAAGGAAAAACTCTTTTTATAAAGCATAAAAAAGCTATAGAAAACAATACAGACATAGGCTTTAAAATGAAGAACCACCCTAACTCTGAGTAATTAAGGTGATTCTGTATTGAGGCTTTCATTGTTCAATGACCCCTATGAACATCATCTTATGAAAGCTGGGGGGAATATTTTAATAATATCCACTGACACAAAAATAATTTTTGTGTGTATTAAGTAAAGGTAATTTTCAGCATTTAGAGTGTAAAAACCGGAACTCTATTTATATCTCTAAATGCTTCTGGAGTTAAATATGTGTGTTTCTAAAGTATTTAAAAAAATTAGCTGGATCTTTAAAACCTAACTTATAGGCAATTTGTTTTACAGATAAGTTGGTGTTCAACAAGTCTTTTTTTGCTTTTATAATAATTACATCATCTATAAATCCTTTAGCATTTTTTTTGCTAACATTATTTACAATGGTATTTAATTTTTTAGATGAAAACCCTAATTTATTGGAGTAAAATGCTACTTTTTTAGACACCTTATAATATTGTTCTACTAAGTTCTGAAACTTTATAAACTCCTTTAAATACTTGTTGTAATTTGTTCTTTTATATCCTTTAGATTTTACCCTATGAATTTGGGTAATTGACATATGAAGTAAACTTCTAATAATTTTTAAAGAGTAGCTATCAAACCTGTTTAAAAACTCTTTTTCAATAGCTTCTATTATATTTAAAAACAAGTCAAAATCCCTTTTATTAAACTGAGTTTTAGGGGAGGTTATTAACTCATTAAACATTTGTATTGTGTTTGCTATTTCTTGTTCGTTTAAGTAGCTATGTAGAAACTCTTCTTTAAATAATATAAGATAGCCTTTGGTACTTTTGTTGATATGAAACTGCTGATTTTGGTTTTTTCTTATTGCTATAACAGAGCCTTCATTATACTTATAATCTTCATATTCTATAGTATGTTTTCCTGCACTATTTTTTAGCACAATTAAGGTGTAAAAATCTGTGTTTTGAGTTTGGGTTAAATCGTCTTTATTAGCATTTTTAAAAAACTCTTCAATGCTTATGATAATAAAGTTAGATACTTGAAATCTATTTACAAGATTTGAGAGTAGGGTTTTAGATTGTGACATTTTTGGGGAATTATAGTCGGTCTAAATTTACAAATTATTTTACCAATCTAATATTTAAAGTTTTACCATTAAATATTATTTGTTGATTTACTGATTTACCCAACATAATTTTACCAATTGGTGATACTGGTGAAATAGCAAAATAAGTAGTATTTGATATAATTAGTTTTCCAACAGAAACACTAATAAAAAAATTCATTTCATCTGTTTCAACTACACTGCCTAAACCTATTTTATTTGAAGATAATTTTGAATTAATCTTTTGTAATACTAACAACATTTGCTCAACATCTAACAATTGTTTTCCTGCTTTTTCAATTTCTAATTGTAGCATGGCTCTGCCTGTTTCATGTTTGTCTCCTGCAGAACTTTTTGTTTCAGATTGTAATGCTTTTTGATTAGATAAAATAGTGTCTTGAATATTTTGTAAACGAACATTTACATGTCTTTTGCATTCATCAATTAATGTTGTTTTTAAGTCCATAAACAATTTCTTTTAACGTTAACTATTTATCAAACTTTTTAAGAAGAGCTGGCAAATAAAACATATCTGTAATTAATGCTATTGCTACAGTTACAGCACATAATATTCCAAAACCACTTACAGAGGGTGTTGCACTAGATGCAATAATTAAAAAGCCAGCAACTAAAGCAATAGTAGTAGCTATTAAGGCATTTCCTGTGTAATGCATAGCATTATTTATACGTTCATTAGAAGAGAGTAACTTGTTGTTTTTCTGCTTATAATTGTACACTAGGTGTATAGTATCATCCATAGCTATTCCTAACATTATAGGGGTTATCATTGCTGTTGAAACATCCAGAGGAATATCTAATAATCGCATAATAATTGCTAAAACTGCTAATGGTAAAATATTAGGAATTAATACAAGTAACGTAGTTCTAACGCTTTTTATAAAATAAACTAAACAGAGGAATGCCACTATAAAAGCCACTATAAAAGACTTGAGTTGTGTGGTTAAAATAAACTCATTTAACTGTGCAAAAACAACTGCAAAACCATTAATTTTAAGTTTAAAATCTTGTGTTTTAAATGATGTTTCAAATGAGTTCTTAACAAAATTTATAACTTGATTTAGCTGAGATGTAGTCATCTCTGGCAAACTCAATGTTATTCCTGCAGTTGTTAGGTCTTTAGAAAATAGCTTAAAAAAGCTATTATCCTTATCATCTACTTGAGATAATGTTCTCTTTATTCTTTTTTCTGGAGCATTTTTTAATAAGGGAATTGGTAATCTTTTTTCTAAAAACTGTTTTACATTAACAACAGAAACAGGTGCATTTATTAAAGGATAATCTTCTAGTTTTTGTTGAAACTTTTCTAGCTGTATTAATGCATCTTTTGTTATTACTGATGATCCATTAGTTGTAGAAACATTAAGTTGCAATCTAGAACTTCCTTTCAACTGCTTTTCTACAATTCTTAAGTCGTTTTTAGCTTCACCTTCAGCTAATAAATCTAGAGACCTTGTATCAATATCAACCTTTAAAATCGAATACAATCCAAAGAGAAGTAATGCTGAAAAACCAACTATAATTCTATTTTTATATCTAGATGTTATTCTGTTTAACCAACCAATAAATAACTGCTGATTAAACAGTTTAAATGATAAAATTGGTTTTACTGTTTTAAAGTTTAATTTTAAATAACTAAACCCTATTATACTTACTAAGTATACTATTAAAAAACTTAAAACTAAACCTATACAAGTAAAAATACCCATATCTTTAAATGCAGGAAGAGGAGATAAATACAGGGCAAAATATCCAACAAAAGTGGTAAGTGTTGTGTAAAAACAAGGTGTAAAACTCTTTCGAATACTAAGCGTTATTAATTCTACTTTCGTAATAGATTTTTGTTGGAAGCCTTCTTTATGAAAAATATTAATGATATGAACAATATCACTAACACAATATACCATAAGAATAGTGGGTATCAACATAGATATCATGTTTAGTGCATGACCTGTAGTGGTTATTATTCCAAATAATAAACTCACTGGAATGCCAACTGAAAGCAAAGCAATAAAAAGATATTGTTTGCTCGGTAAAAGGAACAATAACATTAGGGTTATTATCAAAACAGTAAGGATTCCAAAGAGTAAACTTTCTTTGTAAATCCCTTTACTATAAGCTTCATTTAAGACTGGTGGCCCTGTAAGATGATATTCATCAAAATATTTTTGAATTGTTTCTTCTATTTCATAAAGTATTGTTTTTCTTTTACTTTCAATTGTTGGTGTTGGATTTAGTTGAACATAAAAAAACACATTTTTATAATCTTCTGAAACTAATTGAGAAGTAATATTTGGCAATTGTTTAAAGAGTCTTTTAAGGCTTTCTTCAGTTTTATTGTTGCTGTATAAGTTATCGAATTGAATATTATTATTTAGAAATCTTGGGTATTTTGCTTTAGTTAAACTAAACGATGTTTTAACATAAGGTAAAGCATCAATTGCCTTTGTTAAGGCATCTAATTTCTGCATTGTTTCTTTAGAGATTGCATTTTGAACAGGAAACATAGCTATGTATATTTCATCTGAACCATATTCTTCTTGAAAATCAATATAAGCCTTATAACTTGGGTCGTCTTCAAGGAACCAAATCGTTAAAGAATTGTCTATTTGTAAGTTTTTTATGGTTTTATAACCAGCAACTGCAGTAAAAAAGAATAGAATTGCAATAATTACAATTCTAATTTTTATGATATACTCTACAACATTCTTCAGATTCATCATACGTGTAAAGATACTGCTAAAATTTATTAAATTACTTTCTCTTTAGGCTCTATAACAATACTTTAACAAGTAGTTTTTTTATAATAAATCTGCCAATTCTTTACCAACCAAACTACCAATAGCAACTCCCATTCCACCAAGTCTTACACCACAATAAACATGATTTGATACTTGCTTAACTATTGTGTTTTTTTTGTTGCCAACACCCATAATTCCACTCCAAGTATAATCTATTTCAAAAGGTGTGTTGGGTAAAATTGTTTCTTTTAAAAGTTGATAAAGTTTATCTTGAACGATTTTAGTTTGTCCAAATTCTGTAGTTTCTTCGGTTTTAAAGTCTAAGTTTCTTCCACCACCAAAAAGTATTCTGTTGTTAATATTTCTAAAGTAGTAGTAACCTTTATCTAAATGAAAAGTACCTTTTATGTGTAAATTAGGAATTGGCTTGGTAATTAAAACTTGTGCTCTTGCTGGCTTAACTTCAGCTTCTAAAATATTACTCGTAAATCCATTTGTGGCAATCAAGACTTTGTTGGTATAAAAATCTGATCTATTGGTTTTTATACTTACTTTATCTTCTAACTCAATTAATTTTTCAACAGTAATATTATTTAAAATCTTCACTCCTTTTTGATGAGCCAAAAACAACAATTGGCTCATCATTTTACCAGTGTCTAATTGACCTTCAAAATTATTTACTACATATTTTGAATGAACATTTTTAAACTTAAAAGTATTAGAAGAAGTTGTATAAACCTCCTCATTAAAAAGTGGCTTTAACAAATGATTGATTCTTTCTTTTTGGCCAACACATTCTTCAAAAAAATCTTCTTTATTAAAAAGTTCATAACCTTTATTTTGTTGGAAATCAATAGTAGAGTAGCCTAAATTTTTTCTTAGTAATTGTAAACCTTTCCAACGTTTTTTAACTAAATTAAAAACTTCTTCCTCTGTATGATTTTTTAAATCTTCAATTAGTTCAGATAAACTTCCAAAGCAAGCAAAGCCTGCATTTTTTGTACTTGCTCCTTGTGGTAACATGCCTTTTTCTAAAACTAATACATTAGCTTTAGGATATTTATTTTTTAATTGTATAGCACAATTTAATCCAACTATGCCACTACCTACAATTGTATAATCTACATTAGAAAACCACTCTTTTAACTCCCAATAACTATAGTTCATTTGAGTTCTTTTTCGAAGCAAACACTATTCTGCATTCCTTTATATTGACCATAGTTTAGTGTTACTTTGTAATTATTTTTATGATAAAACTGTACAGCTTCAACTTGCCTTTTGCCAGTTTCTAAAACACATTTTTTATACCCTAATTCTTTGGCCCAAACTTCTAATTCTTTTAAAATTTTACCAGCTATTCCCTTATTTCTATATGAAGCTTCAACATACATTCGTTTAACTTCAACAGCAGTTTCATCAAACTTTTTTATGGCTCCACAAGCTATAGGAAGCTCATCTTCGTAATAGATTACCACATGTTTTAACACATCAATATTGTTAAACTGATTGTAAAAATCATGTTCATCACCATCAGTTATTTTTAAATAAGCATCTAACTTTTTTACCAAAGCTATAAAGTCTTCATTATTAGAATTTGTTCTTACTAACTTCATTTAAAAATCAAATTTTAATTGAACCCAAACAGGCGCTTTTTTCTCAGTGTTTAAATTACTAAAAGAAATGCCAAGTAAACGTACTGAGTTTTTTAGTTTATCTTGATATAATAACTCTTCTACCAATGGAAAAAACTCCTTCTTTTTAGCGATAAATTGGTCTACAGTTTTACTTCTAGTTTGTTGTGTAAAGTCTGAATATTTAATTTTTAAGGTGATTGTTTTTCCTTTAGTTTTAGATTTTAACAAACGCTTTTCAATCTCATCTGCAATATGATTTAGTTTTTCAATCATAAAGATTTCCGAAGAAATATTTTCTCTAAAAGTTCGCTCTGCACCAACAGACTTACGTATTCTATTGGGTTTAACTTCAGATTTGTGAACACCTCTAACAATATTATAATAGTGAGCTCCAGATTTACCAAATAAATGTACTAATTCTTCTAAACTCTTTTCTTTTAAATCTTTTCCTTTAAAGATGCCGTTATTAAACATTTTGGCAGCAGTAACTTTACCAACTCCATAGAATTTATTGACAGGTAATTCCTCTAGAAAAGTAAGCACTTCTTCTGGATTAATAGTTTTCTGTCCATTAGGTTTATTAATATCTGATGCAACTTTTGCAACAAATTTATTTATGGAAATTCCTGCAGATGCAGTAAGTCCAATTTCATTAAGAATACGCGCTCGAATTTCTTGAGCAATTAAACTAGCAGATGGATTACCTACCTTATTCTGAGTAACATCTAAATACGCTTCATCTAAAGAAAGTGGCTCAACAAGGTCTGTATAATCATAAAATATTTCTCGTATTTGATGCGATATTTCTTTGTATCGTGAATAGTTTCCTCGAACAAAAATAATATGAGGGCATTTTTGTTTTGCCAAAACGTTACTCATAGCAGATTTTACGCCAAATTTTCTGGCTTCATAACTAGCTGCTGAAACCACACCTCTATCTCCTCCTCCTCCAACAGCAATGGCTTTTCCTCTTAACTCAGGATTATCCAATTGCTCTACAGAAGCAAAATAGGCATCCATATCTACATGAATAATTTTTCGAAAAGGAGGTTCTAGTGTCATTTAGTTTTTTAGAAAATGAATGCATTTTTTAGTTACTTCTTCTAGTTCTTTTGATAGACTATTTTCTAGCCAAGGATGTTTGGTGTTAAAAACATGATCTGCATTTTTTACAATATGATACTCACTAACTGGATTCCATTTTTTTAAATTTTCTGCTTCTTTTATGCTAACTGAAGTATCTTTATCTCCATGAATTAATAAATGAGGAACTCGTAATTTAGAGGTAGCATTTTTAATATCTAACCTTTCTTTATTTTCAATGTAGTTTTCATAAAATTGATAATAATGTGGCATATTTTGTTTTGTTCTGCCATTTACCACATACTTTACACCCTCTTTTTCCCACTGATCTAAATCTCCTACTGTTGCAGTTCTTTTACCAAAATCACATACAGAAGCTAGTGTAATTACTTTTTTTACTCTTTTATCTTCATTGGTTTTTAATAAAACAATACCCCCTCCTCTACTATGTCCTATTAATGAAACATTAGTTAAATCAATTTCGTTTTTATAATCTTTAGAATTAAAAATCCAATTGATTACAGTTTCTAAATCATCTAATTCTTTGATATAATTATTATTTCCAAAAGCTTCTAAATCTGGGAAATCTATAGGCTGTTGAATAGTTCCTCCATTGTGAGAAAAGTTGAATTTAATAAAGAAAAAGCCAGCTTCAGCATATGTTTTTGCCATAATATTCCAAGCGCCCCAATCTTTAAAACCTTTGTAACCATGACAAAAAATAACTACAGGTTTTGGTGTATTGTTATCTTTATAAAAAACATCAATTAGAATTGGTTTGTTATGTATGCTTTGTAATACCTGGTTTCTTAAAATCTTCACTTTTATTGTTATTATCTGAATACCATATAAAAATAAAAAAACGCACTCAAAAATTGAGTGCGTTTCATTATAAATAAACTTTAAAAAATTAGATAATTCCTTGTGCTAACATTGCGTCTGCTACTTTTACAAATCCTGCAATATTTGCTCCTCTTACGTAATCTATAGTGCCATCTTCATTTTTACCATATTCTACGCAAGAATCATGAATGTCTTCCATAATATCTTTTAATTTATCATCTACCTCTTTACGAGTCCAGCTCATTCTTAAGGCATTCTGACTCATTTCTAAACCAGATGTTGCTACACCACCTGCATTACTTGCTTTTCCTGGTGCAAATAATAATTTTGCTTCTTGAAAAGCGTGAATAGCTTCTGGTGTAGAAGGCATATTAGCTCCTTCAGACACACAAATACATCCATTATTTATTAATGCTTTTGCTTCATCTCCATTTAACTCATTTTGAGTTGCACATGGTAAAGCAATATCGCAATTTACATTCCAAGGTCTTTCGCCCTTAAAGAATTTTGCTGATGGATATTTATCTACATACTCGCTAATTCTACCTCTTTTGTTGTTTTTTAAGTCCATAACAAAAGCTAGTTTTTCTTCATTAATTCCAGCTTCATCATATATGTATCCTCCAGAATCTGATAAAGTAACTACTTTAGCACCTAACTCTATAGCCTTTTGAGCAGCATACTGTGCTACGTTTCCAGAACCAGAAATAACTACTGTTTTTCCTGCAAAAGATTCATTTCTTGTTTTTAACATGTTATCTGCAAAATATACTGCACCATAACCTGTTGCTTCTGGTCTAATTAAAGAACCACCCCAAGATTGCCCTTTACCAGTTAACACACCAGTAAATGTATTTCTTAGTTTTTTATACATACCAAACATAAATCCAATTTCTCTAGCACCAACACCAATATCTCCTGCAGGTACATCTGTATTATGACCAATATGTCTGTATAACTCTGTCATAAATGCGTGACAGAAACGCATAATTTCGTTATCTGATTTTCCCTTTGGATCAAAGTCAGATCCTCCTTTTCCACCACCCATTGGTAATGTAGTTAACGAGTTTTTAAATACTTGTTCAAAAGCTAAAAACTTTAAAATACTAGCATTTACTGTTGGGTGAAAACGTAAACCTCCTTTATAAGGCCCAATTGCAGAGTTCATTTGTACTCTATAGCCTCTGTTTACTTGTATCTCTCCATTATCATCTACCCAAGAAACTCTAAAAGAAATTAATCTTTCTGGCTCTACCATTCGCAACAAAATATTTTTTCCATGATAAATATCGTGTTGAACTATATAAGGAATTACAGTTTCTGCTACTTCTTGTACAGCCTGTATGAATTCTGGTTCATGTCCATTTCGTTCTCTAACCATGTCCATGAAACCATCAATTTTAGATTTGATATTTTCTTCCATTGTTTTTTATGATATTACTAAAATTTTAACGGCGCAAAGATAGTTATTTTATAATTTGATAATCGTTTTTTTTTTACAGTAAGTTTTATTCTAACACGTTGATTTCAATCGATTTCGTTTTCATTGACTATTTTATTGGATTTTGCATTACTAAAAGAAATTAAAAAGTTTATTTTTGTGCCCTAATTAATTGTACGATGTTAGATAAAGTAAAAGAATTGTTGGTTGAGGTAGAATCGTTTACAGCTTCTACTAAAGATGACGTTGAAAACTTTAGAATTAAATTTTTAGGGAGCAAAGGTTTATTAAAAAACTTGTTTGCTGAGTTTAAAAATGTAGCACCAGAATTAAGAAAAGAATTTGGTCAAGCTTTAAATACCTTAAAAAAATCTGCTGAACAAAAAGTTAACGATTTAAATGAAGCTCTAGAAAATAATTCACAAGAAAAATCTTTCTATGGCGATTTAACTAGACCTGGAGAATCTATTGAGCTTGGTTCTAGACATCCAATTTCAATTGTAAAAAATCAAATTATTGATGTCTTTAATAGAATTGGTTTTACCATTTCTGAAGGTCCAGAAATTGAAGACGATTGGCACAATTTTACAGCTTTGAATTTACCTGAATATCACCCAGCAAGAGATATGCAGGATACTTTTTTTATTGAGCAAAATCCAGATATTTTATTAAGAACACATACTTCTTCTGTACAAGTGCGTTACATGGAAGAAAATAAACCCCCTATTAGAACTATTTCTCCTGGACGTGTTTTTAGAAACGAAGATATTTCTGCAAGAGCTCACTGCATTTTTCATCAAGTAGAAGGTTTGTATATTGATACAGATGTATCTTTTGCAGATTTAAAACAAACACTTTTATACTTTACTAAAGAAATGTTTGGTAAGTCTAAAATTCGTTTACGTCCATCGTATTTCCCATTTACAGAACCAAGTGCAGAAGTAGATATTTACTGGGGATTAGAAACTGAAACTGACTACAGAATTACAAAAGGTACTGGATGGCTAGAAATTATGGGTTGTGGCATGGTAGATCCTAATGTGTTGAAAAACTGCAATATAGACCCTACAAAATATTCTGGCTACGCTTTTGGAATGGGAATTGAACGTATTGCTATGTTGTTATATCAAATTCCAGATATTAGAATGTTTTACGAGAATGATAAGCGTTTCTTAGACCAATTTAAGTCTGCTTTATAGTTTGAAAAAAGACATTAGCATACCAAAAGTCACTGATGTAGAAGTCGCTGTTGTTTATGAGTACAATGACATTTACAAAACAGACGATTGGAATGTTTATATAATAAATAACAAAAGCGTAGATTTAGAGTTAGTGGTAATTGTTTCTCAAGGCTTCTCTGAAACTAAAAAAACTTCTTTACTTCGAAAAAAATTAGACAAACTTCCAGCAAATTCTTTTGCAAAAGTTGAATTAATTCAGCCAGAGCTATTTGCGCTCACCAATCAATTTCAAGTAACTTTTTTTGAAGGAAACACCTTATATGAAAAGACATTTACTTTTAAAGCAAACTCCATTAAAGAAGGTACACTACGAATGATTCCTGAATTGAATAAACGTGGTGTTTTAGCAAATTAAAATTGTTTTAAAAAGGTAATTTTACTAATAAATTGCCTATCTAAAACTCTTGGTGTAAACTGGTCTTCAACTATATCATTAAAAACCAAATAAATAAAAGATAAAGGTTGATACTCCCAACTAAATCGCAAATTTAAACGACCTTGGTCATTAAAAGAGTTGTATTGATAGAAGCTATTAAATTGTAGCCTTGAGTTTAAAGCTAATCTTAAATTTACTGAGTATAAATCTGTTTTCAAACTTTCGTCTTGTAATCCTAATCCATCTATATTATTATGTTCATAACTTGTACTTAATGCTATATTTGGTGTTGGTGCGTATCTTAAATTACCAAATACCGTTTTTCTTTTTCCATTATAAAAATCACCAAAATCATAAGATACAGAAGCAGATAATTTTTTAGATCTATCTGTATTATATCTTAAATAGTATCTTGTATAGTGGTACCTGTCTTGAGCAATAGCAATACCTAAAGGAGAAAAATTAAAATTAATATTTTGCCAAATAGGAGTAAATGAAGCTTCAAAAAAACTATTGTCTTTAAACCACATATAAATAGGAAAAATATAAATATTAGCTTGCTGAAAGGTTCCAAAATCTTTTAAATCGTGATAATAATTCGCAAAAATCCCTGGATCCCAACGTCTTATAAATGGTAAAGATTTTGGTCTTAAAATAGCATAACCTCCTGGACTATGGTGCATTACATCTTTCTGGTATACAAATCCCATATCTGGATTGTAATTGTCACTTACAAAATTGTTCACATATCCTATGTAATAGTTATTAGTTCGTTTACCTGTAAAAATTCTTCCTGCATAACCAAGACCATCAACTTCACTATCAATAGAGGTAGACAATAAATAGGATACTGAAACTTCTTCTGTAGGTCTAATAAAACCATCTAGAGTTATAGTTGTGTTGATTTTTGCTTCAGGGTTTAGTTTTTTGATAATATCATTTAGAATACTTAATTGAGATTCTGACACTAAATCTGTCTTGTTCAATAAAATTACATTAGCAAACTCAACTTGATCTGTTAGTAGGTTTACAATAGTTCTTTCATCATTTTCTATATTAGTTAAATTTCTATCTGTCAAGTATTCAGGACTAGAAAAATCCTTTAGAAAATTAAACGCATCAACAACAGTAACCATAGTATCTACATAACTAAATCTACTTAAGTCTATGGTACCATCTTCGCTCTCAAAACTAAAAGTTTGTGCAACTGGAATAGGTTCTGAAATTCCAGTACTTTCTATAACTAAATAATCAAAACGTTGTTCTTTAGCTAGTTTTTCTACTTCTATCATCAAATCTTCACGTAGTGTGCAGCAAATGCAACCGTTAGACATTTCAACTAATTTTTCTTCAGTTCGAGATAAAGTATTTTCGTTTTCTACAAGTTGGGCGTCAATATTAACTTCACTCATATCGTTAACAATAACTGCTACTTTTAAGCCTTGTTTGTTATGTAAAATATGATTTAAAAGTGTTGTTTTACCTGCTCCCAAAAAACCGCTTAAAACGGTTACTGGTAATTTATTCATGTGTTTTTTTTAATGAGTTTTCTTCTTTAAATTCTATGTAAATTCAAATAGCATATCAATGAAAACAAAATGTTTTCATTTTTAATATTCAGTTGAAAAATAATTTTAAGCTAAAGAAGGTGGGGGTTTGTTGTAGAAAGTATACCTATAAAACTCTTTAATAATTATAGGGTTTTTGTATAGTAAATACTGAGGTTTAGATAACTTTTTTTGAAAGTTATTTGATATTTCGAAAGAAGAATTATCAATATCTGAAGTTTGAGTATTATTAGAATCGGCAATAAAAAGACAATATTCACAATTATCTACTTCATGCTCGGAAACAGTATGGTTTAATGCGTGAGCAACTCCTAACTTTAAGAATAAGAAGATGAAAAGTAATAAAGTGCTCTTGAATTTCATATTAGAGAAAATTTCTCATTATGACAAATCTATTAATAATACTCTAAACTTAATGTTAATTTTTTTTATTTTATTAAAATTAAATCAAAAACCCAATAACTAAATATAAACCAGTGGTAATTATTCCACCTAACAAAGCATAAGGTAATTGTGTTTTTACATGGTCTATATGATCACTGGCAGAAGCCATAGATGAAATAATGGAAGTATCTGAAATGGGTGAACAATGATCTCCAAAAATACCTCCTCCTAAAGTAGCTGCAACTATAATTGTAATGTCTGCATTATGAATGTTTGCCATTGGTACAGCTATTGCCATCATTATTGCAAAAGTTCCCCAAGAAGTTCCTGTTGAAAAGGCTATAAAAGAGCTTACCACAAAAATTACTGCTGGTAATAGTTCTGGGGTTAACCAGCTTTCTGTACTATTTGCAACATAATTTCCTGTGTCAAGTACCTTACAAGCATCACCAATAGCAAATGCTAATAACATTAATAATGCAAGAGGCATTAACTCACTAATACCTTTTAACGTTAAGTTTACAGCTTCTTTAGGTTTTAAAAAACCTTGTATCATATACATAGATATTGCCACAAGAATTGCTGTAATTACTGCATATAAGACTGATGATGAGCCTGATCCTTCACCTATTGCTAGAGAAACATGGTTCCAAAATGAATTTGATTTTTCTACATTTTCCCAGCCTGTATAAACCAAATTGATAGGCATCATTAAAACCATTACTAATAATGGAACTATCATATTATAGGCTCTTGCAGGAATTCCTTCTTTTGGAGGATATGAAGTTACTTCATCAGAAACCATAGGTTTTGCATTTTCGTTCATTAACAAACCTGTTGTTTTGGTGCGTTCTTCAGCTTTTTTCATTAAGCCAAAATCTCTCCTACTTAAGATTACAACAAACACCAAACCAATAGCTAATAATGGGTAAAAGTTGTATTTGATTGAAGCAATCATTACTGAAAAAGGTTTGTCGATTTCCTGCGTTAATAACAAGCCCATAATGAAAGCTCCCCATGCATTAAATGGAATTAAAATTGATGAAGGTGCAGAACTTGAATCTGCAATGTAAGCTAACTTTTCTCTTGGTATTTTTAACTTATCGAAAATTGGACGATATAAAGTACCAACTGTTAATGAGCTTATGCTAGTTTCAACAAAAAGAACAATTCCTGTTATAGTTGCTAAAACTTGAACCATAACTCTTGCATAACCAGATTTTTTTTCTTCTAATTTTACTAACTTTTTATTAAGTAAGTTTATAAACCCTTCTACTCCTCTTGAAAACTGAATAAATATTAATAATGCACCAACTAAAGCACTAAACATTATGGTTCTTGTGTTTCCTTTCGATTGAAAAACATTAACCATTCCTTCAATAAAAGCAAGTGTACCGTTTAAAAAATTCCAATCGTTTATAATTAACCAAGAAAACCAAATACCAATTAATAAGGCTATATATACTTGTTTAGTTCTTAAAGCTAAAACAATAGCTACAATTGGTGGTAAAACAGAAAGGAATCCATACTCCATAAAAATCATTTAAATTTTGCTAAAGGTAAGAATTTAAACGAATTTTGTGTTTTGATTGATTGTAATCTTGTAACCTATTAGAATCCAAAATAATGGCAAAATTTTATCATAAAATAACACCAAGACTTCAAAAGTTTATAGAGCAACAAAAAATCTTTTTTGTTGCAACTGCACCAACAGAAGGTAGAATAAACTTATCTCCAAAAGGCATGGATTCTTTTCGTGTTTTAAGTGAAAATAGAGTGGCTTGGCTAAACGTTACTGGAAGTGGCAATGAAACTGCTGCTCATTTACTCGAAAATGAAAGAATAACCATTATGATGTGTTCTTTTGAAGGTGCTCCAAATATTTTACGTTTGTATGGAAAAGGTAAAGAAATCAAAGAAGGCGATGCTAACTGGAATGAACTCATTCAAATGTTTCCAGAAACACCAGGGACACGTCAAATATTTGATATAAATATAGAGTCTGCACAAACTTCCTGTGGTATGTCTATTCCTTTTTTTGACTACAAAGGTGAAAGAGAAGAATTAAATGATTGGGCAGCTTCTAAAGGAAAAGAAGGTATTAAAGAATATTGGACAGAAAAAAACCAAACCAGTATTGATGGTTTACCTACTAAAATTTTAGAATAAGTGTTTTATATATCTGATTTACTGATATTTAAGATATGTGCTTCTTATAATAAACATTTTTTTCAACTTGTATTTTGTATTAAAAAATAAATTACTTTTATGTTGGTTATTTTAATGTAAAGCCTATGAACATATAGTTATCTACTTCCAAAAAAAAGCAAGTCTTTTTAGTATAAGAGACAGCTTGTTAACTGTATTAGTAATACTAAAATTAAAATAACATGAAAATAATATACAAGGTAACTTTAGTGCTACTCATCTCTATAGCTTTTGGTGCTAAAAAACTTGATATAGCACAAAATGTAAACAACTTAATAGCAACTTATAAAGGCTCTACTGATGATTATCAGTACAAATTTGTTGATGATAAAAACACAGAGTTTTTATTCTATGATTTTGATAACGAGGAAGAAGAAGAATCTGAAGAAAATGAAAATTCTATAGATTTAACCGATAACAAATACATTGGTAAAAAATTTGCTATTACATGGAAAATAAAAAAGATTGCAGAATTAGATGAAAATGGAGAAGAAACTGGAAAGTTTGATGAGGTAAAATCTATAGTATCTTTAAAAGAAGTTAAATAGTTTCTTAATTCAAATAATTTATTTTTAGTAAGACCTTTCTGAACACAGAAAGGTTTTTTTATACACTTTCTCTAAGTAAGGTTTTATAAGTTTTGCGAAGCTTTATTGGATGTACTCCTAGTTTGTATTTTAAAAATACATAACCATTAATTAAGTTCACTTTAAGCCAAGAGTTTGTTTCATATTTTCTTGCACTTACAGTAGCTTTAGATTGAATAATACAAATTGGAATTTTTTCTTTTCTTATTCTGTCGATCATTTCAAAATCTTCCATAATACAGAAGTCTTCATTGTAGCCATTTAACTCGTTAAAAAAATCCTTTGTAAAAAAATGACATTGATCTCCTCCTCCAGCAAAAAAACCATCTTTTTTGGTAAACCTACTATTAAAATTTAATAGAGGTGTTTTTTTATCAAATTGATATGCAAAAAATCCTGCTTTAAAGCCTTTGCTTATTTGCTTTTTTATTTGATTATAAAAATCATCAGGTAGTTGAACATCTACATGTAAAAACAAAATTACATCTCCTTTAGCTTTTGATGCGCCAAAATTCATTTGTTTAGCTCTTCCTTTTTCTGGTGTGTTTAAAAACGTAACTTTTGGCTTACCTTTACATAAATTTGGTGTGTTATCTGTTGTTTCTGGTGAGTTTGCTACTATGATTTCTATGGGATAAATGTTAGCTTTTGCACATAAAACCGACAAAGTTTTTACAAGGTTATCTTGCTCGTTATACACTGGTATTATAACAGATAAATTCACGTTTAAACTTACAATTTTTTCTATGAAAAGTGCTTTATTTTTCGGCTTTATTTTAATTTTTAATACTGTAAATTGTCAGAATACTGTAGATTATCAACAATTATCCGAAAATTTATTAAATCAATTAAAAAATAAAAACTCATATGAAAAACAGGTTAATTTGTTAGAAAAAAGTACGTTAAAAGAATTGCGACACCAACTTAAAACAGATAAAGAAAAAATAGCTTTTTGGGTAAATATTTACAACGCTTTTATTCAAATTAAACTTCAAGAAAATCCGAAATTATATAATGATAGAGGTAAATTTTTTAGTGATGAGCGAATACAAATAGCTGGAGAAATGTTGTCTTTTGATGATATTGAACATGGAATTCTTAGAAAGTCTAAAATTAAAATTAGTTTGGGTTACTTACGTAAGTGGTTTCGTCCTAAATGGGAAAGAAAACTTAGAGTAAAAAAAGTTGATTGGCGTATTCATTTTGCTTTGAATTGTGGCGCTAAAAGTTGTCCTCCAGTAGCCATTTATAAACCAGGAAATTTAGATGAACAATTAGATTTTATGAGTAAAGCTTACTTAAATGAACAGACTAGTTTTAATGCTGAAACAAAAACAGCTACAACATCTGTTTTAATCTCTTGGTTTAGAGGTGACTTTTGTGGGTTTTCTGGTGCAAAAAAAATCTTATTTTCTTATAAAATTACTAAAGAAAAACCAAAAAAATTAGACTTTAGAGACTATAATTGGACATTGCTTTTAGGGAATTATAGAGAGTTACCTCAGTTTTAATCTTCTTCTTTAGCAGAAGCTTCAATGTCTTCTGTTAAATCTAAATCTCGTAAAACTGGGTTTAAAATTGCTGTACCTGCAACAGTTAATAATGTCATAGTTCCACCAAAAACTACAGCAGCTACTGGTCCAATAAGTTTAGCTGCTAAACCACTTTCAAAAGCACCTAACTCATTAGAAGAACCAACAAACATTGAGTTTACAGATGATACTCTACCACGCATTTCATCTGGTGTTTTTAATTGTAAAATGGTTTGTCTTATAATCATAGAGACACCATCTGCAGCACCACTAATAAATAATGCAAGTAAACTAACCCAAAATATAGAAGATAAACCAAAAGCAATTATACTAACCCCAAAAATAAATACACAAACTAACATTTTCTTACCTGCATTTTTATTTACAGGAATGTAAGTTGTTAAAAACATGGTAACTATACTACCTATTGAAATTGAGGCGTTTAAAAGACCAAATCCTTCTGGTCCTACTTTTAGAATATCTTGTGCAAAAACTGATAAAAGAGCAACTGTACCTCCAAATAAAACAGCAATCATATCTAAGGTTAAAGCACCTAAAATTGCTTTATTATTAAACACAAATCTAACTCCTGCCTTAAGACTTTCTTTAATTGGCTCTCCAATGTTTTTATTTAAAATTGGTTTTTTCTTTATAAAAAAAGTAAAAACTAATGAGAGCATAACTAGAATAAAAACTAGTAACAAAGTTTTATCTACATTTATAAAGCCAATTAAAAAACCACCTCCTAAAGCACCTAAAACTGATGCTGTTTTCCATGTGCTTGTGCTCCAAGTTGCAGCATTATGATAAATTTTCTTAGGAACAATTAAAGCTACTAAAGAGAAAATTGTTGGACCAAAAAAAGAACGTAAAAAACCTCCAAAAAACACCAAGCCATAAATTCCATATAGAATTACATTGGTTTTATAGTTAGATGTAACATATTCTGTTGTTAAAAAATATAACCCAAGACTAATTAACGAAAAAGCTGCTGTGCATTTTGCAAGTAAGTTTCGCTTTTCATTTTGGTCTACAATATGCCCTGCAAATAAGGCCATAGTAAACGCAGGAATTATTTCCATTAACCCAATAATACCTAATGATAATGGATCTTTTGTAATGGAATACACTTGCCATTCAATTACAATAAACTGCATAGACCAACCAAAAACCAATAAAAAACGAACAAATAAAAATATGTTAAACTCTTTTATTCTTAGGGCAGCATAAGGATCGTTTTTTGCCATAAATTAGTTTAGTTTCATATCCATTAAAATTGCAAAAGTTTGATTAATGTCTTTTTCTTTTACAACAATGGTCATTTCATTTGTGGTTGAAATAATTTCTTGAAGCGAAATATCTGCCCAAGCCAATTGTTTTAAAATAAAGTAATAAATACCAGATTGTTCTAAGTTTTCTTTAGGTAATTTTATCGTTATAGAAGCTAAATCTAACATGTTATGTGTAAGAGTTTCCTTATCAAAAATATCTTCTACATAGTGTCTTAAATTTCTACTGGTAACAATATTGGTTTCAAAAATACCTTGAGAAACTGTTAAAAAATAGTCTGAACTTTCTGCTGATTTCGATAAAATTTTAGCTACCTCTTTTAATAAAGAAGGTGTGTTTTTAAAAGTAAAATCGCACAAATCTGAGCGAACTATAACATCACCTAAATCTAGTGCAAGTTTTTTTACATTCTTTCTAATTCTTAATTCGCTTGCAGGAGATAATCTATTAATTGCCATCATAACAGCACCAACTTTTACCTCTTTTTTTAAAGCTTTTGAAACTTCTGGTAATATTAACCTTGCTAAAGAAGATACATTAATTAGTTTTTCGTTTAATGCTTCTTCAATAAATGGCGTTTTTCTGATGGTGCTTTCTACAACTTCTTGTATTGTTTTCATTTAAAAGTTAAGAATTGTATTTAAATGTTCAAAATTAAACAATTAATTCAACTTATCTGACAACTTCTTAAATTCTTTTTTAGGGTCTTTATCCTCATACAGAACGTTATACACAGCAATAATAATTGGTGTTCTTCCCCCTTTTTCTTGCCTGATTTTATAAGCGCTTTTAGTAGCATAATACCCTTCTGCAATCATGCTCATTTCGTGTTGAGCAGATCTAACTGTATAGCCTTTACCAATCATGTTACCAAACATTCTGTTTCTACTAAATGTTGAATAACCTGTTACCAATAAATCGCCTAAATATGCAGAGTTATTAATGTTTCGCTTCATTTTATGAACTCTTTTTATAAAGCGTTTCATTTCGCGAATTGCATTGCTCATTAATACAGCTTGATAATTATCTCCATAACCTAATCCATGAGCAATACCAGCAGCGATAGCATAGATGTTTTTTAAGACTGCTGCATATTCTGTACCAATTATATCGTCTGATGTGTTTACATTTATATACCAACTTTCAATTGCTTTAGCTATAAACTTAGCCTTCTTTTCATCTTTACAAGCCATCGTTAAATATGATAAACGCTCCATTGCAACTTCTTCAGCATGACATGGACCAGTAATTACACCAATGTTTTCTAATGGAATGTTGTGTTTTTTGTAAAAATGTTCGCCTACTATTAAGCCTGTTTCAGGTACAATTCCTTTTATAGCCGAGAAAATAATTTTACCCTCTAAAGAGACTGTAAGTTTTTCTAATTCATTCATTAAAAAGGCTGATGGTATTGCAAAAATGAGTACATCATATTTACTAACAATTGCATTTATATCTGATGATAGTTCTAATTGTGTTGGGTCTAGCTCAACAGATCTTAAGTATTTAGGGTTATGTTCGTTTTCTTTTATATAATCTATAGCATTTTCATTTCGCATATACCAGCCTAAGCTGTCATTGTTTTCACCTAACATTTTAATTATTGCTGTAGCCCAACTACCTCCTCCAAAAACTGCTATGCTGAGATCTTTATTCATGTATAATTGTTTAAAAGTCAAAAATAATAAAACTTATAAGTCTTAAATAAAAGAAGTACTTATTATTATATTTGTTTCAAATCAAATCAATTTATGAATTCACAATTAAAAACCATTATCGTTTTCTTTTTGGTACTGTATTCATGTAATATTGTTGCTCAAGAAACCAAAAGGAAATCTACCAAAGCAACTAATGTTGCTGTTTTAGAAAAAGAGTTTATTATTGATGGTTTAAACGATATTTCACATAAAGTTTGGTTGTATTTACCACCAAATTATAACTCTTCAAATCAAACATACCCAGTTATTTATATGCATGATGCTCAAAATCTATTTGATGATGCAACTTCATTTATTGGAGAATGGTCTGTTGATGAAATTTTAAATGATTATTTTACTAAAACTGGTAAAGGCTTTATTGTTGTTGGTTTTGAAAATGGAAGAGCAAAAAGAATTGAAGAATATACACCTTGGAAACACGAAAAATATGGTGGTGGTAAAGGTGCTATTTATGTTGACTTTTTAGTAAAAGAACTTAAGCCATATATAGATAAAAATTACAGAACTAAAACAGGTGCAAAATCCACAGCAATTATAGGGAGCTCTTTAGGTGGTTTAATTTCATTCTATGGAGGTTTAAAATATCCTGATGTTTTTGGAAAAATAGGTGCTATGTCAACTTCTTTTTGGTTTTCTAATCAAGTTAATGAGTTTGCAAAGCAAAATGGTAATTTGCAAAATACAAGGTTACACTTATTAGTTGGTGGTAAAGAAGGTGAATCAATGGTGCCAAATACTCTTAACATTGAAAAACTTTTAATAGCAACTGGTTTTAATAAAAACAATTTAACTACTAAAGTAGTTGCAGAAGGAAAGCATAATGAAGCTTTCTGGAAAAGCGAATTTTTAGAAGTTGTAAATTTCTTATTTGAATAAAAATGAAAGTACAAATCATTAACAAATCGAAACACGCAACTCCTTCTTATGAAACAGAAGGCGCAGCTGGGATGGATTTAAAAGCGAATATTGAACAATCAATTATCTTAAAACCCTTAGAAAGAGCTATTGTAAAAACAGGTCTATTTATTGCTTTACCTGTTGGTTTCGAAGCTCAAGTTAGGCCAAGAAGTGGTTTAGCAGCAAAAAAAGGTATTACTGTTTTAAACTCACCAGGAACAGTAGATGCAGATTATAGAGGAGAAATTGGCGTTATTTTAGTAAATTTATCTAATGAAAATTTCACTATAAATGATGGAGAACGAATTGCTCAATTGGTTATAGCAAAACACGAGAGAGTTTCTTGGCAAGAAGTAAGTTTTTTATCGGAAACAGAACGTGGTACAGGAGGTTTTGGAAGTACAGGAGTTTAATTTAAATTATAATAAATATGATATTAGGAGTTTGTGAATAGCTAAGCACAAAAACAAATTTTACAGCTAAGAATCTTAGAATTTTATTTGTGTTAATGGT
The DNA here is from genome assembly GCA_013373105.1 of Flavobacteriaceae bacterium. GTDB lineage: Bacteria > Bacteroidota > Bacteroidia > Flavobacteriales > Flavobacteriaceae > Polaribacter. The sequence continues at coordinate 98,966 of JABXIJ010000013.1, read as the reverse complement.
ATTACTTGCTGGTTTTGGAATAGGAGCATATCTTATTCTATGGTTAGTAAAAATCTTTTCTAACGGATAAGGTTTACCTATTTAAATAATTTTTATCACTTTTTTAAAGTTTTATTGTATGCATGACAATTGTCATCTTTTAAAACAATAAAAACATAAATATTTGTAGTGTAAAAAACTAGACCCTACAGAATTTTTATCAAGTAAAAGATAAGAATATGCAATTCTCAGGTGTAGTTGATGTAAATATTACAGACTTAAATTTATAGCCTCAAAAAAAGTTTTAGGTATTATTAAAGTAAAAAACACTATAACTGTAAACTATAACTTTAAAACTAAATTAAACTAAGAAGATTTTATTCTTGGTTATCTATAGCTTCTTTAATTTTAGTTTCTAATTCCTCCATAAGTTCAGGATTGTCTTTAATTAATCCTTTTACAGCATCTCTACCCTGCCCTAATTTTGTTTCTCCATAACTAAACCAAGAACCACTTTTCTTAACAATACCAAGTTCTACACCAATATCTAAAATTTCTCCAACTTTAGATATTCCTTCACCATACATTATATCAAACTCAGCAGTTTGAAAAGGTGGTGCTACTTTATTTTTAACAACTTTAACTTTTGTTGAGTTTCCTATAACTCTATCCCCATCTTTAATTTGAGTTCTTCTTCTAATATCAAGACGTACAGAAGCATAAAATTTTAATGCATTACCACCTGTAGTTGTTTCTGGATTACCAAACATTACCCCAATTTTATCACGTAATTGATTAATAAAAATTACAGTACAGTTGGTTTTAGAAATAGTACCTGTTAATTTTCGTAATGCTTGACTCATTAAACGCGCGTGTAAACCCATTTTAGAATCACCCATTTCACCTTCAATTTCAGATTTTGGGGTTAATGCAGCAACAGAATCTACAACTACAATATCAATTGCACCAGATCTAATTAAATTATCAGCAATTTCTAAAGCTTGTTCACCATGATCTGGTTGAGAAATAATTAAGTTATCGATATCTACACCTAAGTTTTCAGCATAAAAACGATCGAAAGCGTGTTCTGCATCAATAAAAGCTGCAATACCTCCTGCTTTTTGAGCTTCTGCAATTGCATGAATAGTTAAGGTTGTTTTACCAGAAGATTCTGGTCCGTAAATTTCTATAACTCTTCCTCTAGGATATCCTCCAACTCCTAAGGCTAAATCTAATCCTAAAGAACCAGAAGAAATAGCATCTACATCTTCAGTAACTACATCTCCCATTTTCATTACAGAGCCTTTACCATAAGTTTTATCTAACTTATCTAAAGTTAATTGTAATGCTTTTAATTTTGCTGCTTTTTCTTTATCTGCTGCCATAAATTATATTAAAATTTTTGATTTTTTAAAAGTGATGTAAGTTACAAAAAACTAAGATTTAAACTAAAGTTATTTTTTTAAGATTTAGTTTATTATCAACAAAAAAAGAAGTTTAATTTTTTTTATTTAAATTTAATCATGAAATTTTCTTTTAGTAAAAAACAATTAAATATTAGCTTATTTTTAGGGTTAGTATGGTTAGCAAATGCTGTTTTTCAAACTTTCTTTAATGAAAATCCAAAATGGTATGATTATAGTTGGTTTATTTTTGCTATTATTTATTTAGGTATTTACTTCTACAGGAAACATTATAACTATATTACCATTGATAATACTTTTATTCGAAAAAATTGGTGGTTTGGTAAGAAATTATTAAAAAAAGATATTATTAAAATAAAACATTATGGAGGTGAATTTATTTTAAAAACAACAAATAAAGAACTTAAAATAAATCTTGCTTTAATTGATACCTCAACAAGAATTGAAATTAAAAAAGAATTAGAAAAATTAAATGCTGAATGTATTTAATGATATTAAATTAATCTCTATCCATTCTAACATGAGGAATTCCATCTTCTAAATACTCATCACCTACTTGATTAAATTTGTGAGTATTATAGAAGTTAATTAGGTATTTTTGAGCAGAAATTGTAATTTTAGTAGTGTTGTAATATGCTTTAATTGCTTGTATTGATGCTTTCATAATATCATGTCCATAACCAAACTTTCGTTCTTTTACAGCTACAACTACCCTACCAATACTTGCTTTCTTAAAATAATCTCCTGGTTTAAATAAACGAGTATAAGCTATAATTTTAGAATCTTTTAAACCTATAATATGTAATGCTTTTTGATCTTTAAAATCTATATCTTGATACACACAATCTTGCTCTACAACAAATACTTCAGATCGTAATTGTAATATTTTATAGAGCTCATCTTTTGTGAGTTCTTCAAAAGATTTTACATAGATTTTCATTAACCAGCGCAGGAAATTTTATTAACTCTATTTTGATGACGCCCACCTTCGAATTCTGTATTTAAAAATACATCTACAAAACCAATAGCTTGTTGTAATGAAACAAAACGAGCTGGAATGGTTAAAATATTAGCGTTGTTATGTTGTCTTGTTAATTTAACCAATTCTTTATTCCAACATAAAGCAGCTCTAATTCCTTGGTGTTTATTCGCTGTCATTTGTGCTCCATTTCCAGAACCACATAGTATGATTCCTAAAGTAGCTTTACCAGATTCAACAGCATCTGCAGTAGGATGAATAGCATCTGGATAATCCATAGAATCATTAGAATCTGTTCCAAAATTTAAAACAGTATATCCTTTATTTTCTAAATGTTTTATAATTTCGAACTTATATTCTGTTCCTGCATGATCATTACCAATTGCTATTGTCATAATTAATTGAATTATTAAGTACAAAAATAGAGAAATTAACAGGTAAAATCAGTTATAAACAATTAAAAATACTTGGTTTTTAATAACTATTTAATTTTGAAAGATTTACATGTTTTAAGTTATTGTTAAGAACTTATTATAATTTATTAGAAACTTTATTTGGTATATTTCAAAATTATTACAACACAAATATGAATTCTTAAAAAGCAAATTTTTTTATTGATTTTTCATAAAAGTTTATCAACATAAAATTTACAATTTATTTACATAGAAATTTTTAAAATTATTAAAAAAAGGATGTCAATTAATGTTAATAACAATTGTTGATAAGGTATTTTTTTTATTGATTTTTAATAGTTTAATAGTCTTATAAATTGTCAATTAAATTTAATAAATCATAAATAAAAGAAATCTTTAATAAATTTACTGTACCTATTCACAAACTATTATAAACATAATAGAGGTTTAAAAATTTTAAAAAGAAAAATAATAATAATAAAGAATGTTAATAAAAGAAGTTAAACTGTTTTAGTTTTCTTTTCAGCTTTTAAAAGATAAGTAGTGTCTTTTTGAATCTGAACTGTTTTTTATGTAGGTTGTTTTTCTTTTAAAGATTTGTTTACTGAATTTACAATAAGGTAGATGCCTATAATAAAAATACAGGCGAATAAAGCTATTATTTTGCGGAGGTTTTTCATTCTAAAACAATGTCTTCTTATAAGAAAGACGTAATATTTTAGAATTCGTTACAGATTTTTTAAGTTTTTTTTAACTTTTGTCTCAATTTGTAATAAAGTTTATAGCTTCTGGAATAATTTTTACAGTTACTTCACCTATATCTACTAATTCGCCATCTGCTTGAATTCTTGTTTTTTTATGAGGTATAATTTTAATTTCTTTAGATTTATAAGTAACTACTTTTTTATGATGTACAATAGAACCATCGTAAAGTTTAGAGAGGTTTAATAGTAAATTTAAAAACGTAAAATTTTTAACAATACTAATATCTAATAACCCATCTTTAGGATTAACATTAGTAGTAAATTGCATTCCATTTCCAGAAAATTTACAAATACCAAAGAATACCATTAAACACTTATAATTAATTTTTTTATTGTTTATAAAAATGGTGTATTTAGATTTTTTATAGAAAAATAAACCATAAGCACCTGCAATTAAATAACTTAAAGAACCAAAAGGTTTTAATTTATTTAATTTATGAACTACATAAGCATCGTAACCTAAACCAGCAGAATTAGCAAAATACCTGGTTTTTAAATTAGAGAAAAGCTCACCAATATCTTGTAATGTGGTTTTGTTTTGTAAAATAATTTCTATAGCATTTTCAATATTATTAGGAATATTATAGGTTTTAATCCAATCATTTCCTGTACCTAAAGGAATTACACCAACAGTAATATCAGTAGTTTTAACCTCTTTTTGATGCATAATACCATTAACTACATGATGTAAAGTTCCATCTCCACCAACAGCTAAGAATTTTCTATACCCTTTTTTTATTGCTTCTTGAACAAGATCAATTTCATGAGAACTGAATTCTGTAAAAGCAGAGGCAAAATCAATATTACTAATTGTTAATTGTTGTTTAATATACTTCCAGTTTTCTGTAAAATTTTTATTACCTGAAGTTGGATTTGCAATTACAAACCAAGAATTTATCATACCTTACCAATAAATAGCATTTGAAAATACAAAATAAGAATGATAACAGATAATTAATAATTTAAAAACTAATTAATTGTATTTTGGTAACTTATAAATTTAGAAAGCATTTATGCCAAGAAAGAAAAAAAATCATTACAAAAAGAAAGGAAGAGTAATTAAAGATTTAACTAGAAATATCTTTAAAATCTTAAATGAAGACAGTAACAAAAACTACAATTATAAACAAATTGCTGCAAAAATGGGTATTTCAGATACTGATGGTAAAACCCAAATTTTAAAAAAATTAACTGAACTAACAGCATCAAAAAAAATACTAGAAGTAGATAGAGGTAAATTTCAAGTTAATGAAGATAGAAAATATTCTATAGGCACTTTAGATGCTACATCTAATGGAAATGCTTATTTTATTTCAGACGATTACGATCAAGATATTTTTGTTCCTAATGTAAATTTAGGAAAAGGTTTACATGGCGATGTTGTTCGTGTTTATGTATATAAAAAAAGAAGATCTAATAAATTAGAAGCAGATGTTGTAGAAATTATAGAACGTGCTAAAACAGATTTTGTTGGAGTTTTACAAATGAATAAAAACTTCGGATTTGTATTACCAGACAGTACAAAAATGTATGTTGATATTTTTATATCACAAAGTAAATTAAATGGAGCTGAACATGGTGATAAAGTGCAAGCAACTATTATAGATTGGCCAGAAAATTCTAAAAATCCATTTGGAAAAATAACTAAAGTTTTAGGAAAACCAGGAGATCATAATACAGAAATGCATTCTATTTTATTAGAGTATGATTTACCTTACGAATTTCCAAAAGAAGTAGAAGAAGATGCTAAGCAATTATTAACAGAAATAACAAACGAAGAAATTGCTAAACGTAGAGATATGAGAGGTGATTTAACTTTTACTATCGACCCGAAAGATGCTAAAGATTTCGATGATGCTCTATCATTTAAAAAACTAGAAAATGGTAATTATGAAATAGGAATTCATATTGCAGATGTTTCACATTATGTTCAGCCTAAAACAATTTTAGATGAAGAAGCTTACAGTAGAGCAACATCAGTTTATTTAGTAGATAGAGTAGTACCAATGTTACCAGAAATGCTATCAAATGGAGTTTGTTCATTAAGACCTAATGAAGAAAAATTAACTTTTTCTGCAGTATTTGAAATTGATGAGAATGCAAACTTAAAAAAGCAATGGTTTGGAAGAACTGTAACCTATTCAGATCAACGTTTTGCTTATGAAGAAGCACAAGTTATTATAGAAAATAAAAACAATAGTATTCCTGCAAATGTTTCTTTAACAGGACAAGAATATACTGTAGATGATGCTATTGTAGAAGCAATTTTAAAACTTGATGAGCTTGCAAAAATCATGAGAAAAAAACGCATGAAAGCTGGTGCAATTTCTTTTGATAGAGTAGAAGTGAAGTTTAATTTAAATGAACATGCAGATCCAATAGGAGTATATTTTAAAGAAGCAAAAGACGCAAATAAATTAATTGAAGAATTCATGTTATTAGCTAATAAAAAAGTAGCTGAATTCATTGGAAAAGGTAAAGGTGGAAGACCTACAAATAAAACATTTGTATATAGAGTTCATGATGAACCAGATGTAGAAAAATTAGCTTCTTTACAAAACATCATTAGTAAATTTGGTTATAAAATAGATACAACAACTAGAGAAGCAACTTCAGATTCTTTAAATAAATTATTAAGTGATGTGCATGGTAAAGCAGAATCTAATATGATAGAAACTTTAACTATTAGATCTATGTCTAAAGCAGAATATACTACATTTAATATTGGTCATTATGGTTTAGCTTTCGATTATTATAGTCACTTTACATCACCAATAAGGCGTTATCCAGATGTTATGACACATCGTTTATTACAGCATTATTTAGATGGAGGAAGTCAGCCTAAACAAGAAGTTTATGAAGAATGTTGTAAACATTCTTCAAAACGCGAAGAATTAGCCTCAAAAGCAGAACGAGATTCTATAAAATACATGCAAGTAAAATACATGCAAGATCATAAAGATGAAGTATTTGAAGGAGTAATTACAGGTGTTACAGAATGGGGAATTTATGTTGAAATTACCAAGAATAAATGTGAAGGAATGGTTAGAATTAGAGATATTAAAAGCGATTATTATATTTTTGACGAAGAACAATATGCTATTGTTGGGCAAGCCACAAAACACTTATATCAATTAGGAGATGATGTAAAAGTTAAAGTTAAAAAAACAGACTTAGAACGCAAACATCTAGATTTTGATCTTATTGAAGATTAGCTAAATAGCTAAAAATTATATAATTTTTATAACAATATTAATATAACAACGTTTTGTTGTTATATAATTTAATATGTTTACATAGGTTAAAATTTAACATATGAAAAAATTAATCTTATTATTACTAGTTAGTTTAAGTATAACTGTAAAAGCACAGTCTAAAGTAGAACAGAATATTGGTGATTTCACAACCTTAAAAGTATTTAATGGTATAGAGTTAGAATTGATTAAATCATCAGAGAATAAAGTAGTTATTACTGGTGATAAATCTGAAGATGTTAAAATTAAAAATATAGATAAAACTTTAAAGTTTAGTTTACCTTTTTCTTTAAATCCAAAAAAAAATTCAGCTAATGGAGAAATTTTAATAAAACTATATTACAACTCTACACTTGAAGTTATTGACGCAAATGAAGGCGCTACAATTACTGGTAAAGATATTAATCAGACTAAATTAGAAGTTAAATCTCAAGAGAGAGCATTAATTAATTTAGTAGTAAATATTTCTGAAACAATACATATAAAATGTTCATCAGGAGGTGTTATTAAATTAACAGGAACTACTAAAAATCAAGAAACAGTTTTAGATTTATATGGTGTTTTTCATGGGTTTAATTTAACAACAGAAATCGATACAAATATTAATGCTGAATCTGGAGCAAAAGCAGAAATTAATAGCGGTAAAAACCTAGTTGCAAAAGTAGGATTTGGAGGATCAATCTTTTACAAAGGAAACCCAGAAAAGAAAGAAGAGAAAAAAGTTATTGGAGGTATTATTCAAAAAAGAAATTAATACCAAGCTTTTTTATATCTTTGCAACATAAATATTGAGAAGATGAACACATTACATATATTTTTATTAGGAATGCCTAGTGGTGGTTCTTGGATTTTAATTGCTTTAGCAGTTTTATTATTGTTTGGTGGAAAAAAAATCCCAGAATTAATGAAAGGTTTAGGGGGTGGAATTAAAGAGTTTAAAAAAGCCTCTAAGGAAGAATCTGATGAGAAATTAGAAGAGAAAAACAAGTAATACTTTACGAGATAATAAAAAAGCGCTTTCTAAATTGAAAGCGCTTTTTTTTGTTTAAAAGTTAATTCTATTAAGAATCTTTATTTTTATTATTTTGTTTCATTGCTTCACCAATTTGGTTACTTGCAGTAAAACTTGCTACCATATCATTTAACATATTACTACCTGCTTGTGGCGAGTTTGGTAATAAAATTAAGTTACTATTTGTTTCTTCACCAATAGCTTGAAGTGTATCATAATGTTGAGTTACAACAATTAAAGCAGATGCTTCTTGGCTATTAATACCTACTCTATTTAATACATCTACAGATTCTTCTAAACCACGAGCAATTTCACGTCTTTGATCTGCAATACCTTGTCCTTGTAAACGTTTACTTTCTGCTTCTGCTTTAGCTTTTTCTACAATTAAAATACGTTGTGCATCACCTTCATATTGCGCAGCTGTTTTTTCTCTATCTGCAGCGTTAATTCTGTTCATAGCAGCCTTAACTTGTGCATCTGGGTCTATATCTGTAACTAAGGTTTTTATAATATCAAAACCATAATCAGACATGTACTCTTGTAATTCACTTTTTACAGCTATAGCAATATCATCTTTTTTTACAAACACATCGTCTAATTTCATTTTTGGTACTTCTGCTCTAACTACATCAAAAACAAAAGAAGTTATTTGATCATGAGGATAATCTAGCTTGTAAAAGGCATCATAAACTTTGTCTTTTAAAACTACATATTGTACAGATACTTTTAGTTTTACAAAAACATCGTCTAACGTTTTGGTTTCTACAATTACATCTAATTGCTGAATTCTTAAACTTAACCTACCAGCAACTCTATCTACTAAAGGAATTTTCATTTGTAAACCAGAGTTTCTAATGCTTTGAAAACGTCCAAAACGCTCTATAATAGCAGCTGTTTGTTGTTTAACAATAAAGAAAGAAGCAAGTATTATTACTGCTCCTAAAAAGACAATGATAATCATTGATGGAGACATAATGTTTAATTTTAAAAGTTGATAATTAGGTTTTTAGTAAAGATACAGAAATTAAGTCTGTATTTATTAGTCGCTAACTTTTTAATTTTGTTACAATACTAAATAAAAAAACCTCTCAGATATTGAGAGGTTAAATAATAAAAGTTAGCAATTTTTATAACGTTGCTATTGCTTTTTTAATTCTACTAATAGTTTCTGTTTTACCAATCATAGCAATAATATCAAATAAATGAGGTCCTTTTAATGCACCAACTAAACTTAAACGTAAAGGTTGCATTACTTTACCAAAACCAATTTCTTTTGAAACTATCCATTCTTTAATTTTTGTTTCTGTATTTTCTGATGAAAAATCTTCTATACTTTCTAAAACACTAATTAATTCTTGCATTAATTCAGTAGTGCCTTCTTTCCAGTTTTTCTTAGATGCTTTAGCATCAAATTCTTTTGGAGCTTCAAAAAAGAACGATGACAATTCCCAAAAATCAGTTACAAATACAGCTCTTTCTTTAACAGCAGCAATTACTTTTTGCACGAATTCTTTAGATGATTTTATTCCTTTTTCTTCTAAAATAGGTAAGTATAAATCAGTTAAAAACTCATTAGATTTTTGCTGCATATATTGTTGCTGAAACCACTTTGTTTTGTCTGGGTTAAATTTTGCACCAGACTTACTTACACGCTCTAAATTAAATTCTTGAACTAATTCTTCTAATGAAAAAAGTTCTTGCTCTGTTCCAGGATTCCATCCTAAGAATGCTAACATATTTATAAATGCATCTGCAAAATAACCATCTTCTTTATAGCCTCGTGAAACTTCTTGAGTTTTAGTATTGGTATATTCTAAAGGAAATACAGGAAAACCTATTTTATCTCCATCACGCTTACTTAATTTTCCTTTACCAACTGGTTTAAGAATTAGAGGTAAATGTGCAAAACTTGGAGTTTTCCAGCCAAAAGCTTTGTATAAAAGATAGTGAAGTGGGAGAGAAGGCAACCATTCTTCCCCACGTATTACATGAGAAATCTCCATTAAATGATCGTCTACAATATTTGCTAAATGATAAGTTGGCATACCATCACTCTTAAATAATATTTTATCATCTAAAGTGTTGGTGTCTATAGTAATTTTACCACGAATTTTATCTTCTAAGACTAAAGAATCATCTTGTGGAGTTTTAAAACGAACTACAAATTTTTCGCCAGAATTAATTCTTTTTTGTACTTCTTCTTCATTCAAAACAAGAGAGTTTACTAAACGTCCTTTCTCTCTATTGTGCCAGTTATAAATAAATGTTTTTCCATTTTCTTCATGATCTTTTCTATGCGCATCTAATTGTTCAGCAGTATCAAAAGCATAATATGCCCAACCATTTTTAATCAATTCATCTGCATATTTTTTATACAAATCTTTACGCTCAGATTGTCTGTAAGGTCCAAAATTACCTTCTTTTGTAGGTCCTTCATCAAAAGGAATATTACACCATTCAAGAGCATTAATAATATATTGTTCTGCATTGGCTACATAACGTGTTTGATCTGTATCTTCTATTCTAAGAATAAAAGTTCCACCATGTTTTTTTGCAAATAAATAATTGTATAAAGCTGTTCTTACACCACCAATATGTAAAGGTCCTGTTGGACTTGGAGCAAAACGCACTCTAACCTTAGATTCCATTTTTCTATTTTTTAAGAGGTTGCAAAGATACTTTTTCTTTAAAGAGAAGTAAAATAAGCAGATAAAAAAAAGACTCCTACATAGAGGAGCCTATTTAATAATACAATGAACGATTAAAATTTTTGATATAAACCAAAGCTTAATGCTGCTCTTTTGGCAACATTATTTCCAGAAAAAGCACCACCATAACCTGCATTAATTCCAAAACTATTCGTAAATTCTAGAATTGCTTTTAAACCATAAGCACCAAACTCTTGATCGTTTACATACAAACCTGTTGCTATATTTTCTGCAGATAAATTGATATTACCATTTTTTAATGAAGAAGAGACATCAAAAAAGCCAATTACCCAAACACTATTAAAAAATTTTCTACCAATTTCACCACCAAATCTAAAATTTGAGCTATAATTATTAGTTCTTATGTGTGCCCCAACAAATGCCTGAATATAGGTTTTACCAAAGCCTCTACCTGCTAAAAACATTGGAGTAAATGACCAAGCATTATATCCTGTTCTAATTCCTGATGCATTGTTGTAACTACTAGTATTTGCTTCAACTGATAATTGTCCAGACAATACCCAATCTTTTTTGTAGAAATTATGTTTTATACCAACCTCTATGTTACCAAGACTGTTTTTAGTATCACTAATTGTAATTGCAGGAGGTAATACATTTATACCAGACATAGTTGCTAAATCTCCAGTTCTAATCATTTTAAAGGGAATATTTACAAGTAACGAAGTTTTACCACTTAAACCATATTCAGCAAAAAACTGAATAGTTCTATCTGTAATTTCTCTTTCTGTGTTATAATCTGGATCTCCAAAAAGGGTTGAATAGTTTGATATTGAAGTATATGAAATTTGTGTGTAATACTTTCCTATTTCTTGAGTCCAAGGACTTTGTGAAAACGATGATAATGAAAATATTATAATGATTAATTTGGCTAATTGTTTCATGGTTTTGAATTCTTTTATGCTTAGTAGGCGTTTTTTTAGAATACTTACATTTTGTTTTAACAATTATTTGGTTTATAGTTCTTTAAAATGCATTATTTTTAGGTTTCAATTATGGAATCGTACAAAAAAATAGAACAAAAACTTCATCAATTCTCAAGGAAATACTACACTAACGAATTGATCAAAGGAAGTATTTTGTTTTTTTCTATTGGAGCACTTTATTTGTTTTGTATTCTATTTATTGAATACTTTCTTTGGCTAAAACCCTCTGCAAGAACAATTTTATTTATCTTATTCATTGCTTTTGAAACCTTTTTGTTTCTAAGATTTATTGTTTATCCAATTGTTAAATTGATAGGCTTTAAAGAAGGAATAACGTTTGATGAATCATCAAAAATTATTGGCAATCATTTTCCTGAAGTTAAAGACAAACTTTTAAATGTTTTACAGTTAAAAAATACAGCATATAATTCAGATTTAATTCTTGCTAGTATAGAACAAAAATCTTTAGAATTACAACCCATCCCTTTTATAAAAGCTATTGATTTTAAAGAAAATAAAAAGTATATAAAGTTTGCTTTAATTCCTGTTTTAGTTTACCTAATTAGTTTATTTACAGTTACTAACGCATCTTTAGGAGATAGTTTAAAACGAGTAGTAGATTATAGAACTGCTTATGAACCACCAGCTCCTTTTTCTTTTGTTTTAGAAACCACTAATCTAAAAACTATTCAAGGAAATACATTTGAGATTACTTTTAAAGTTATTGGTTCTAGTATACCAGAAGAGGTAAAAATATTTTACGATAATCAAACTTATTATTTACAAAAGACCACACCAAACACTTTTTCTTTTACCTTTTCAGAAGTACAAAATAATATCAGTTTTTATTTAGAAGCTAATAATGTACAGTCTAAAACTTATGAATTAAATGTAATTAAAACACCTACAATCAATTCAATAGTTTTAGAATTAGATTATCCTAATTATACTAAAAGAAAGGATGAAGTTATACAAAATACAGCCAACTTAACCATTCCTGTAGGAACAAAAGTTACTTGGAAAGCCACAACAATTCAAACAGATAGTCTTGCCTTTATCACAAACGCATCAAGAGATTATTTTTCAAAAATTGATGAGAATAGCTTCAACTATACAAAAAATATTTTAATAGGAGTTAACTATCAAATTACCTCATCTAACACAAACCTAAAAGACTATGAAAGTCTGCAATATGCTATTGATGTTGTAAAAGATGAGTTTCCAATTATTTCAGTTACTTCAGATATTGATAGTATTTCACGTGGAACTGCTCAGTTTGCTGGCCAAATATCAGATGATTATGGGCTAAAAAAATTAAATTTTGTTTATTATGATGAAGATAGACCAACGTTAAAAAAACAAATTAGTTTAAACCTTAGCAAAGAAAATATTCAAACGTTCTTTTTTCAATTTCCAAATAATGTAGAATTACAAAAGGGTGTTAATTATGAAATGTATTTTCAAGTTTTTGACAATGATGGAGTAAATGGCAACAAATCAGCAAAAAGTAAAGTGTTTAGTTATCGTCAAAAAACAGATGAAGAGCTAGAGCAAGAATTTTTAGAAGAACAAAGGAATACCATTCAAAACATCGAAAACTCACTACAAAAACAAGAAAAACAACAACAACAATTAGATGAAATTCAGCAAGAACTTCAGAATAAAAAGAATTTAAATTGGAACGATAAAAAGAAGATTGATAACTTTATTAAGCGTCAAGAGCAATATAAGCAAATGATGCAACGTCAAACCGATAAATTAGAAGAAAATTTAGACGAAAAACAAGAAAAAGAACCATCACTTCAAGAAAAGAAAGAAGATTTAAAAGAACGCATAAAAGAACTAAAAAAACTAGAAAAACAGCAACGCCTTTTATATGAAATTCAAAAAATGGCAGACAAGCTCAATAAAGAAGATTTAGTTCAAAAAGCGAAAGAATTAGCACAACAAAATCGTCAGCAACAACGAAGTTTAGAAAAGACCTTAGAAATGGTGAAAAGGTTCTATGTAGAGCAAAAAACCATGCAAATTGCAAATAAAATAGACGAACTATCTAAAAAACAAGAAGAAGTTGCTAAAAAGGAAAACTCAACTTTAGCAGAACAAAATAAAATTAAAGAAGAATTTAACGAGATAAAAAAAGAGCTAGATGAGCTTAATAAAGATAATGAAAAGCTTAAAGAGCCATTAGAGCTTCCAGATGTTAAAAATGATGAAAAGGAAGTTGATAATGCTTTAACTAAATCTGAAGAAGAGTTAAAACAACAAAATAGTAAACAAGCAAAGCAAAGTCAAAAGCAATCATCCAAAAAAATGAAGGAGATGAGTGCTAAAATGCAACAACAAATGATGGAAATGCAAGGAGAATCTATGGAAGAAAACATGGATGATCTAAGAAAAATACTAGAAAATTTAATCATCTTTTCTTTTCAACAAGAGCAGTTAATGAAAACCTTTTCAGAAATTTCTACATCACACCCAGATTTTGGTAAAGACTTAAAAAAACAAAATGAAATTAAAACCTATTTTGAACATATTGACGATAGTTTATATGTGCTCTCAATGCGTGTTCCAAAAATATCCACAACCATTCAAGACGATCTTTCATCTGCACATTATAACTTAGACCAATCATTATATAATTTCACAGAAAATAGATTTAATACTGGTATTTCTAATCAACGATATGTTATAACAGCCGCAAACAATTTAGCAGATTATTTAAGTAATATTTTAAATAATATGAAAAATAATATGTCTATGAAAATGGGAAAAGGAAAACCAAAAAAACAAAATGGATTTACCCTGCCAGACTTAATAAAGAAACAAGAAAACCTTTCAGAAAAAATGCAAAAAGGTTTAGAAAAAGGAGAAAAGAAAAGTGATGGCAAAGAAGGTGATAAGCCTAATGAAAACAATAACGGGAAAAAACAATGTGAATCAATTAATTCAAATGAAGATTTAGATGGTGAATTGTTTGAGATTTTTAAACAGCAAAGTCAATTAAGACAACAACTTCAGGACGCAATACAAGAGAATGAATCTGAAAATCCAGGAGCAAACTCTAATGCAAAAAAAGCATTAAAAAAAATGGAGGAACTAGAAAACGAAATTTTAGAAAAAGGGTTTAATAGAGCTACACTCCAAAAGATGCAAAATCTTAACTATGAGTTATTAAAATTAGACACTGCTAAACTTCAACAAGGAAAAGATAAAAAACGAAAGTCAGAAGCAAATAAAAAAGTTTTTGAGCGCAATAAAGTAAAAGCACTTCAATTTAAAAAGCAGTTTTACAATCAAATAGAAATATTAAATAGACAATCATTACCTTTGCAGCAAATTTATAAAAAAAAGGTTAGAGCATATTTTTCTGATCAAAAGAAAGAGTAATATGATTGAGTTTAATTATGAAACCAACTTCATTTTACCTAATGAAGATGAATTACGTAATTGGGTTGAAACCATCATTAAAAACAAGAATTGTAAAGTTGGCGAAATCAATTACATTTTTTGTGATGATGAATATTTACACAAACTTAATGTAGAGTTCCTTAATCATGATACGTTAACTGATATTATAAGTTTCGACAATACAGTAGGTAAAATTATATCTGGGGATATTTTTATTTCAATAGAAAGAGTAAAAGAAAATGCTTCAGAATACAATGTTACTTTTAATGAAGAACTCAATAGAGTAATGATCCATGGTGTTCTACATTACCTTGGTTTTAAAGATAAAACAGAGGAAGAACAGATTTTGATGCGAAATGAAGAAAACAACGCTTTAAACATTCTAAATAACAGTAAATCAGATAAATAACGTTAAAGTTTCACGTGAAACATAAAGATGAGTTTATACAATACAACATATGATGTTATAGTAGTAGGAGGAGGTCATGCAGGCAGTGAAGCAGCAGCAGCAGCAGCAAACATGGGCGCTCATACATTACTTATAACCATGAATTTGCAAAACATTGCTCAAATGAGTTGTAATCCTGCAATGGGAGGAATTGCAAAAGGGCAAATTGTAAGAGAAATAGATGCTCTTGGTGGTTATAGTGGAATTGTTACAGATAAAACAGCTATTCAGTTTAAAATGCTTAACAAGTCTAAAGGACCAGCAATGTGGAGTCCAAGAGCGCAATCTGATAGAATGCAGTTTGCAGAATGTTGGCGTAATATGTTAGAGCAAACTGAAAATTTAGACTTTTACCAAGATTCTGTTAATGGGTTAATTTTTGAAGAAGATAAAATTGTTGGTGTTAAAACTGCATTAGGATTAGATATAAAAGCAAAAACTGTTATTATAACAGCAGGAACTTTTTTAAATGGATTAATTCACATAGGAGAAAAAACATTTGGAGGAGGTAGAGCTGGAGAAGGAGCTTCAAGAGGAATTACAGAAGATTTAGTTGCAAAAGGATTTGAAGCAGGGCGAATGAAAACAGGTACACCTCCAAGGGTAGATGGTAGGTCTTTAGATTATTCTAAAATGACTGAACAACCAGGAGATGAAATCACTGAAAAGTTTTCTTACTTACCAACTACAAAACCACTTACAAAACAGCGTTCTTGTTATTTAACATATACGAATAATGAAGTTCATAACTTACTTCG
Source organism: Flavobacteriaceae bacterium (assembly GCA_013373105.1). Lineage (GTDB taxonomy): Bacteria > Bacteroidota > Bacteroidia > Flavobacteriales > Flavobacteriaceae > Polaribacter. The sequence goes on along the minus strand of JABXIJ010000013.1, from coordinate 82,872 downwards.
TGAAGGGTTTGATAGATCGCCGATGTTTAACGGTAGAATACAATCTACAGGACCTAGATATTGCCCATCTGTTGAAGATAAAATAGATAGGTTTGTCACAAAAGATAGGCATCAAATATTTGTAGAACCAGAAGGCTGGAATACTGTAGAAATTTATGTGAATGGATTTTCAACATCATTACCAGAAGATATTCAAGATAGAGCTATAAGAGCAATACCTGGGTTTGAAAATGTAAAATTCTTTAGGTATGGTTATGCTATTGAATACGATTATTTTCCACCTACACAATTGACTCATTCTTTAGAAACAAAGCTAATTAAAAACTTATATTTTGCTGGCCAAATAAATGGAACCACAGGATATGAAGAAGCAGCTGCCCAAGGCTTAATGGCTGGTGTAAATGCTGCTCTAAAAGTTAAAAATAAAGATCCCTTTATTTTAAAAAGAAACGAAGCTTATATAGGAGTTTTAATAGATGACTTAATAACAAAAGGTACAGAAGAACCTTATAGAATGTTTACTTCTAGGGCAGAATATCGTACATTATTAAGACAAGATAATGCTGATTTACGTTTAACTGAAAAATCTTTTGAGTTAGGTTTAGCAAGTAAAGAACGTTTAGATAGAGTTAAAGAAAAAAGAGAAAAAACAGCATTGTTGATTAATTTCTTAAAAGAAACTAGTGTAAAGAAAGAAGACATGAACCCTATTTTAGAGTCTAAAAATTTAGCACTTGTAAACCAATCAATGAAACTATTTAAAATTGCTGCAAGACCACAATTAAGTTTTTCTGACTTTAAAAACTTAAAGGTTTTAGAAAGTTTTATTTCGGAAAATAATATTGATTCAGAAATAATAGAGCAAGTAGAAATACATTTAAAGTATTCTGGTTATATAGAAAAGGAAAAGAACAATGCAGATAAACTTAACAGGCTAGAGAATGTAAGAATACCAAGTGGATTTAATTTTCAAAAAGTTAAATCTTTATCTTATGAAGCTAGAGAAAAGTTAAGTAAAATTCAACCTACATCAATTTCTCAGGCTAGTAGAATTAGTGGAGTTTCACCTAGTGATATTTCTGTTTTGCTAGTTCATATGGGTAGATAATCTCACTCAAATTTTACAGATGTTCCTCGTGGAACAATTTATTTTTTATGAATAAAAAGATTGACTTTTATAAAGATTTAGAACCTTGTTTTAGTTGTAAAGATTATACAGTTTCTGGAGAAGTATATCAATTAAATTACAATAATGAATTTGATATGCTAGTTACAACTCCTGTTCCAAAAAACTTAAAAGATTATTATAAAAGCGAAAATTATATATCTCATACAGATTCAAAAAAATCTCTTTTTGATAAAGTGTATCAAGTTGTAAAAGGTATTACTTTAAAAAGAAAGTTAAAATTGATAAACTCCTTTAAAACTTCTTCTAAAACTATTTTAGATGTAGGAGCAGGAACAGGAGACTTTTTAAAAGCCTGTAAAAATAATTCTTGGAATGTATTTGGATCTGAACCAGATTTAGGAGCTAGAAATATTGCCCAAAAAAAACGTATAGAACTAGTTGAAAATTTAACAAGTCTAGAGAATAAAAAGTTCGATGTAATTACACTTTGGCATGTTTTAGAGCATGTAGAAAATTTACAAGATTATATTATTGAGCTACACAAACTTTTAAAAAACGATGGAAGAATAATAATTGCTGTTCCAAACTTTAAAAGTTACGATGCTAATTTTTATAAAGAATATTGGGCAGCTTTTGATGTTCCAAGACACCTCTGGCACTTCTCACAAAATAGTATTCACAAATTATTTTCTTTGGTAAATATGAAAATTGAAAAAACATTACCAATGAAATTTGATTCGTTTTATGTTTCGTTTTTAAGTGAGAAATACAAAACAGGCAGCATAAAACCAATTCGTGGTTTTTACAAAGGATTTATCTCAAATTTAAAAGCAAACACTACAAAGGAATACTCATCACTCATTTATGTGCTGAAAAAGGATAAATAACTTATTTAAACCAACTTATTTAAACATAATTCCCAAAACCAAAGGAAATACCTTGCTAAAAAACAAAAAGCTCTTAAAACGCAAATTTTAAGAGCTTAATTTATAGTTTAAATTTATAGTATTTTTAAAAAGTATAGCTATTAACTATTTAGTAAATAAACACCCCAAAGAGTAATTATAAAATAGACTGCTAAACTCATGGCTCCTGCATAATCTTTTGCAAGACGTTGACCGATTAACAAAAATATTAAAGTTACTGCAGAAAGCTCTACACCTAATAATGCAATTTCTTTTGCACCTGATGTATACAGTTGATAAACTCCAAAAGCCATTAGTAAACCAGCAAAAATTTCTAGAACTAAAATAATTGCAAGTAATAATGGTACGCTATTTTTTAATGGTGAGTTTTTAAAATGATCTTTAATAAAATCAAGATTTCCTTTCCAATCAATTAATTTGTCTATACCCGATTGTAAAAAAGTAATAATTAAAAAAAGTAATACTAAAACTTCTGTTGGATACTCAGATAAAATTTTCATAGTTATTATTTTAATGCATTGTCTTTAGGTTCCCAAAGTTCTATTTTATTTCCATCATTATCAAGTATCCAACCAAATTTTCCATAAGCAAACTCTTGTATGCTTCCAACCACAGTTACACCTTCTTCTTTTAATGTATCAAGTAGTTCAACTAAATTCTCTACTCGATAATTTATCATAAATTCTTTTCTAGATGGTTCAAAATAGTCTGATGATTTTGTAAAAGGACTCCATTGTGTTGAAGCTTCATTACCATCAGTATCTTTCCACCAAAAGGTGCAGCCCCAATTGTCTGTATTAAAGCCCAAATGTTTTTTATACCATTCTTTTGTTGCTGTAGGATCATTACTTTTAAAAAATATGCCTCCTATACCTATTACTCTTTTTTTCATTATTTTATTTTTTTATTGCTGTTTCATAAATATTAATCCACTCATTAACAGATAGCTTAGAACAAAGTTTTCCAATTAAATCATAAGGAATATCATCAATATTTTTAAAGCGAATGCAGCTTTTGCCCATATCTAATTTACGCTTACTGTGTTTTGGAAACTCGTTTACAAGCCAATCATAAAGGTCTTTTTTGCATAAATTCCACTGTGATACAAGTTGATGGAGTTTTTTTGAGACGCTAAATTAATAAAAGGTAAGGGGTCTTTTGGATTACAATGATAACCATCTGGATAAATTGAGTGAGGTACATAATACCCCAACATTTTATAAGTTATTCCTTCCTCAAAACCTTTTGGTAAGTTTTCTTTAATAACTGCTCTTAATTTTTCTAAAGCAGAAACTCTTTCTTTTGGTATTTGAGCCAGATATTCTTCAGGAGTATTTGCTTCGTAAGTCATTTTATTGCGATTTGCGTTGTAAAATAATTCCAGATATTAGAGAAATTATAAATCCGATAATTAGTACAAGTATAAGCATAAAAAATGCAGCAAAAGCACTTGTCATTTTTATAATTTCATCAGCTCTACCTTGCTCTATTAATTGTTGTTCATAATTTGAAAAAAAAGAAGGATTTATGAATTTGGTATATATAAAATCTGCTGCTGCTATACTCTAGTTTATCTATTCCTAAAAATAAATGAAGGGTAAAAACTACAAACCCAACTAATAGTCCATAAATGCCAAATTTTACAATTGTTTTTTTCATAATTCAATAAATAAAAAATTAATGAATCAAAAGTAGTTCTGGGTAAGAGAAGTTAGGTCATACTAAAGTACCAAAATTTGATTTTTAATAGTTAAAAGTAGATAATTTATATGATTTCATACGATTTTGCTATCTGAATAGCTTGTATTCTTCTTTTGGCATTTAACTTAACTAAAAGATTAGAGACATGAGTTTTTATAGTGCTTTCAGATAAAAATAACTTTCTCCATCAATACCGCCAACATAGACTCTAATACCACTTATTTCTAGGTCTTTAATCTTATTATAATCAATTTTTTTAGTTGGTAAAACTACTTGTTTTTGCAAACTATTTATGTGTAAGAAAACACCAATAAAAAAGAATACCAATGCAATAATTGCTATTATAATTTCAATTTTAAGATTATTTGAAGTTAGTGCATATTTACTTAAATGAAAAAATAGAATTATTGCAAGAATAAGTAAGCTAAAAACAAATATTGTTTTTTTCATGAAGCCAATTTAGCAAAATTTGGCTTTAATTTTATTAACGATAGTTTGAGCTAATTTTTCCTTACTTTCAATTGTCCAGCCAGCAATATGTGGAGTTAGTATAACATTCTTAGCTTTTATTAAGTATTTAAAAGCTTCTGGCATATCTTGGTTTATAAACAAGTTTTCAAAAGATGATTTTTCATATTCTAAAACATCTAAACCAGCACCTAAAACTTTACCAGACTTTAACCCATTTACTAAATCTGATGTAACTACAGTAGATCCTCTAGCTGTATTTAGTAACCAAAAACTTTTTTTAAAACTGTCAATAAAATTCTTATTGACAAGGTTTTTTGTAAGCTTAGTTTGAGGTGTGTGTAGGCTTAAAACATCTGCATTTTCTTGTAACTCTTTCAATGAAACCTGATTACAATTTTCGTCACCAACATTAGCTTTTATGTCATAACAGATAACATTAACATCGAAACCTCTGAGTTTTTTAGCAAAGGCTTTTCCCATGTTTCCATAACCAATTATACCTATGGTTTTCCCATCTAACTCTAACCCTCTGTTTTCTTCACGCAGCCAAATTCCATTTTTTACTTCAGAATTTACAGTATTTAACTTGTTAAAAAGCGACAAGAGTAAGCCTAAAGTATGTTCACCAACAGCATTACTATTTCCTTCAGGAGCTGCAATTAGTTCTATATTTTTTGATACTGCATAGTCACAATCAATATTTTCTAAACCAGCACCAACTCTGCCAATAAATTTTAGGTTGATAGCTTTATCTATGAAAGCTTTATCAATAGAAAGTCGACTTCTAATAACAATACCATCATATTTATGGATTTTAGCCTCTACAACTTCTTTTGTAGAAGTATAATCTTCATCATTTTGGAAGCCTAACTCTTTAAGTTGATTGATTAGCAAAGAGTGATTTTTATCTAAGTGAAGAACTCTCATTATAGAATTTATAAACGAATTTTTAAGCTAGTACTGTTCTTTTTCGTTCGGAAAATCTTTGCTTTTTACATCTTTTACATATTGCTCAAATGCACCTGTCATTTCTTTAAATAGATCTAAATATCTACGTAAAAATCTTGGGTGAAATTCATGAGTCATTCCAACCATATCATGTGTTACTAAAACTTGCCCATCTACGCCATTTCCAGCACCAATTCCAATAATAGGAATAGTTAGTGCATCAGCAACTTTTTTAGCTAATTTGGCAGGTACTTTTTCTAATACAATTGCAAAACAGCCTAACTTTTCTAGCATTAATGCATCTTGCATTAACTTTTCTGCCTCTGCTTCTTCTTTTGCACGAACTGTGTAAGTACCAAATTTGTATATAGATTGTGGTGTTAAACCTAAATGCCCCATTACAGGAATTCCAGCATTTAAAATTCGCTTAATAGATTCTTTTATTTCTTTACCTCCTTCTAATTTTATAGAATGCGCCCCACTTTCTTTCATGATTCTAATCGCAGAACGTAAAGCTTCTTTTGGATCAGATTGATAGCTACCAAAAGGTAAATCAACAACAACTAAACAACGTTCAATTGCACGAACAACTGAGCTTGCGTGATAAATCATTTGATCTAAAGTTATTGGCAAGGTAGTTTCATGACCTGCCATTACATTAGACGCAGAATCACCTACCAAAAGCACATCTAAACCTGCTGCATCTAAAATTTTTGCCATAGTAAAATCGTAGGCAGTAAGCATAGATATTTTTTCTCCATTTGCTTTCATTTCTACTAAAGATTTAACAGTAACTCTCTTGTACTGTTTTTTTGCTACAGACATAATTTTAGATTTAAGTTAATGGCGCAAAAGTAAGAAATATAAGGCTATGTTTGCTACGTTAATCTTTAGTTAATCTTAGTAGTTAGATTAATATGGATAAAAAAATTAATTAGTTTAGATTTTTAAAATCAATCAATTATGCAAAAATTTATACCAATTTTAGCGTTATTTCTTATTTCTTTAGGAGTAACAGGTCAAGAACAAAACGATGAAAAAGCTATAAAACAAGTTATTGATACTTTTTTTGAAGGCTTACATAAGGGCGATAGCACTATTATGAAAAAAACACTTCATAAAGACATAAAAATTCAAACGACAGCAACCACTAGAAATGGACAAAAAATTTTAAGAACAGAACTCAGACAAAATTTACTTACTAATGTTGCTAACAAAAAACCAGAAATGGTTTACTTCGAAAAATTGTTGTCTTACGATATTAAAGTTGATGGTAATTTAGCTTCAGTTTGGACTCCTTATGAATTTTATGTAAATAAGAATTTTAGTCATTGTGGAGCTAACTCTTTTCAGCTTTTTAATAATAATGGCACCTGGCAAATTATTTATATTGTCGATATGCGAAGACGCGATAATTGTGAAGCATTAAAAAATAAAAAATAACTTTATATTTGGGTAATTAGTATTTCTATGCCCCAAAAAAGTAACTTGTTAAATCCTGATAAATGGATAGATAATTATGCAGACTATCTATTTAATTATGCAGTAGTTAGAGTAAATAATGCAGACTTAGCAAAAGACTTGGTTCAAGACACTTTTATTGCAGGTATAAAATCAGCGAAAAATTTTAAAGGAAAATCAAATGAACGAACTTGGTTAATTTCTATTTTAAAAAAGAAAGGTAATAGATTATTACAGAAAAATTAATTCTAAAAAAGGCCAAGTAGAAGTTAGAGTTAATTTTTATACAGATGGCGACAACGAAGGAAATTGGATTGAAGAAAGAGTTCCTCAAAGCTGGGATAATTCTGCAGACAAGGAAATTGAAAACGAAGAATTAAAAAGTCAACTAGAAAAATGCATTAATGCATTACCAGAAAAATACGCTATGGTGTTTCGTATGAAAACTATTAACGGTTTTGAAACAGATGAAATTTGTAAGGAGTTAGAAATATCTGCGTCAAATTTATGGGTGATTGTTCATAGAGCAAGAACACAATTAAGAAAATGTATGGAAGATAATTGGTTTAATAATTAAAAAATGTTCAAATTTTTATTTATTACTTGTGATGAAGCAACCATGATTTGTGATAAAAGTCAGTATGGAGAATCAACTCTTTGGGAAAGAATAAAACTTAATATTCATTTTTTACAATGTAATATTTGCAAACTGTACACCAAGCAAAACAATAAAATGACAGATATTTTTAAAATGAAAGCTGCAGATTGTAAAAAAGAACCCCATTGTTTATCAACAAAAGAAAAAGAAGCTTTAAAAAAAGAATTGGAAAAAATGGAGTTTTAAAAATAAACTCCAAAAAAAAGAATAGATAAACGGAATTTAATAGTATTTAAGTTCCGTTTTTTACTTTTGTAAAAAGTGTTTTTATGAATTTTCTACCAGAGGAATTAGATCAATATGTTATTCAACATTCGCAACATGAGCCACAATTATTGAAAGAATTAAGTAGAGAAACTTGGCAAAAAATCTTAAACCCAAGAATGTTAAGTGGAGCATTTCAAGGTAGAGTTTTGGCTATGCTCTCTAAACTAATTCAACCCAAAAACATATTAGAAATAGGGACTTACACTGGGTATTCAACGTTATGTTTAGCTGAAGGTTTAGCTAAAAATGGAAAGCTAATAACAATAGATAAAAATGAAGAATTAGAAAGTTTTCAAAACAAGTATTTTCAAAAATCTAATTTTAGACCTCAAATTCATCAAAAAATAGGTAATGCAATTCAAATTATACCAAAATTAGACATCAGGTTCGATCTTGTTTTTATTGATGCAGATAAATCTAATTATGTAAATTATTTTCATTTAGTGATTGATAAAATGAATTCTGGTGGTATTATATTGTCTGATAATGTTCTTTGGAGTGGAAAAGTTATAGAAGAGCTAAACCCAAAAGATACAGATACTAAAGTGTTGTTAGAGTACAATAAACTTTTAAGTACAGATGATAGAATTGAAACAGTTTTATTACCAATTAGAGATGGTTTAACTATTAGTAGAGTTAAATAAACGCTACATATTTCTTTTTATAGGCCCAGTAAAATCATCAATATCTCTCTTTACTTCATTAACTTGTTTATTGATATCTTCTGCAATACTGCTATCTATACCTTGTTTTTTAGCACTATCGTTAATTTCTTTTTTAATTTCGTTTGTAGCGTCTTTTACCTGACGTATACCCTTTCCTAATCCTCTAGCAATATCAGGAATTTTATCAGCACCAAATAACATGACAATAATGAGCATTATCACAAAAATTTCTGGTCCACTAATAAATAAAAAATAGGTCTTCATAAGAGCACAAAGATAATGTAATAATAGAATAAAACTACAGTAAAAAATACGATAACACTAGTATTTTTGATAATTTTAAACTAAATAAATTAAAAAATACTGAAATTAAAAACAAATTTAAAACACTGATAATCTAATATATAATAACAATTAATCTTGCTTTTTTTAATTTTTTTTCTATTATTTATGCAAATAATATCATATTTTTTATAAGTTTAGTTTCAATATTTAAACCCCTAAATATGAAACCCCTACTGAAAGAATTAGCACTTTTCATGCTATTAATTGGAACCTTCGCATTTTCTTCAATTGAAGATTCATCAGCAAAAAAAGTATCAAATCTACAAGATGTAAATGTCTCAGAAATAATTTCTAAGCAAAATTCATCTGAAAGACCAATAGACTATCAATTTTTTGTTGAAACAAGCTTAATAGAAAAACAAAGAGGCGCAAAAACTATTAATGCAAAAGTGTATTTATTAGAAAAGAAAACAGGTAAATCTGCTATTATTTCTAATGAAACTATTGTAGTGCCAAACTTTAAGGACATTGTTTTACTTGAAAGCAAATTAAACAGTAACAAGAAATTAATTAATGGAGATAGAATTATCGATTCTAAAGCAACTTTTAGCTTAACTGAATTGATTGATTCTGAAGCTATCTACAATAATTACATTAATTCTACTAATGAGTTGTTAGACATTAAAAGGTCTATCTAAAAAAATATTTATTATTCTCCTAATAAATAAGTTGGATTTTTATTCACTAGAAATCTATGCCCAATACTTTGCTATTGGCCATTTTCATTATATTTAGAAAAAATTTTATGAAAGAATCCTTTTTAAATTTCAATTCACTTTTGATTGTAACACAAACAGTTTACTTGGTTTTTGTTGTTCTAATTTTTTGGCTCCTAGTAAAACTCATTCAATTCTTTAATTTGAAAAACAAGCTTTTAAAACAGAAGCTGAAAAAAAGCTAAAAGGAAGAGTTATTTAATTATAAAGACGAAGAATAAACTAAGTTTATTTTTTAACCAACATACGCTTAATTTCATTAAGCTTCATAAGGGCTTCAATAGGAGTTAAAGTATCGATATTGGTAGCTAATATTTCTTCACGAATATTTTCTAAAAGAGGATCATCTAATTGAAAAAAACTTAGTTGAAAATCTTCGTGTTGTGTTTGCTTTAATACATCTTTAACCTCATCATTTTTATTGTTTTCTTCTAACTTCTTTAAGATTTTATTTGCTCTGTGAATTACCATATTTGGCATTCCTGCAAGTTTTGCAACATGAATTCCAAAACTGTGATTAGAACCCCCAGCAACCAATTTTCGTAAGAAAATAATATTGTCTTTTAACTCTTTTACAGAAACATTAAAATTCTTAATTCGTTCAAATGTAGCAGTCATTTCATTTAATTCATGATAATGAGTTGCAAATAATGTTTTAGCCTTTGCTGGATGTTCATGCAAAAACTCAGCTATTGCCCATGCTATGGAAATCCCATCATAAGTAGAAGTTCCACGACCAATTTCATCTAGTAAAACTAAACTACGTTCTGAAATATTATTTAAAATTGAAGCTGTTTCATTCATTTCTACCATAAAAGTAGATTCTCCCATAGATATGTTATCACTAGCTCCAACTCTTGTAAATATTTTATCTACAATGCCAATTTTTGCATTTTGGGCAGGTACATAACTCCCCATTTGTGCCAATAAAACAATTAAGGCTGTTTGTCTTAAAATAGCAGATTTACCAGACATATTAGGACCAGTAATCATAATTATTTGTTGTTGATTCCTATTCAATACTACATCATTTGCAATATAGGTTTGATCTATAGGTAATTGCTTTTCTATTACAGGATGTCGTCCGTTTTTAATATCTAAATCAGTGGTTTCGTCTAATTGTGGTCGAACATAGTTATTATCAATGGCAAGTACAGAAAACCCTAATAAACAGTCAATTTTTGCAATATATTGTGCGTTTTCTTGTACTTCATTTACATACTGAATTATGTATTGTAATAGCTTAGAAAATAAGTTTTGTTCTAATACCTGAATCTTTTCTTCTGCACCTAGTATTTTAGTTTCGTATTCTTTAAGCTCTTCTGTTATATAACGTTCTGCAGAAACTAAAGTTTGTTTTCGTATCCATTCTTCTGGAACTTTGTCTTTGTGAGTATTTCTAACTTCTATGTAGTAACCAAAAACATTATTAAATGCAATTTTTAAGCTACTAATTCCTGTTCGTTCAGTTTCTCGAGCTAACATATCATCTAAAAACTGTTTCCCTGAATTTGCAATTGACCTTAGTTCGTCTAATTCTTTATGAACACCATTTGCAATGGCATTTCCTTTATTAATATTTACTGGAGCATCATCAAATAAAGTTTGTGATATTTTATCAATTAACTCTTCACAAGAATGTAGCTTATTTCCTAAATCTTTAACAGCTTTATTTTTGCTTTTAACAAGAACAGATTTTATAGGTATAATAGCCTTTAAAGAGTTTTTTAAAAGTATTACTTCTCTAGGAGATACTTTGCTTGTTGCAACCTTAGATACTAAGCGTTCTATATCTGATATTTGTTTGAGTTGATAGGTTACTGTTTGTGAAATTTCATCTGAATCAATAAAAAACTTTACCAATTCATGTCTGCTTTGTATGGCATCTATATTTTTTAATGGTAATGCAAGCCAACGTTTTAATAGCCTACCTCCCATTGGTGAAATGGTTTTGTCTATAACCTCTAAAAGAGTTACTGCATTTACTGAGTTAGGGTTGTAAAGCTCAAGATTTCTTATAGTAAACCTATCCATCCAAACATAATTATCTTCAGCAATTCTGCTTATTTTTTGGATGTGTTTTAATTGATTATGCTGTGTTTCTGATAAGTAATATAATACAGCAGCAGCTGCAATTACTCCATTTTTAACGTCTTGAATTCCAAAGCCTTTTAGAGACTTAACTTCAAAATGATTTTGAAGCGTTTCATTAGCATATTCAGGTTGAAAAACCCAATCATCTAAATAGAAGGTATAGTACCTATTTTCAAAAATTTTTAAAAAATGTTGCTTATGTTGTTTTTGAACTAAAACCTCACTTGGACTGAAATTTTGCAATAACTTATCTACGTATTCTGCTGTTCCTTGTGCAACTAAAAATTCACCAGTAGAAACATCAAGAAAAGAAATACCTAACTGGTTTTTATCGAAATGAATAGCTGCTAAAAAGTTATTTTTTTTAGATTGTAAAACTTCGTCATTTAGTGAAACACCAGGCGTAACTAATTCTGTAACACCACGTTTTACAATTGTTTTTGTCAATTTTGGGTCTTCTAACTGATCACAAATTGCAACCCTCATTCCTGCTTTTACTAACTTAGGTAAATAAGTGTTTAGGGAATGATGTGGAAAACCAGCTAATGCAGTTTCAGAATCTGACCCTGCACCTCTTTTTGTAAGTATAATACCTAAAATTTCAGCGGCTTTTTTGGCATCTTCACCAAAAGTTTCGTAAAAATCACCCACTCTAAACAACAACATTGCATCAGGGTATTTTGCCTTGATGGTATTGTATTGCTTCATTAAAGGAGTAACCTTTTTGCCTTTTGATTTTGCCAAGTTTTTTGGATTTTTTTTAGTTAGTTTTGCGAAGATAAAAAATATAGTACTGAGTAATAAATTGGCAGGGTTTAGTTTTCAACAGGTTTGCTAACTTTACAAAAAAAGCTAAGACAATTAATGAGAAAATTAAAAAACAACGAATTGAACAGATTAACAGTTGAGGAGTTTAAAAACACCAATAAAACACCTTTAATTGTTGTATTAGATAATATAAGAAGTTTGAATAATGTTGGTTCTGTCTTTAGAACATCTGATGCTTTTTTAATTGAAAAAATCTATTTGTGTGGCATTACAGCTACACCACCAAATAAAGAAATTCATAAAACTGCTTTAGGAGCTACTGATTCTGTTGAGTGGGAATATGTTGAAGAAACCTTAACAGCTATCAATAAATTAAAAAAAGAGGGCGTACAAGTTCTAGCAATTGAGCAAGCAGAAAATAGTACAAAACTGAATGAATTTATGCCAGTGGAAAATCAAAGATATGCTGTGGTTTTAGGAAATGAAGTAAAAGGAGTGCACCAAAAAGTGGTTAATGCATCTGATAAATGTATAGAAATACCTCAATTTGGCACCAAACATTCTTTAAATATCTCTGTTACAACTGGTGTTGTTTTATGGGATTTATTTGCTAAAATTAAAAATTTAGATTCCTAAGATAAGTTTAGCAATTAAGAAATAAATTAGAATTCCAAAAATATCATTAGAAGTAGTTATAAATGGCCCAGTTGCAATTGCAGGATCTATACCTCTTTTATTTAAAAATAAAGGCACAAAAGTACCAATTAAACCAGCAACTATAATCACAACTATAAGGGAAACAGAAATTGCTAATGCTGTATTCATTTTGCCTTCATAAATCCAAACGAAGCCAAATAAAAATATGGCTAGAATTAATCCGTTTAATGCCGCTAACAACATTTCTTTTAATAAACGACTATTAATACTACCTTTAACATCGTCGTTAGCTAAACCTTGAACAATAATTGCAGATGATTGTACACCAACATTTCCTGCCATAGCTGCTATTAGAGGAGTAAAAAAGAATAATGCTGCATATTTAGAAAAAACGTCTTGAAAACCTTCCATGATTATAAAAGCACCAACACCACCAATTAATCCTAAGAATAACCATGGTAAACGAGCTCTAGTTAGATGTAAAATACTATCATCTGAATCTACATCTTCTGTTAAACCTGCTGCTAATTGATAATCTCTATCTGCTTCTTCTTTTAAAACATCAACAATATCATCAATTGTAATTCTACCCAATAAAACGTTATTATTATCTACAACTGGAATTGCCTCTAAGTCGTATTTTGCCATAATTTTAGCAACTTCTTCATCATCCTCGTCAACATAAACAAAATCAACTTTTGGTTTGGCTATATCAGCTATTTTTTGATCAGATTTAGCTATAATTAAATCTTTTAGAGACAATCTTCCAACCAGCCTATCTTCTTTATCAACTACGTAAATAGAGTGAACTCTAGTAACATCTTTAGCTTGACCACGAATTCTTCGCATACAACCTGCAACTGTCCAAGTTTCATAAACTTTTACAAGTTCTTTTGCCATTAAAGCACCTGCTGTATTGTCTTCGTAAGAAAGCAATTCTTTAATATCTGCAGCTAATTCATCATCTTCTAAAGCTTTAATTACTGTTGCCTGACGTTCATCTGAAAGTTCACCAATAATATCTGCCGCATCATCAGAGTCCATTTCACCAATTTCATCAGCAATTTCTTTTGCAGATAAATTATCTAAGATTTTTTCACGAGTATCTTCATCTAACTCTGTAAGAATTTCTGAAGTTTTCTCACTTTCTAATAATTTGATAATGTAAATTGCTTCATCGAAATTTACTTCGTCTAATACTTCAGCAATGTCTGCATAATGCACATCTTTGAATAATGAAAAAATTTCTTTTTCATTATTATCAGCAATAAGTTCTGTAAGTTTTTCTAGAAATTCAGAAGTAATTTCAAACGACATTATTTGCTATTTTTTTAGTGAGTTCAATAAAAACAGAAACAGACAATTGTTCAGGTCTTTTAGCAAATATAGGGTCTTCTTTTAAAGAATCCGAAAGTTTAAAGGATTTTAAACTACTTCTAAGCATTTTTCTTCTTTGATTGAAAGCTGCTTTTACCACTTTAAAGAAAAGCTTTTCATCTACAGGTAAAGAAAAGTCTTTTTTTCTAATACATTTTATTACGCCAGATTCTACTTTTGGAGGTGGATTAAATACACTTGGTGGTACAGAAAACAAGTAATCTACTTCATAAAAAGCTTGTGTTAACACAGATAAAATTCCGTAAGTTTTAGAACCTTCTTTTTCAGCTATTCTTTGCGCAACCTCTTTTTGAAACATTCCTGAAAATTCAGAAACCATACCCCTGTTTTCTATAATTTTAAAAACAATTTGAGAAGATATGTTATAAGGATAATTGCCAATTACAGCTATTTGTTGATTCTTAAAATATTGATTTAAATTGGCTATTAAAAAATCGCCTTCAATAACATTAAAATGTTCTTTAGAGGTGTTAAGGTTAACGTTTTCTACAGGAAATACTTCTTGTAAATAATGCACAGATTCTGTATCTATTTCAAAGACAGAAACCTTTACTTTTTTTTGGAGTAAAAACTTTGTTAAAACTCCCATTCCTGGACCAATCTCTAAAACATGATTATAGTTAGTTTCAGTAAGTGCATCAGCAATTTTTTTAGCAATATTTTGATCTTTCAAAAAATGCTGACCAAGATGTTTCTTAGCTCTAACAGACATGCATTAGTTTTTAGTAGATTTTGGATAAAACTCTTTTACTAATTTTAATTCTGTTCTAAACGCAACCATTTTATCACCAAATTTTTTTAAACCATCTAAGCGTAAATTATTAGCATCTTCTTTGTAATAGTTTTCTAAATCAGCTCTAGAATTCGTAGCATATTGTACAGAGTAAGTTCTTCCAACTTCATTATCTACTAAGACTTCTGTTAATTTTGCAGCAGTAAATTTACCAGTATTTAAGACTTCATTTATGTGAGAATCCATCCATATTAACCACTCATCATGAATGGCATCATCAACATTTATGGTAACATTATAAATATACATATAGTTCGTTATATTCTTATTAAATATTTGGGTTTTAAGCTTTAAAAGTACTGAAATGTTTAAATGTTATCGCCTCTTAATTTTCTAAACCTTTTTCTAGCTTCAACTAAGTAAATGCTAGAAGGTTGTTCAAAGATAATTTTTTGATAATATTCTTTGGCCTTTTCTAAGTTTTTTATCTGATTTTCATAAATATTAGCCATTGAGTAGTAGACATCATCTGTTAAAAAGCCTTGATTATCTGCTGCAATTATGAGCTCTAAATTGGTTATAGCTTCTTGATATCGTTTTTCTTTTATTAAAATTTTTGATTTTAAAAATAGCACATCATCATAAATTACTTCACCAGGTTTTGCTCCTGAATAAAATTCACTTTTTGTTTGACTTTTAGGTTTTAATAATGCATCTAACTCCACAAGTGCTTTATCATTTTTATTTTGATAATAAAAGAGTTCTGCTTTTGCAAATTGCTTTAGACCTGATGGAATAGAATCTACAGGCTCATTGTCTATAATTTTTAAATATAAATCTACAGCATCGTTGGCAATTAGTTGAGTTGTAGAGCTTTTTAAAACCTTTAATTGTGCTTTTGCCCATTCAAAATCTCCTTTAAAATAACTAGTTTGAGCAACTTTAAAACGCGCTTCTTGAGCCAAATCACTACCCTTTAATTGAGTTTGAATTTGTGAAAAGTAAATTAGCGCTTTGTTATACATATTGGTATACACTAAAACATCGCCAAGTTTAAGTTTTATTCTTCCCTTTTCAAATTTAGATTTAGCATATGTTAAAGCTTCTTCTAGAACAGCTTCTGCTTCTTCTGGTTTGTTTTGGGTAAAGGTTAAAAAATCTGCATATTCAACTTGAATAGGTATAGTTGAAGCATTTTTACCAAATTCAATAAATAATTTATTAAAAAAGACTTCTGTTTCTGAGTTTTCTGTAGCTACATTTATTTTAGCTAAATAAACATTGGCATCTATTTTTTCTTCGCGTAAGAAGGCATTTTCAACTATAAAGCTGAAACATTCTTTGGCAGCTTCAAAATCATTATTTCTAAAAGCCAACCTGCCTACAGTAAAAATTTCTGATAGATCAGCTTCTTCTCTTTGAAATAGTGCTTTTTCTTGCAAGAACGCTTTTGCATAATCTTTTTGTTGAGAAAATAACCAACTTAATAGAATATTCCACTCTTTTTTTGGGTTACTAATTGATTTTCTTAACAGTGCTTTTCTGAATAAAGTATTGGTTTCACTTTCACCATCGTCTGTAATGTATCTGCTAGCATATCTTTGTACTAAGTTTAAATAACTGTCATTTTTGTCAATTAATTCAACATAAGAATCGAACATTTTTTTAAACTCTCCTTGCTCTCCATAAATTTGTGCAATTTGAAAATTATAATTAGCTTTTTCATCATTTTCCATGGCCTTTTCATAAGCAGAAATTGCATAATATAATAGATTATAATCTTTAAAAGTTCTACCAATTAAACTACCATAGTTTTTAAAAAGAGAGATTGATGCTATTGCTTTATCGTAATTTACTTTAGCTAATTCATTAAGTTTTTGTCGCTCGTAATTGTAGCCCAAATGCACATGCAAGTATGTTTGGTTTGGGTTTCTCATCAACTTGTCTTTTAGTAATTTTTCTGCAACCAAAAACTGATTGGTTTCTTGATAACAAGAAATTAATCTTCTTAAATATGTGGTATTAAAAGGGCTTTTGTTGTATAACTCTTTAAATATTTGGGTAGCTTTTTCATATTCCCCTTGCCTATAATATGTTTCAGCTAAAAAATAACTGTTTTCACTTCTATTAGTTATAGGAGTTTGAGCAGTAATCAACAAACAATTAATCAATAAAAAAAAGAATAATATTTTCTTCATACTTACCAAAGATAGTCAAGAAAAATGTTAATTATTTATTAATCCAAAACTAAATTGAGGATGTTTTGTAACATTTTGGCATAAAAAATGTCTATGTAATAAAAGAACTAAACAACATTAGCCATGACAGATTTAACTAACAAATACGAAACAGCAAAACAAAACTCAATAGAGTTTATGAAAAACGGACAAATAGCAGATTATTTTAACGCATTATTAGAAATGAATAAATATAAGAGATTATTAGTTGCAGTTACTGCTAATTAATAATATCAAAACCAGTGTAAGGAATCAAGACTTCCGGAACTTGAATTCCATCTTCTCTTTGATAATTCTCTAAAATTCCTGCCAGAACACGTGGTAAAGCTAAAGAGCTTCCATTAAGCGTGTGCGCCAATTCACTTTTTCCTTCTTTATTTTTAAAACGTAGTTTAAGCCTATTGGCTTGAAATGCTTCAAAGTTAGAAGCAGAGCTAATTTCTAACCACCTTTCTTGTGCAGTAGAATACAATTCAAAATCAAAAGTTAGTGCACTTGTAAAGCCAATATCACCACCACATAAACGTAAAATTCTATAAGGTAATTTTAGTTCTCTTAAGATGTTTTTAATGTGCTCAACCATACCATTTAGTGCTTCATATGAGTTAGAAGGATGTTCAATTCGTACAATTTCTACTTTGTCAAATTGATGTAACCTATTTAAACCTCTAACATGTGCACCATAACTACCAGCTTCACGTCTAAAGCAAGGTGTATAACCTGTAACCTTAATTGGAAAATCTGCCTCTTGAAGTAAGTTTCCTCTAAACATATTAGTAATTGGTACTTCTGCTGTTGGAATTAAGTATAAATCATCTGCTGTTACATGATACATTTGGCCTTCTTTGTCTGGTAATTGACCAGTACCAAATCCAGAAGCTTCGTTTACCAAATGAGGAACTTGAACTTCTTGGTAACCAGCAGCTGTATTTTTATCTAAGAAATAATTAATTAAAGCACGTTGTAACCTTGCTCCTTTTCCTTTATAAACAGGAAAACCTGCACCAGAAATTTTTGCTCCTAAATCAAAATCTATAATATCGTATTTTTTTGCAAGTTCCCAATGAGGTAAAGCTTTATCTCCTAAATTAGGAATGATGCCTTCTTTAAATACTTCCTCATTATCTTTTTCTGAATTACCAGCTTTTACACTTGCATGAGGAATATTTGGAATTTGATACAATAATTCTTGAAGCTTGTTTTCAAATAAACTTAACTTCTCTGATAAGTCTCTTGAACGTTCTTTGAGTTGACCTGTTTTATCTTTTAAAAGATTGGCTTTTTGTACTTGACCTGTTTTATACAAACCACCAATTTCTTTAGACAATTTATTAGATTCAGCTAACGTATCATCTAACTCAACTTGTGTAGTTCTTCTGTTTTCATCAGTTTCTAAAACTTGATCAATAATTTCAGAGGCATTTGCAAAATTTCGTTTTGCTAAACCATTTAATACACTTGCTTTATTTTCTCTAATAAATTGTACTTGTAACATTTTACGTGATGTTTATAGTGGGCAAATATACTGTAAGAATAAGACTTAGACAATCTAGTCTATCAGATTATTAGCCATAAATTCTCGAGCAGATTTCTCATCTTTTTTTAGTTGATGAATTAAATATTCTATAGAATCAAATTTTTTTTCATCTCTTAAAAAATATATGAGTTCTATGGTAAGGTTTTGGTTATATAAATCTTCATTAAAATCAAAAAAATGTACTTCAATAGTTTGATGTTTACCATCAACAGTTGGTCTGTTTCCAATATTCATCATTCCAAAAAGAGTTTTGTTTTTGTATTTAGATTTTACAACATAAACACCAGTTTTAGGAATAAGTTTATAAGATTCTTTTACATCTATATTTGCTGTTGGATAACCAATTTTACCACCTAGTTTTTTTCCATAAACAACAGAGCCGTTTAACATAAAACAATAGCCTAAATAGTTGTTGGCGGTATTTAATTTTCCATTATGTAAAGCTCTTCTAATTTTAGTTGAGCTTACAGAAACATCATTTATATCTTGAGCTGGTATTTCTTCAACATTAAAACCATACAAATGACTATATTCTGTTAATTGTTTAATATTTCCTTCACGATTTTTACCAAAATGATGGTCGTAACCAATAATTAACTTAGAAATATTAAGTTGATTTACTAAGTAGTCTCTAACAAATTCTAAAGCAGTAGTTCTAGAAAAATCTCTACTAAAAGGATGAATAATCAAATAATCTAAGCCTGTTTTTTCTAATAATTTAGCTCGTTCATCAATTGTGTTTATCAATTCTAAAGAACCTTCTTTTTGAAGCACCATTCTTGGATGAGGAAAAAAAGTTAGAACAACTGACTTTTTTCCAGCTTTTTTAGTTTCAAAAACTAATTTTTCTATAATTTTTTGATGTCCAAAATGTACACCATCAAATGTCCCAATAGTTACAAAAGTTTGGGTTTTTGAGGTAAAGTTAAATACGTTATTTATGACTTCCAAAATCAACAATAATTACTAAGCAAAGATACAATTAGTGTCTAGTTTAACATTCTTTTTTTAAAGAAATAAGATGTGTTATTGGTAAAATAAAGCAATATTTATTGTAAACCTTATAAAAAGTACACAGAATTATTTATAAATTCAAAAAAAATTGTATTTTGCATGTTAGTTAACAAATTAATTCAAATTATGATAAAAAAGAATTTAATTTTTGCATTCTTTATGTTTAGCTGTATAGCAATAGTAGCACAAACTACAATTTCAGGTACAGTTAAAGATGCAAAAACTGGAGAAACACTTCCTGGAGCAAACATAAAAATTTCAGGAAAAGCTGTAGGTACAAGCACAAATTTTGATGGTGAATTTACTTTACAGGTTTCAGACACACCTCCTTTTACAATAGAAATATCTATGTTGGGGTACCAAACTGCTGAAGTAAAAATCACAAAAAATAGACAAAAAGTTGAAGTTAGTTTAAAAGAAAATGAAACTTCATTGGATGAAATAGTTGTTTCTGCATCTAGAACGCCAGAGAGAATAATGGAATCGCCTGTTACAGTAGAAAGACTAGATATAAGAGCTATTAAGAATACTTCTTCACCTTCTTTTTATGATGGTTTAGAAAACTTGAAAGGTGTAGATATTAACACAAACAGTTTAACATTTAAATCTGTAAACACTCGTGGTTTTGCCACTTTTGCAAACACACGTTTTATGCAGTTAGTAGATGGTATGGATAACTCATCACCAGCATTAAACTTTGCTTTAGGTAACTTATTAGGGATGTCTGAATTAGACATACAAACAGTTGAGCTTTTACCTGGTGCATCTTCTGCATTATATGGAGCGAATGCTTTTAATGGTATTATGTTTATGAGAAGTAAAAGTCCATTTGATGATCAAGGCATAAGCGTTTCTTTAAAAACAGGAATGACAAGTCAAGAAGCTGCTGGAGATAATATTGTTAACGACTTTAATATTAGAATGGCGTATGCATTTTCTAATAAGTTTGCAGCCAAAGCAACTCTATCTTACTTAGATGGTACAGAATGGTATGCAACAGATTACAGAAACACTAGAAATGGTGAATATGTTGCAGGTAACAGATTAACAGATAGAAACTACGATGGTTTAAATGTTTATGGAGATGAGGTTTCTACTAATATTAGAGGTGTTGCTCAAACATTAGAGCAATTAGGTATCATTCCAAATGGTGCATCTGCTTTAATTCCTAGTGAAAACATTAGTAGAACAGGATATTTAGAGAGTGATTTAATGAATTACGATGCAAAAAGCGTAAAGTTTGGAGCTGCATTACATTATAGACCTAATGGAGATGACAGCCTAGAATTTATCTTAAACTCTAAAATTGGTGTTGGTAATACCATTTATCAAGGTTTAAATAGATATAGTATTCAAAACTTCTTTATGGAGCAACACAAATTAGAAGTTAGAGGTAAGCACTTTTTTGTTAGAGGATATTTAACAAACGAAGATGCTGGAGATTCTTTTGATACACGTTTTGCTGCTATAAACATCAACAGACAATGGAAAGATGATAATACCTGGTTTGGTGAATATGTTGGCGCTTATTTACAAGGCACATTAGGAGGTTTAACTTCAGATCAAGCTCATGCAATCGCAAGACAAACTGCTGAAACAGGAAGATTAATGCCTGGTACAGCTGGTTTCCAATCTGCTTTTAATAGAGTAACAGCAGATCCAGATTTATTAACAGGATCAAGATTTACAGATAACACGAAGTTATATCATGTAGATGCAAACTATAACTTCCTAGACCAAATAGAATTTGCAGAAATTCAATTAGGAGGTTCTTACAGATTATATTCTTTAAATTCTGGAGGAACTATCTTTACAGATACAAATGGCCCAATTGATTACGATGAATATGGTATTTATACTCAAATGCAAAAGAAGTTTTTAGAAGATGATAGATTAAAACTTACTGCTTCTATTCGTTATGATAAAGCTCAAAACTTCGATGGTAACTTTTCACCAAGAGTTTCTTTGGCTTATGCTGCAGGAGAGGATAAAAATCAAAACTTTAGAGCTTCTTTTCAAACTGGTTTTAGAAACCCAACTACTCAAGATCAATATATTGGTTTAAATGCAGGTAGAGCTTTCTTAGTAGGTTCTGCACCAGATAACTTAGACAGATATTTTACACCAGCATTAACCTTAAGTGGTGCAGGGGCAACAATTACAGGTAACCCAACAACAACGTTATCTGGGCGTGCAGCTTATGAGAATGCATTCTCAGCTGTGTCTGTTCAAAATGGAGCTCCAACAGCAGCTAATGTTGCATTAGTTAAACCAGAAAGAGTATCTGCTTACGAAGTTGGTTATAGAGGTATTATTGGTGGAAGTAGTGAAAATAGAATAACTGTAGATATGAGTGTTTATTACAACAGCTACGAAGACTTTATCTCTAATAAAAACGTAATTGTACCTTTTTATGGTACAGTTGGTGATAATTCTTTATCATTAGCAGCATTACAAAATGGAGATTTTACAGCATTTTCTACGTACACTAATTCTCCTGCAGATATTAGCTCTTATGGTGGTACAATTGGTTTATCAACTAAAGTTTTAGGAGGATTTGATTTAGGTGTAAACTATACTTATAACAAATTTAATTTTGACCAATCATCAGATCCTGATTTCCAAGCTGCATTTAACACACCAGAACATAAGATTAAATTACAATTTGGAAAAACAGATTTATTTGAAAACTTTGGTTTTAACTTTAACTTGAGATGGCAAGATGAGTATTTATGGGAATCTACTTTCCATAATGCAGTAATCGATGCTCGTACAATTTTAGATATGCAGATAAACTATACTATTCCTAGTTTAAAATCTATCATAAAACTTGGTGGTGCAAACTTAACAGGGCAAGAGTATTTTAGTGCACCTGGTGTAGGAGCTATTGGTTCTCAGTACTATTTATCATGGACAATTAATAACTAAAAAAAATCACATTATTTTATGAAAAATTATAAATATATAGGATTATTTCTACTGTCATTAAGTATCGCATCATGTGATGTAAATAATGATTTAGATGAAATTCCAGAAGTTGCTGTTCCAGAAGTAGCATTAAACACAAATGGATTAGATTTTTCTAGTTATGTTTCTATTGGTGCATCATTTACAGCAGGTTTTACAGACAATGCTTTATTTAAAGCAGCACAAGAAAATTCGTTTCCAAATATTTTAGCATCAAAATTTAATACTACCTTTAATCAACCTTTAATGAATGATAATATTGGAGGTTTATTATTAGGAGGTAATGTTATTCAAGGACCAAGATTATTTTTCAATGGTTCAGGGCCACAACCTTTAAACGCAATGCCAACTACAGAGGTAACAACATCTGTTGCAGGAGCTTTAAATAATTATGGTATACCAGGAGCAAAAAGTTTTCACTTAGTTGCACAAGGTTATGGTAACTTACAAGGTGTAGCTTTAGGATT
Organism: Flavobacteriaceae bacterium; assembly: GCA_013373105.1. Taxonomy (GTDB): domain Bacteria; phylum Bacteroidota; class Bacteroidia; order Flavobacteriales; family Flavobacteriaceae; genus Polaribacter. The sequence continues at coordinate 59,713 of JABXIJ010000013.1, read as the reverse complement.
AGCGAACCCATATTTTGCAAGAATGTCATCTGGTGCAAATGCAACAGTTTTAGGAGACGCTATGGCTCAAAACCCAACATTTTTTACGTTATCTGAAGTTGGAGGTAATGATGTTTTAGGTTATGCATTATCAGGAGGAACAGGAGTAGATCAAACAGGAAATTTAGATCCTACCACATATGGTGGTTCAGATATTACAGATCCAAATGTTTTTGCTAATGTATTAAACACAATGGTAACTACATTAACATCTGGTGGAGCAAAAGGTGTAGTTGGTAATGTACCTTATATTACAAACTTAGCTCACTTTACAACAGTTCCTTACAACCCAGTTCCAATGGATGCTTCTTTAGCAGCTACTGTTAATGGTGCTTACGCTCCATATAATGCAGGAATTGTTCAAGCTTTTGGTGCTTTAGTTCAAATGCAGGTTATGACACAAGCTCAAGCTGATGCTGAAATTGCTAAAAGAACAATTAATTTTTCTGCTGGTCAAAATGCAGTGGTTATAATTGATGAAAACTTAACAGACTTAGAGGCGTTAAACCCTGCTTTTGCTGGTTTAAGTCAAATGAGACAAGCAACAGCTGATGATTTATTAGTATTGCCTTCATCAACGTTTATAGGAACATTAGCAGACCCTAGCAATCCTTTAAGTATTAATGGAGTTGCAGTTCCTTTAGCAGATAGATGGGTTTTAACACCTGAAGAACAAACTGCTATTAAGAATGCTACAGATGCTTATAATACTACAATTGCTGGTATTGTAAATGCAAATTCAAATGTAGCTCTAGTAGATTTAAAAGGTATTTTAGAGCAAGCTTCTATGGGCATTGCTTTTGATAACTATACAATGAATACAAGCTTAGTTACTGGTGGTTTAATTAGTTTAGATGGAGTGCATTTAACAGCAAGAGGTTATGCTTTAATGGCTAACTATATATTAGCTGCAATTGATGCTGAATTTGGTTCAAATTTTACACAAGCAACAGATGGTTTAGCCAAAGCTGGCGACTATCCTACAAACTATTCTCCAATGCTAAGATAGTATCAATTATATAATAGACAAAAAAAGGTTGAGGATATCCTCAACCTTTTTATTTGAAGTTATTTTGTTTTAAGAAAGCATCAATTTTGCTTTTTCAACACCTTCTACAAAAGCATTAATTTCTTCTTTTGTATTGTAAAAAGAGAATGAAGCCCTAACAGTACCTGGAATTTTGTAGTAATCCATAATTGGTTGCGCACAATGATGTCCTGTTCTAACGGCTATACCTAACTTATCTAGAATTGCACCAATATCATAAGGATGTATACCTTCTATGTTAAAAGATATAACAGCGGTTTTATCTTTTGAGGTTCCATAAATTTTAAGTCCTTCTATAGCTAATAACTTTTCAGTTGCATATTGTAAAAGTTCATCTTCATAGCTTGCTATATTCTTAAAACCTACAGTATTCATATAATCTAAAGCAGCGCCAAAAGCTATTCCACCACAAATATTTGGTGTCCCTGCCTCAAATTTATGAGGCAGGCCAGCATATGTTGTTTTTTCAAAAGTAACTGACGCAATCATTTCACCTCCTCCTTGATATGGAGGTAATTTCTCTAACCATTCTTGCTTACCATATAACATACCTACACCTGTTGGTCCACAAAGTTTATGAGCAGAAGCCACATAAAAATCTACATCTAAATCTTGAACATCTGGTTTTATATGAGGAGTAGCTTGAGCACCATCAACCAAAACAGCTGCACCTACTTTATGAGCAGTAGTAATAATTTCTTTTATAGGATTTATAGTACCTAACGCATTCGAAACATGATTACAAAACACCAATTTGGTCTTTTTGGAAAGCATATTATGGTAAAAATCCATTTCTAATGTACCTTCTAAATTCATTGGTATTACCCGTAAAATAGCACCTGTTTTTTCGCACAACATTTGCCATGGAACAATATTAGAATGATGCTCAAGAGCAGAAACTATTATTTCATCACCTTCATTTAAAATTGAAGCAAACCCTGAAGCAATCATGTTGATTCCATGAGTAGTACCTGAAGTAAAAATAATTTCATACGCTTCTTTTACATTAAAATGTTTTTGAATTTTAATACGTGCTTCTTCGTATTTATCTGTTGCTTCTTGACTTAATGTATGTACGCCTCTATGAATATTAGCATTATAATTTTGGTAATAATCTACAATTGTATCAATTACAATTTGTGGGGTTTGTGAAGTTGCAGCATTATCAAAATACACTAAAGGTTTTCCATGAACTTCTCTTTTTAGAATTGGAAAATCTTTACGAATTTTATCAATATCAATCATAATCAATTATTTATAACACAAAGATAAACTTTGAGTAGCACTTGTTTAAAAATTCTCTATATGATTTTCTTATTTTTACATAACTAATTTTTTTACGATGAAGATTTTTAAAAGAGTTCTATTACTATTAGCAATTGCTATAACCTTAATAGTATTTTATAATTATCCTAAACTGAACATTCTAGCTGGATATTCAGCCAAAAATACAGCTTCTTCTGTTTTTGTAGCCAATAGAAGCTTAGCGTTTACAGATAAAACAGATAATAACTTTTCTCCTGTTAATTTGGCAGATGATAAAGTTAATACTAAAGAAAAATATGCAACTTCTTCTGTTTTTGGATTACTCACAAGAAAAGCAATTTATAGAGAAGGACAAGGTGTAGCATTAGCTTTACGAGGAGAGGAGTTTCCAAAAAACAATTTAATTCCTCAACGATTAAAACCTAAAAACACTATACCATATCCTTATGGAAATGCACCGCAAAAAGACACTGTTTTTGCGAATGTAGATTATAATAAACTAAATGAAAGTGTAAGCTCAGTTTTTGGAGCAAGACGAACAAGAGCTGTTGTTGTGGTTTATAAAGACAAAATTATTGCCGAAAAATATGCAGAGGGTTTTACCAAAGATTCTAGAATTTTAGGATGGTCTATGACAAAAAGTATTTTAAGTACCGTTTTTGGAGTATTACAATATCAAGGTAAAATTGATGTTCGAGCAAAAGCACCTATTGATTCTTGGCAGAACGATGAACGAAAAAATATTACCATTCATAATTTATTACAAATGAATTCTGGTTTAGCCTGGGATGAAAATTACGATGAAATATCTGATGTTACAAAAATGCTTTTTCTAGAAAAAGACATGACTAAAACGCAAGAAAATAAGCCATTGGTTGGCCAACCAAATAAGAGTTGGTATTATTCATCTGGCACAACAAATTTATTATCAGGTATTTTAAGAAATCAATTTAGTTCTCTTCAAGAATATTTAGATTTTTGGTACACTAATTTAGTAGATAGAATAGGCATGAATTCTATGCTTATAGAAACAGATTTAGCTGGTAGTTATGTTGGTTCTTCATATGCTTGGGCAACTCCAAGAGATTGGGCAAAGTTTGGATTACTTTACTTACATAATGGAAATTGGAATGGAGATCAAGTATTTGCAAAAGATTGGGCTAACTATGTTGCAGAACCAACACCTTCTTCAAATTTAAGATATGGTGCTCAATTTTGGTTAAATGCAAATGGTTATTTAAAAGATGTACCAAAAAACATGTATTATGCTGATGGTTATCAAGGTCAGCGTGTGTATATCTTACCAGACCAAGATTTAGTTGTGGTAAGAATGGGATTATCTTGGATGAATGAGAATGCCTTTTTAAAGGGTATTATAGAGAGTTTAAACCATAATTAAGGCTTTCCTTTAGTAGACTTAAAATTACAGATAAAACACCTAATGCAATAGCAATATAAGCGTTTCTATTTTCAGCATTAGGGAAGATGTTCGTATTTTCTGGCACTATTGTTTTTTCGGGAATTACCATGGTGTAAAATCCGTAAGCCAATAAAATTATTCCTAGAACTAATAATACTGCTTTCACATTTCTATTCATACCTAGTACTTTCTCTAAAAATCCAAAAACAATCTAAAAACACAAAAGCCACTCATTTGAGTGGCTTTTAAAATATTTTATCGTTGAATATTAAACTTCGAATCCGATATTAACATTCAATTTGTTTGCAATTAGTTTGGTAATTCTAGATTTAACTTCAGGAATTCGTACACTTTCTAAAACAGTGTTTGCAAACGCAAACATTAATAAACCTCTTCCTTGTTTTTCAGAAATTCCACGTTGTTGCATGTAAAATAAGGCATCATCATCTAACTGACCAATAGTACAACCATGAGAACACCTCACATCATCAGCAAAAATTTCTAGCTGAGGCTTTGCATTAATAGTAGCTTTATCGCTTATTAAAACATTATTGTTTTGCTGGTAAGCATTTGTTTTCTGCGCTTCTTTTTCTACAACAACTTTGCCATTAAAAACGCCAGTAGATCTCTCATTAAAAATGCCTTTGTAATCTTGATGAGACTCACAATTTGGTTCAATATGATGAACTAAAGTATGATGATCTACATGCTGTTTACCTTCAATGATGGTAATTCCTTTTAAAATGGAATTAATATGTTCTCCATTTTGGAAGAAATTTAAATTATTTCTAGTAATATTTCCTCCAAAAGAAAAAGTATGTACAGCAACTTCGCTATTTGTTTCTTGTTTAATATAGGTATTGTCTACTAAAGATGCATTGAGTTCATCATTCTGAATTTTATAATAGTCAATTGTAGCATTTCTAGCAGCAAAAACTTCAGTTACAACATTAGATAACACCTCATTAGTGGTTAAACTTTGGTGACGCTCAATAATTTGTACATGTGCATTATCTTCAACAACAATTAGATTTCTTGGCTGAATCATAGTAGCAGCTTCTGAACCTGTTGTAAAATTGATGATTTGTATTGGCTTTTGTACCTCTATGTTTTTTGGAATATATATGTATGCTCCTTCTGAAGCAAAAGCAGTATTTAATGAAGTTAAGTTGTCTTGCTTTGCAGCTTTATTAAAATAATTTTCAATAATAGCCTTGTATTTTGGTTTAGTTAATGCAGATGACATTAAACAAACATCAAAATTATCATGTGTAGTTTCAGATAAGAAAGAGCTGTATTTTCCATCAATAAAGACAACTTTATAGGTGTCTATATCGTGTATAAAATACTTTTTTACATCTGCTAATTCTATAGATCTACCTCTGTCTGGAAACAAACTGTAATCGTTCTTTAATAAACTATTTAAAGAAGTGTATTTCCAAGCTTCTAACTTTTTAGTTGGGAAACCTAACTTTTCGAAATTCTCAAGTGCTTTAGATCGAATATCATGAACAGCTGAATTTATGTTCATATTGTTTTCGAAAGCAACATAAGAGGATAATATTTTATCTTTTAATGTTTCCATAGTAAAAGTTTACACTAGTTCTTTTTTAATCCAATCATAACCTTTAGCTTCTAATTCTTTAGCTAAAGATGCATCGCCAGTTTTTACAATTTTACCATCGTGTAAAACATGAACATAATCTGGAACGATATAGTCTAATAATCTTTGATAATGTGTAATAAGAATTACAGCATTATCTTTAGACTTTAATTTGTTTACACCATTAGCAACAACTTTTAAGGCATCTATATCTAAACCAGAATCAGTTTCATCTAAAATAGCTAATTTTGGTTCTAACATTGCCATTTGAAAGATTTCATTACGTTTTTTTTCGCCTCCAGAAAATCCTTCATTTAAAGAACGAGATAAAAACTTTCTATCTATTTCTAACAATTCAGATTTTTCACGAATTTTCTTTAACATGTCTTTTGCAGGCATGTCTTCTAAACCTTTTGCTTTTCTAGTTTCGTTAATAGCAGTTTTTATAAAGTTTGTTACAGAAACTCCTGGTATTTCAACTGGATATTGAAAAGATAAAAATACACCTGCATGCGCTCTTTCTTCTGGAGCTAGTTCATTTAAGTCTTCATTATTTAGCTCAATAGATCCTTGGGTAACTTCGTATTCTTCTTTACCTGCAATAATGTTGGCAAGCGTACTTTTTCCAGCGCCATTTGGTCCCATAATTGCGTGAACTTCTCCTGCATTTACTGATAAGTTCAATCCTTTTAAGATTGCCTTTTCTTCTATTTCAGCATGTAAATTTTGTATTTTTAACATGGCTTTATCTTTAAAATTTTAGTTCTTATTTTTATTTTATCCTACAGAGCCTTCTAAGCTAATTTCTAATAACTTTTGGGCTTCTACAGCAAATTCCATTGGTAGTTTGTTTAATACTTCTTTGCTAAAACCATTAACAATTAAAGCAATTGCTTTTTCAGTATCTATTCCTCGTTGATTACAATAGAATAATTGATCTTCACCAATTTTACTTGTAGTTGCTTCGTGCTCTATCTGAGCAGATTTATTTTTAGATTCTATATATGGGAAAGTATGTGCTCCACAAGCATTACCCATTAACAAAGAATCACATTGTGAGAAATTTCTTGAGTTTTCTGCTCTGGAATTTACTTGTACTAATCCTCTATAACTGTTTTGTGATTGACCAGCGGAAATACCTTTAGAAATAATAGTAGATTTCGTGTTTTTTCCAAGGTGAATCATTTTTGTTCCTGTATCTGCTTGTTGGAAATTATTTGTAACTGCAATAGAATAAAATTCACCTACAGAATAGTTGCCTTTTAAAATACAGCTTGGATATTTCCAAGTTACTGCAGAACCAGTTTCAACTTGAGTCCAAGAAATTTTTGCATTAGTCTCACATAAACCTCTTTTGGTTACAAAGTTGAATACGCCTCCTTTTCCTTCAGCATTTCCTGGGAACCAGTTTTGTACTGTTGAATATTTTATTTCAGCATCATCAAGAGCAATCAACTCAACAACAGCTGCATGTAATTGATTTTCATCTCTTTGTGGCGCAGTACAACCTTCTAAATATGAAACATAACTACTTTCATCTGCTACTACTAAAGTTCTTTCAAATTGCCCTGTTCCTCCTTCGTTAATTCTAAAATAAGTAGATAATTCCATAGGACACTTAACCCCTTTTGGAATATAACAGAAAGAACCATCTGAAAAAACTGCAGAGTTTAATGCTGCATAAAAGTTATCTGATGGTGGTACTACTGAACCAATATATTTTTTTACTAAATCTGGATGCTTTTCTATAGCTTCTGAAATTGGCATAAAAATGATGCCTTTTTCAGCTAAAGTCTCTTTAAAAGTAGTTGCTACAGAAACAGAATCCATAACAACATCGACAGCTACATTTGCAAGTTTTTTTTGTTCTTCTAGAGAAATACCTAATCTTTCGAATGTAGCTAATAATTCAGGATCAACTTCGTCTAAAGAGTTTAATTTAGGCTTCTTTTTAGGTGCAGAATAGTAAGCAATATCTTGAAAGTTAGGTTTTGGATACTTAACATTAGCCCATTCTGGCTCTTCCATTTTAGACCAAATCTTGAATGCTTCTAAACGCCATTCAGTCATCCATTCTGGTTCGTTTTTCTTTTTAGAAATTGCACGAACAACATCTTCATTAAGCCCTTTAGCAAACTTTTCGCTTTCTATTGCTGTGTAAAAACCATATTCGTATTCTTTGGTTTTTAATTCTTCTTTTAAATCGTCTTCAGTATATTTACTCATAACGTGCTTATTTATAATGAAAATGATTCTCCACAACCACAAGTTCTATTGGCATTTGGATTGTTAAAAACAAAACCTTTTCCATTTAAACCTCCAGAATATTCTAAAGTAGTACCAACTAAGTATAAAAAACTCTTTTTGTCTACTACAATTCTAACATCATTTTCTTCGAAAACTTTATCGTTTTCTTTTTCTGTATTATCAAAAGTTAAGTCATAAGATAAACCAGAACAACCACCACTTTTAACTCCTACTCTAACATAGTCTTTAGTAGGATCAAAGCCATCTTCTGTCATCAATTCTATGACCTTTTTTTTTGCTGTGTCCGATACTTTAATCATAAACTTATATAGATTTAATCTAAATTGGATGCAAATATACGATATAAGTTGAATACTAAAGTTAAAATGGTATTAACAACTACTATTAATCTATTAATTTTATTGATTATTCTTGAAAGTTAGGATTGTTTACAAAATCGAAGTCTGTAAGTGTTAATAAAAAGGCTTTAAGATCAGCTTTATCTTTTGCAGTTAAGTTAACACCTCCTTGATTTACTTTTTTCATCAAAGGGTCTATTGTAGCTGATGGTTGTAAGCCTTCTGAATAATGATTGATAACTTCTTCTAATGTGTTAAATCTACCATCGTGCATATATGGAGCAGTAAAAGCTAAGTTTCGTAAAGATGGAGTTTTGAATTTACCATTATCTGCAGGATCTCCGGTAACAGCTCCTAATCCTAAATCTAAAAAACTTCTATCTAAACCATTGTTGTGAAAGAGGTTGTCTGTCCAAAGTGGATTATTGTTGCTTCCATGACAATGAAAACAATCTCCTTTGGCTTCTTCCATAAAAACATTAAAACCGTTTTCTTCTTCTGGAGTTAACGTAGTATTTCCCAATAAATACTGATCGAATTTTGAGTTTCCAGAAATAAGAGTGCGTTCAAACTGTGCAATAGCTTTAGTTACTAAAATAGAATCGATTTTAGAAGTACCAAATGCTCTATTAAACAAAGTTTTATATTCTGAATTACTTTGTAAACGGTTTGCAACATTAGTCCAATTTGCATGCAATTCTATGGGATTTCTAACTGGATCTAAAGCTTGGTTTTCAAGTGTAAAATCTTTTCCATCCCAAGAAAAGTTTTCATCGAAATTCCAGGCTAAATTATACAAAGGCATTGCATTTCTTTTACCAGAAATTCCATCTACACCAATACTTGTTTTTAAATTATCTGTAAATGCTTTTGATGGATTGTGGCAAGATGCACAAGACTGTGTTCCGTCTTTAGATAAAGTTTTATCGAAAAACAGCTTTTTACCTAAAGCTACTCCTTCCTCAGTTAGTGGATTATCTATTGGTAAAATAGGAGCTATTAATTTATCTTGAAAAAGTTTTGGTATTTCTAATTCATAAGGAACAGGTGTATATTGTTCAATTTCACTTGAAGAACAGCTAAAAAAAAGTAATAAAAATGTTATATACCAATAGCTACGCATTTTAATTTTGAGTTCTTTTGCCTAAAGAAAACACTGTTTTACCATTTGCATTCATTAATTTTTGGGCATTAAAATTTGGCATAAGTACCGTATTTAGTACATTTAAATCCCAAGTATTTGGGTTTTTAAACCATTCAGCAATATTCATTTTAATTTCTATAGTTGAATCTCCTTCTATGTTTACATTACCTAAATCAACTAGAAAAGAGGTGTCTTCTAGAATTAAATTATTTGGGTCAGACCTGTCTACAGCTCTTATAACATGGTAATTAAAGTTTGCGTCTAGATTGTTTACGTCTTTGTATTTGCCATCCAACTGCATGTAATGGTAACCACCACCAAGCATCATTGGAACATTAAATGAGGTAGAATTTAAATCTTGATAAATGCCATCTACATTATCTTTATCTGCAAAACCAAAAGTAAATTGCAAAGTATTAATTCCTGTTTGAACATTATTAAATGTAATTTCTAAGCCACTATTTTCTCCAAGATCAACAAGCTGATAATCTTTACTGTTTTCATTGAGCATAATATTTGAAACCACATATCGTAAGCGCTCAATATTTACAGATTCACCATTTAATGTGCTAAATTTAAAGCTATTAAAATCTGATGAGTTAACAGAGACACCATCCCAATTATGAGAAAATTTTAAGGTAATTGTTACTTCTTTTTCAGTATCATTAGAACTACAAGAAACTAAAATTACAAAAAGTAATATTTTAAAAAATTGTTTCATTTTTTCAATTCATTTTAATTAAAACTCCATCAGAAAAACCTTTATTTATAGAGATATCTTGATCTGAACTCCAAGACTCACCAACAATAATAATATTAGTATTCAATTCAATTATTGAATTGGCTTCATCTAACTCAGTTCCACCAATACTTTTTTCCCAAATTAAATCTCCTATATCAGATATTTTTAACACCCAAATATCTTTATTGCCCTTATTTTCAGTTAGATTCTTATCAGAACTTCTAGAGCTACCTACAATGTAAAAGCCACCTGAAGTTGAGGCGATTACTTTTTTTGCATCTTCGAATGATGAACCGCCAAAACTTTTTTCCCAAATTAAATTTCCAGCTTCATCAATAGTAATTACCCAAATATCTGATGAGCCATTATTAATCGTAACATTTTTATCTGAACTTCTCGCATTACCTACAATTAGAAATTGGTTGTTACTAGTTTTTGTAATTGAGTAAGCTTCATCTATTTCTGAACCGCCAAAACTTTTTTCCCAAACTAAATTTCCATTAGTATCAACTTTTACAATCCAATAGTCATAACTACCTAAATTGTTAGAAATATTGGTGTCTGAACTATCGCTAAAACCTGTTAAAATATAATCTCCAGCATTTGTTTCGGCAATATCTAACAGAGTATCTGTAAATAATCCACCAAAATATTTTGTCCAGATTGAGTTTCCATTGGTATCTAGTTTTATGAGCCAATAATCGCCTCCAGCATGTTTGCTAGCTGTTTTAGAATTCCCTAAACCCCCAGAAGCTGTTACATCTAAAGAGCCTCCTAAAAGTAAATTTCCATCTGTTGTTTTTTTAATAACATAAGATTGATCTGAGCCAGAAAAACCAAAACTTTTTTCCCATAAAAGAGTTCCATTTGTATCTAGTTTTATGAGCCAATAGTCGTAATTTCCTGCGTTTGCACTTGCATCTAAATCATTACTTCTACTAAAACCAGTAACAACAAAAGAACCATCATTTAACTGAATAACATCTCTTGCTCTGTCATCATCTAAACCTCCAAAAGTTTTACTCCACTCAAGGTTTTCATCTTCATCAAACTTTAAAACCCAGTAATCATAGCTATCGTTATTTTTGGTGCTTACATCAAAATCTGAACTTTGACTATGCCCAACAACTATATAACCACCATCTAAAGTGTTTTTTACGGATTGAAATGTGTCGTTTTTTGAACCACCATATGTTTGCAATGCAATAATTTGTTTAATAGAATTTATATTACTGTCTTGTATGCTTTCTTTGCTACATGAGTAAAGAAAACCAAATAGGTAACATAAAAAGCAAATAAAAATTCTATTGCTTTTGAAGTATAAATAATCCTTTTTCAATATCACTTACAACAATTTTTCCACTATTAAAAAACGGATATACATTCCATACACCATTAAAATTAGGATCGTCATTTTCTGGATAGGTGTCAAAAAAACCTATTTCTGTCATAGTTCCAGAAGCTATATTTGAGATGTCATGAAAGCGTACACCAGCTCTGTAATTAGCTAAATAAAAAGTATTACCTTTTACATAACCATTATGATCTATAGCTTCTGTTGGGCCAAAATATTCAGTTAATAATACTGGGTTATCAAGATCTAATAAGTCAAAAATTAGGATTCTTGTATTGCTTACATTTCCATCAGCTTCATCTAATTCATCGCCCACTAAAAAATAGCGTTGATCTTCTGTAAACCAACCTTGGTGAGTGTATCCATCATTTGGATAGCTAATTTTTGAAATATTTACTGGGTTACTTTTGTCTGTAACATTTGTAATAACTACTTCATTAGCTCCAAATCTTTCTCCATTACTGCCAATTAATATTTCTTGACCTGTATAATCTGAATCTGGACCAATATAGGTAACAACTTGTGCATCATGAGAGTAGCCGCCTAAAGCAAAACCACCTGCTATAGTTGGGTTTAAAGGATTATTGATATCAATAAAAATTGGACCTCCACTAAATTGATTAGAGCCAACTACATATGCAAATCCTTTATCTTCATTAATGACTATGTTATGCGCGTTTCCAAACCCAGTAAAATCTGTATCAGAGGTAAAAGTTTCCGGTGGATTACTTACAGTTCTTAACCTTGTTAAATCAAAAACTTGCATTCCATGGTTAAAAGCTTCACTTACAATAAATGCATAGTTATTGTATACTTTTATATCTCTCCAATCACTACTAGAGGTTCTTGTTGGAAGTTTTCCTAAATAGATAGGGTTGTCTGTATCTGTTATATCAATAAATACAGTACCATCTAAAACTCCCATTATAACATACTCATTTCCAGTTGTTTGGTCTGTCCAACCCCAAGAATCGTTTGCTTCTGCTGTACCAAAAGTAGACATTGGCATGTGTAGTAATAAATCATAACCATTACAGGGGAATTGACCTGCAAAACCATTTGTACATACTACTTTGTTAGAAGGTGTTGTATCACAAGGATCTCCAACTCCATCACCATCAGTGTCTTTTTGGTCTGCATTTGCAAATTCTGGACAATTATCTATTGAGTTTTCAATACCATCATTGTCAATATCTAAATTAACACCATTTATTTGCTCTTTTGAACAATGAATGAAAAAAAGAGAAAAAAAGAGAAAAAAACAGAAATGTTTAAATTTCATAAGGGTTAAATTAGATACACTAAATTACTGAATAAAATGAAATATTACTATTAAAACCAATATTACTAATTTTTATTGTTCTAAAAAGAACTCTGTATCTTTGCAAAATGTTAGAAGACAAAAATCAGAATAAAACATCTTTAGCTGAATTAGGAGAATTTGGCTTAATCAATCATATTACTAAATATTTTAAAGTTTCTAAACCTTCTACTATTAAAGGAGTTGGTGATGATGCAGCAGTATTAGATGCATCAGAAAAACAAACTTTAGTTACCACAGATTTATTAATTGAAGGTGTACATTTTGATTTAAGCTACATGCCGTTAAAGCATTTAGGATATAAATCTGTAATGGTTAATTTATCTGATGTTTATGCTATGAATGCAGAAGCTGAGCAAATAACGGTTTCTATTGCAGTTTCTAACAGGTTTCCTTTAGAAGCTATTGAAGAACTTTATGCTGGCATTCAGTTAGCTTGTGATACTTATAAGGTTGATTTAATTGGTGGAGACACAACCTCTTCTACTAAAGGAATTTTAATATCTGTAACTGCTATAGGCAAAGCAAAGGCAGAAAATGTTGTTTATAGAAATGGAGCTAAACCAACAGATTTAGTTGTAGTTACTGGCGATTTAGGTGCAGCCTACTTAGGACTTCAGGTATTAGAAAGAGAAAAAGAAGTGTTTAAGGTAAACCCTCAAAATCAGCCAGATTTAGATGCTTATACCTATTTAATTGAACGTCAATTAAAACCTGAAGCAAGAAAAGATATTCCTGCTTTATTAAAAGATTTAGATGTTAAACCAACTTCTATGATTGATATTTCTGATGGATTGTCTTCAGAGTTATTTCACATTTGCACACAAAGTAAAGTAGGTTGTAAAATTTACGAAGATAAATTACCATTAGACCCACAAGTAATAACAACTTGCGAAGAATTTGAATTAGACTCTACAATGATTGCTCTAAGTGGAGGTGAAGATTACGAATTGCTATTTACCATTTCTATTGATGATTTTGACAAAGTAAAAGGTAATCCAAACTTAACTGTAATTGGTCATATCACAGAGGAAAGCCAAGGTCTACAATTGATTACCAGAGCAAACCAAGAAATTGAATTGCAAGCACAAGGCTGGAACTCTTTGAAAAACATTATTGTTTAGCCTATTTAAAATAGCGTCGTTGTTAAGTGCGTTTATAACTATTACTCCGTCTTTTTTTGCTTGTTCACTAATAGCTATTGTACCATCTGTATTACTAATAAAAAGTATTTCGATATTATGATTATTTCTTAGTTTTTTATAAGCAGGCAAAGCTTTTTCTTGATCCCATTCATCATCTTCTATAAATAAATTCACAGTTGGATCTCCACTTTTTTTATTGGTATTATATTCGTCTATAGCAAGTTGTAAAGCCTTAGATGGTGTAACCCCTAAATCTGTTGCCATGTTAGATAATGGGCCTATAAAACCAATGTTTATTTCATTTTTTACTTTTTTACAGTCTTGTAACAGTAAAATAGTTAAACTAAAGATAGCTAACCTTAACTATTTACGAAGTGAAATTTGTGAACTAGTAATACCCATAACTTAAGTTTTTGCTGAAATAGGTTTAGTATATATTAGTAGAGGTAGAATTATTAAAAGACTAATATAATAAATGTGGTTTTGGTGGGGGAACATATATAATTGATAAGGTTCAACAAGTGTATGGTAATATATCAAATATTCAATTTTTTATATGTACAAAAAAATGTTAAAATTTTACAGGCTTCAAAAATTTAATAAAAGCATCTATTAAAGCGTCTTTATTTTCTATATGACTCATGTGTCCACCTTCTAATACAATATAGTTAGCATTGGTTTTTTGAGCTTCATTAATTACACTTTCTACATTAATTATAGGATCTTTTTCTCCAATAATTATTAGTTTCTTAAAGTTGTTTTGTATTAGTACATGGTTTCTATTAGGTCTAATTTTCATGCCTTCTTGTGCGGCAATATAACCTTGTAAACTAGTTTTTAAGGCAGCCTTTTTTACTTCTTCTATTTGCTCTTTGTATTTATCTAAATTTTCTTGAAAAAATAAGTTAGTAACAGAGATTTTAATGATATTTTCAAAATTATTTCGAATCATTTTATTAGCTCTTTCTCTAATTTTTATTCGTTCTTCAGAATCTGCATTTGAAGTAGAATTCATTAAACATAAACCTTTAATATTTGTAGCTTTTTTGTTGGCAATTGCTAATGCTACATAACCTCCCAATGAATGTCCTATAACGAAATATTTTCTTAATCTAAGTGCTTTTAAAACGGCAAGAACAGCATCAGAAAATAAATCCATAGAATGCACATAACCTAAACAATCTGAATTTCCATGACCTAATAAGTCAATACAAATCACTCTGTATCTATCACTAAAATGTGGTCTAATATCTTGCCACATTTTTTTGTTTTCTAAAAAACCATGTAAAAAAACAACAGCAGTTCCTTTGCCATTATCAGTAAAAGAAATAGTTGCATTTTTAAAAGTGATTGATTTCTGCATCTCACAAAAATATGTATATTTCAAAAAAGAAAAACAACCAAAAGACATGAATAAAACAAAAGAAATTTGGATGACAGGCTTTGCTTTGTTTTCTCTTTTTTTTGGCGCAGGAAACTTAATATTGCCACCAAGTTTAGGAGTAAAATCTGGTGTAGATTGGTGGATAGTTGTCTTTGGTTTTGTTTTAACAGCAGTTACCATTCCTATTTTAGCAATTTTTGCTCACGCCAGACTTCAAGGTACTTTGTATGACTTTGGAAAAAAAGTTTCTCCTATTTTTAGTACAGTATTTTGTATACTTATTTATGCTATTGCTGTTGCAATTCCAGCTCCAAGAACTGCTGCTGTTACTCATGAAATGACGATTCAACCCTTTTTTGATTCTGCACCAATTATTACAAGTATAGTATACTTTGTTTTGGCATTTATTTTTGCTGTAAATCGTTCAAAAATTATAAGTTTAATTGGTAAGTTTTTAACACCAATTATTGGTATAATTTTATTAGCAATTATTCTTTTAGCTGCTTACTCAACAGAAGCAATTAGTACAGCATCAACATTCAAAACGTCTTTTGTAAATGGAGTTTTAGAAGGTTACCAAACGTTTGATGCAATTGGAGGTGTTGTAGTAGGAGCTGTAATTATTATTTCATTAAACTTAAGGGGTCATAATAGTTTTGAAGCTAAAAAAGAAATCATAACCAAGTCTGGTTTAATAGCTGGTACTGGTTTATTAATTATTTATGGAGGACTAATTTTTAGTGGTGCTTCTTTAGCAGATTCGTTTAATAAAAATCAAACTAGAATTGATATTCTATCAGGTTTAAGCACACTAACTTTAGGTGATTTTGGCACAAGTTTTTTAAGTGTTTTGGTAGCTGTAGCTTGTTTTACAACAGCTGTTGGTATAGTTACTGGCACATCAGATTATATAAAAGGTATTTTTAACAATTCTCAAAAAGCATATATTATTACAGCAGCAATTAGTTCTGTATTAGGAATAATTATAGGAAGCTATAATGTTGGTTTTATTATAGATGTTGCTGTGCCTGCTTTAATGTTTTTATACCCAATAACTATAGTTTTAATTTTACTTAATGTTGTGCCTGA
The DNA here is from genome assembly GCA_013373105.1 of Flavobacteriaceae bacterium. GTDB lineage: Bacteria > Bacteroidota > Bacteroidia > Flavobacteriales > Flavobacteriaceae > Polaribacter. The sequence continues at coordinate 43,552 of JABXIJ010000013.1, read as the reverse complement.
AAAATTTAGTAGTCCTTTAGTATTTAAAGCAGTAGTTTTCATAACCTTTATTTTTAGTATTCCTGATTTCTTAGGGTTTATAATTGCTCCTGAAAATTTGATAGGGATTAAAAATTTAATTCCATTTGCAAATTATAGTCTAGGCTGGGTTTTACCTTCGTTATTCACCTTCTTTTTAAGCAACTTAAGACCAATTAAAAATCTTTTTTAAACAATTTTGTAAGGATTATATAAAGTTTTTCGTCTAATGAAGTGTAAGAAAAGAAATTATAATATTCCCTTTCTTATATCCCAATAAGTAAGAGCCACATTATACAAAAGATATAGAATAAATAATGTAGGAAGGATTGTAAAATGTGGTTGATTGAGATTAGGCAAGCTTGAGCTTGCCTTTTTTATTTATAATTAAAGGTTTTTTAATACTTATCAATTTTAATAACTGTATTTTTGATTCATAACAAGTTTTATGCTTAATTATTACACTTACAAACATAACAGCTCTGAAGAATGGGTAACTTTTGTACATGGTGCAGGTGGTAGTAGCTCAATCTGGTTTAAACAGATAAGAGATTTTAGAAAACATTTTAATGTATTAATTTTAGATTTAAGAGGCCATGGAAATAGCAAGCCAAAACTAAAAGATACATTTAATCCAAAGTATACTTTTAGTTCTATAACAGCAGATATTGTAGAAGTAATTGATTATTTGAAAATTCAAAAATCACATTTTATAGGTATTTCTTTAGGTACTATTTTAATTAGAAATTTAGCTGAGAAAAGACCAGAATTAGTAAAAAGCATGATTCTTGGAGGAGCTGTATTTAAGCTAAATATTAAATCGCAGATTTTAATGAAATTAGGTATAATTTTTAAATCTGTTGTGCCTTATATGTTATTGTATAAGTTTTTTGCTTTTATAATAATGCCTAAAAAAAATCATAAAAAGTCGAGGTTGTTATTTGTAAACGAAGCAAAAAAACTATACCAAAAAGAATTTATACGATGGTTTAAATTAACTTCTGAGATTAATCCTTTATTACGTTTTTTAAGAACCAAAGACATAAAAATACCAACCCTATATATTATGGGTTCAGAAGATCATTTATTCTTACCTTCTATTAAAGATATTGTTTCTCAGCATGTAAAATCTACATTATATGTTGTAGAAAAATGTGGTCATGTTGTAAATGTAGAAAAGCCAAAAGTTTTTAATAATCAAACTATTGGCTTTATAAATTCTTTAGCTTAGAAGAGGTTTTTAAGAGTTCATTAAATCTTCAATTTCTTCTGCTTCAATAGGAATATTACCCATTAAATTAAAAGGCTCCCCTTTTTCTTGTACCACAACATCATCTTCTAAACGAATACCAAAACCTTCATCAGGAATATAAATTCCAGGTTCAACAGTAAATACCATGTTTGCTTGAATAGGTTCATGTAGTAAACCATAATCATGAGTGTCTAAACCTATATGATGAGAAGTACCATGCATAAAATACTTTTTGTATGCTGGCCAATTTGGGTCTTCATTTTGAACATCAGCCTTATCTAACAGTCCTAAGCCTAACAATTCTGATGTCATAAGTTTCCCAACTTCTACATGATATTCTTTCCAAAAAGCACCTGGAACTAATAGTTTTGTCGCTTCATTTTTTACTCTATTAACAGCATTATACACCTCTTTTTGTCTTTTGCTATACTTTCCATTAACAGGAATAGTTCTACTTAAATCACTTTTATAATTGGCATATTCAGCAGCAAAATCAAAAAGGATTAAATCGCCATCTTTACATTGTTGGTTGTTTTCTACATAATGTAGCACGTTTGCATTATTACCACTAGCAATAATTGGTGTATATGCAAAACCTTTAGACCTGTTCCTTACAAATTCATGTAATAATTCTGCTTCAATTTCATGCTCCCAAACACCAGGTTTTACAAAGTTTAAAATACGTCTAAACCCTTTTTCAGTTAGGTTACATGCATGCTGCATTAGCTCTAATTCTATTTCATGCTTTACAGAACGTAGGCGTTGTAAAATAGGATTACTTTTTGCTACAGAATGAGCAGGATATTTTTTTAATAACCATTTTGTAAACCTATCTTCTCTTGTTTCAGTTTCTACATTTGCTCTGTAATGTTCATTGGTATTTATGTAAAAAGTATCTGCATAAGTACTCATTTCAAACAAGATTTTTTCTAAATCTTGTAACCAATAAATAGTTTTAATTCCGCTAGTTTTAGTTGCTGCTTCTTTGGTTAATTTTTCACCTTCCCAAACAGCAATATGAGCATTAGTTTCTCTAATAAATAGAACCTCACGCAAATCTTTATTTGGGCAATCTGGAAAAAGCATTAAAACACTTTCTTCCTGATCTACACCACTTAAGTAGAAAATATCTCTATGTTGCTCAAAAGGCATTGTACTATCTGCACCAATAGGATAGATGTCATTAGAGTTAAAAATAGCCATACTTTTTGGCTTCATTTCAGCCATAAAGTTTTTTCGGTTTCTAATAAATAATTCTGAATTTATAGGATGATATTTCATAAAAAATAAGTTGTTTTAGCAAATGTAATGATAATGAAAGACACAAAAAAAGATGCATTACTGCATCTTTCTTTATAATTTTTAATTAAATTTTAGCGTCTTCTTCTAGACCTTGTGCCTCTTAAGACTCCTATTAAAAAGAGAATTACTATAGCTCCTGAAGCGCCAACAATAATTTCATCTAAAATATGATGACCAACATCTATATGTAGTCCTAATTTGCCATATAACCATTTACCAACAAAACTTCCAGCAATTCCTAAAATGATATTAAAAACTAGTCCAAAGCCATTGTCTCTCATTAATACATCAGCAATGTAACCACAAATAGCGCCAATTATAATTGTGTATAAAAAATCCATTTTGTAAAATTTATTTGATTAATTGAATCCAATTTAAGAAAAATTAACAACTATAAAAGAAAAATATTCATCGAAAACTAATAATTTCGTAACTACAGTAATTTAATTCAAATCACTAAACTTAACTAACACAAACAATATGAAAAGCTTCATTTTATCAATGCTATTGGTATTTACATTGCAATTCTCAGCTCAAAATGTAACCAATGCAAATCAAATTCAAAAATCGCTTGAAGAAAAAGCACAATTAGAAAAAAACTCGCTAGTTAAAAACATAAACTTTACTAATATTGGGCCAACTATAATGAGTGGTAGAGTTGCAGATATAGCTGTAAACCCAGATAATCCAACTGAGTTTTATGTAGGATATGCATCAGGTGGTTTATGGTATACAAACAATAATGGAACTACTTTCTCGCCAATTATGGATAATTCTCCAACTCAAAATATTGGTGATATTGCTGTAGATTGGAAATCTGGTACAATTTGGGTTGGAACAGGAGAAAAAAATTCATCACGTTCTTCTTATGCAGGTATTGGTTTATTAAAAACAACAGACAAAGGTAAAACTTGGCAAAATGTAGGGTTAACAGATTCGCATCATATTAGTAGAATTCTAATTAATCCAAATAATGCTAATGAAGTAATTGTTGGTGTAATAGGACACTTATATTCACCAAATGCTGAGAGAGGTGTTTTTAAAACTCAAGATGGAGGTAAAACTTGGCAAAAACCATTATTTATTAATAACGACACAGGAATAATTGATATAGAAAACGCTCCAGAAAATTTTAATGTTATGTATGCGGCTTCTTGGGAACGTGAAAGAAAAGCATGGAATTTTGACGGAAGTGGAACAAATTCAGCAATTTATAAAAGTACAGATGCTGGTAGTACTTGGTCGAAAATTTCAGACAAAAGTGGTTTTCCAGAAGGGAATGGTGTAGGTAGAATTGGCTTAGCTGTCGTTAATGAAAATACAGCCTATGTTTTGCACGATAGCCAGTTTAGAAAAAAAGCGAATAACTCTAATAAAAAATCAACTGGGCTTACAAAAGAAGATTTTAAAACCATGAGTAAAGAAGCGTTTTTAGAACTTTCAGATAAAGATTTAAACACCTATTTAAAAACTAATGGATTTCAAGAAAAATATAGAGCCGAAAATGTTAAACAAATGGTAAGAGTTGGTTCTGTTAAACCTATTGATTTAGCAAAATATTTAGAAGATGCTAATGCTTTATTATTTGATACACCTGTTATTGGAGCAGAAGTTTTTAAAACTACAAATGGAGGAAAATCATGGAAGAAAACTCACGAAGGTAACATAGAAGGGTTGTATTTTTCTTATGGTTATTATTTTGGTGAAATTAGAGTAGACCCACAAGATGAAAATGCAATTTATGTGTTAGGTGTGCCAATTTTAAAATCTAAAGATGGTGGTAAAACATTTACTTCAATTAGTAGAGAAAATGTCCATTCAGACCATCAAGCTTTATGGGTTAATGCAAATAAAAAAGGCCATCTTATTAATGGTAATGATGGTGGTTTAAACTTATCTTATGATGATGGTGAAAGTTGGGTGAAACTAAATAATCCACCTGTTGGTCAATTTTATTCAATTTATGCAGACAACCAAAAACCATATCATGTCTATGGTGGATTGCAAGATAATGGAGTTTGGACAGCAACACACACAGCAAGAATAGATAATCGTTGGCATCAATCAGGTCAAAACCCTTATACTTCAATTATGGGAGGTGATGGTATGCAAGTTCAAGTAGATGATAGAGACCCAAATATTGTATACACAGGATATCAATTTGGTAATTACTTTAGAGTAGATAGAAATGGAAGAAACAAGTACATTCAGCCAAAACATACTTTAGGTGAAAATCCTTATAGATTCAATTGGCAAACTCCAATTTTATTATCAAAACACAATCAAGACATATTGTATTTAGGTGGGAATAAATTACACAGATCATTAAATAAAGGAGATGACTGGGAAACTATTTCAGACGATTTAACAACTGGAGGTAAAAAAGGAAATGTTGCTTATGGTACGTTAACGAGTATATCAGAAAGTCCTTTTCAATTTGGTTTATTATATGTGGGTTCAGACGATGGTTATGTTCACATAACTAAAAATGGAGGAGGAAATTGGATAAGAATTTCGAATTCTTTTCCTAAAGATTTATGGGTGTCTAGAGTTATTGCATCTTCATATAAAAAAGAAAGAGTTTATGTTACTTTAAACGGTTATAGATGGGATGATTTTACTCCTTATGTTTATATGTCTGATGATTTTGGATCAACTTGGAAAAGCATAAGTAGTAATATTCCAGCTTCACCAGTAAATGTTATTAAAGAAGACCCAGTAAATGAAAACATATTGTACTTGGGTACAGATAATGGTCTTTATGTAACTTTTAACAAAGGAGAATCTTGGCAAGTATTTTCTAAGAATTTACCAAATGTTGCAGTTCATGATTTAGTTATTCAACAAGATGCAAAACACCTAGTAGTTGGTACACATGGTAGAAGTATTTACATTGCAGATATTGCACCTTTACAACAAATAGACAGCGATTTTCTAGCGCAACAAACATATATTTTTAAGTTAAATTCTATTCGAAAAAGTGGATTTTGGGGAAATGCTAGGTCAAGTTGGTCAAATGCATATACACCATCAGTTTCAATTCCATTTTACAGTAACTCAAGTAGAAATATTACTATAGATATTTTATTAGGTGATGTAAAAGTAAACTCTATGAATGTTCAAGCTGATAAGGGTTACAATGATGTTGATTTTGATGTGTCTTTTTCAAAAAGTGGCTTAAAAGCGTTTAAAAAGGCCAATGATAAAGCAAGAATATCAGCTGCTCAAAATGGCGTAACATATTTACCAAAAGGAAAATATACGATTAAAATTGGTGATGCTACACAGACCTTTGAAATCAAATAAAAAGAAAACATACAGCACGTTAATTTTGTTAGCGTGCTGTTTTTCATTTTCAACGTTTGCACAATCAAGCCTAAATCAATTTTTTAAACTCTCACCGCCAAAAAGAAACTGGGTTTTATTGCATCCTTTTAAGGCAAAAAAGTCTTTAGAAATATCAAAAGAAGTTCAGAAAGTATCAGATTCTATAAAAAAAACAAACCTATTAGATGGAGATGCTTCTGGAGGACAAGTAGATGCATTTAGACATGCTTATTGGATGGCTAGATTAAAAGAAGAAATTGGAGAATCTGCAGCACGTTCATTAGGAAAAGCACATGAAAAAGAAAACTATTTAACCTTTAAAAATAATGAGCTAGAAGATGGTATTTTACCAGATAAAGCCTCATCTGATATGGATTTATGGAATAACGAACAAGGGTTAAAACTTGTATCTACTAATTCTAAAACTCCTAGAAAAGGACTCATATTCAGAATAATAAATGCAATACTTTCTGGTAAAATGAAGGTATTAAAAAAAGATGCTAAGGGTAACTTTTTAGATTGCAAAGGCAATAAAATTATTAAAAATCCAAACCAAAAAAAGTGGATTAAAAGCAAGTGTTTAATTGCTTCAAATAAAATTATTTAAAACAGTTCTAAATACATACGAAATCGTTTTAAATTCTTTGTATTACACCTCTTTAAGCGTTATTTTTGTAATTAGAATTTTAACTTAATCAATAATGAGTGGATTTTTTAAATCTTCAGTTGGAAGAAAAGTGTCAATGGCACTTTCTGCATTCTTCTTAATGATTTTTTTACTACAGCATTTAACTATAAACACTATGTCTGTTATTAGTGCAGACCTTTTTAATGAAGTTTCTCATTTTATGGGAACCAACCCTCTAGTACAATTTGTATTACAACCCATTTTAATTTTTGGGGTAGTTTTTCATTTTGTAATGGGTTTCATTTTAGAATTACAAAACAAAAGAGCAAGAAAGGTTTCATATGCAAAAAATAATGGAGCAGCTAATTCATCTTGGATGAGCAGAAACATGATTTGGAGTGGTGTTGCTATTTTAGCATTTATTGTTTTACACTTTATAGATTTTTGGTTTCCAGAAATCAATACAAAATTCATACAGGGAGATTGGTCTGGTTTACATGATGGTAAATTCAGATATTTTCATGAATTGCAATTAAAGTTTGTAAACCCTGCTAGAGTTGCAGCTTACTGTGTAGCATTTGTTTTCTTAGGATTGCATTTAGCACATGGTTTTACATCTGCATTTCAATCTGTAGGAGCAGCTTCGTTAAGAAAAAAGTTAAATAAAGTAGGTTTAGCTTATGCAATTTTAGTTCCATTAGGTTTTATTATTGTAGCACTTTTCCATCATTTATCTTATAACCATTAATCTTAGAAAGTATGGCTTTAGAATCAAAAGTACCTCAAGGTCCATTAAAAGATAAATGGACAGATTATAAAAACAAAATAAACTTAGTAAACCCAGCTAACAAAAGACATATAGATGTTATTGTTGTAGGAACTGGTTTAGCAGGAGGCTCAGCTTCTGCAACCTTAGCAGAGTTAGGCTATAATGTAAAAGCATTTGCTTATCAAGATTCACCAAGAAGAGCACATTCAATTGCTGCTCAAGGAGGAATTAATGCTGCAAAGAACTATCAAGGAGATGGAGACTCTACTTACAGATTATTTTACGACACTGTAAAGGGTGGAGATTATAGATCTAGAGAAGCAAATGTGTATAGATTAGCAGAGGTTTCTGCAAATATTATCGACCAATGTGTAGCACAAGGTGTTCCTTTTGCTAGAGATTATGGAGGCTTGTTAGACAACCGTTCTTTTGGTGGTGTATTAGTTTCGAGAACATTTTATGCCAAAGGGCAAACAGGTCAACAATTATTATTAGGTGCTTACTCTGCCATGAACCGTCAAATAGCACGTGGTAAAATAGAAATGTTTAACAGACATGAAATGTTAGATCTTGTTATTGTTGATGGCAAAGCAAGAGGTATTATAGCACGTAATTTAGTAACAGGAGAAATAGAACGCCACTCTGCACATGCTGTAGTTATTGCATCAGGTGGATATGGAAATGTTTATTTTTTATCTACAAACGCAATGGGTTCTAATGTAACTGCTGCTTGGAAAGTACATAAAAAAGGAGCTTATTTTGCAAACCCTTGTTATACACAAATACATCCAACATGTATTCCAAGGTCTGGAGATTATCAATCTAAATTAACTCTAATGTCAGAGTCTCTTAGAAATGATGGTAGAATTTGGGTTCCAAAAAATATGGATGATGTTATTGCTATAAGAGAAGGTAGAAAAAAACCAACTGACTTATCAGAAGAAGAAAGAGATTATTACTTAGAAAGACGTTATCCTGCTTTTGGTAACTTAGTTCCACGCGATGTAGCTTCTAGAGCAGCAAAAGAGCGTTGTGATGCTGGCTATGGTGTCAATGCTACTGGTGAAGCTGTTTATCTTGACTTTGCTTCAGCTATTGAAAGATATGGTAAAGAAGAAGCTAAGGTTAAAGGAATCTCTAATCCATCTAAGGAAAAAATTACTGAATTAGGAGAAAAAATTGTTGAAGCTAAGTATGGTAATTTATTTCAAATGTATGAGAAGATTGTAGATCAGAATCCATACAAAACACCAATGATGATTTATCCTGCTGTACATTATACAATGGGTGGTGTTTGGGTAGATTACAACTTAATGACCACAATTCCTGGATGTTATGCAATTGGAGAAGCTAATTTCTCAGATCATGGAGCCAACAGACTAGGAGCTTCAGCATTAATGCAAGGTTTAGCAGATGGTTATTTTGTTTTACCATACACTATTGGAGATTATTTAGCTGATGATATTAGAACAGGTAAAATTTCTACAGACTTGCCAGAGTTTGAAGAAGCTGAAAAAGATGTTAAGAAACGCATTAATTTCTTTATAAATAATAAAGGTAAAAATTCAGTGGATTACTATCATAAAAAGCTAGGAAATATTATGTGGAACAAATGTGGTATGTCTAGAAATGAAGCTGGGTTAAAAGAAGCAATAGAAGAGATTTCTGCATTAAGAAAAGATTTTTGGGAAAATGTTTCAGTACCAGGTGGAGCTAATGAATATAATGAAGAATTAGCAAAAGCAGGAAGAGTTGCAGATTTCTTAGAGTTAGGAGAACTGTTTGCTAAAGATGCTTTACAAAGAGAAGAATCTGCTGGAGGACACTTTAGAGAAGAGCATCAAACAGAAGAAGGAGAAGCAAAACGTAGAAAAGAATTCCAGTACGTTTCTGCTTGGGAATATAAAGGTGAACCAAAAGATGCTGTTTTACACAAAGAGCCATTGGTTTATGAAAATATAGAAGTAAAAGAAAGAAGTTATAAATAATATTGCTTTTAGCCTTTAGCCATTAGTATTTTACTAAGAGCCAAAAGCTAACAGCCAAAAGCAAAAAATATGAATTTAACACTTAAAATTTGGAGACAGAAAGACGCTAATTCAAAGGGTCAAATGGTAGATTATAAAGTGACTGATATTTCAGAACATATGTCCTTTTTAGAAATGATGGATGTTTTAAATGAACAACTAATTTCAAAAGGAGAAGAGCCTGTATCATTTGATCATGATTGTAGAGAAGGTATTTGTGGTATGTGCTCTATGTATATTAATGGTGAAGCTCATGGACCTGATAGAGGTGTTACAACTTGCCAACTTCACATGCGTATGTTTAATGATGGAGATACTATTACTATTGAACCATGGAGAGCAACTGCTTTTCCTGTTATTAAAGACTTAGTAGTAGATAGATCTGCTTTTGATAGAATTCAACATGCAGGTGGTTATATTTCTGTAAATACATCAGGTAATACACAAGATGCAAATGCAATTCCAATTGCTAAAGAAGCAGCAGATAAAGCTATGGATGCTGCAACCTGTATAGGTTGTGGAGCTTGTGTGGCAACTTGTAAAAACAGCTCAGCAATGTTATTTGTAGGAGCAAAAGTAAGTCAATATGCATTATTACCACAAGGACAAGTAGAAGCTGCTGATAGAGTTCGTAAAATGGTTGCACAAATGGATTTAGAAGGTTTTGGTAACTGTACAAATACAGGAGCTTGTGAAATTGAGTGTCCAAAAGGAATATCTTTAGATAATATTGCTAGAATGAACAGAGAATTAATGAAAGCATCTGTTTAAATCAAAAATATAAAAGCAAAAAAAAGCCTGAAATTATCTCAGGCTTTTTTTATTGTATTTATTTTCTTCCAAAATCTGCAGGGATTTCTCCCCAAGCTTTGGTTTCCCATTTTAAAATTGGATTACTGTAACTGTTATTTAAAAGCCAATGTTCTGCTCTTTTAATTAAATCTAAAAGTTCTTTATTGTTACTATCAAAATATATATTGGTTTTGCATTTTTTTTGGTGAACCCAACTCATGGCAATTTTAGAATCAGAATAAATAGGATAATCTTTTAGATTTTTCTTTTTAAGTATAGCTAATCCATGAACTAATGCTAGAAATTCACCAATATTATTAGTACCGTTTTTAAAAGGGCCTTGTTTAAATATTTCTTTTTTAGAATTGGTTAATACACCTCTATATTCTAAAATACCAGGATTCCCAGCGCAAGCAGCATCTACACTTAAGCTCTCTGCTATTGGTGTTCCATACTCTGCCTTTTCTTTTTCGGTTAAGTTAGGTTTAGACGTGTTTTTACCTTTATAGTCTTTATATGTTTTAGAAAAAGCTATATCAGCTTCATCAAGACTAAAAAACGATTTGTATTGGGCACCTTCAAAACCATCTATTTGGCGTTTACAAGCCTGCCAAGAACTAAAAACACCTGTTTTTTTTCCTTTCCAAACAACGTAGTATTTTTTTTTAGACATAACTACTAAGTATAGTATTTTCTATAACCTTTGGAAAATGTTCATATTCCAATTGATGAATTTTATTAGCAATATCTTCAGGAGAATCTTCAGGAATAATTGATGTTTTAGCTTGAAAAATAATAGCGCCTTCGTCGTAATTTTCGTTTACAAAATGAATAGTAATGCCACTTTCAGTTTCATTATTTTTCTTAACAGCATAATGTACGTGCATACCATACATACCTTTTCCACCATATTTTGGTAATAATGCAGGGTGAATATTTATAATTTTACTCGGAAAAGCTTTAACCACCTTTTCAGGTATTTTTAATAAAAAACCTGCAAGAACAATAAAGTCTGCTTCCAATTTTAAAAGTGATAATATTCTGTCGTTATCAGTAAAATCAACCTTAGTAAAGAACTCACAAGGTGTATTTAAACGTTTACAACGTTCAAAAACTTTAGCATCTTTTCTATTACAAAGCACCTTTGCAACACGAATCTTTTCATGATTTTTAAAATAGGTTATAATGTTTTCAGCATTACTACCTGAACCTGAAGCAAAAACAATAATTCTAGTCATATTATAAAGGTATAACACAAAAAAAAGAATAATAATTTAGAAAAGGAAAGTAATTACATGTGATTTTATACTTTTTTGATTATTTTTAAGTTCAATTTTTTGGGTAAAAGTTAGAAATAATAGTAAAGATTTGTATTTTTGCCCCGATTTAAATTTAAAAAAAACAGAAAATTATGTCAGACATTGCATCAAGAGTAAAAGCGATTATCGTAGACAAGTTAGGAGTAGACGATAACGAAGTAACATCTGAAGCTAGCTTCACAAACGATTTAGGAGCAGATTCTTTAGATACTGTTGAGTTAATTATGGAATTCGAAAAAGAATTTGATATTCAAATTCCAGATGATCAAGCAGAAAACATTGGAACTGTTGGTCAAGCAGTTAGCTATATTGAAGAAGCAAAAAAATAATTTATTTTTTATATGCAATTAAAACGAGTAGTAGTTACTGGACTTGGCGCATTAACGCCAATTGGTAATAATATAGAAGAATATTGGGAAGGCTTAGTTAACGGAGTTAGTGGAGCGGCACCTGTAACATATTATGATGCTACCAAGTTCAAAACTCGTTTTGCTTGTGAATTAAAAAATTTTAACGCGACAGATTTTATAGATCGAAAAGAAGCGCGTAAAATGGATAGATTTACTCAGTATGCAATGGTAGCTTCAGATGAAGCCATCAAAGATTCTGGTTTAGATCTAGACAAAATCAACAAATTAAGAGCTGGTGTAATTTGGGGAGCTGGAATAGGAGGTTTAGAAACTTTTCAGAACGAAGTATTGAACTTTGCTGCTGGAGATGGAACACCTAGATTCAATCCTTTTTTTATACCTAAAATGATAGCAGATATTGCTCCTGGAAACATTTCTATTAAAAATGGTTTTATGGGGCCAAATTATACTACAGTATCTGCTTGTGCATCCAGTGCAAACGCAATGATAGATGCTCTAAACTACATTAGATTAGGTCATTGTGATGTAATAATAACAGGAGGCTCTGAAGCAGCAGTTACAATTGCTGGTATGGGAGGTTTTAATGCAATGCATGCTTTATCTACAAGAAACGAAAGTCCAGAAACAGCTTCAAGACCTTTTGATGCTGAACGCGATGGTTTTGTTTTAGGAGAAGGTGCAGGTGCAATTGTTTTAGAAGATTACGACCATGCTAAAGCAAGAGGTGCAAAAATTTATGCAGAAGTAATTGGAGGAGGTATGTCTTCTGATGCTTATCATATGACAGCTCCACATCCAGATGGAATTGGTGTTATTGCTGTTATGAAAAACTGCTTAGAAAATGCAGGAATTAAACCTGAAGAAGTAGATCATGTAAATACTCATGGTACATCAACTCCTTTAGGAGATGTAGCTGAGTTAAAAGCTATTTCTGAAGTTTTTGGCGAACATGCTAAAAACATCAACATAAATTCTACAAAGTCAATGACTGGTCATTTATTAGGAGCAGCAGGTGCTATTGAAGCAATTGCATCAATTTTAGCTATGCAGCATAATACTGTGCCTCCAACAATAAACCATTCTACTGTTGATGAAAACATTAACCCTGAACTTAATTTAACTTTAAATAAAGCTCAGAAAAGAGAAGTTAATGTAGCTATAAGCAACACTTTTGGTTTTGGTGGCCACAATGCCTGTATTGCTTTTAAGAAATTTAAAGAATAATTTGCCAATGAATTTTATTCGTAAAATAGTTAATACTCGAACAGAAGAGGATGAACAATTATTTAACGAATTAAAAACGCTGCTAAATTTTTCGCCAAAAAGACTACACAACTACAAAAAAGCATTTACACATAGTTCACTACAAGAACATGATGAAAATGGAAACCCAATTAATTACGAACGGTTAGAGTTTTTAGGAGATTCTATTTTAGGATCTGTAATATCTGCGTATTTATACAAAAAAGTTCCAACAGGTACTGAAGGTTATTTAACTAAAATGCGATCGAAAATTGTAAGTAGAGAGCATTTAAATGAGTTAGGTAAAGATTTAAACCTTATTAAATACATAAAAAGTAATGTAGACGAAGCAAATGCTGGCGATAATATTCATGGTAATATTTTTGAAGCATTAATTGGAGCAATTTATTTAGATAGAGGTTATAATACTTGCCAAAAATTTATCTTTCAGAATGTAATAGACCCTTATGTTGATATTGAAAAGTTAGAAGGGAAAATTACAAGCTACAAAGGTTTAATTATAGAATGGTGTCAAAAACAAAAGAAGAAATATAAATTTGACACTTATGAAGATTCTGGAAACGAACCAATAAAACACTTTAGTGTTAAAGTAAGTATAGATGGTCAGCAGGTAGCAAAGGGAAGATCTACCTCTAAGAAAAAAGCAGAAGAGCAAGCTTCAAAAAGAGTATATTACGCTTTTCAAAATCAAATTACATTACAATAAGAACGATAACGTTTTCGTTAAATTCCCAACAAAACTCACAAACTATTAGTAATTTAGCGCTAATTTTAATAATAGATTTATGCAGGTGTATTCCTTAGGATTAGAAGAATTTTGCGAAGAAAACTTTTCTTTAATTGGAGTACATACTACATTAGAGGACTATAAACTTGCATATTTGCTGAATAGAAATTTAGCAACGCACTTCAAAAAATCGACTAAAGATTTATTTTTTGAAGAAGCAGATAACGCTCCATCATTCTCATTATTTAATTATTATAATAAAAACACAGATTTTGAATGGACTTTAATAGCCAATAGTTCTAAGCGAGAAAATCAAACAGAGTCAAATGAACTTTTATTAACAGCAGAAACAAAATCATATTTAATTCCAGAAAAGAAAAAAGTAGATTTTTTTATTAAAATAACTGGAGAATTAGCTTATGAATATATTGTAGAAACTGTACAGAAAGTAAAAAAAATAGATCAGGTAATAACCTGTTATACAATAGATAAAAACACTTTAAAATCTAAAGATTTTTTAATTTTTTAAAATATGCCAAATAGTAATAAAACAAAAATTGTTGCAACTCTTGGGCCAGCTACAGACACAAAAGAAATTCTAATAGAACTCGCTAAAAATGGGGTAAATGTATTTAGAATTAACTTTTCTCATGCAGATTATGATGATGTTAAAAGAAAAATAAATTATATACGAGAAATTAATGATGAGTTTGGCTATAATCTTGCCATTTTAGCAGATTTACAAGGGCCAAAACTTAGAGTTGGTGTTATGGAAGATGGGGTTGAACTAAATAATGGAGACACATTTACATTTACAACTAATAAATGTGTAGGTACTAAAGAAAAAGCTTTTATGACCTACCAACGTTTTCCAAAAGATGTAAAAGTTGGCGAACAAATTTTAGTAGATGATGGTAAACTACAATTTGAAGTAGTTTCTACAAATAAAGAAGATGAGGTTGTAGTAAAAGTTATTGTTGGAGGACCGTTAAAGTCAAAAAAAGGTGTTAACCTACCAAATACAGCTATTTCTCTACCAGCATTAACCGAAAAAGACATGGAAGATGCAATTTTTGCTATAGGGCAAAATGTAGATTGGATTGCTTTATCGTTTGTTAGAACTTCAGATGATTTAAGAATGTTACGCGATTTAATTGCTCAACATTCAGATTACAGAATACCTATTGTAGCAAAAATTGAAAAGCCAGAAGCTGTTAAAAATTTAGATGCTTTAATACCTTATTGTGATGGATTAATGGTTGCACGTGGAGATTTAGGAGTAGAAATTCCTATGCAAGATGTTCCATTAATACAGAAAAAATTGGTAAGAAGAGCAAAAAGAGCAAGAATACCTGTAATTATTGCTACTCAAATGATGGAAACCATGATAGATAATTCTGTACCTACAAGAGCAGAGGTTAACGATGTTGCAAACTCTATTATGGATGGTGCAGATGCAGTTATGTTATCTGGAGAAACTTCAGTAGGTAAACACCCAGTTAGAGTAATTCAAAAAATGACTGAAATTATCAGAAGTAATGAAAATTCTAGAATGATTAAAGTGCCACAAGATGCACCACATATTAGAACTAACAGATTTGTTACTAAATCTATTTGTCATCATGCTGCATTAATGGCCAACAATACAGATGCTGCAGCAATTTCTACTTTAACGAACAGTGGTTATACAGCATTTCAAATTTCAGCTTGGCGCCCAAGAACTCATATTTTAGTATTCTCTACAGATAGAAGGATTTTAGGAAAACTAAACCTTCTTTGGGGAGTAAAAGCCTACTATTATGACAAGAATTTAAGCACAGACGATACTGTAGAAGATATCAATAAAATAGCTCAAGAAAAAGGTTTTGTAAAACCAGGAGATTTAATAATCAATCTTGCCTCTATGCCAGCAGAAGCAAGAGGTATGGTTAACACATTACGTGTTTCAGAAATAGAATAAAAAACAGTTATATATAATTTAAAAGGGTTCAATTTTGAACCCTTTTTGGATGTTTTAAAAAAAATTAATCAAATGTAAAATGATAAAAAAAATTCTGTAATTTTAAAAACAACTTAAAATCAGCTAATTATGGGAATTAAAAGTTTTCAAGGAAAAAGAGATGCAACACAAACTAAAAACATTGAGCGCATTTTAGTTTCAGATTATATGACCACTAAATTAGTTACATTTAAAGCTGATGATTCACTAGACCATGTAATTAGTCAATTGATAAAATATAAAATTTCTGGAGGTCCTGTAGTTAATGATAACAACGAATTAATTGGTATCATTTCTGAAACAGATTGTATTAAACATATTTCAGAAAGTAAGTATTATAACATGCCTTCTGATAGAAATAACACTGTTGGTAACAACATGGTTACTGATGTTGATACTATTGATAAAGACATGAATATTTTTGATGCTGCCTTTAAGTTTCTTAGCTCAAGAAGAAGACGTTTTCCTGTTATTGAAAGTGGAAAATTAATTGGGCAGTTGAGTCAAAAAGATGTTTTAAAAGCGGCACTAAAAGTAAAAGGAAATACCTGGAAGTAACTTTTATTTTTGCTTTTGTAAGGCTTTTAGTATACTATCAGTTTTAGCTCTTTTTTTAGCAATTTCTTTTTGAAGCGAATCTTGTTTTGAACGATATTTTTGTCGGTAAATTGAATCTTCCTTTACTCGTTTTATAGAATCTCTTTTATGCTGATTTTTAAAAATTTGATCAGTGTTTATTGTGGTATTTGGTTTCATGTATTGCTGTCTATTGTATCGCTGATAGAGTTTTAAAGCAACCATGGTTACAATTATTAAAACAATAACAACTCCGTATTTAAACTTTTTCATATTATAGGTCCTTTTTTATAAGTAAAAACAATTCATTTTCTAAGGGTAGATATCCTTGATCATAAACATAAAAGTATGTATTTCCAGTCTTTGTGGTATATATAGATGTAAAAAAGTTAAAGTCAAAACCTTTATCAAATAACTTTCTTCTACTCACTTTAGTTTTTCCAGAAGTATTTAACTCTGTTAAGATTTTATAGTTTTTTCGCAGCCAATTATTGGTGTTTCGAATTAAGTTTTTACTTTCTTTATTAACTTTATTGTTATAAGCATTTCTGCAATAATCAGAACAGAATTTTTTATCAATTCTACCAATTACTTTACCACTACACTCTAAACAAGCTTTAGTCTCCATTTTATAACTATTTGATTATAAATATACTAAAATATTTTAAATGATAGTAAACGTTTACAAACGAAAACAAATGTTTAACAACCGATTTTAATTTTGATTCTGTTTCATCTTTGTATTGTCAATAAAAGTATTGGCAAGTATTAACTGTTTAATTTAAAATAAATATTATGAACGCACTTAAGAACAAAGTACAGTTGATTGGTAGATTAGGACAAGAACCAGAAATTGTAACATTTACTGATGGTAACAAAATGGCCAAATTTTCTTTGGCAACAGATGAAAGCTATAAAAATAGCAAAGGAGAAAAAGTAGAAAAAACATTTTGGCATAATGTTGTTGTAAAAAATGGTTTAGTAAAAGTAGTAGAAAACTATATTAAAAAAGGACAAGAAGTTGCTGTAGAAGGTAAGTTATCTTACAGGAATTGGGAAGATAAAGAAGGTAATAAACGTTATACAACTGAAATTATTTGTAATGAATTATTAATGTTAAGCTAGTACACAAATTAGCTATGAAAAAGATAAAAGGTCAGAGTTTTCTCTGGCCTTTTTTTATTCAAATAATAAAATAGTAAATTTATAAAACCAATTAATTAAAGGATGAATACTCAAAAAACACTTTCTAAGCTCTTAGCAATAATTTTAGCATTAGTTTTTTCATGTAGTAAGTCTAAAAAAGACCAGCAAATAAAATTTTATTTAGGGTCTGATTTGTCTTATGTTAACGAAATGGAAGATTGTGGTGCATCCTATAAAAACAATAAAGGCGAAGTTACAGATGTGTTTAAAATATTTAAGGATGAAGGTGCAAATTTAGTTAGAGTTCGAAAATGGCATAGCCCAGAATGGACTAAATACTCTAATTATGAAGATATAGAAAAGACCATTCAAAGAGCAAAAAACAAAAACTTACATGTGTTGTTAGATTTCCATTATTCAGATGATTGGGCAGATCCTCAAAAACAAATAATACCAAAAGCTTGGCTGCCAGTAATCGATAATATACAGGTTTTAGGAGATTCACTATACAATTATACTTATAAAACATTACAAAATCTACTTGCTAAAGATTTGCTTCCAGAAATGGTACAAGTAGGTAATGAAACCAATATTATGATTCTTCAAAAAGATGAAAAGGGAACACCAATGAATTGGTCAAGAAACTCACAGTTATTAAATAAGGGCATTAAAGCTGTAAGAGATTTTTCAAAAAAGCACAATAAAAATATAGAGATAATGCTTCATATTGCACAACCAGAAAATGGTTTGTGGTGGTTTAAACAAGCCAAGGAAATTGGCATAACAGATTTTGATTGGATAGGACTTTCTTATTATCCAAAATGGTCTAAATATAATTTAGAAGAAGCAACTGAAGTTTTTAAAACACTTATAAATACGTACAATAAAAAGCTAATGGTTGTTGAAACTGCTTATCCTTTTAGTTTACAAAATCAAGATAAAGCTGGTAATATTTTGGGAAGAGATGCTTTAATTCCAGGTTATGAAGCTACGCAAGAAGGGCAGTTTAAATACTTAGAAGACTTAAAAAAAGTAATTAAAAAAGCTGGTGGACAAGGCTTAGTTTATTGGGAACCAGCTTGGGTTACCAATACTTGCTCTACAAGATGGGGGCAAGGTTCTCACTGGGAAAATGCAACACTCTTTGACTTTAATTCAAAGCCTACTTTAGGTCTATCTTTTTTAAATTCAAACAAATAACTATTGTTAAATAAATAACAAATTTTCTAGGTTCTTAAGTGTATGTAGTATTTTTTGTAAATTAGAGGAGCAATTTTAAAAAGTACTTCTATGCCAAACTATACACTTAACATTAACGGAAAACAACGCTCTGTTTCAGCAGATGCAGACACACCACTATTATGGGTCTTAAGAGATGAACTAGATTTAGTAGGAACTAAATTTGGTTGTGGTATTGCACAATGTGGTGCATGTACTGTTCATATAGATGGTGTTGCAACTAGAAGTTGCCAAACGCAAGTATCTATTTTAAGTGATGCAAAAATAACAACTATAGAAGGCTTATCAGAAGATGGTTCACATCCAGTTCAAGAAGCTTGGAAAGAAATAGATGTGCCTCAATGTGGATATTGTCAATCTGGTCAAATAATGACTGCCTCAGCTTTTTTAGCAGAAAATAAGAATCCTTCAGAAGAAGAAATTAGAGAAGCAATGCATGGTAATATTTGCAGATGTGCTTCATATAATAGAATCGAAAAAGCAGTTAAAGTAGCTGCAAAAAAAATGGCTTAACCAAAATACTACCAAAATGAAAACAAAAATTAACACCAATTTAAATAGAAGAAACTTTTTAAAAACTTCTTTGTTGGCAAGTGGTGGTATGTTAATAGGAGTTAACTTTTTAGCTGCTTGTACGTCTGAAACTAAAATGCCAGTAGATATTGCTAACCTAAACTTTAATGACTTTAATGCGTTTATTAAAATTTCAGATGAAGGTTATGTTACTATTTATTCTCCAAATCCAGAAATTGGGCAAGGAGTTAAAACTTCTATGCCAATGATAATTGCAGAAGAATTAGATGTAGAATGGGATAAAGTAAATGTTGTTCAAGGAAAATTAGATACTAAATATTATACCAGACAAGTTGCAGGTGGAAGTCAGTCTATTCGTCAAGGATGGGATGCTTTACGTACTACAGGTGCATCAGCAAAACAAATGCTAATTAATGCAGCTGCTCTTAAATGGGGTGTAGATGCTACCAATTGTACAGCTAGTAAAGGAGTAATTACTAATACAAATGGAGATAAATTAACATATGGAGATGTTGTAAAAGAAGCTGCAGTTTTAGAAGTTCCAGAAGATGTAAAATTAAAAGACCCAAAAGAATATTCAATAATTGGTAATGATGCAGTTAATGTAGATATCGATAAAATTATTACAGGTAAACCTTTATTTGGCCTAGATTATAAAGCTGAAGGAATGGTATATGTATCTGTGTTAAGACCACCCTCTTTTGGTAAAAAGCTAAAGTCTTTTGATGCATCAAAAGCAAAGCAAGTTAATGGTGTGATTGATGTTGTTCAGTTTGGTGAAAAGTTAAAAGCTATTGAAAGCCAAGCAAGTGGTTTTACTAGAATTACAGACAAAATAGCTGTAATTGCAACAAGTACTTGGGCTGCAATGAAAGGTAAAAAAGCACTAATTGTAGAATGGGAAAATGAAAGCAAATTAGAAAGTACAGAATTCCATAATAAAGAATTAGATGCTATTTTAAATAGCACCAAGTTTAATACTAGACGTGAAGATGGTAACATTAAAAATGCTTTTGCTAAAGCAGATAAGGTAATTGAAAGAACATATGAATCTCCATTTTTACCACACAATACAATGGAGCCAATGAACTTTTATGCAGATGTAAAACCAGATAAAATTCATTTAGTTGGACCAACTCAAACTCCAGCTTGGGCACAAGGAATGATTGCAGCAGCTTACAAAATGAAGCCAGAGCAAATTCATATAGAAATGACAAGAATGGGTGGTGGTTTTGGTAGAAGATTGTATAACGATTTTCTATTAGAAGCAGCAGAAGTTTCAAGTATCATTCAAAAACCTGTTAAAGTTGTTTTCTCTAGAGAAGATGATATGGCTGCTGGAACATACAGACCAGCTATAAAATACAGAATTAAGGCAGGTTTAAAAGACGGTAATGTAACAGCTTATCATTTAAAAGAAGCTGCAATGAACGGAAATATGTATGGCTTAATTCCTAACTTTTTTCCAGCAGGTTGTATTCCAAATTATAAGGTAGATACTGGGAATTACAAGAGTAATATTACAACTGGTGCGTGGAGAGCTCCTTATACCAATTTCTTAGCTTTTGCAGAACAAAGTTTCTTTTCTGAGCTAGCTGAAGAACTAGGCAAAGATCATCCAACTTTAATTTTAGAATTGTTACAGAACGTAAAGAATACTACAGATAAAAGAATTGAGTATTCAGGGCAAAGAATGGAAGATACCATTAAACTTGTTACAGAAAAGTCTAACTGGGGCAAAACAGGAGATGGTGTTTACCAAGGTTTTGCTGCTTATTATAGCCATAATACTCATGTTGCAGAAGTTGCAGATATAGTTTTAAAAGATGGATATCCTATTATAAAAAAGGTAACAGTTGCAGTAGATTGTGGAATTGTAGTTAATCCAACAGGAGCTATAAATCAAGTACAAGGTGGTGTAATAGATGGAATTGGCCATGCTATGTATTCTGATTTTTCTTTCAATGAAGGTAAACCAGATTACGAAAACTTTAATAAATATAGACTTATAAGAATGCAAGAAACACCTAAAGTTGAGGTTCATTTTGTAGAAAATGATAAATCTCCAACAGGTTTAGGTGAACCAGGATTACCACCTGCAGGTGGTGCAATTGCTAATGCCATTCATAAAGCCTTAGGTAAACGTTTATACAAACAACCATTTGTTAACGATTTAAAGAAAAGTGCTGTTTTAGGATAACCTAATGAATTTTTTTTTAACATTTCCAGACTTTAATATTAGAAGTACTCCTTTATTAATTTTAGTTTTTCAAGGGTTAGTATTTATAGCGTTATTATTGTCTAGGTATATTAAAAAGAAAAATAATTCAGATCTTTTTTTAGGCTTAATTCTACTTATAATTTGTTATGAGCAAATATGCTATACAGTAGGATTTATGGGTTGGTATAATGAGTTTAAGAACACTAAAATCAATTACTTTTTAATACCTATGGGGCTTGCGATTGCCCCTTTAATTTATTTTTATGTAAAATCGATAACTACCTCAAATTTTAAATTTCTTAACAAACATTGGTGGCACTTTATACCAGCTATTTTATTAGTATTATATAGGATTGTAATTTATATATATGATAGTTTACAACCGGGTTTTGTAGATATTCAAAATGGAGTTCTTAAAATTGCTCTAGATGAAGCAATAATACTTCCATCTTTATTATTTATTTCTTTTGCTCAAATGTTATTGTATTTAGCATTTACATTTCAATTATTTTCTAATTATAGAAAGCAAATTCAGCAATATTTTTCAAACACCTACAAGTTAGAGTTAAATTGGATTTTAAGTTTTTTAATAGCTTTTACAGCTTTGTTTTTATACAGCTCCATACAAGACTTTGTTGGAAGTTTAATCGTTGAATTAAACTATGAACAACGTTGGTGGCTAAATATTTTTATGGCTTTAGTTGTATTGTTTGTTGGTATAAAAGGCTATTTTACAGATACCACAAAACTCAATAAATTATCCTTTAGTTTTACTCCAAATCCAGAAAGTATTCCCCAAGTATCATCACAAAAGAATGAAATTTCTAATGAAGATATTGAAAGACTTTCTGAATTTATGAATAACAAAAAACCCTATTTAAATCCAGATTTAAATTTATCTGACTTAGCAGATAAGCTCAATATGAATCGTGCACAATTAAGTCAAATTATAAATACTGGTTTTCAAAAGAATTTTAATGATTTCGTTAATGAATTTCGAGTAAAGACTTTTAAAGAAAAGCTTGGTAAAGGCCAGCATAAACAACTTTCTTTACTAGGTATAGCTTACGATTCTGGCTTTAATAGTAAAGCCACTTTTAATCGAGTTTTCAAAAAAATCACCCACACTTCACCTTCTCAATATATAGAGTCCATTTCTAAATAAGACGTCTCAAATCGTATTTAAGACTTCAAATTACATTGTAAGTCGTTTAAAGAATAGTTTAGTTTCAATTTTGTGCTAATAAAACAGAAACAAAACAATTCATTATGAACAAAAGAATTTTACAAGTAATTAAAATAATCATCAGACCAATTGTTCAGAAACAATGGACAATTGATTTACTTTTTGCCATTCCAAGGTTTATAACAGGAATGCTTTTAACATTAACATTTGGCTCAGATAAATTTGGTTTACCATGGTCTAGAACAGCAAACTTAGACTTCTTTGAAGTCGTAGCTTGGTTTCCAAAAGATGTTGCTGAATATGGAGGAATTTTCGCTTTATTTCCAGTTTTCTTTGCTTGGATGGGTGCTTTTTCTGAAGCTGTTGGAGGATTATTCTTGGCCTTAGGTTTTAAAACTAGAATAGCATCTTTTTTGATAATTTGTACAATGTTAGTTGCCATATTTCTTCAAAAATGGAATCAAGGATTGTGGGCAATGTTACCTGCTATGGGTTTTTTATGGGTTGCCATATATAACCTAGGATTAGGTTCAGGAAGGTTTGGATTAGATTATTTAATTTCAAAAAAAATAAACAAAGAATCGATATAATTATAGTTATGAAAAAAATAGTAGCAGTGCTAATAATAGCCATTAACTTATTAAGTTGTGTGCAAGAAGAATACAATAAGACTATTACATTTTTAGTTGATACAAATGGAATTGAAAATATAAAATCTTTAGGAATTAGAGGCGATTTTTTACCTACAAGGTGGAGTGAAAGCATTCCAATGACTGATGAAAACAATGATGGAGTCTATGAAATTACGTTTAAAGAGAAAACAGCTATATATGGCATAAGTTTCAAGTTTGTAAAAAATGGATTTGATTACGAATTAAAAAATCAAGATAATAGAGAAATAGTTTTTGAATATAAACCAGAAACTATTATTTACAAAACCACTTTTAATAAACCCGAAAATGAAATTATTAGAAAATAAATTTATTTCAAAACAAAAAAGTTAAGTGTTAGGACACTTAACTTTTTTTAATCTTTAGGAGTAATTTTTTTAGGGGTTTTAGGGGTAAACAATAGGGGTTTTAAAAATGACATTTGTTATTTACACTACAAAGATATAGTCTATTTACACCTATTTTAGATAAATTCGTTTACCTGCAGGTTTTTAACTTTAATTCTTTAAAAAAAGTAGATAAACAAAATCTCAAACATCTTAAAGCTCGATAAAATGAAAAATTATTTTGATGAAAGTAATTTTCTTTTTAAAAGTAAATTTCTTGAGCTAATCTAAAGGTATTTGCATGGGCTTCTATAACAATATTTACATCTTTAGAATAACCACCACCCATAGAACACATTACTGGTATTTCTTGTTTATAACAAGTTTCTAAAACAAATTCATCTCTTTTTTTACAACCTTCAATTGTCATTGAAAGTTTACCTAGTTTATCAGTTTCTATAACATCTACACCACACAAATAATAGATAAAATCTGGTTTTTCTTGTTTAATGAGTTTTGGTAAAGTCGATTTTAAAATACCTAAATATTCATCATCTTTTGTTTCATTTTCTAAGGCAATATCTAAATCAGAGGTTTCTTTCCTAAATGGATAGTTGTTTTTGCCATGCATAGAAAATGTAAAAACAGAAATGTCGTTTTGAAAAATTTCTGCTGTACCATTTCCTTGATGTACATCTAAATCTACAATTAGAACCTTTTTTACTAAACCTTTATTTTGTAAATATTTTGCTCCAATTGCCTGATCATTTAACATACAAAACGCTTCACCTTTATTTGAAAATGCATGATGTGTGCCTCCAGCAATGTTCATAGCAATTCCATTTTCTAAAGCAAATTCGCTTGCTTTCATGGTGCCATCAGCAATTATCATTTCACGTTCAATTAATCTTTCTGATAGTGGAAATCCAATTTTACGAGCTTCTTTTTGAGGAAGTGTAATGTTTAGTAAGTCAAAGAAGTATATAGGGTCATGAACAGAAAAAAAATATTTATTATTAGGTACTTCTGGTTCAAAAAAGTTTGTTTTGCTACAAGTTCCTTCGTATAACAGTTGTTGTGGAAGCAAATCGTATTTTTCCATTGGAAAACGATGCCCATCTTTTAATGGATGATTGTAAATAGGATGATGTGCTATTTTAAGCATTAACTAATTTGCTGTCCGTTTTTTACAGGTTTTTCTGGCTCAACAAATGCTAATTTTCCATCAGGAGTATCTGTCATTAAAATCATTCCTTGACTTTCTACACCTCTAATTTTTCTAGGTGCTAGGTTAATCAAAACAGAAACTTGTTGACCAATAATTTCTTCAGGAGTAAAACTTTCTGCAATACCAGAAACTATAGTTCTTGTATCAATACCAACATCAACCTTTAACTTAAGTAACTTTTTAGTTTTAGCAACTTTTTCTGCTTCTAAAATGGTTCCAACTCTAATGTCTAGCTTGGTAAAATCATCAAATTCTATGGTTTCTTTTTGAGACTCAACAGTTTTGTTTTCTTGCTCATTTGCTAATTTTGTAGCTTCTAATTTTGCCAACTGCTCATCAATAGTTTTGTCTTCTATTTTAGAGAATAACAACTCAGATTTATTAATTTGATGACCTGCATTTAATAAAACATCTTTTTTAGAAACATCACCCCAGATTAATTCATCACCAATATTTAAAATTGATGTTAACTTTTGAGAAGTAAATGGTAAAAATGGTTCAGCAACTACTGCTAGGCCTGTAGCAATTTGTAAAGCCACATACATAATGGTTTTTACACGATCTTCATCAGTTTTAATTACTTTCCAAGGTTCTTCGTCTGCTAAATATTTATTACCTAACCTAGCTAAGTTCATTAATTCTTGAGAAGCCTCTCTAAATCTGTAACGTTCAATTGATTTTCCAATTATTCTTGGGTACTCTTTTAATGCAGCAAGAGTATATTCATCAATTTCAGAAAAGTCATTTGGTGTTGGTACTATACCATTGTAATACTTGTGTGTTAACACCAAAACACGATTGATAAAGTTTCCAAAAATAGCTACTAATTCGTTGTTATTTTTAGCTTGAAAATCTTTCCAAGTAAAATCGTTGTCTTTATTTTCTGGCGCATTTGCTGTTAATACATATCGTAAAACGTCTTGTTGATTTGGGAACTCTGCTAAATATTCATGCAACCAAACAGCCCAATTTTTAGAAGTAGATAATTTATTGCCTTCTAAGTTTAAAAATTCGTTAGCTGGCACATTTTCAGGAAGAATAAAATCTCCATGAGCTTTTAACATACTTGGAAAAATAATACAGTGAAAAACAATATTATCTTTACCTATAAAATGCACCATTTTGGTGTCTTTATCTTTCCAATAATCTTCCCAGTTTTTACCTTCTCTTTCTGCCCATTCTTTAGTAGACGATATATAGCCAATTGGCGCATCAAACCAAACATATAATACTTTCCCTTCAGCACCTTTCAGAGGAACTGGAATTCCCCAATCTAAATCTCTAGTTACTGCTCTTGCTCGTAAACCATCGTCAATCCAAGATTTACATTGTCCATAAACATTAGGTTTCCAATCGTTTTTGTGCCCTTCTAAAATCCACTCTCTTAAAAAATCTTCGTGTTTATCTAAAGGTAAAAACCAATGTTTAGTTTCTTTTAAAACAGGAGTATTACCAGTAATTGCAGATTTAGGATTTATAAGATCTGTTGCATTATGGCTTGTTCCACAACTCTCACATTGATCGCCATAACTTTCTTCAAAACCACATTTTGGACAAGTACCAATAATAAATCTATCTGCTAAAAACTGGTTAGCTTCTTCATCATATAGTTGAGCTGTAACTTCTTCAACAAACTCACCATCATTGTATAATTTGGTGAAAAAATCTGAAGCAGTTTTATGATGAATTTCAGCTGAAGTTCTTGAGTAATTGTCGAAAGAAATACCAAATTCTGCAAACGATTTTTTTATAATAGTATGGTATTTATCGATAATATCTTGTGGAGAAACTCCTTCTTTTTTTGCTCTCATTGGAATGGCAACTCCATGTTCATCTGAACCACAGATATAGGCAACATCTTTGCCAATATTTCTTAAGTAACGTGCATAAATATCTGCAGGTACATAAACACCAGCTAAATGCCCAATGTGTATAGGACCATTTGTATATGGTAATGCTGCTGTTATGGTATATCTTTTTGGAGTGCTCATTAAAATTTAATTTGGGCACAAAAATAAGAAAAACATACTTGCTTTATAGCTTTTAATAGCTACATTTATTGAGTGAATTTAATTATTTATACATGAAAAATTTTCTAATTTATTTGCTTATTGGGTTTTTAAACTTTCACCTTTTAGGTCAAGATAAATTAATTACTCCTTCATATTTACAAAAAGGAGACACTATTGCTATACTAGCACCTGCAGGAATATTAAAACCTTCTAGACAAGCTGTAATAATGCAAGCCAAAAAGTTAGCTGAAAGTTGGGGTTTGCATGTTGTTTTAGGTAAAAATATTTTTAGTCAAGGTAATCATTTTGCTGGATCAGATGAGAAACGTGCTTCTGATTTTCAAGAAGCTTTAGATAACAAACAAATTAAAGCAATATGGGCAGCAAGAGGAGGTTATGGTTCTGTAAGAATATTAGAAAGATTAGATTTTACTAAGTTTTTAAAACATCCTAAATGGATAATTGGCTATTCTGATATTACTGCTTTTCATAATCACTTTCATAATTTAGGAGTAGAAACTTTGCATGCTATGATGGCTACTAGTTTAGAAGAAGAACCAAATGAAATTGTAAACACAAAAGCAACTTTTAAAAAGGCCCTTTTTGGAGAAAAACTTTCTTATACGATTCTAAAATCAACTTACAATAGAACTAATAATTTAGATACAATAAAAGGACAATTAATAGGTGGAAATCTCGCCATTTTAAGCTCTATGTTAGGAAGTAAAAGTCAATTGAATACTGAAAATAAAATCTTGTTTATCGAAGAAATTGGTGAGTATAAATATTCTATTGACAGAATGTTGCAAAGTTTGAAAAGAGCGGGATATTTTACAAAAGTAAACGCTGTTATTGTTGGAGATATGAGTCTAATAAAAAAGAACACGACAAATTGGGGAAGTTCTATTGAACAATTAATTTTAGATGCAATTCCAAATGATATTCCAGTTTTTTTTGATTTTCCTGCAGGCCATGAAGCAGATAATAGAGCTATGATTTTTGGAAGAAATATTCAAATAACAGTTGATAATATCAATAAGGGATATTCAGTAAAATTTTAATTATTCCTTTAAAATTCTTGTTGTAAAGCTTTTGTTTTCTGAATAAACTTTCAATAAATACAATCCACTAGATAAATCTTCTACACTAATATTTTTAAAGTTTTGATTTATCACTTTTAGTTTTTTTCCTAATAAAGAATAAATTTCTATTTTTTGAATTTCATTTTTATTAGATTTTATAATTAATCTGTTTTTTATTGGATTTGGATAGATTTGTGTATCATTAATAGAAAATGTATTTGTACTTAAAGTACTGGTTTGCTGTACATCATCAAAATAAAAGGTTGATGTATTAGAGCCATTTCCTATGTTACCAATATCAAACATAAAAATCAATTTATCGTAAGTTGTTGCTCCCAATTGAGAAAAATCCCAAATAAGTGTTTCCCACTCTCCATTTGTAGTTGTTGGTGTTGCTATCTCAAAAAAACCAGCTCCATTTTGTCTTTCTAGTTTTATTTGCATAGAAGTTCCAATTTGGGCATCTGTCCATACATTAAGCATTATATATTTATTTGTAGAAAAATCTAACGGATTTGTTAAGTTTATATAAGAACCAGACCAAGGTTGCCCTCCATCTCTAACAATTTTTGCCATTTTAGTGCTACTATTTCCAATGTTGAAAGGGGCAACTACATCTACAACTTTTGCTGTTCCTCCATCAAAATTATTAAAGTCTGAAGTTACAGGAAAGCTTTCAAAATCAAACGGTAAACTCATTTCTTGCGCTACAGGACATGTGCTTCCACTATAAATAAACTCCATTCTTCCAATATTCACCTCTCCATTATCTGCCTTTAGTTTTAAAATATGAGTACCAGCTGTTAAGTTGATGTTTGTAGTTTTGGTTTGCCAGTTATTCCAATCTCCAGTTGATGTAAATACAATATTATCAGTTACTTTTTGTCCATCAATCTCAAAATAGATAGGTCCGCCACCACTATCATTTCCAGAAGCATAACGGGTTTTTAATTCATAACAACCTGTGGTTTGTACATCAATTGTATATTCTAACCACTCTCCAGCAGAAATCCAACCTACAGTAGCACCTTCATTAGTTACTTTAATAGCATCTACATATTCGTTGATTCTAAAATCGCCTTCGTTATTTATAGTAGCATCAAAATAGGAAATATTTTGACCTACACCACCTTCAAATTCATCATAATGAGCAGCTTCTATAATTCCAGGAATTGTGTGAATGTTACTATTATAAGGTTTTTGTGAACCAACTTGTACGTTAACTACATTAGAAACTACAAAGCCATCGTTGGTATAAACTTTAGTATATAAATTGTAAATACCATAATCAAAATTTGAAGTACTGTATGCATAAGGAGCTGTTACATCTTCACCTAACAAAGTATTATTATTGTAAAATTCTACTTTGGTAATTCCATTACCTGTAACAGTTGTTGTTAAGTTGATATTCTCATCTTTATTAATTTGAATTTTATCTGTTGATAACACAGCAGTAACTGAAATATCTCTACTCGTTTTCATTTGATTGGCAGGAACTGTTAATTGATATCCATCAGAAAATTCCACCACAATTTGATTGTTATAATAATTATGGGCTACATAGGTTTTTGTACCATTATCATTAAAAACAGAGGCAATAGGATAATTTGCAGTTATAGAAGCATCTATAGGCCCAAGTGCCTTCATGTTATGTAACCAATGATAGGTTTGTGCATCAGAAACACCAAATTTCAGGTTTCTATCTGTATAGGAGTCATAAAGATCTATTGCTTTTTGAGCATTGGTCATAGAAAGAAATTTCCAATAAGTATCATACCATAAATTATCATGTGGAGTGTTATTTAACACTGGAGTTTTTGTTTCTATTTCTGCCCATAATTTCTGAGCATATTGCTGATTATGAGATAGGTAGAAAGATCCTCCATGTATTGGATACAACTCAATACCGTAAGAAGCTTCTATATCTGAAGTCCAGAACGTACCATTATCATAAGAATTTCCCCAAACTCTGGATACTAAACTGTAAGGATGGCTTGCCTCAAAAACTCTATCATACATGTCAAACCAATACTCTTCGATTGCAGTTTGTTCTGTGGTGTAGATGTAAATTCCTAAATCTCTAATTTTGGTGTTTTCTGTAATGGTTCCCCAATGAATTAAAGATGAAGCAAATTGCATACTTTCTGAGGTAGATTCTTGGTCATTACCCTGGGGGAAACTTGCAAAACCATTTGCCCAACTGTGACCTGCGTAGGGACTAAAATTTCGTAAATATGGAAATTCGCTATCATTTCTATTTGGTGAGGCAGCATCTCTAACTAATAAATTAATCATTGGCCCCCATTTACTTTCCCAACCAGGTTCAAATTGCTCTAAAAATGCAGCAGCATGAATAAAATACCCCCAATGAAAATGATGATCATTTATGTTATTATCTTGTCCATGACCTGCAGGATAACCTAGTAAAGCATCCCAATCTTGATGTTTATAAAACAAAAATGCAACTTCACCACTTTCATAAGTCAACCAATCTTCTAAACGTTCTTTTATAGTTGCTATCATTTTATCTCTTCCAGCAATATTTCCTGTTTGATGTGCAATTCTAGCACTTTGAATTAATCGATTCATTACTTGACCTTCGTTGTAAGAATCTGTCCAAGTTGCTAATTGATCATTTTCTATAGATGTAATTTTTGTGTATAATTGATCAGGTTGAAAAGATGGACTATAATGGGGTAAGTT
The DNA here is from genome assembly GCA_013373105.1 of Flavobacteriaceae bacterium. Lineage (GTDB taxonomy): Bacteria > Bacteroidota > Bacteroidia > Flavobacteriales > Flavobacteriaceae > Polaribacter. The sequence goes on along the minus strand of JABXIJ010000013.1, from coordinate 12,834 downwards.
TGGTAAAGTTGGTAAAATACCTTTGAATGTGTTTTCAACAACAAAAGTATTACCATCTAAAGTTTTTATTTGACCTCGAACATTTTGATAGTTGTATCCATTTGGTGTAGCAGAAGTATTTGCTAAATTTGACCACTGATGTGGCAATAAGCCTTGTAAAATTGTTGTATTTGTACCTTCTTTTATATCAGTTATAACATTAAAACTTGTGGTTACTTTAGAAGTAGCTTCATCAAAAACCCAATCAGCAGTTGTATTTGTTGGAAATACATAAGCATATTTTTTATATTCATTAGCTACTGTGGTAATATTTGATATTTGTTGTGGTAACATTACAATAGACCAATAATTTTTTCCATTTAAAGTTGAGGTATAGGTGTTTCCATTTTTTATCCAAGTACTTCCAGTTGGAGCATAAGCAACATAATCACTACCATTCATTGCGTTTGTTATGATTAACATTTCATTAGAAATCGTAGCTGTTCCAGCCAATACTTTTATTGATGTAGGTTGAGCACTATTTTTAGTAAAATACACAAATGGCATCCCAATTCCTGAAGTTGCTTCAACTTCATTTGTACCATCATTCCAATTCATAGTTACAGTCCAATCAGAAAAATTTGAGACTGTAGTTTTAGTAGTATTTAAGCCTGTTACTCCAACTTCTATAGAGTATAAATCACCTATTACGCCCCAGGGAATATAAGTCATAATTAAACCATTGTTAGTGGTTTTCATGGTTAACGGATAGTTGAATAAATTTGAAGCATGGTTTTCCTTTATTAATGTAGACCACCAATCGTTTGTTGGAACTGGTTTTGTAGCTGCAACACCAGATGTTTGTGGTGTGCCAGAAGGAAACCCATTTCTACCTGCTATATCTGCTCCAGGAAAAGTAGTTGTATAGCTTCCATTACCAACACTAACTTGCGAAATTAGAATTGCTGTATTAATAAAAATAAAGCATAAAAAGATAGTTTTTATACTTTTAAAAATAGTTGAGGTCATAGTAAAAAAATTATGATTCAATATACATAAACATCAAAAAATTAACTAATTTTTTACACATACAAGAATACAGCAACACTAGATTTATTTAGTTTTTAATTTCCTCAATTATAGAACTGTAGGTCTTTTTGCCATTTTTGTTAATTTTAATAAACCATACATTGGTGTTACATTTTCTATTTATATCTGTGTTATTTGGACAATCTTGTTTGGTTCCTTTTATCAAATAACCTTTGTCTGTTTTTTCTGCTGAATAACCATAATCATTATAAAAACTTCCGTAGGTATTTTGCCAAAGCTTTTTTCCATTAGTATTAACTTCAAAGACCAAAACATCGTAGTTTCCATTTCCATAAGAACTTGTAGAACCAATAATCAAATACCCATTATCAGTTTTTAAAATAGAATTTGCTTTATCATAACCATTTCCTCCGTATTTTTTGAACCATATTTCATTTCCTTTTTTATCGTTTTTTGTCAATAATATCTGGGTAGTCCCATTTTTATCGCCAATATTCGATACTTGAATACTCCCTTCTTGAATTTCTATTTTAGGTTGATATTTTAAATTTGTTTTCTTTCTAAACCTACTATTAACCACTCTAAAAACAGTTAAAAAGATATCTGAAACTCTATCAAATTGATCTCTTTTAATTTTCAAAATATAGTCGGATACTAACAATTCATTTCTATTAATTACCTCTAATTTCTTAGGTTTTCTTTTAGGAAAACTAATCCATAAATTTTTATCTTTTTCCAAATAAATTGTAAAACCGATTTCCAATTCACTACTATAATATTCTCCTTCAAAACTCTCAAAATCTTGTAAGGTGATTTTAGATTCTGCTAACTTTTTATAGGTATCTGTTTTGTCATTATCATAAAAAACGACAAACTCATTCTCATAAAATTTTATTTTGGTTGCTGAATTTTTCCCTTTGTTAAAGACATCATTTTTCTCTTGATAAATCTCAATAGGATTATTATTGGCATTTCTCCATAAAATGTTATTATCGTTTTTTTCAATTCTAATTACATAATCATTTTCAGAAATGTATTGTCCTATAATTTTATTTAAGTCATTGATGCCTTTTGACTCTGAAAGCTTCTTATCATAGGTTATCACTTTGTCAGTTTTTGATAAAAAAACCTTCGCAACTTCTTCTGCAATAAAACCACTCCAAATTCTCCCATTGCTACTCATTACAAAGACAGACAACTTTTCTTCAGGAAAGCGAAGCGTTTGCGCATGATAACTCCCTGTTGAACCAGAATGATGTACTGCTTTTCTATTCAATTTATCACCTAATTCTAAGCCAAAACCATAATAGGTAATTTCACTGTTTTTAATCGATTTTTGGATTTGCAGTAAAACAACATTATTATTGAATTTGGCATTTTGTACTGCTTGTTCAAAACGTAATTGGTCTTTTAAAGAAGTGTATAAAAAACCATCGCCATTTAAATTAGTTAGCATTGGGTATTCTTTCCAAATACCATCTCCCCAATCTGAATATGGAGTAGCTTTATTTGGAATAACAAGCATATAATTACTTGAAAATTCTGTTGCATTCATGTCTAAATTCTTAAAAAACTGTCTAGCATAAACATGAAATTTTTTATCAGAAACTTTCTCAATAATTTTAGTAAGAATTGTATAACCAGAGTTGCTATACATATATCTTGTACCAGGTTTAAAACCTAATTCTTGTTGTTTTTCTAATAATTTTATTACATCATCATTATCAAATCCAACTTGACTCCACCAAGGTTTTTGCTGTAAACTTAATAAATCAGAATAATCTCTAATACCACTAGTATGATTCAAAAGATACCTAATTTTTATTTGTTCTTTTACGTTTGGATATAAGTTTGGCAAATATGTTCTTATATCATCTTCTAAACTTAATTTGTTTTCAATAGACAGTTGTAAAACCATTAAGGCAGTATATTGTTTAGCTGTTGAAGCAATGTTCGATCGTGTATTTTCTGTTGCTTTTACTTGATGTTCTAAGTTGGCTAAACCTTTTACTTTTTGGTAAATTATTTTTCCGTTTTTAACAACGCCTACCATTAAAGCTGGATCTTCTGTACTGATTTTAGACTCAACAATTGAATCAACTTTTTGAAGTAAGCTTTCTTGAGCATAAATCATAAAACTACTTAAAGCGATTATTACAGATAAAATGTATTTCATTGCATTAGAATTTGATGCTACAAATATTAAACAGAAATAAATAGTAGTCGTTTCAAATCTTGATTTGACACCTATTTAAAACTATTGATAAAGTCTTTTGGGGTAAGTGAGGTACTTTTTTTAAAGGCCCTATTAAAAGTAGCTTTACTATTAAAACCACAATCTAGAGCAATACCTAATAACGTAGACTTTAAATGTTCGTTTTTTTGAATTTTAGCTTTTACTGCTTCAATTCTAAAATCGTTTATGTAATCGTTAAAGTTTTTATTGAATCCTGAATTTATTGTTGTTGAAATGGTTTTAGTATTGGTGTCTAAAAGTTTGGCAACCTCAGAAAGTGTAAGTTTAGGATTTGTATATAATTTTTCTTCTTTGATGAGAGTTTGAATTTGATTTTTCCAAAAATCGACATCAATAGAAGTTGAGTTTGTCTTATCATCTTCTAGAAATAAAACAGGATCATCATCTTTTTCGATAACAAATGTATTTGCAATAACGGCATGTGCATAACCATTTATTGAAATGTAAAAAAAGACTAATGAAAAGGAAATGAAATACCAAAATTGGCTGCCAAATTCTTCCCATTGAGGATTTATAATAAAGAATAAAACCCTTAGAATAAGTAAAGCTAAAAAAGCCAATAAGAAGTTTTGAATCCATTTAAATAAAACAGAATCAGCATAACTTACAGTTTCAAAAATTGCTTTTTTGTAAGCTATATATTTTTGTAAACTCAAAATTAAATAGCTAAACATTGAAATTAAACCTGCAACTTGATACCATGCTTTTAAGTCTTTATCTCTAAAATCTGAATAAAAATAAAACTCGTCTAATATTAACTTATCTGTAATAAAAACTATACAGCTATAACCAAAATATAAGATTCCTGGCACAAAATGCCACCAATCTTTTTTATGAAATTTAAATGTTGGAGAAAGTAAACTTTTAATATAAAAATAAACAACAGGACCAATAACTAATACCTGCATAAATGGAGTGAAAAATAATATTTCTCTGGTTACTTTTCTAGAATACCAACCAGTATAACCTAACATGTAAGGTGTTATATATAAGGCACATAACAACAATAAAGCACCCAGCCAATTGTTGCTAAAATTTTGATTAGCTATTCCTTTTTTGAACAATATGATTGAAAAAATCATACCATGAAAAAAGAAAATGAGTATTAGTGAAGATTTATCTAAAAAGCTAAAAGGAAAATCCATTAGTTAAAAGTAATACTAATTTTTTACATTCGTAATATGGCTTTTCATAATGATCTTGGCAATAAAGGCGAACAACTTGCTTTAAATTTTTTAGTAGATGCAGGTTACACAATTCTTGAAAAAAACTACAGGTATTTAAAAGCAGAGGTAGATATTATTGCTCAAAAAAATGAAGTTTTAGCTGCCATAGAAGTTAAAACAAGAACGAGTTCTTATTTTGGAAATCCTGAAGAGTTTGTAAATCCTAAAAAGGTTAAATTATTAACTCTAGCCATAGATAATTATGTAACTGAAAATGATTTAGATGTTGAAGTACGCTTTGATATTATTGCAATTATTACCAATAAAAAACAAACTAAAATTGAACATCTAGAAAATGCTTTTTTGCACTTTTAGTTTTCTAGATAAATCTTCACGTCCTTAAATTCATATGGCTTAGCAATAATTTTTTTGCTGCTGTCTAAAATAAAATAGGTAGGCGTTGCATTAATTTGATAAGTTCTTGCAGTTTTATTTTCCCATTTATTTAAACCTAAAACATTATGCCAACCAGGTAAATTTGTTTTTGAATAAGTTTCCCAAACAAAAGCATTATTTTCTAATGCAAAAGCAATGACTTTGTATTCAGTTTTGTTTTTCATTAATTCATGCAATTGTGGAATTTCTCGTAAGCAATGTGAGCAACTTGTACTCCAAAAAACTAACACATATTTTTGAGCATCATTTAGGGTAGAAAGTTTATAGCTTTTTCCATTTTCAGACCAAGTAAAATCTGGAGCAATTCTACCAATAGTAGCTGTAAATAATGCTTTTTTTTCTTCTTTAAACTTTTGATTAATTAAGTTTTTAGGTAGTTTGTCATAATGTTTTGCAAACAGATAATCTATAATTTCAATGTTTTTAGACGATTCGAATTGAGAAATTAAAAACTCAATAATATCTCTTTTGTAGGTTAAATTATCAAGCTTAGCTAAAACAGTATCTATAGAAGATTTAAAAAGCATTTGTTGTTGTTCACTATCTTCAGTAAAATTGATATAAAAAATATAATCTAATATTCTATTGGTTAAAAAAGCTGAGTTTTTTAAACGGGTATTTTTAAAGTTTAACTTAGAGAAAAAAGTATTTTTAATCTGATTTAAATAAGCCAAACCAGTAGTTACCATTTTAGGTGGATTTATTCTAGGACTTGCCTTAATAAAATCGTAGACATACATGTTTTTAGATTCGTTCTCAAACTTTTTTTGTACAGCATTAAATTTTGTAACCGCTTGCTGATATTCTGAATCTAACTTTAAAGAATTATCTTGAATATATGCTATTTGAATACTATCAATTTTTTCTTGGGCAACAGTAATTTCAGCTAAATAATTTTTGTAGAAATTATTTTCTTTAGACTTTGCAAAAGCAACACTTTGTTGTGCATATTCAGGATTAAAAATAAACTCTATGTTTTCTTTATTGTAATAAAAATCTATAAAACCAGTTTCTTCTAGTCTATAATAGGTAGCTCTATAAGATCCTGGCTTTGCATTGGCTGGTAATTTAAATTGAAAACTACCAACAGCTTGTAGATTACCACCTATGTTTAGGGAATCCTTTTTTATTGTAGTGTTATTGATAAATACTTGTTGAGTTCCTTCAATTCTATATAAAATAACCCAATCAGACTTTAAATTAGGGCTAATATAACCTTTAACAGTATGTTGTGAAAAAATGGTAGATGAAACTAATACAACAAGACTTAGTAGCTTTTTTAACATAGTATTTTTTAAATATTATAGTTCACTGCATTTGTTGTTGGAGTTAAACCAAAAGTACTATTTCTCTTTTAAATTAAGTATATTGTAACGTGAAAATACTTGCAATATGAATTTTACTAATAAGGTGGTTTGGATTACAGGAGCTTCATCAGGTATTGGAAAGGCATTAGCATTAGAATTAGCCAATAGAAATGCAAAATTAATTCTGTCTTCAAGAAAAGAGGCTGAACTTGCATTGGTAAAAAAGCAATGTAAAAATACTGATGATGTTAAAATTGTTGTTCTTGATTTGCAATACTTTACTAATTTAGAAGCTAAAGTGGTAGAAGCCCTAAAAGCATTTGGTAAAATAGATATTCTTGTAAATAATGGAGGAATTAGTCAACGTTCTTTAATTAAAGACACCAGTATTGCAGTTGATAAGAAAATAATGGATATTAATTATCTTGGAACTATAGCGTTAACTAAAGCTATATTGCCACATTTTATTAAAAATAAATCAGGTCATATAGTAGCAACAACAAGTATAGTTGGTAAAATTGGTACACCTTTACGCTCTACATATGCTGCAAGTAAACATGCATTGCATGGTTTTTTCGATAGTTTACGAGCAGAACACTATAAAGATAATATTGCTGTAACTTTGGTTTGTCCTGGTTTTGTAAATACTAATATTTCAATAAATGCTTTAACAGGTGATGGCTCTGCACAACAAAAAATGGATACTGCAACTAAAAACGGAATTCAACCTGAGCGCTTTGCAAAGTTAATGGCCATTGCAATTTTAAAGAAAAAAGAGGAAGTTTATATTGCTGGAGCTAAAGAAAAACTTGGTGTTTATGTTAAACGATTTTTCCCTAAGCTTTTTTCAATAATGATTCGAAAATTAAGTGTTACTTAATTATTGAAGTAATCTATTTCAGTAAAATAATTAATAATAGCTTCTTTCATTAATACTGTTTGTTCACCAGGTTTTAAGTTGGGTAATTCATTAACTATTTTATAATGTGGCCATCCATCATCATCAAAAAAATCGAATTCATAATAACCATAAGGTTCCAAAAGTTTACAAATGGCAATGTGCATTAAATTTACCTTTTCATCTTTTTTGAATTTTCGATAACCTTGCCCAAGTTCTTGTACACCTACCAAATAAATAATACCATCTACATTTAATGCATCACCATCAGAAAAATCTGCAGATAGTTTATTTACTAAAAAATCCCATTGCTCTTTTAAACTATTACTTTTATCCACCTTAAAATTTTAAAGTGTAAAGATACTCTGCATTTTTAATTTGTAAAAATATAGTGTAGATTTACAGAAATAATTAAGTGTGAACGTTTTTGACATTGTAATTCTAGTAATCTTATTGATTGCTTTTGTGAGAGGTATAATTAATGGATTTTTTGCAGAGGTTGCCTCTTTAGTAGCAATTATTGCAGGAGTATTTTGTGCCATTCATTTCTCGTTTTATATAGAGAATTTTTTACAAGGGTCAGTTTTAAAATGGTCTCATCAAACCAATAAAATAGTAGCCTTTATTGCTACTTTTTTAATTGTGGTATTAACCATTGTTTTTGTTGGAAAAGTACTAACAAAGCTTGCAGATATTACAGCTTTAGGGTTATTAAATAAAGCTCTTGGTGGTTTATTTGCTACACTAAAGTCTGCAGTTATTTTAAGTGTTATTTTTCTATTTTTTAATAGATTTAATAAAACGATACCTTTTGTAGAAGAAGAAACTCTAGAAGAATCAATTTTATATTACCCTATACAATCTATAGTGCCAACACTTTTTCCTGCTATTTTAGATGAGGATAATTCTTCTTTACGATTTTTTAAAGAAAAGAAAGAAGAGCCTACTAATGAAGATTCTACTATTTATTAAAGTGAAAAACTATTTTTTACTCTTTTTATCTTGATGTAAATAATTAATAAAACTCTCTGGGTTTTCAACAACGCCTTTTTCAGAAATCAATTTAATAGTTATAAATCTTTCTTTAGCTTTAATTTTAAAGTCTTCGAGTATTTCAATAATATCATGATCTAGATAGGTAGTTTTACTAACATCTAATTCTAAATAAGTGTTTTTTGGAAGCTTGTCTAACTCTGTTAAAATTGCACCTTTATTAAAGAAAGTAACTTCTTCTGCAAAAGTCATTTTAATTTTGCCATCATCAACATCTTCTCCTTCTTTGTGTAAAAAGTGTGAGTTTTGAAAGCTTTTAATAAGAATTATTATAACCCCTACTACAAGACCCATTGCAATACCTTTTAAAAGATCTGTAAAAACAATACCTATAATGGTAATAATAAATGGTGTAAATTGTTTCCAACCTAGATTCCACATTTTCTTAAATAAAGATGGTTTTGCCAACTTATAACCCACAACAAATAGTACAGCTGCTAGTACAGAAAGTGGTATTTTATTTAATAAAGTAGGAATTAAAATGATTGAAATTAATAAGAAGAAACCATGAATAATTGCAGATAATTTTGTTCTACCACCAGATTGAATATTTGCAGAACTTCTAACAATAACTTGTGTAATTGGTAAACCACCAATTAAACCAGAAATTATATTTCCAGTTCCTTGAGCAAGTAGCTCTCTATTGGTTGGTGTTACATTTTTGTGAGGATCTATTTTATCTGTTGCTTCTACGCATAATAAAGTCTCTAAACTTGCTACTAAAGCAATGGTAAAGGCAGTAACCCATATTTCTGGTTTAAGAATTACACCAAAGTTTGGAAAACTAAACTGACTCAGAAAAGAATCCATATTTTCTGGTACAGGAACTTTAACTAAATGTTCTGTACTAATACCATATTTAGTATTGCCAAGTGTGAACGTAAAATAAAGTATACCAACTACAACTGCTACTAGAGGCCCTTGAATAAGTTCAAATATTTTACTTTTTTTAGCTAATACATTACTCCAAATAAGAAGAATACCAAGACTCACCAAACCAATAATAGTAGCCCCTATACTAATATTGTCTACTGTTTTTAAAAGCTCTGTAAAAGTGTTTTCTCCATCATTTTGAACAAAAGCTAAATCGCCTTCAAAATCTGCATCGTAACCAAAGAAATGAGGAATTTGTTTTAAAATAATTATAATACCAATACCTGTTAACATTCCTTTAATTACAGACGATGGAAAGTAATATGCAATTACACCAGCCCTTAATACTCCAAATAAAAGTTGAATAATACCTCCTAAAACTACAGCAACTAAAAAGTTTTCATAACCTCCTAAAGATCCAATTGCTGTTAACACAATTGCTGCTAAACCTGCAGCAGGACCACTTACACCAATTTTTGAACCTGATAATGCACCAACAACAATACCTCCAATAATACCTGCAATTAAGCCAGAGAAGAGTGGAGCTCCACTAGCTAGTGCAATACCTAAACATAAAGGTAAGGCAACAAAAAACACTACAATACTTGATGGTAAATCGTTTTTAATATACTTGAACATAAATAAATGAGTTGGTCTAAATTTTAGAATTTAGAATGGTTGATGATTAAAAAAAGGAATTGTTTTGTTAAGATTTATAAAACAAATTCAGGTGGTGGAGTACATATACTACTTGGTTCTAGTATATAATAAACTGATAAAACTGAGTTGTTTTTTGTGCTTTGATTATGATTAATGGAAAACTCTAAATAATTGTATTTAAGTTCCAAATCAATATCATTTTCAAACTCATTATTATTTTCTTCTTCAGACAAATCATAACTAGCAACAATCTCTTTGGCATCATCAATAAGTTGAATAACCAAAGGTGTTGTGATAAAACTTATAAAAGTAAGCCCCAAAAAAAACGCAAGTTTAGCTTTCATTGCATGAAAATATATAATGCAATATAAGAAAAAGAAAGGAGGTTAATTAATTAGTCTACTAATTTAATTTCATCAGCAATTATCCAACCTAATTTACCGTCTGCAATTTTAATTTTTTTCCAATTATCAAGTGCATCTAGTACTACTACTTTTGTACCTTCATGTAAAGTAAAAACTTCTTCTGATGTTAAAGTAGGTGCATTTCTAACTTCAGTTTCTTCAGCAAATACAATAGCTACTTTGTTTTTTTGTTCAAATGAATATTGATTTACTGTAATAGCAAATGAAATGACTAAAAGTATAAAACTTATAATACTTAAGATAAAAGTAAATCGTTTTCTAGAAGAAATGTTAGAAAAGTAAAAAAGTAGAAAGAATAAACTTCCTAAAAAGCAAAATATTATACTAACTATTGCCCATTGATTGTAACTTAATTGTTGTAAAAACTTTTTGTTTAATTTTTGAAAAACGGTTAGTGGTAACTCCTCAATATTATCTAAAGCTAGCCTTTGTGCAAAGACTAAGTTATTTTTAACGTCTTCATTTAATGGGGCTAATTTTAACGCTTTTTCATAATAATATATAGAGGGGCCAACTTTGTTTAGTTTGTAATATGTGTTTCCTAAATTGTAAAACAACTCTGAAGAAATATAGCCTCTAGACTCTATTTGTTTATAGGCTTTTAAAGCATCATCAAACTTTTCATTTTTATATAGATTGTTTGCATCATCAAATAACTCATCAACGTTTTGTGCAGATAATGTGCTAGCAATACATAAAAATAGAATTACAATTTTTTTCATATTACAACTGCTTATCTAATTGAACAATTACTTCTTTAGCTTTTTCAAATTCGGCTTTCATTTCTGTATTGGTTACAGGTGTATATCTTGCAAAATCTGAAGCTTCAAGCACTTCTATAAATTGTTTTATGGTAGAATCTTCTACTTTCTTTTTTACTAAGATTTCAGAAATTCGTTCTTTACTAATATCTGATGTTTCAACTTTTAATTTTGCTTTTAAATAATTGTGTAAAGCCCTTTCTAGTGCTTCATAAAATGCTTCTTTATTTTCTAAATGTTTTTTAGCTTCAGATAAATACTTTTTAGCTAGTTTTTCTGCTTTTCTTTGCTTTCTACCAATTACATCGCTATTTCTTTTATTGTTAGCTTTAGCGATTAAAACTCCAACAGGAATTGCTAAAAGTGGAATAAATAATAGAATGTAAAATAGGTTAGAATTGTAAAAATCTTCACTCTCTTCAGTTAAAAACTCACTTTTAGTTTGTATAAATCTAAAACTTTTACCCTTTAATGTTACTGCTTGTTTTTCGACTTTAGATCCTGTTTTAATTGTAGAAATTTCTTTACCTTCTAACACGTCTACATACAAGTCTTCTGTTGAAATTATGTTGTATTTTTCGGTTTCTGGGTTAAAGTAACTAAAACTAACATCAGGAATTTTGTACTTTCCTTTAAATTGTGGAACAACAGTATAAATGTCTGATATAGAACCAGCTAAACCATTTGTAGATACCCTAACACTTTCTTTTCTTTCTGGTTGATATTTCTCAAGCTCAGAAGGAGTTTCAACAGTTGGTAACTCAAATAATTTTAAATTTCCTTTTCCAGAAACAACCACTTTTATTTGAGAAGATTCATTTGCTTTTAACGCATTTTTGCTAAGAGAAACATCAAAATTAAAATCACCAACAGCACCTGTAAATCCATCTGGTTTACCTTCTAAAGGTAAGCTTTTAGGAACTACAACTTTTTTAGCAGATGAAAATTCTTTCTTAATGTTTTTTGTCATTACATTTCCAAAAAAATCTGCTCTTCCTGTTGGAACACCAATTACAATATCCATTTTCATTGGATCAATAGTAAGGTTTCCAGTTTTTGTTGGAATTAGTAATGCTTTTTGGAGTACAATATATCTGTATTGCTCACCATTATATTTACCCATTTTTACAGGATAACTTCCTACTTTAATCTCTTGATTCCAAAAACCATTGTATTGAGGTGCTTCTGTTACAGAAGTATCATAAACACTTACATTTTCACTAACATACAATCTGTATTCAACATAAATTCCTTCACCAACATATGGTCTTGATTTAGAAACTTCTGCAACTAAATGAATGTTTTGTTCTGCAATATAATTTGGATCATTTGGATCATCAGGTATATCTACAGGATCTAATACTACAATTTTCATCATTTTAGAATCAATTCTAGTACCTTCAAGTGAAATACTTGCAGATTCTATAATGAGTTCACCTTTTCTTTTTGGTTTTATGATGTAAGAATATGACTGTGAAAAACTCACTTTTCCATTAATCCAAGATTGGCTAACAGATTGGCTTGGGCCTTGTATTACAGTAAAGTTCTTAAAGTCTGGAGGTGTAAAATTATCTGCACCTTGTTTATTTATAGAAAATTCAACACGCAAACGTTGATTTAAGCCTAGCTTGTTTTTGCTAACTGTAACCGATAATTTTGGTTCTTGAGCAAAGAATGCTAAGCTAAAAAATGTAAATACTATTGCTATGTAAAATTTAAATTTCATTGTTTTATGCCACAATTAATTTACCAATCTTTCTCTTGTTTTGTTTTTTTACCTTTTGCCTTTTTAGCGTTCATTTTCTTTTGTGTCTTTTTTTCCTCGTTATTTAAGCTTTCTAACAACTGCTTAATTTGTTGAGGAGACATTTTTCCTTGATTAGGTTTAGGCTTTTGTTTTTCGTCTTTTTTATCGTTTTTGTTAGGCTTGTTTTTATCGTCTTGGTTTT